>NZ_LYVF01000040.1 GCF_001655685.1 Desulfotomaculum copahuensis
TCGCCGCTGCAATATTTTTTAGAGCCCCCGGATTGCATCCGGGGGCTCTTTATATTTCACTGTATCCGGAAACTATGCCGGACGATATGGGCTGGCGCCTCGAAACAACCAGACGGGGACAGCTCCTTACCAGTGACAATACCCCGCTTGAGAGCATGTGGCATTGCACCCGGGCGGGGCATTTTCCAGGTATCTTTATGGTGTTATTTCTGGAGCCGGAATGGCACCACACTGACCACCACATCCTGGTGGAAGATGAAGTAAGTGCGCAAAAACCAGCCGGTTTGGTTGTGCAGCAGGCGGTGCCACCATTTGCGGGTTTCGAATTCCGGAATCAGGACGGTGATGAAGTCGCCCGGTTGGCGTTCCCGGCGCATTTGATCAACATAATCAACTACCGGTTCCAAAATGGTCCGGTACGGCGAATAGCGTACAATCAGCTCGATATCCGTTTTCCAGCGCTGCCACTTCTCGCGTATTTCCTGGATGCCGGCTTCTTCGGCGCCGACATACAGGGCGGTGACGTGAGGGGAAATCATCTTGGCATAGGTCAGTGTATTTTCCACCACCCGGTTTACGCCGGCAATGGGCACCAGGACAAGATTGCGCCCCGGGGCCTGCTTCCAACTGCCGCCGCCGTAGCTTTCCCGTGGCAGCCGCAACTGCTCCCGCATGTTCAGGTAATGCTGGTGAATCGTTTTAAATGTGGCGATGAGCAGGGGAATCAGGATGGCCACCAGCCAGGCGCCGTAGATGAATTTGGTGATGGCGATGATCACCACGACAACAGCGGTGGTTACGGCGCCGATGGTGTTGATCAAGGCGCGGAAATGCCAACCGGTGCCTTTTTCACGCCGCCAGTGGATGACCATGCCGGTTTGGGCGATGGTGAAGGAAATGAATACACCCAGGGCGTACAATGCGATCAGATGATCGGTGCTGCCCTGAAAGGCTATGATAAAGACCGCCGACACCACTGAAAGCAGCACAATGCCGCTGGAAAACACCAACCGGTCGCCCCGGGCAGCCAGGTAACGCGGCATGTAGCCGTCCCGGGCCAGCAGGGACAGCAGGGGCGGCAGACCGTTATAAGAGGTGTTGGCGGCAAGATAGAGGATCAGCATGGTGGTGATTTGAATGTAATAATAGCCCCAACTGTGACCCAGGACGGAGCCGGCCAACTGCGAGAGCATGGTTTGATTTGGTTGGGGCAAAAAATGATAGTGCAGGATTAAAAAGGCGATGCCGCCAAACATCACGCCCAGCACCAGGGCCATAATAAAAGTTGTCTTACGGGCATTGCTCACTTCCGGCGGTTTGAACATGGGCACGCCATTGGAAATAGCCTCCACTCCGGTCATGGAACTGCAGCCGCTGGCAAAGGCGCGTAAAATGACGAACAGGGCCGGCCCGCTCCAGGCGAATTGCAAGGAAGCGGCGGGGATTGCCGGCTGGCGACCGGTGAAAACCAGGTACAGTCCGATGCCGATCATGATGATGATGCCGATTATAAAGCTGTATGTGGGAAAAACAAAAACCGTTGACGATTCGCGCACACCGCGCAGGTTGATCAGCATCAGCACGCCGAAAAGCACACCCAGATCAATCGCGATGTGGTAGGGAATGAGCAGGGGAAAAGCGGATACAATGGCGTCAGTACCGGACGATATACTTACCGCCACAGTCAGGGTATAATCAATGAACAGGGAGGCGGCGGCCAGCAGGGCCACCGTTTCGCCCAGATTATTTCTGGCCACCGAATAGGAACCGCCGCCGCCCGGGTTGGCCCGGGCCACCTGGGCGTAGGAAATGGCGACGACCGCCAGCAGGGCCAGGATGGCCAGCGCAATCGGGCCCGCATATCCGTAAAGGAATGTGCCGGCGGCCATGAGTACGATAATGATTTGTTCCGGGCCGTAAGCCACCGAGGAAAGAGCGTCCGAAGAAAAGATGGCCAGCGCCTTCCATTTGGGAAGTTTTTCCCTGACCAGGTACTCGCTGTGCAGGGGTGCGCCGATAAGTATTCTTTTCAAGGTTCTGAACATCTAATTTACCCCTCTTTTGGACATAAAAAGACCCCCGGCCCGCCCACCGGTTCAAAGCAAAACCGGTCTGAAGGCTGCCGCCTTCCCCTTTGACGCCGGCGGGGTTAGCTGACGGGCTCGGGCCAAGGGTAGCCCTGCGGTAAAAACCGGTTCGCCCCGGGAATTGGGTCCCCCGCTTCTGCACGAATTAGGCGTTGCCTGGGGTTATTATGTTGGTAAAGACACATCACCATTCTAGGTTCCTATCTGTCTGCAGTCAAAGATTAACCGGGCATAAATGCGGTTGATTTCAGCCCCCGTAAGGCAAATAATAAATTTAAGCGCTTGGCGCACGGCAGAATGCTTTTTTTTAAAGCGGGACTTTAATTTGCGAATTTATTGCCGCGTCCGGCCAGATGATATTTTATACGGCCTGGCCGGGGCAGGATTATTTTGATCAGCGGACTATGCCGGACCATTTTCATGGAGGCCTTTTTATGCGCAACGGGATTAAAAAAACCGGACGTTTGAAAATATTGCTCGGTGTGGCCAGAGGGGCGGGCAAAACTTCCCGCTTGCTGGAGGAGGGGACGGAAATGTCCCGTAGCGGCACCGATGTGGTGGTGGGCGTGGCGCAGTGCGGCGAAGAGGAGACGGCGCGGCCGGAATGCCGTCTGGAACGCCTGCCGCTGCCGGACACGGCGTCCGGGGAAGCGGAACTGGATGTGGCGGCGGTAATCAAACGCCGGCCGCAGGTGGTACTGATTGACGATTTGGCCCACCGGGCGGCGTTGGACGGGCAATTATACCGCTGGCAGCAGGTGGAACGGATCCTGGATGAGGGTATTGATGTTTTGGCCACGGTGGATGTGGAACAGCTGGAAGGGATGCAGCCGTTAATCAAGGAGATTACAGGAAAACGGGTGGAGGAAGTGGTGCCGGATGCATTTGTCCGCCGGGCCGACGAACTGGAACTGATCGACGTTACGGAAGAGGAATTGGCAGAAAGAGAGGCGCCCGCCCCGTTTGAAAGGCGGCACAACCTGGGCCGGGCTGTGCGTCAGTACCTGGCTTCCACCAATTTCGCCGCCCTGCGGCAAATTGCCCTGCACCAGATGGCCGACCAGGTGGATGAATGGCTTGAGCTGTACCGGGCCAGGAGGGGTTTGCTCGCTCCTTCCGGGGTGCGCGAGCATATTCTGGTTTCCGTGCATTCCCCCTTCAACCTGGAGCGTTTGCTGCGTGCCGGAGTCAATCTGGCCCACGGCCTGCAGGGTTCACTGATGGTCGTGCAGTTGCACGCGCCGGTTTACCACCGGGGGGAGGAAGTGACCAGATTGCCGCGCGAGTATATCGAAGCGGTGACCAAACCGGTAAACGGTGTCTTTATCGAAGTGGAACTGGATGAAGAGAAGGAAGTACCGGACAAGTTGGCTGAAATAATCCGGGAAAAGAAGATCACCCGTCTGGTGGTCGGCCACTCGGCGCGCAGCCGCTGGGAGGAATTTTGGCGCGGTTCGGTTTTAAGCGCCATCCTGCATCGCAACCGGCATATAGATGTACTGGTGGTGGCCAACCGGCGGGCTTTTTCCGGTAAACCGGCGGGGGAAAAACCGGCGCATAAACCCGGCGGCACGGAAGCCTTGCCGGTTTGTGCGCGTAATTTGCCCGGACGATTGAAAGTTTATCTGGGCATGGCGGCCGGGGTGGGCAAAACCTACCGGATGCTGGTTGACGGCAACGAATTGCTGGAAAAGGGGTTGGATGTGGTTGCCGGTTATATAGAAACACACGGCCGGGATGAAACCTGCGCCCAAATCGGCGCCCTGGAAGTGCTGCCGCGCCGGGAAGTGGTCTACCGGGGGCGGAATTTCGATGAACTGGATCTGGATGCGGTGCTGAAACGCCGGCCGCAGCTGGTGCTGATAGACGAACTGGCTCATACCAATATTCCCGGGGTTAAAAACGCCAAGCGCTATCAGGATGTGCTGGAAATCATGCGCGCCGGCATTGATGTGTATACCACTTTGAACGTACAGCACCTGGAAAGCTTGAACGATGTGGTGGAAGAGGCGACCGGTGTCAAGGTGCGGGAAACCGTCCCCGATTGGGTGCTGGATCTGGCCCGCGAGGTGGTGCTGGTGGATCTCGCGCCCAGTGCGCTGCTCTTGCGCCTGGAGGAAGGTAAGGTTTACCCGCCGGGAAAAGCCGAACAGGCAATGGCCAACTTTTTTCAGCCCGCCAACCTGACCGCCCTGCGCGAACTGGCCCTGCGCCGGGTGGCCGGTCACCTGGACAGGCAGGTTGAAAAAAACAAGCATACGGTAAGTTACGACGGCAATATTCTGGTGGCCGTAAATTTGCGCCCGGCGGCCGAACGTCTGATCCGGCGTGGTTTCCGTCTGGCGTACGGCTTGAAAAGCAACCTTTTTGTGGCCTATTTCAACACCGGGCAGATGCGTTCCCCGGCTGAAGAACGTGTTTACACTTATATAAAAACACTTTGTCAGACCATGGGCGTATCCTTTTTGGAAAGACAGGTGGGCCGGGACCGGGATGTGGCCGTCGCTTTGCTCATGCTGGCCCGGGAACTGGACAGCCGTCAGCTTTTCCTGGGCCATTCGGAGCGGAACGGCTGGCAGAAACTGCTCCGGGGGAGTATTATCGACAGTTTGCTCCGGGAAGCCCGCGACCTGGATCTCCACTTGATTGCCCCGCCCCGCGGAGAGGTACCCCGTCCGGTGCGCTTGTAAAAAACATGCCGCTAACCGGGCAGCCGGTCCAGGGCCAGATTCAGCTCGAGGACATTTACCCTTGGTTCGCCCAGCAGGCCCAACTGCCGTCCTTTGATGCACGCCATGACCAGCGCCTTGACTTTGTCTTCCGGAAGGCCCCGGGCGGCCGCCACCCGGGGAACCTGCAGCAGGGCGGCGGCCGGGCTGATGTCCGGGTCCAGGCCGCTGGCCGAAACGGTGACCAGATCCACCGGCACCGTTCCCGGCGTGACGCCCGGGTTTTGTTTTTCCACCCGGGACAGATTGGCACGCACGCTGTTGAGCAGGGCGTTGCTGGTGGGACCGGCATTGGCGCCTCCGGAGGCGGCGGCGTCGTATCCCCCGCCCGCGGCGGAGGGCCGGCCGTGAAAGTAGCGGGGCGAATTGAATTCCTGGCCGATCAGCCGGGAGCCGGCCACCCGTCCGTTTTGGACAACCAGGCTGCCGGCGGCCCGGGCGGGGAAAAAGGCGCTGGCCAGGCCGGTGACCGCCAGCGGGTAAAGCAGGCCGGCAAGCAGGGTCAGCACCAGTATCAAACGCAGCGATTGCATGATTGTGCGCGTCATTCAAGGCTCCTCCATTGCTATCTCATACCAGGTGCAGCCAGACCACCAGCCGGTCCAGCAGCTTGATGCCGATAAAGGGGACCAGCAGTCCGCCCAGGCCGTAAAGGAACAGGTTGCGGCGCAGAATGCCGGCCGCCCCGGCCGGCCGGTAGCCGACTCCCTTCAAGGCCAGGGGAATCAGGGCGATGATGATCAGGGCGTTGAAAATAACAGCGGATAAGATGGCACTTTGCGGTGTGGACAGGCCCATGATGTTCAGCGCCTGCAGTTGGGGGAAGCTGATTGTGAACATGGCCGGCAGAATGGCGAAATATTTGGCCACATCGTTGGCGATGCTGAAGGTAGTCAGCGAACCCCGGGTCATGAGCAGCTGTTTGCCCACTTCCACAATTTCAATCAGTTTGGTCGGGTTGGAGTCCAGGTCCACCATATTGCCGGCTTCCTTTGCGGCCGCAGTGCCGCTGTTCATGGCCACGCCCACATCGGCCTGGGCCAGGGCCGGCGCGTCATTGGTGCCGTCACCGGTCATGGCCACCATTTTGCCCTCGGACTGCTCATTTTTAATCCGTTCCATTTTGGCTTCCGGCGTGGCTTCGGCCAGGAAGTCATCCACCCCGGCTTCCCTGGCGATGGCCCGGGCGGTCAACGGGTTGTCCCCGGTGATCATCACCGTTTTGATGCCCATCGCCCGCATGCGGGCAAACCGTTCCGTTATGCCGCCCTTGACCACATCTTTCAGGTAAATCACACCGTACACCGATTTATTCTCCGCCACCACCAGCGGCGTGCCGCCGGCGTCAGCGATTTCCCGCACTTTTTGCACCAGCTCCGCCGGGACTTCCCCCCCTTGTTCCTGCACCATGCGGATGATTGCCCCGGCGGCGCCCTTGCGGATTTGCCGCTCTCCCAGATCGATGCCGCTCATGCGCGTGTTGGCGGAAAAAGGAATGAACCTGACTTCCTCACTGCCGAAGTCCCGTTCCCGGAAGCCGTATTTTTTGGCCAGGACAACCACCGAACGTCCTTCCGGTGTTTCATCGCTCAGCGAAGCCAGCTGCGCCCGGCCGGCCAGTTCTTCCTCGGAAGCGCCGCCAACGGGAATGAATGCTGTGGCCACACGGTTGCCCATGGTGATGGTGCCGGTTTTGTCCAGCAGCAGCACATCCACATCACCGGCCGCCTCCACCGCCCGGCCGGATTTGGCCAGCACATTGTGCTGCACCAGCCGGTTCATGCCGGCAATGCCGATGGCCGGCAGCAGGCCGCCGATGGTGGTGGGGATCAGGCAGACCAGCAGGGCGGCCATAGTGACCGGGGAAACCGTGGTGCCGCTGTACAGGCCCAGCGGTTCCAGCGTCATCACCACCAGCAGGAAGATAATGGTCAAACCGGCCAGCAGGATAAACAGGGCCAGTTCATTGGGCGTTTTTTGACGGGAAGCTCCTTCCACCAGACGAATCATATGATCCAGAAAAGTATTGCCCGGGTCGGCGGTGATACGCACCTTGATCGAGTCGGAAAGTACCCGGGTGCCGCCGGTAACCGCACTGCGGTCGCCGCCCGACTCACGGATCACCGGTGCGGATTCGCCGGTGATGGACGACTCGTCCACGGAAGCGATGCCTTCCACCACTTCGCCGTCGCCGGGAATCACGTCGCCGGCTTCCACCAGCACTACATCCCCCTTGCGCAGTTGGGTCGCCGGCACAGTTACCGGAACCGTCTGTCCGTCCGGCAGGAGTTTGGCCGTGGTTTCCGTTCTGGTTTGGCGCAGGGCGGCGGCCTGCGCCCGGCCACGTCCCTCGGCCATGGCTTCGGAAAAGTTGGCGAAGAGAACGGTAAACCAGAGCCAGAGGGCAATTTGTCCGTCAAAAGACAGAGCGCCAAAACTTCCGCTGAATAGATGCTGCAGAAAAATGAGCGTGGTCAGGGCGGCCACCACTTCCACCACGAACATGACCGGACTGTGCCACATCCAGCGGGGATTAAGCTTGCGAAAGGCGTCCGCCAGCGCCCGGCGGGCCAGCGCGGGGTCCTGGAAAGAAACCGTTTCTTTACGGGCCATTGTTCCCCCTCCAGTTAAAATAATTTGCCGCCGGTCATGAGCAGGTGCTCGGCAACCGGTCCCAGCACAAGCGCCGGGAAAAAGGTCAGTGCGCCGACGATCAGGATTACGCCCACCAGCAGCCCCACAAAAAGCGGGCCGTCGGTGGGGAAAGTGCCCGGTCCGGGTGGAACGGGCACCTTTTCCACCATCGAGCCGGCGATGGCCAGCACGGCGATGATGGGCAGGAAGCGGCCCAAAAGCATGGCCAGGGCGGTGGTGATCAAATAAAACGGCGCTGCCGCATTTAAACCTTCGAAGGCACTGCCGTTGTTGCCGGCGGCGGAAGCATAAGCGTACATGATTTCACTCAGTCCGTGGGGTCCCTTATTGGCGATGCCGGCCAGGCCGGGACCGCAAACAACCGCCAGGGCGGTCAGGGTCAGGATGAGCACCGGCATGACCAGAACCGCCAGCATGGCCATTTTAATTTCCCTGCTTTCAACCTTTTTACCCAGGTATTCCGGTGTCCGGCCGACCATCAGGCCGGCAATGAAGACAGCCAGCAGTACGAATGTGAGCATGCCGTAAAGCCCCGCCCCCACGCCGCCGAAAATCACTTCGCCCAGGGCGATATTCAACAGGGGGACCATGCCGCCGAGCGGTGTGAAACTGTCATGCATGCTGTCCACCGCGCCGCAGGCGGCGGCGGAGGTGGTTTCGGCAAAAAGGGCGGAGCCGGCGGGGCCGAAGCGCACCTCCTTGCCTTCCATATTGCCTCCCGCCTGCAGGCCGGAGGCGGTCTGATTGACGCCCAGGCGGGTGAACAAGGGATTGCCCGCCTGTTCGGCGGTAATCGCTCCGGCGGCGCCGGCCAGAAAAAGAATGAGCATGGCGAAAAAGACGGCCCATCCCTGGCGGGTATTGCGGGCCATGCGCCCGAAGGTGTGAACGAGCGCGGCTGGAATGGCCAGCATGGCCAGCATTTCAATAAAATTAGTCAAAGGGGTGGGGTTTTCGAACGGGTGGGCGGAATTGGCGTTAAAAATTCCCCCGCCGTTGGTGCCGAACTCCTTGATGGCTTCCTGGGAGGCTGCCGGTCCCATGGCCAGGGTCTGACGGACGCCTTCCAGCGTATGAACGGTCAGGTAGGGGGAGAAGTTCTGAATTACCCCCTGGGAAACCAGCAGCACGGCCAGCGCCAGGGAAAAGGGCAGCAGGATATAAACCACCGAACGCACCAGATCCACCCAAAAATTGCCCACCGTACCGGCTTCCCGCCTGGTCAGGCCGCGGATCAGGGCGATCGCTACAGCCAGGCCGCTGGCGGCGGAAAGAAAGTTTTGTACCGTAGGCGCAAGCATTTCAGTGAGGTAGCTCATGGTCTGCTCCGGGCTGTAGGCCTGCCAGTTGGTATTGGTGACAAAACTCACAGCCGTGTTCAGGGCCAGCAGGGGGTGCATGGCCGGCAGGTGCTGCGGGTTTAGCGGCAGCACACCCTGCAGGCGTTCCACCAGATAGAAAACCACCAGCCCGGTCAGGTTGAAAACAAGCACCGCCCCGGCGTACGTTCCCCAACGCATTTCCTTTTGCGGGGAGATGCCGCCCAGGCGGTAAATCAATCTTTCCAGCCAACCCAGGACGGGGGTCAGGAATACCTTTTCCCCCCGGTGAACCAGGTAAATGTAACCGCCCAGCATGGGAGAGATGATTATAATCAGGGCCGCAAGCAAAAGAACCTCCAAGAATGACCGCATCGGTTTCCCCGCTCCTTAAAGCTTAAAACTTTTCCGGTTTAATCAGGGCGTAGAAGAGATAAGCCATTAAAGCCAGGCCGAGCAGAAGTCCGGCGCCAAACTGCCAATTCATTTCATCCAACCTCCTGAACGTCAAATATTCTTCCGCAAGCAAAAAATAAGCAAAACAGGCCCGTGCCGGTGCGGGAAAGGGGAAAAACACGGCCGCGGCAGCCGTCATGTCCGGCCCCGGCCGTGTTATAATGTATAGTGTAGACGTGAAATCGTTCGGTTGGCCGGGCAGCCGGTGTACACACAGGAATATTATACCACAGAAGCAGACTTCGCCGGCCAATTATTTGCCGTCTTCCGTCGATACCGCCGGTATCCGGTATTACCGGGTACATCTTATACAGGCCGCTTCCAGTTTACAATAAAGTGACAAACAAAATCAATTATGCGGCCGGTGATAGCTTGCATAGTGCAGGGGGAGAGCCATGACCGCCAACCAGAGCGAAAAACCGGTGGAGATCCTCGAGATCATCAGCAAGGTCATCAATGCGGTGGATATCGGCATTCATATTGTGGATACCCGGGGGATCAGCATTTTCTATAATCAAAAGGCTGCCGGGCTGGACGGCCTGCATCCGGAGGAAGTGATCGGCCGGCATGTTTTGGCTGTCTTTCCCTCCCTGACGGCTGAAAGCAGCACCATTTTGGAAGTATTGCGCACCGGCCGGCCGGTATACAACCGCCGGCAGGTATTTTACAACTTCCGGGGCAAGAAAATTGTCACCTTGAATTCCACCATTCCGGTGCTTGTGGACGGAAAGCCGGCCGGGGCGGCCGAGATCTCCTACGACGTCACCCAGGTGCAGGAGATGGCCGACAAACTGCTGGATCTGCAGGTGGAGCTTTACCGCCAGGGACGGGCGGCGGAAAAAGCGGTTGAACCCGGCGCCGCCAAATATGATTTCGAGCAAATTATCGGTGAAAGCGGTGCCGTCAGACAGCTGAAACAATTTGGCCTGCGCGCGGCCAGGAGCGGTGCGCCCGTTTTTATTTACGGCGAGACGGGTACCGGCAAGGAACTGCTGGTGCATGCCATACATAACGCCGGCCCGCGCCGCCACGGACCGTTTATCACTCAGAACTGCGCCGCCCTGCCGGCCACCCTGCTGGAGGGCATTCTTTTCGGTACGGTCAAGGGGAGTTTCACCGGGGCGGAAAACCGTCCCGGCCTGTTCGAACTGGCCAGCGGGGGCACCTTGTTCCTGGATGAAATCAATTCGGCCGACCTGGAGCTGCAGGCCAAACTGCTGCGCGCCCTGGAGGACGGTTATGTGCGCCGGGTGGGGGACGGCAAAAACCGCCCGGTGGATGTACGCATCATTGTAGCCAGCAACATATTGCCGGCCCGGGCGCTGGCCGCCGGACAGATCCGGCCGGACTTGTTCTACCGCCTGAATGTGATTTCCCTGACAGTCCCCCCCCTGCGGGAGCGGCGGGAGGATATTCCCCTTTTGGCCCGTTATTTTATCAAGCAGTTCAGTGACAAGCTGAATATACCGGCGGCCGGCATTGCCCCGGAAGCTATGGCCCGCCTGGAGTGCTACGACTGGCCGGGCAATGTGCGGCAGCTCAAACATCTGATCGAGGGCATACTCAATTTACTGGAGACCGGCGAGATCCGGCCGGAACACCTGCCGCCGGAAATAACCTGCGGCCGGGTTGTCCCGCCCGGCGGAGTCCCCGGTTCCGGCACGGCGGGCGGGTTTCTCCGGCCGGAAGCGACCGGCGGTGAGGAAAGCGTTCTTTCCATGCCCGAAGCGGTGGCAAGGCTGGAGAAGCGCTTAATCGTGGCGGCGATGGCCGGAGCGAGCGGCAATGTGGCCGGAGCGGCGCGCCAACTGGGAATTCCCCGGCAGACACTGCAGTACAAACTGAAAAGCTACGGTCTGAAGTGAACATCGCCGCGCCGGGCCTGGTTTTCCGGTTCGGGAGGAAACGCCAAAAACCGGCGCCGCCTTATTTTCAGCGCCCAAAAACGGGCACCTGCCCGGTCAAACCCGGTTCCGGCCGGGTTTATTAATGGCATGATCCTTGCGACTCTTTGCAGGTTAAAGATGCCAGCATCACGGTTTGCTGCGAGGAGGCGTCATTCATGCGTGATTATAAAGAAATTCCCCGTTGGGCCGGTGTCGGCGAAACAGAGTGGCAGGACTGGCACTGGCAGATCAGCCACCGTCTGACCACAGTGGAAGAATTGAAAGAAGTAATTAATCTAACGCCGGAAGAACAGGAAGGAATCGGCCGGTGCCTGCAGAGCCTGCGCATGGCCGTCACACCCTATTATGCTACGTTGATGGACCCGGATGATCCAGCCTGTCCGGTGCGCCGTCAGGCCGTGCCCACCACTTTGGAATTGCACCGGGCGGCAAGCGATCTGGCCGATCCATTGAGCGAGGACACGGATGCGCCGGTAAAGGGACTGACCCACCGTTATCCCGACCGGGTGCTCTTTTTGATCACCGATCAATGCGCCATGTACTGCCGCCATTGCACCCGCCGGCGCCTGGCCGGGCAGACGGACCAGCCCATGCCTCTGGAGCAGGTTGAGCAGGGTCTGGAGTACATCCGGCGTACGCCGGCGGTGCGGGATGTGCTCCTTTCCGGCGGCGACCCGCTGACCATGTCCGAAATGCGCCTGGAGTACATTTTGAAAAGCCTGCGGGAAATTCCGCACGTGGAAATCATCCGCATCGGCACCCGCACGCCGGTGGTGCTGCCCCAGCGCATCACCCCGGAACTGTGCGCCATGTTGAAAAAATACCACCCCCTGTGGATCAATACGCACTTCAATCATCCCGGGGAAATCACCCCGTTGTCCCGGCGCGCCTGCGCCATGCTGGCCGACGCGGGCATTCCCCTGGGCAACCAGTCGGTGCTGCTCAAAGGGGTGAACGACTGTCCGCAGATCATGAAAAAGCTGGTGCGGCAACTGGTGGCCATGCGTGTGCGGCCCTATTACATCTACCAGTGCGATTTGTCCCGGGGCATTGAACATTTCCGTACCTCCGTGGGTAAGGGACTGGAAATCATGGAGCACCTGCGCGGGCACACCTCCGGTTTCGCCGTGCCCACCTATGTCATCGACGCTCCCGGCGGCGGCGGCAAGATTCCAGTCATGCCCCAGTATCTGATTTCCATGTCCGACCGGCAGGTGGTCCTGCGCAACTACGAAGGGGTGATCTGCACCTATACCGAGCCGGAGGATAAAATCAGCCACTGTCATCAATGCGGTCTCTGCCGGGAAACTGGAACGGAGCCGGCGGGAGTGGCCGGGCTTTTTCAGACGCCGGGCGCCAGCCTGGAACCCCGGGACCTGCCCCGGGCGCGGCGCCGGTTGAACGGCTGCCGCAGCACGGGTTGAGCAGATCCAATTACCGCTTCCGGCGGTGCATTCCGGTGCCGGCCTTGATTGACCCAGAGTTGTATCGTAAGCGACGACGCTTTTTAACGGAAATGTTTCCGCTAAAAGGCGTTTATTTTTTGCCGGGATGGGGGCGGAACCATTCAAACCGCCTGATTGTGCCGGCAGGGCAAAGAAAAATTATTGTCATCCGCAGGAAAAATATAATTGATGTCGAAGTAATACATTCAAGAATCTTTCAAAGATTCTGCAACTGAATATTTTTACCATCTATAATCACATGGGTTAGTCGGGGACCCCCTGTAGGGCGGGTCTTTTTATTTTAATTCGGCTGTAAATTATTGGAATACTTTCCTTGGTCAGTGACGGGCGGGGAGGTGGGATATTAATCCAAAACGGCGTACGGGCTCGAAAATGTTTCTTCATGGTTCCAAGCACCGGACACGAAGCATACATTGTGAAGGAGGTAAAGGAGTGAAAAAGAAGACAATCGCCATGACGGTGGCAGCGTTGCTGATCCTGGTGCTGGCTCTGGCCGGGTGTGGACAGGGAAAGGGTAATCAGTCCGGTCAAGCGGGTGGACAGGCCGCCGGCCAGCTGCAAACGGTGAATGTGGCCTTTGACGACTCGGTGGGTGAAGCGGGTGTCATTCTGGGCGATCAGCTGGGCTTTTTCAAACAACAGGGAATTAAAATCAACTTCGTACATTTCAATTCCGGAGCCGACGAATTGACCTCCCTGGCTTCCGGCCAGGTGGACGTTTCCCGGGGCATCATTGCGGCCAACCTGTTCAACGCGTCGGCCAAAGGCATCGGCATCAAGCTGGTGGCCGACGGCGGCACCAACATTCCCGGCCGGGGCTACTTCGAACTGGCGCTGAAAAAGGAGCTGGCGCCGAAAATCAAAGACTACAAGGATCTGAAAGGGCTGCGCATCGCCATTGCCTCCAAGGGTTCAATCAATCAGCTGCTGCTGGATATGGCGCTGGCCAAAGGCGGTTTGACGGACAAGGATGTCCAGTTGGTGGTGGTGGACTCCTTCCCCGACATGCTCACCGCGGTGGCAAACAACTCCGCCGACGGATGCATGCAGATCGACCCACTGATCACCAAGGGCGTGCAACAGGGCATTTTAAGCTGGTGGAAAGACGCTTCCGACTATGCCGCCGGGGAGGAAATCTCGGTGGTCATGTACAGCCCGCAATTTGCGGCCAAAAAGGATCTGGCCGACCGCTTCATGGTGGCCTACCTGCAGGGCGTGCGGGCGTACGACGATGCCCTGGTCTACGGCAGCAAGGACCGGGATAAGATTGTGAACATCCTGTGCCAGAAAACCTTCCTGCATGATCCGAAAGTGATGGTAACCATGCACCCGCCGGGACTGGATCCGGACGGCGTGATTCCGAAAGCGGGCGTGGTCCACGATCAGAACTGGTACATGCAGCAGGGCCTGGTGAAAAAGGCGGCCGATGTCGATCAACTGGTGGATCCCTCTTTTGCCAATTATGCGGTGCAAAAGCTGGGTAAATACAAGAAGCCCGCGTAAGACGTCAATACCGCTATTTTGATTGATCACCGGATATGCCCGGCCGGGCATATCCACGGGCAGTCAACCGGCCGGCGGGGGCCGCACCCGGCTTCGGCCGGTTGACAGACCGGACGTTTCAGCTCCGGATGCGCATAACCTCCCCGGGGACAAGCCCGGAGGTTTACTTCACGAAGGTTTGTCGTATCAACAAAACCGCATGGGAAAGGAGGAGGGTGAATCCGGTTTTCATACCG
Organism: Desulfotomaculum copahuensis; assembly: GCF_001655685.1. Classification (GTDB taxonomy): domain Bacteria; phylum Bacillota; class Desulfotomaculia; order Desulfotomaculales; family Desulfovirgulaceae; genus Desulfotomaculum_G; species Desulfotomaculum_G copahuensis. The sequence goes on from NZ_LYVF01000040.1 coordinate 14,359, forward strand.
GCTTGACCCGGCAAACGGCATGAATAATGAAAGCGAAATGCTGCCGTCCGTCCAGGTTGCAGACAACCCGGAAAAAAAATCCTGGACCGAAATGGAGGATTCGGTGCGCCAGAGGTTTTTATCCTTTATCTCACCGGTAATCTTCCTGGTCATCTGGGAAGTGCTCTCCCGCACCAACGTCCTGGATATGCGCTTTTTCCCGCCGCCGAGCGCCATCCTGGTCACCATGTACCACATGATCATCAGCGGTGAATTATGGGCCGATTTAAGCGTCAGCCTGTACCGCATCCTGGGCGGGTTCGTGCTGGGTACCATTCCGGGGCTGATCATCGGTTTGAGCATGGGTTTATTCAAGCCGGTACGGCTGCTTTTGGAACCGCTGGTGGCGGCCACCTATCCAATCCCCAAACTGGCCCTGATGCCGCTGTTCATGCTCATCCTGGGCCTGGGGGACATGCAGAAGATTGTCACCATCGCCACCGGCACCTTTTTCCTGGTGCTGATCAATACAGTGGCCGGCGTGATCAACCTGGATAAAATTTACCTGGATGTGGCCAGAAACTTCGGAGCCAGCCGCAAGGACTACTACCTGACGGTGGCCCTGCCCGGCGCATTGCCTTTGATTTTCACCGGCTTGAACCTGGGTATGGGTATGGCCCTGCTGCTGATTGTGGCCGCCGAAATGAACGGCGCCAACCAGGGCATCGGCTACCTGATCTGGGAGTCCTATGACATCTTCGATCTGAACAAAATGTTTGTCGCCTTTATCATGATCTCCCTGCTGGGCTATATATTCAATGTCATCTTGAATGAAATTGAAAGGTGGATTGTGCCATGGAAGCAGTAGCGGCGGGCGAAAAGAACATGCTGCGCGTGGTGGAGGCTTCCCGGGCGCCGGCCAAAGTGATCATTGAAGGGCTGGGCAAACGCTTTAAAACCAGAAAACGTTGGGTGGTGGCCATTGAAGAGGTGACCATGACCATCCGGGAAGGGGAGTTCCTGTGCATCGTCGGCCCCAGCGGCTGCGGCAAAACGACCCTGCTGCGCATTCTGGCCGGCCTGGAAACAGCCACCTCGGGCAAACTGGAAGTGGCGCACCGGGACTCCGCGAAGCCGCTCAACTCCATGGTTTTCCAGGAGCAGTCCATTTTCCCCTGGATGACCGTGCGCAACAACATCGCCTACGGGTTGAAAATGCGGCGCGTCGACTCGCGCATCCGTGACGAGGTGGTGGAGCGCTATCTGAAACTGGTCGGCCTGTCGAAATTTGCCGACGCCTATCCCCACCAGTTGTCCGGCGGGATGAAGCAGCGGGTCAGTGTGGCCCGGGCCTTTGCCAACGACCCGGAGATACTGTGCATGGACGAGCCCTTTGCCGCTTTGGACGAACAGAATAAAATCCTGCTCCAGGAAGAATTGCTAAAAATTTGGGAGAGCAACCGTAAAACAGTGGTCTTTATCACCCACAGCATTGACGAAGCACTGGTGCTGGGCGACCGGATTATGCTCATGACGGCGCACCCGGGGCGGGTGAAGGCGGTATTCAACGTGGATCTGCCCCGGCCGCGGAATATCGCCACCCTGCGCACCAACCCGGGTTTTCACAAGCAGTTCTCCGAAATCTGGTCCTCCCTGCGCGAAGAGGTGAACAAGGCCAAGGCGGACGAGGGTATCTGCACCTGACGAAGGTGAAATAAACAGCTGCCGCCACCGGGGTTTGCGGTCCTGTCCGGTGGATTGTTCCACCCGCGGGCAGTAAAAATTTCCGGCCGCCGGCGAAAGGAAATTCAACCGCCGGTGTGGAACTTTTTGATCAGCGGCTCAAGTAGGGGGGACGGCGGATGGATCTGATCCAGGCGGTAGTGGTCAGCGAAATAAAGGATTCCATGGACCTTTTGCAGCGGCGGGTGGGGGGCATTTTAAAAGGCATTGCCGTGACCGGCGTCTGCCACTTTGAACAGGTGGACCGGGTAACCGCCCCCTTATTGATTTGCTACGCCTTTGGCGAACATTATTATGAACTGAAAGAAAAATTTCAGACCCGGGGACGGCGGGTGATTGGCGCCGAGTTGACCCTGCTGCCGGCCGGGGTGCGTAACCTGCGTCTGGTGCCGGCCAGCGTCACCCTCGGGGTGGTTGCCCAGCACCGCCGGTGCGCCAACTATTTTTTAAGTGATATTGTGCGTTCCGGGGTGATGGAACACCGCTTCATCATCGGCACCTTCGACGAGATGAAGGACATGCCGGTGGACAAGTTTGTGGTGCCGGAAGAGATGATCGCGGCCGTTGACCGCAAGGGCGTCAGTGGGGAAATCATCACCGTGCCGCGTACGGTGAGTGCCTTTTCGGCGGCGGAAATCATCAATACGGCCCTGGAAGTGGCCATGGTCAAATACCGGCGGAAGCTGGCGGCAACCCCCCCCGGAGGCATAACCACGGCAGGTGCTTAAGGATTTTAATTCCGGCAGACAATATGCCGGAATTTTTATTTTTAAAAAAAATATTTTCTTATTTGAAGAAGGAATTCAAAAAAGAATGACGAATAATATAGTTACTCATCAATGGTGAGTAGCCAGGCCTATCGGATTCCACTGTCCGGAAGAGACCACGATTGCTCACCTGGAGGGAACCGCAGTACTCTACTATGCGCCGGCGTCAATTTGGGATTCGCCTTTTCCAGCTATGACCCGGTCCAAAGCCTGGGCGACTATTCCGGCCGCGTCGTAAATTTTTTGGCTGCAAACCTGGCTGATGAATGTACGAGGATATTTATAGAAGATGTTTGGTTGGGCAATGGTGAATAAGATGGATAGATTGCCCACCCGCGGCAAGGTCTTACCAAAGGCAGCGCCGGGGTGGATTCCTTCGGGAATTATACTAATCATGCTATCAAATTTAGCGCTTCTTTCAATGTTGATATCTATAATAATAATATAGTCGTCAATAGCGCAATTTCCCAAAACATACGGCAATTTAAGCGCATCAACCGGCTCCGCTATTGTTCCATAAATATTTTTATGTCCTTTCCGCTCCAACATTGTTCCGACTAAAGGTCCAAAATTATCGCCGGGAAGATTTTTTGTACCGATGCAGTAAATTTTTAAATCCCGTTTCACAGGAATAAATCTTTTTACATAATTGCTTAATTTAATGGGAGCCAGTTTGTCCTGGTAATAGACATGCAATACAGCGTGAAATGAATTTTTATTGTTTTGTGCATACGAATCATAAAAGCAAATTAGCCAGAATATTCCCGGAAAAATGAGAAGATACCGGTGATGTAAAGTTAAGTTTAATTCCGCAGTAAATATTATTAAAGAAATATAGATAGCAGCAAGCATAAGCCCTGTAGCGTAATGACCCATATAAAAATGACCCAATCCCGGCACTAGCATGTTTAAAACGACTGATTTTGAATAGCGGGGAATCATCTTGCACCCTCCTAAAATCAAGTTGATTGGGGGTAAATAAATGAATATCGGAATAATTGGTACGGGAAGCCTGGGCCGGATGTTAATTGAGGGTTTTATAGAACAAAAAATTTGTCAACCGGATCAAATTTATATCTCCAACCGGACGATTGAAAAGATGCAAAAAATCAAAAGTATTTATCCCTTGATCAACCTGGCTGATAATAACAAGTGTGTTTTAGAAAAAGCTGATTGGATATTTATTTGCGTTAAACCCTTAGATTTACCTTTTGTTTTTCAGGAGACCGGGACAAGCTTCCCCGATAATAAGCTTATTATTTCTACGTTATTGGCTCCCGGTTTAGAATACTTGGACAGTTTAATAAAAGGGAAAGTTTTGAGAATTTACCCCAGTATTACTCAAAGCACCGGTCATGGCGTTATGCTGGTCGCTTTTGGTAAACGGGTTATAGAGACCGAAAAAAGGGAACTGCTGGATTGCTTTAATCGTTTGGGAAAGGCGTTTGAAATTTCAGAAAGATATTTTCGTATAGCCGGTGACATTACCAGTTGCGGTCCGGCATTTATGGCTTACATGACAGCATCACTGGCAAATACCGCCATAGAACATGGTCTGGATAAAAGCCTGGCTCTTGATATGGCTGGAGAAACAATGCTGGGTACCGCCTTGCTTTTAAAAGAAAAGCAGTTGTCTTTTGAGCAAATGATTAATCAGGTGGCTACTCCGGGAGGGTGTACTGCTGCGGGTGTCCAAATCCTGGCACGGGACCTGTCTCCAATTATAGCTGATTTATTTCAGGCAACCAGGGAAAAAGAAAAAGAAATTATTAACAACGTAACTGAATCTATGCAAAACTTGTTTTAAGGGTTGCTTTCCCCTATCCGGTTTTGCTTGTTTACTTAACAATTCTGGATTGAAAAGGATCTTCCTTCTATCCTGTAAAATCTTCTTGCGTAAATTTCCGGGCATTTAAATCTTAGCTGGCTTGACATTGTTTACCTGCGCCTGGTGGGATAGACTTCTATAAAGAAGCAGGAACTCTTTAAAGAATGTCGAATTTTTTTACTTATTAGAATTTATGGATTTTACAAGGGTTAGTAGGGGCCCCTGTTAGGGGGTTTTTTGTTTTCATTTACTGACAGGGATTGTTTCTATGTTTCGGTGATTCATTTAATTCGTAAAAGCCATGGTGACATTTTAGGATTTTGAGGGAGGTGAAATATTTGTTTGGCTGAATAGGGGGCAGTTCTTTGGCGGCCGTTCTTTTTTATAGGGAAAGGAGGTTGTTATGCACGTTACTGCATTATCACTTACTGATTACGTATTTATGTTTTTCGTCATTTTGACGCTGGCCTGCCTGGCTACCCGGCGTGATGCCCTGCTACCCACTTCTCTCGGTTTGTTGGTTGTCGGCATGCTGCTTACGCATAGCGTTGTCGGCGGGGTGGAAGTTGCTTTTAAGGCCGTTATGGCTTCTACAACCGATCTGCTGAATATAATCATTGTCATTGCGCTGGTAGTGGCCATGACCAAAACAATGGAAGATATGGGCTCGGACAGGTTAATGGTTTCTCCGATCCGTAAATTTTTGCATAATCCAAATGTTTCTTACTGGATCATCGGTATAGCCATGCTGATTGTATCCTGGTTTATTTGGCCGACGCCGGCGGCCGCCCTGTTGGGAGCACTGTTATTACCTGTCGCCATTGTGGGCGGACTGCCACCGCTTATTGCCGGTATGGCCCTGGCCATATTCGGTAAAGGAATCGCCCTTTCCAGCGATTTCATCATTCAGGGTACGCCGTCCGTAACCGCCAAGTTAACCCACATTCCCGTTGGTACCATTATGGGAAGCAGCATTCCGATTTGGGCGGTGGTGTCCATTGTTGCCACGGTGGTTGCCTTTTTGATTGCCCGCAAGGCGATCAAAGACAATCAAACGGAGGAGTGCGTTTCTTTTGACGGGACTTTGATCGAAATGAAAGAACTGGAGAAAGCTGCTGCTGCTTCCGTTAATTTTAATGTTTCACCCATTGGCAGGGTAATGGCCTGGCTAATCCCCCTGGCCTTTCTTGCCGATATAATTGTTATGTTCAACCGGCATATTATTGGCGATGACGCCACGGCGTTAATAGGCGGTACGACTTTGGCCATCACCATGGTCAGTGCCGTGTTTCAATACAAGGATGAGGCTTTCAAAAAGGTGATGGAACACGTCCGGAGCGGCTGGAAATTTGCGGTTACAGTTTTCGGCCCGGTAGTGATTATAGCCGGATTCTTCTGGCTCGGCGGCGACTCCTTGAAAGAAATCCTCGGCAATCCACATGCCCAGGGGTTGATGTTCGATTGGGGTTATTTTATTGCCGCCCATGTACCAATCAATAAATTCGTGGTGGCCGTTATGGTTGTCATAGCTGGCATCCTGGCCGCCTTTGACGGTTCCGGATATGCGGCTATTCCCCTTTCGGCCAGCATTGCCATGGCGTTGGGCACACCAATTCATGCCAACGTTGCCTATCTGGCTTCATTAGGTCAAATGGCAGCCATCTGGACAGGGGCCACTCTGGTGCCCTGGGGCTTTTTAGCGGTATCGGCGGCTGTGGCCGGAGTCGATCCGCAGGATCTGGCACGGCGGAATATGTGGCCTACACTTTTAGGCCTGGCAGCGGGTATTCTAATCACAGTTTATTTGGCCTGAGCAGTAAACCAACAAAAATTTCCGTTCACCGGTGAAAGGAAGTTTGCCTTCCGGTGTGGAACACTCTTATTTAGACTGATTCGGGCCGTTACAAACAATAAGAACATGTGTAGATCAGGAAGGTTAGTCGGGGACCTCGCCAGGGGTCTCCTTATTTTTTTCCGGTATAGTCCAAACAGGCCGGACCGGGAAATAATATCAACCAAATACAAGGAGGTACAACAAATGCCAGGAGTAGTTGTTATTGGCGGGGGTTGGGCCGGTTGTGGCGCCGCTCTGACGGCTGTCAAAGCCGGAGCGGAGGAAGTGACCCTGCTGGAAAGAACCGATATGTTTTTGGGCACCGGACTGGTGGGCGGCATCATGCGCAATAACGGCCGTTATACGGCGGCCGAGGAAGCGATCGCCCTTGGTGGGGGCGATCTCTTCCAGGCGGCGGACGCCTGCGCCCGGCACAAAAACATTGAATTTCCCGGGCACAAGCATGCCACATTATACGATGTGTGCAAAATTGAGCCGATGGTGCGCCGGGTGCTGGACCATTACGGCGTGAAATACCGCCTGCTCACCCGGGTGAAGGACGTGATTATGGACGGCGGTAAAATCCTGGCCGTGGTTACCGAAGACGGAGAGAAGATTTACGGCGACGTTTTCGTGGAAACTACCGGCTCCTGCGGTCCGCAGGGGAACTGCAGCAAATACGGCAACGGCTGCGCCATGTGCATGTTCCGCTGCCCCTCTTTCGGACCGCGGGTAAGCATTGCGGCCAAAGCGGGGGCGGATGAGTTCCAGGGCAAGAAGGCCGACGGCTCAATCGGCGCCATGAGCGGCTCCTGCAAAATCAACAAGGATTCCCTGGCGCCGGATATCGTGGAACAGCTGAACCGGGACGGGGTGGCGGTCATTCCCGTGCCGCCGGAACTGCAAAAAGGTGAAGCCGCCCTGGCCACCAAGGCCTGCCAGCAATATGCCCTGCCGGCATTCAACAACAATATTGTGCTGCTGGACACCGGCCACGCCAAGCTGATGTCCCCCTTCTATCCGCTGGAAAAACTGCGCAAGGTTCCCGGCTTTGAAAACGCCCGCTACGAGGATCCCTATGCCGGCGGAATCGGGAATTCCATGCGTTTTATGGCCGTTTCCCGGCGTGACAACGCCCTGCAGGTGAACAAAGTGGCGAACCTTTTCTGCGGCGGGGAAAAGGCGGGATTGCTGGTCGGGCACACCGAAGCGATTGTCACCGGCAGCCTGGCCGGACACAACGCCGTGCGCTACGCGGCCGGCCGGGAATTGTTGCAACTGCCGGACAGTCTGGCCATCGGAGACATTATCGCCCATAGCAATGAACAGATGCAGACCGAGGAAGGCATCCGGCGCAAATACACCTTCTCCGGCGCCAATTATTTCGCCCGTATGGTGGAGTACAACCTGTACACCACCGATCAGCGGGCGATCCGTCAGCGTGTGGCCGCGGCCGGCCTGGAAGGGGTATACGAGCAGAAAGTGGTTTAGGGTAACGGTTTTTTAGAATCCATCAAGAAAAACAGGTTTATGAATACTATATTGTCAGGTGAAAAATGAGCCGGCCGCCGGATCCAGGTTGTGTCCGGGTGGTGACGCACGGCCGGGAAGGTGCTTTTGCCCGGGCTTGACCGGGGAATGTGATTCCAGTGGACACTTGGGGGTAAAACTTCCCGGTGTCCACGGCGGCGGAACCGGGGGTGGGAATGGTGACGGAGAAACAGCCGGCGCCCGCGGGCGGCGGTGAACCGGAAGCGCTGAGGCAAGATAAACGGGCCGGGCAAAGCGGGAAGGAATCGCCGCAAAACCGGGGGGAAGGAAAAATGGAGCCCACATTAATCATCCTGGCCATACTGGTGGTGGCCGTACTGGGGCGGGCCAACTCGGTGGCTGTGGCCGCCGGGTTGTTGCTCATGATCAAGCTTCTGCAGGTGGACCGTTATGTATTTCCGGTGATTGAAAAGGGCGGGGTGTTCTGGGGACTGGTGCTGCTCATCGCCGCTATTCTCATCCCCCTGGCCAACGGCAAGATCTCCCACCAGGATCTTTGGCGCGTCTTCACTTCCTGGCTGGGCGTGTTCGCCTTTGTTTTTTCCCTGTTCACCACTTATCTGAGCGGCCAGGGGTTGCAGTACCTGACGGTGCAGGGTCACAGCGATGTGATGCCGGCTTTAATCCTGGGCGCTGTGATTGCCGCCGCTTTTATGGGCGGGGTGCCCGTGGGGCCGTTGATTACCTCCGGACTGCTGGCGCTGGCGGTGAAAGTGATCTCCCGGGCTTGACCGGGCGGGGCGGGCCGGCCCGCGGCTGAAAAGGGCCGGCTTCCCGTCCGCGTGCCGGGGCGGATGGCTTTCACCGCTTGTTTTTGTAACGAAAGTCAGGTAAAATATTGTGGTAATCAATTTAGGTACTGCCGATGGGGGGAAATATAGATGGCGGAAAAAGGGACCTGGACGGTTAAAAAAGGGCTGGCCGAGATGCTCAAAGGCGGCGTGATCATGGATGTGACCACCCCGGAGCAGGCCAAAATCGCCGAGGAAGCCGGCGCCTGCGCGGTGATGGCGCTGGAGAGGGTGCCGGCTGATATCCGGGCGGCCGGCGGCGTGGCCCGCATGGCTGATCCGACGGTGATCCATCGTATCATGGAGGCTGTAACCATTCCGGTGATGGCCAAGGTGCGCATCGGCCACTTTGTGGAGGCGCAGATTTTAGAACACCTGGGCGTGGATTATATCGACGAAAGCGAAGTGCTTACCCCGGCTGACGAAAATCATCACATCGACAAGCAACAGTTCAAGGTGCCTTTCGTCTGCGGCGCGCGCAACCTGGGTGAAGCCCTGCGGCGCATCGGCGAGGGGGCGGCCATGATCCGCACCAAGGGTGAACCGGGTACGGGCAATGTGGTGGAAGCGGTGCGTCACATGCGCATGGTGATGGGGGAAATCCGGCGGTTGCAGAATTTGCCCAAAGAGGAACTGATGGCTGCGGCCAAGGAAATGGGCGCCCCGTACAACCTGGTGCAGGAAGTGGCCGAACTGGGCCGCCTGCCCGTGGTCAACTTCGCCGCCGGCGGTATTGCCACCCCGGCCGATGCGGCCATGATGATGCAGCTGGGCTGCGACGGCATCTTTGTCGGCTCGGGCATCTTCAAGTCCAAGAATCCGGCTGCCCGGGCCAAAGCGATTGTGGCCGCCACCACCCACTACAACGATCCGGCGGTGCTGGCCGAAGTGTCCAAGGACCTGGGTGAAGCAATGCCCGGTCTGGAGATATCCACCATCGCCCCGGAGCAGCGCATGCAGGACCGGGGTTGGTAGGAAGAGCGGAAAGGAAGTACCGGGACATGTTAATTGGCGTGTTGGCCCTGCAGGGGGCCTTCATCGAGCACCAGCGCGCGCTGGCCGCCTGCGGCGCCCAATCCCGGCAGGTGCGCAAGCCGGGGCAACTGGATGGTCTGGACGGGCTGATCATTCCGGGCGGGGAAAGCACCACCATGGGCAAGCTGATGAACGATTTCGGATTGTTCGGGCCGATCGTCTCCAGGGCGAAAGAAGGCCTGCCCGTGTTCGGCACCTGCGCCGGTCTGATCCTGATGGCGCGGGAAATTGCCGGCTCGGAACAACCACGTTTGGGCCTGATGGACATGGTGGCGGAAAGAAATGCTTTCGGCCGGCAGGTGGAAAGCTTTGAGACGGACCTGGCCGTACCGGTGCTGGGTGAGGAGCTCTTCCGGGCGGTGTTCATCCGGGCGCCTTACATTTTGGAAACCGGACCGGGCGTGGAGGTGCTGGCCCGCTTTAAAGAAAAGATTGTCTGCGCGCGCCAGGGACGTTTTCTGGCCGCCGCCTTTCATCCCGAGTTGACCGGCGACAAGCGTCTGCATCAGTTGTTTTTGACGGCCTGTGCTTCCCGGCAGGACCGGGCTCCGGCGGTTATAACGGCATAAGTGCGCGGGGGTATGGCTGCATCCCCGGGGGGCGGGCGTTGCCGGGCACAAATTACGCACGGGTATGCCGGTTCCGGCAAGGCGGGCGTTGTCTGGCAGGTTCCGGGGGTGTAACGGTGTCCCGGTAGCGGGCGTTGCCGGGCAATTTCCGGGGAGAGCCGGCAGCAGGCGCGGGCTGTTCATACCGTCCCGCGGTACTATGGAACCGGAAGGCGGCGGCAGGGTTTAAAAACTCTGGTAATTTCAGTCAACCGGTTAATTTTTATAATTTCTTGTTGCCAAATCAAATTTCTTGTAGTAATATTTTAACCAGATCAAAAATAAACCCGATGCAGGGGTAAAGTAACCAGTGGTGGTCCTGACAGAGAGCCGGTGTTTGGTGTGAACCGGCAGGGCGGCTGGCGAAAGAGCTCCCCGGAGGGGGCCGGCTGAAAGCAGCAGTAGGCAGGCACGGGCAGTCCCGTTATCACGTTCAAGCGGGCAGGCGCATGGGTTAACAACGCGCCTGTCAAAAAAGGGTGGCACCGCGGGAGTAAACCTCTCGTCCCTGCTGGCATCAAGCCGGCACGGGACGGGAGGTTTAATGTTTTTCAGGTTAAGTTTTCTTTAAAGCTTTAATTTGTAAAAGGGAGAGATGGAGTATGCAGGACAAGCACTATTTGATGATTCCCGGCCCGACGCCCGTACCGCCGGCAGTGGTGGCGGCCATGTCCCGCCCCATGATCGGTCACCGCAGCGAGGATTTCGCCGCGCTGCACCGGCGCATCGAGGAAAAGATCCGCCGGGTGTTCGGGACGGTCCACGAGGTGTTCATTTTAACCCATTCCGGCACCGGCGGGCTGGAAACGGCCATCGCCAACGTGGTTTCCCCCGGCGACAAGGTGCTGGCACTGATCACCGGCAATTTCGGCGAACGCTTCGCTAAAATCGCCCGCGCCTACGGGGCGGAGGTAGATGAAATAAACTTCGGCTGGGGGAAAAATGTGGATCTGACGGTGGTCGCGGAGAAGCTGGCCGGCGATCCGGGTTACAAGGCCGTGCTGGCCACCCAGAATGAAACTTCCACCGGCGTGCTCAACGACATTGCCGGCATCGGCGCCCTGGTGGCCAAAACGCCCGCCCTTTTGCTGGTGGACGGCGTTTCCGGCGTGGGCGGCATTGAAATCAAGATGGATGAATGGCATGTGGACATTTTGGTGACCGCCTCGCAAAAAGCGATGATGCTGCCGCCCGGGTTGGCCATGGTGGCCGTGGGCCCCAAAGCCTGGCCGGTGATCGAGGGGAACAGCGCGCCGCGCTTCTATTTCAGCCTGCCGGCGGCACGCAAGTCCTTTGAAAAATGGAATACCGCCTATACGCCCAATGTCTCCCTGTTCCAGGGGCTGGACGCGGCGCTCGATATGATGCTTGCCGAGGGGCTGGAAAATGTTTACGCCCGGCACATCCTGCTCGCCCGGGCCGTGCGGGAGGCGGTACTGGCCCTGGGTTTGCGGCCGCTGGCGGAAGCCGGTTATGCCTCACCCACCGTCACCTCGGTATACAGCCCGGAAGGCATTGGCGCGGACGACATCCGCAAGGTATTGAAGGAAGAGCTGGGGGTTACCTTTGCCGGCGGGCAGGGGATTCTGAAAGGCAAGATCTTCCGCATCGCGCACATGGGCTTTGCCGATAAGATGGATGTCATTCTGGCCGTGGCGGCGCTGGAAATGGCTCTTACCCGGGTGGGCTACCCGGTGGAACTGGGCAAAGGCGTAAAAGCGGCCCAGGAAGTGCTTTTGGGGAGGTAAAGCAAATGCAAAAAGTTCTGGTTATGGACGGCGTGTCGGAGGAAGGCCTGCGGCCGCTGCGCCGGGAAGAAGATATTGAAGTTGTCATTGGTCACAAGATGACCGAGGATGAACTGGTCCGGGTCATTCCCGAATACGATGCGCTGATTGTGCGCAGTGCCACCAAGGTGACCCCCCGCGTGGTTGAGGCGGCGGCCAACCTGAAGGTGATCGGCCGGGCCGGGGTCGGAGTGGACAACATCAACCTGGAGGCGGCTACCGCCCGGGGCATCCTGGTGGTCAACGCCCCCGACGGCAATACTATTGCCGCCACGGAGCACACCATCGCCATGATGCTCGCGCTGGCGCGCAACATACCGCAGGCTGTGGGCCGCCTGAAGGAAGGAGTCTGGGACAAAAAGGCCTTCCTGGGGGTGGAACTGCGTGACAAGACGCTGGGCATCATCGGTTTGGGACGCATCGGTTCGGCGGTGGCCAAACGCGCCCAGGCGCTGGAAATGAATGTAGCGGCCTATGACCCTTACATTACCGAGGAAAAGGCGGCCGGCATGGGGGTGGAACTGCTCTCCCTGGAAGATCTGTTCGCCCGGGCCGATTTCATTACCGTGCATATGCCCAAGACGAAAGAATCCTACCACATGATCGACGCCGCCGCACTGGCGCAAATGAAGGACGGGGTGCGCATCATCAACTGCGCCCGGGGCGGCATTATTGAAGAGGAAGCGCTTTACCAGGCTATGACGGCGGGCAAAGTGGCCGGCGCCGCCCTGGATGTCTTTGAAAAGGAACCGAATACGGACAGCCCGCTGCTCTCCCTGCCCAATTTCATCGCCACCCCCCACCTGGGTGCCTCCACCCGGGAGGCGCAGTTGAACGTGGCGGTGGACGTATCCGATGAAATAGTGGCCGCATTGAGAGGCAAGCTGGTCAAGAATACGGTGAACATCCCTTCGGTCAACCCGCAGGTGCTTTCGGCCATCCGGCCATACCTGGGACTGGCGGAGAAACTGGGCAAATTCCTGGCCCAGCTGGTCGGCGGACGGATCAACAAGCTGGAAGTGGTCTACAGCGGTGAACTGGCCAAACAGGAAGTGGCCTCTTTGACCACCGCCGTGGTCAAGGGCCTGCTGGATCCCATTCTGCAGGTAAATGTGAACTTCGTCAATGCGCCGGTGCTGGCCAAAAACCGGGGCATCCAGGTTTTCCAGGCCATTGACGGGGAGGCCGACGGTTATGCCAGCCTGATTACCGTCAAGGTCTATTCGGATAAAACGGAAAAATCGGTGGCCGGCACACTGTTCGGCGTCCATGATCCGCGTATCGTGATGATTGACGGCTACCGCATCGATACCGTGCCGGAAGGCTACCTGCTCTATGTGCCGCATCTGGATAAACCGCGCATCATCGGGCCGGTGGGCGTGCTGATCGGCGAGCACAACATCAACATCGCCGCCATGCAGGTGGGCCGCAAGGAAGTGGGCGGCCGGGCGGTGATGATGCTCTCGGTGGACGCGCCGGTGCCCGGGGAAACACTGCAGGAAATCGCCCGCATCGAGGGCGTGCTGGATGTGAAGATGGTCAGCCTGTAAAGGCCCCCTTTGGTCAACCGGGAAGGCGGCGCTTGTCCGCCGGCGTGCTCTCATGCACAGGATTATCCAATCGGATCAAACTGTCCCGGCCGGATTTCCGGCCGGGTTTATACCATGGGAGATTGATGGTATGAAGGAAACATGCCCGGTGGAACTGCCGCCGGCGGCTTTGGCCGGGAGTAACAGTCAAAAAAAATGTCCGGAACCGACCGGCCGGGAGACGGTTGTCCTGCTGGTCCGGCACGGGGCCACGGAATGGAACCGCCTCTCCCGCTACCAGGGTCGGCTGGATGCTCCCTTAAGCGACGAGGGCCTGGCCCAGTTCCGCGCCCTGGTTGCGGCCATGAGTTCCGTGCCCCTGGCCGCGGTTTACACCGCGCCCCTGGCCCGCTCGGCCGCCGGCGCCGGCATGTTGGCCGACGCACATGGCCTGGAGCCGTTGGTCCTGCCCGGGCTGACGGAAATCTGCCACGGCGCCTGGGAAGGGCTGCTGCTTTCCGAGGTGGCCGGACGCTACGCCGGCCTGCTACGGCGCTGGCGTACCGCGCCGTATGAGGTGCGCATGCCCGGTCCGGGCGGTGAGACACTGGCCGAGGTGGAAGAACGTGCCTGGGCCGCTCTGGAGCAAATGGCCGGCGCCCATCCCGGCGGCATCATCCTGGCCGTTTCCCACGACACCCCCATCCGCACTATAATCAGGCGTGTTTTGAACCTGGATCAGGAGCATTTCTGGCAGATCAAGCTGGACAACACCGGGATCAATGTCCTGGGCCGCCGGGAAGGCCGCTGGCGGGTGATCATGCTTAACGGCACCTGCCACCTGGGCGGTTTTCTCCGTGCCGGGGAGCAGCTGGCGCTGTAAGGGAAAATGCAGCCGCTTGCTTTGCCTGGATCGGAACCGTTCCCGGGATTAAACGGTTCCAAGAACATATATACTGAACCCAACACGCCTGCCGGGCCGCCGTTTACCCGCGCCGCCGGGTTCAAATGGGGTGTATTTTGTGTTAAAATGGAACCGGGGATGAAAACAGGTAACGGCTGGAAATAATACATAGCAACCTATGATTGGAATCCATGCTGCGTCAAGGTCGCTTTCAGTGTCATAAGTGACAGCAATGGGTAATGCACCCCTATATATATTATGGCGAAAAGCGGCTTGACGTTGCCGTATCCATGCTTGCGCGTAGCGCAGTTATATATCGCCTGAAAAGGCATCAACTTTCAAGGGAACAAAAAGGAGCTAATGGTTATGCTGGACCTGAAATTTGTACGCAACAATCCGGATGTGGTTAAAGAAGCGCTGGTCAAGCGCAATGCCAATATCAGCCTGGAACCGTTTTTACAACTGGATGAAGAACGGCGGCAGAAACTGGTTGCCGTCGAGCAGCTCAAAAACAAGCGCAATGTTGTTTCCGCGGAAATCGCCCGTTTGAAAAAGGATGGTCATGAGGCCGGGGAAATGGTGCTGGAGATGCGCCGGGTGGGCGAGCAGATTAAAGAACTGGATGATCAGATCCGGGACCTGGATGAAAAGATTCAGCTCACCCTGCTGTCCATCCCCAATGTGCCCCACGCCAGCGTGCCGGCGGGCCGGGACGAAGCCGACAATGTCGAAATCCGGCGCTGGGGTGAACAGCCGCAGTTTGATTTCACCCCCCGGCCGCACTGGGAATTGGGGGAGTCCCTGGACATCATCGATTTTGAGCGGGGGTCCAAGGTTTCCGGCGCCCGCTTCACCTTTTACAAGGGGGCGGGGGCAAGGCTGGAACGGGCCGTGATCAACTTCATGCTCGACCTGCACACCAAAGAACACGGCTACGTGGAAATATTCCCGCCCTTCATGGTCAACAGCGACAGCATGATCGGCACCGGGCAGCTGCCCAAGTTTGCCGAGGACATGTTTAAGGTGGCTGGTACGGACTACTATCTGATTCCGACGGCGGAAGTGCCGGTGACCAACCTGTACCGGGGGGAAATTCTGGATGGTGACCGCCTGCCCGTTTACCATTGCGCGTACAGCGCCTGCTTCCGCGCCGAGGCCGGGGCTGCCGGCCGGGACACGCGTGGATTGATCCGCCAGCATCAGTTCAACAAAGTGGAACTGGTCAAATTCACCCGGCCGGAAGATTCCTATGCCGAACTGGAAAAGCTGACCGCCAACGCCGAGCGGGTGCTGCAACTGCTCAACCTGCCCTACCGGGTGGTCTGCCTGTCCACCGGCGACCTGGGCTTTTCCTCGGCCAAAACCTACGACCTGGAGGTATGGCTGCCCAGCTACAATCAATACCGGGAAATATCCTCCTGCAGCAATTTCGAGGACTTCCAGGCCCGGCGGGCGAACATCCGCTTCAAGGACGGGAAGGGCAAGCCCCGGTTCGTCCACACCCTGAACGGCTCCGGCCTGGCCGTGGGGCGCACGGTGGCCGCCATTCTGGAAAACTGCCAGCAGGCCGACGGCAGCGTGCTCATCCCGGAAAAACTGGTTCCCTTCATGGGCGGGCTGACCAGAATCGGGCCGCCGGAGAAGTAGACAGGTATACGCGTAAACCCATGAATGATTAAGTACCGCGACCGCAATAACACTTCCCCCCGGCCGGCTGATTGCGCCGCCGGGCTCGTTTTTCTTCCTGTTGACAGTGTTTTTCCCGCGTGTTATACTATGATATGCCACTCGGGGATAGCATGGAGGGGTGTCCGAGCGGTTTAAGGAGGCGGTCTTGAAAACCGTTGAACCATCACTGGTTCCGTGGGTTCGAATCCCACTCCCTCCGCCAGGTGAATAATTTTAGATGGAGAGCTGGCCGAGTAGGCTGAAGGCGCTCGCCTGCTAAGCGAGTAGACGGTTCTAAAGCTGTCTCGAGGGTTCGAATCCCTCGCTCTCCGCCATTTTGGAGCGGTGTATCAAACGCACCGCTCCCGCCATTTCCCGGCGGTTTGGCAAAAGCAGATTTTTTCCCTCTCAATTCACGGCCTTGTATGTGGTAAAAGAAAACACCTTGACTTTCACCGCCGGTTTTGTTAGAATTAACTTTGCCAGCCGGCAAGGCTGCCGTTTAAATGTGCCTGTAGCTCAATTGGATAGAGCGTCTGACTACGGATCAGAAGGTTGGGGGTTCGAGTCCCTTCAGGCACACCAGCTGTATTCCACTGCCCACCGGTTAGGTGGGCAGACCTGCATCCGGGACGTTTAACAGACAAAATCAACCGCGATCAACCACGCGCCCGTAGCTCAGGCGGATAGAGCAGCGGTTTCCTAAACCGCGTGCCGGGGGTTCGAGTCCCTCCGGGCGCACCATGAAAGCCTGACCCCGCAAGGTTTGCGGGGTTTCGTTTTCAGAAAGGCCATTTGGGGAGTAGTTTGGCTGCAAAGACACTAAAGTGTTGCTGCGGCAAACAACGTAAGAAGTACTTGTCACCCACTCATAATTATGCTATGTTTAATGTATAAATTATGAGAGCGGGAGGGTTTTTCATGCCGCAAATCCGTCCTGTTTCGGATTTAAGAAATAACGCCAATGAGATTTCCGAGTTTTGTCACCGGGAAGGGGAGCCGGTATTCATAACCAGGAATGGCGTAGGTGATATGGTGGTGATGAGTATAGAGGCCTATGAGCGGCAACAGGCGCTCATAGAGCTTTATGGCAAGCTGTCGGAGGCTGAAGCGGAGATTGCCGGCGGCATTGCCGGAAAAGATTTTTTCGAGTTTGCCAAAAAGCTGCGGTCGAATGTCCATGGAAAAGTATAAACTGCTGATTTTTCCCTCGGCACAGCAGGATTTAAAAGATATTGTGGATTATGTCAATGCTCTCTCGGCGGATGCCGCGCTTAAACTGTATGATCAAATTGTGGACGGCATCGGTTCACTGGGGCGGATGCCTTTGCGCTGTCCGTTACTTAAAAGTAATGTGTTGCGGGCAAAGGGTTATCGCGTTCTGGTGGTGCAAAACTACCTTGTTTTTTACGTCGTAAAAGGTTCGACAGTGGAAATACGGCGTATCCTGCATGGCCGGAGGCGATATGAGTTTCTGCTGTAGCACGTGAAAGACGGACCGGGCCGGACAGGGGTTATGACCCTGCCGGAATGATAATACCTGGACAAATTACCTGCTTTTATTTATACTGGATATAGATTGTGATTTGTTGATCAATTCAAAAGGGAGGCGGAGGTATTTTGAACGACATGCGCAGACCAAGGGTGATTGCATTCGGATTTTCAAATCGCGGCGAATTCCCCGTGCCCGGTGTGGAAATTGGTTTTGCGGTAAACGGTATTTACCACAGCATCAGGATCAGCGACATGTTTGCACAAATTTCCCGGCTTGATCCGGTGACCATTGCCCCGCGGAAAATAAAAGAGGTGCTGTTTGCCGAACCAAACCGGGATCCGTCCGAACCGATTGACGTTTTCACAGATCAATTGACGCAAATAGATTTCTGGCCATTGGTGTCCGAGGGGGAACTGCAGATCTGGCAGCAAAAAAAAGAGCTTGCTTTGTATCACGACGCCGGTTCTATGCGTAGGGTGATGCTCAAAGTTTTATTTGAAGAAAACCGTAAATCACCGGAGACTGAAATCAGCTTCCGGGATCTGGCGGCACTGATGAAAACAACCATGGAACTGCTGGCGCCGGAAGTGCATGCAATGGACAAGGATGGACTGATCAGGCGTTCCGGCGACCCAAATATTGTTCAACCGTCCGACTGGCTGTTGTTGACCGAACAGGGCGTACAGGAACTGGAACAGCATAAAAGTATAAAGCTTTCCGAATCATATCAATTGTTGACTTATTAGTCAAAAAGTTTGTTGTATTGCGGGCAAAGGCAAACCGTGTTTTGGTGGTACAAAACCACCTTTTTTTATGCCGCAAAGGTTTTCGCGGTGGTAATACGGCATGGAGGGGGAAGGTATGAAGTTCTCGCCACAGCCCCGGTCACTGGATCGCAGGCTTTCAAAGTGCGCCGCCGCCCGGGTTTGCCGGAAGGCGGCGGCCTGCCACGCCCCATGGCCGGGCGGATAGGACACGCACCGGCACCAGGGAACCCCGCAATTCCGGAGCGATGGCCGGAAAGCGTACCTTGACATAGTGTTCGGAATGGCCTTCCCCGGCTCCGTCCGCCACTTTTTCCACCAGCACCTGCACTTTTTTGCCGGTCAATCCCCGGTAAAATTCCAGGGATAATTCTTCGCCCAGCGCCCGCAACTCCTGCACCCTTTTCTTTTTCACATCCGGGGCGACCTGTCCGGGAAAAGAGGCGGCCGTCGTTCCCGGCCGGGGCGAGTAGGGGAAAACGTGCAGGTGGCTGAAGGCCAGCTGCCGGACCAGGAACATGGTTTGCTGATGATCTTCAGCGGTTTCGCCGGGGAAGCCGGCAATCAGATCCGTCCATACGGCCAGGCCGGGGATCAGCTTGCGCGCCGCTTCCACCAAACGGGCATAATCATCCGCCGTATACCGGCGCCCCATTTTCTCCAGCACCCGGTTGGAGCCGCTTTGCAGCGGCAGGTAGAGAAAAGGGCAGACTTTTGTTGATGTGGCGATGGCCTCCAACAGCTCATAAGTTAAATCCATCGGTTCCACATAATCCAGACGGAGACGGAAATCACCGGGCAATGCGCCGGCCTCCCGGATGAGCCGGGCCAGGTTCCACCCGGAAATATCTTTGCCGTAGGTGCCCAGGTGGGTGCCGGCCAGAATGATCTCCCGGTTGCCCTTTTCCGCCAGGTGACGCACCCGGGCCAGCACTCCGGCCGGTTCCAGGCTGCGGGGCAGGCCGCGGGCCAGCCGCACTACGCAGTAAGTGCAGGACTCGTCGCAGCCCTCCTGGATTTTGATCACCGGCCGGGTGCGTCCGTACCGGCTGGGCTGGGGCAGTTCCTCGAAGGCTTCCCCCGGCCGGTGTGCGGTAACCAGCAGCCGTTCCGTGTTTTCACCGGCCAGGCGCCGGGAAATTAACTCCGGCAGGCGCGACCGGCCCGTGGTGCCGGTGAGCATGTCCACCCCGGACAGCCGGGCGGCTATGTCCCGCCCGTACACCTGCGGGTAACATCCGGTCAGCACCACCAGCGCCCCCGGATTCTCCCTTTTGGCTTTGGCGGCCAGGCGTCGCGCCTCGGCGGCCGCCGCCCCGGTGACCGCACAGCTGTTGATGATGTAAATGTCCGCCGTGTCTTTGGTTTCCTTGAAACCGGCCGCCGTCATGACTTCGGCCAGTGCCCGCCCCTCGTGCTGGTTGACCGGGCAGCCCAGGGTCTTGATTTGAAAAGTGTAAGGCAAAAAGATTCCCCTCCGGAAAAGCGCCAGGCGCTATTGCCTTTGATTATACCACGTGCCGGCGCCGGATCCCAACTGCGAAACAGCAGTCGCCGGCGGGAGCGGCATGGAAGGCGATCCGGAGGTGGCGTGCCGTGTCAGGCATGATTCTCTGATCGCTTCGCCGCAGGCGGCGTAGGAGTCCATCCCGTAAAAGCTTTTTTGACTGGCAGGCCTGACGGCGTGCCTGTTGATCTGCTGTTGAACCGGTTCGTCATCCCGGATTGGCCGTATTTACGACCCGGTCCCGGCTGTCATGCCGGCGCCCGGCGCGGGGCGAACGGTTTTCCGGGTGACGGCGGCGCGCAGCCGTTCCCCCGCTTGCCGGATTTCACCGGTGGCTGGCAGGCCGTCCAGGATCTTTTCCAAATAGCCGCGGCGGTTGATTTCGGCCAGCGTCCAGGGAAAATTGATGTCATAAACCCAGGAAAGCATTAAAAGCTTCCGGTCGTTGTAATTTTTCATATCGTCGTACCGGCAGAGCCGTCCCTGCAGCAGGTTGTGAATTAACACCGGCGAATAACCCGGGGTGTTCGGCAGTGCGGAGTTGAGCGCCCGGTTTGGCTTTTGATTTTCCCGGGCCAGGGATTCCGTGAATAGATACAGGATATCCAGTTTGTCCGCATCCCGGATCAAGCGGGCGAATAAGCTTTGGCGCTCCGGCAGGGGGTGCGGCAACTCGCGCCGGTTATGATACTCAACCGCTTTGGTGATTAGATTTTCTTCTTCCGCCGGGAGGCCGGACAGCGCGCCGGTCCCGGCCAGTTCGCGTATGCCCAGCAGGGCGTGGTTTTCCGAGCGCCGGTCGTTAAAAGTACGGTAGGTGGCGTATTGTTTGAAACGCCCCACGTCATGAAGCAGGGCGACCGCTTCGGCCAGGTTGAGGTCCGCCGCTTCGAGGTGCAGGGAATTTCCGAGCAGGCGCATTTCTTCGCATACCCGCCCGGTGTGTGCTTCCTTCAGGTGGATGCCGTCCTGCACGGCCGGGTCGTCGCTGTAAAAAACGCGCACGTACCGGATGAACCACTCTTTCAAGGCTTGCAGTTGCGCCGGTTGCAAAATAAAAACCCCTTTCCCGGTTGTGGTGCGAACGTCCGCCGGATTGCCGGCTGAAACGGGAGAATGCCGCCGCGGACGGTGATCATGACAACATCCCGCCGTGGTTTCACCGGACTGGACGCTGCTGCTGAAAAAGATGGAGTGCTTACCGGTTATTATAGTACCATAACAAAGTTAAAAAAACATTTAAGTTACGTGCTTTATCCGGCGGTAATGTATGCACAGCGCCCCGGCACCGGCAGGGCCGGGGCCGCAACGGGTTTTGATGCGTCAGCACGCCACAAAAAAGCACGGGGTTCTAAACAGCTAAATAAACCATAGAAATATATGACCTCTTATGATACAACATTTCCATGAGGCTAAGTGAATTGGCGAAGATAAACGGAATTACATAAGGAACGGTTTGAAGTGTCAATGAAAGAGCGTTTCATTTGAGTAAGAAATTGTCACTCTCTGAGCGGGGCAGCGGCCTTGACAGCTGCCCCGCATGTGGTAAAACCGTAATAACCGCGGGGTTGCCAGAAGCGGGCGGTTTATGATAAACTATAAAAGATCGGCAATGGCGGGGGAGGAATGGCCACGGAGCATCATCGCTACATGCGGGAAGCTTTGACCGAAGCTCAAAAGGCTTATGACCGGGGCGAAGTACCGATTGGTGCGGTGGTGGTTTTGGACGGTGAAATTATCGGCCGCGGACACAACCTGCGCGAAACCCTGGTGGACAGCACCGCCCACGCGGAAATCCTCGCCCTGCGCGAAGCGGCCCGCCATGTGGGCGACTGGCGCCTGACGGGGACCACCCTGTACAGCACGATTGAACCCTGTCCGATGTGCGCCGGCGCGCTGGTGCAGTTCCGGGTGGGGACGCTGGTGTACGGGGCGGCGGATCCCAAGGCCGGCGCGGTGGATTCAATCATGGACGTGGTGCGGGAACCGCGCTTCAACCACCGGGTGGCGGTGGTTTCCGGCGTGCTGGCGGATGAGTGTGCCGGCATCATCCGGCGCTTTTTCCGGGAACTGAGGCAGAAAAGTTAATCCGGCAGGGAAACAGCCACATGTGGAGAGATGGCCGAGTGGTTGAAGGCGCTCGACTCGAAATCGAGTGTGCTGTGTTGAGCAGTACCGTGGGTTCGAATCCCACTCTCTCCGCCAATCTGGATAAGCCAAGGGGGTTTCGCTGGTTTGGTGCGAAACCCCTTGTTTTTTCGGTCCGCCTTGAGGTGCAATCATACGGGAAGTCTAAAAAACAAACGCCCGCTCTTGCATCACCGGAAATAATGAAAACTGCGGGTCCGTACCTTGTTCCGGAGCGTCCGCGGGACGCGCACGCGGTTGAGTAGTATTGACCGCCGGCAAAAACGGGGATAATTTGATAATGGAGATAATACTTGCCAGTAACGGCCGTTACCGGCATAATATGTTTGAAACGATTTAATGAATCGCAAGGAGAGGAACCAGTGAAAAAGTTTAGTGATTTCAACTTGACCGAACCGGTCATGCAGGCGCTGCGCGATATGGGTTTTGAAGAGGTGACGCCGATTCAGGAGCGGGCTGTTCCCCTTGGCCTGCAAGGGCGGGATCTGATTGGCCAGGCGCATACCGGGACCGGTAAAACGGCGGCTTTCGGCATCCCGCTGGTTGAGCTGCTGGATGTTGAGCAGGGGCATATCCAGGGGGTTGTCCTGACCCCCACCCGTGAGCTTGCCGTCCAGGTGGCCGAGGAACTGAACCGGATCGGTCAGTACCGGGGTATCCATACACTGCCCATTTACGGCGGACAGGATATCAACCGCCAGATCCGGGCGCTCAGGAACAGGCCGCACATTATCGTGGGGACGCCGGGTCGTTTCATGGACCATATGCGCCGCAAGACAATCCGCACCGACCGGGTCGGGATGGTGGTTCTGGATGAAGCGGACGAGATGCTTAATATGGGTTTTATTGAAGATATCGAAACCATTTTGAAAGAGATCCCGGAAGAGCGTCAGACCATGCTTTTTTCCGCCACCATACCTGCTTCGATCCAGGCCCTGGCCCGGCGCTTCATGCGCGATCCGGAGGTGATCCGGGTCGTTTCCAGGCAGGTTACCGTGCCCAACATTGAGCAAAGTTACATTGAAGTCGAAGAAAAGCAAAAGTTTGATGTCCTCTGCCGCCTGATGGATGTTCAATCCCCCGAGCGGACCATTATTTTCGGCCGGACCAAGCGCCGGGTGGACGAACTTTTTGACGCGTTGAGCAAACGCGGCTATGCCGCCGAAGGAATTCACGGGGACATGCCCCAGTCCAGGCGGGACATGGTGATGCGGAAATTTAAAGAAGGCGCGGTTGAAGCGCTGGTGGCCACCGATGTCGCCGCCAGGGGGCTGGATATCACCGGGGTGACTCATATCTATAACTTTGACATCCCGCAGGATCCGGAGGGCTATGTCCACCGCGTCGGCCGGACCGGCCGCGCCGGCAATGCCGGCGTGGCGGTCACTTTTGTCACGCCGCGGGAGATTCATCATTTAAAGGTCATTGAACGCATGACCGGGGGGCGGATCGCAAGGAAACCGGCGCCGACAATAAAAGAAGCTTTTGAGGGACAACAGCGCCTGGCGGTGGATAAGCTGATGCTGGTCGTGGAAAAAGAAGACATCCGGAATTACCGGGAAATGGCCGAAGAACTGCTGGAGGAAATTGACCCGGTTACCCTGCTTTCAGCGGCGCTAAAGGTGTTGACCAGGGAATCAGTGCCGGTTCCGGTCGTATTGACCGAGGAAAGCCCGCTCCGGAGCAAAAAGAACAAGCATGCCGGCGCCGGGTACGGGGATCATGCCGGCAACCGGGGCGGGAAAAAACGGGCCGGCCGGAGCGGCGGGTTTAGAAAAAGCTCGTTTGACAAGCCGGTGCGGTAAGGAAAACCCGGCCGGCCCCCGCCACCGGTGGGTGCGGCAAACGGCGTCATAAGGCAGGCGGTCAATTTGCCGAACGGTGAATAAATCTTTCGGCAAAAACTTGCTTTTTCCCAGGGATGGGAGTATAATACCATCATTCGCCTCATCAGAGGTAATTTAGGAGGTAAAGTGTTTGAGAGGCAAGGTAAAATGGTTTAATGCGGACAAAGGGTTTGGTTTCATTGAAACCTCGGAAGGAAATGATGTTTTTGTGCATTTCTCTTCCATTCAATCCGACGGTTTTAAGACGTTGGACGAGGGTCAGGACGTCGAGTTTGACATTGTCGAGGGCAACCGTGGTCCGCAGGCGGCCAATGTGGTCAAATTATAACGTAAAAGATTTCTTTTATATATAATTTTGTACCGCAAAAAACAAAGACAGCCGGGTGTGCCGGTTGTCTTTGTTTTTTGCACTTATTCCCGCCGGGGCGGGCGCGGGCCGAAGAACTGGTAGTAGGTGCATTCAATCCGTCCGTTGTACAGCTTGCGCTTTTTATCGGCCGGCCGGCCGAATAATTTTTCAAAATTGTGATGGGCGGTCAGAACGTAGTAAGACCAGGTATCCAGGTTACGGAAAACATGGCCCATTTCCCGGTAAAGCCGCTCCACCGACTGCAGATCCGCCAGGCGCTGCCCGTAAGGCGGGTTGCAGATGATGCAGCCGTACTGGTGCTTTGTTTGCAGCGCAGCCACCGGCATCTGCTGCCAGTGGATATATTCCTCCACCCCGGCCTGGCGGGCGTGATAGCGGGCCAGGCCGAGCACCTCCGGATAAATATCCCCTTAAAAGAGACTTAATTTTATGAATTCTTAAGCAGGAGTTCACGAATAATTTGGCGAAAACCAGGATGCCCTTACATACCGGTTACCATGGGCGATGGAGGCGGTACGGGTACATGCGGCCGCCTTTGGCCAAGAAAGTGCTGTACAATTGCAGGGATTGGCTGCCTTGGCAGTGGAGGTGTGAAATCAATCGGCTTCGTATCGAGTTGTTTGGAGATGCCTCAATCCCTGGCACCCGTGTTGATCCGAAGGAGTGAAGATCACAATTGAATCACTGAAGAAATGATGAAATGTGTTTGTGGTATAATAAAGTACCATTTATCTGTGGAGGAGATTGCGCTGTGGCGAGTGCTGACCAGCTGAAGGCACTTATAAAATCGCATTTGGAAGGCGATGACCAGCGGTTCTTTTCGGTGGCCATGCAGGTAGCAGCCCATGAGGCAAAATTGGGCCATGGCAAACTTGCAGAGGAACTGCGTGCCTTGGTAGATGAAGCAAAGCGGCGGCGTTGTGCCGGGCAGCCAGTTCCTATAAGCCGTCCCCGGGGAGAGTTAGCCAACCTTCTGGCGGTTTCCTATCCCAAGGCGCATCTGGGTGAGATGATTTTGGGGGATAAACTTGCGCGGCAAATACAGCGCGTTATTCTTGAGCAGCGTCATGCCGCCCGCATTTTGGAGCACGGTCTTTCTCCACGGCGAAAGTTATTGCTGGTCGGCCCGCCGGGTACAGGTAAGACACTCACTGCATCGGTATTAGCTGGTGAGTTGGGCATTCCGCTATTCCAGATCCGTCTGGATGGTCTCATTACCAAGTATATGGGCGAAACCGCCGCCAAGCTACGGCAGGTCTTTGAAGCTACGGAGCACACCCGCGGCGTTTATTTCTTTGACGAGTTTGACGCCATTGGTTCCCAACGCGGGCTTGCCAATGACGTCGGTGAAATTCGGCGCGTTCTGAACAGCTTCCTGCAGATGATCGAGCAGGATCACTCCCACAGTCTCATCGTTGCCGCCACCAATCATGCTGAAATCCTGGATAAGGCTCTCTTTCGTCGTTTTGACGACGTTCTTTATTACGATCTGCCGGACGAGTTACAACTTAGCACACTTTTGAAATCCCGACTTTCAAGGTTCACTGACATGAACGTGTCCTGGAAACGGTTGGCTAAGGAGGCTGCCGGCTTGAACTACGCCGAGGTCACCCGGGCGGCTGACGAAGTGCTAAAGGCTGCATTGATTGACGAACGGGAGTGCCTAAAAGAGGCTGATATTCGTATCATGCTGGAGGAGCGCCAGGACGTAGCCCGGAAGTTGCAAGAAAACATCCAATAGGGTAGTGTGGTTATAAGATGGTGGATGATCGTGACGGGATGAAGCGGCATTTTATCCTTGAAGGGGTAACTACAACTGAACGGTTTCGCTCACCACGGCATGGCGGCAACCGCTCGCGCGTGCCGGAGCGGGATCGTCATATTCATGGAACGGCATTGCTCGGACAGGTCCAGGCCTTGCGGACAGAGATGACCGCGGCCTGTGAGGCTCAGGAACAAGCCGGGCTGGACGGCGGGTTCGGACTACAAGTAGAGTTCGGAAGCTTCCCGGATATCGAGATGGCTTTCGAAAGCCTGGCCCGGGAGCGTTCGGGCATCGAATTGTTGAATGTGCGCCATGAGGATCAACGCACTTTAGCGACCGTATTTGTACCGGATGGAAAATTAGAACATTTTGAAAGCATAATTCGTGACTATTTGGCTGAGAAGCTCGATCGGAGTGGACGCGCCCGGGATCATAAGAGGCTGATCAATGCTATTCAACAGATTCGTGCCGCCACCCTTCGAGCTCTCTGGACTGATGATCCCGCGGTTTTTCCGGTTTCAGATCAGGAATCGTTTTGGTGGGAAGTGTGGCTGCCGATCCGGGGTGATCGTGCGAACACCGTGACCACCTTCCGCAGATTGGCTGAGGCTCAGAATCTCCGCATGGCTACTGAAGAGCTGATTTTTCCCGAACGTACTGTGTTGCTTGTGTACGGCTCAGCTGGTCAGATGAGCCGCTCGATCATGGCGCTCAACAGCATTGCCGAACTCAGGCGGGCCAAGGAAACGGCGGAGTTCTTCGATGCCTTGTTACCGGAAGAACAGCCCGCATGGCTGGACGACCTTCTTAGAAATACCGGGTTTGCGGGACCGGATCAACCGGTTCCCCATGTGTGTCTACTGGATACCGGCGTCAACAACGGGCATCCCTTGATCGCGCCGGCACTTGCCGATCCTGATTTGCACACTGTGGAACCGGCATGGGGAACCGATGATACCGAAGGACACGGCACGGCCATGGCCGGTCTCGCCCTGGTCGGAGATTTAACCGAAGTGCTCGCTTCGACTCAACACGTGCAGATCGGCCATCGCCTGGAATCGGTGAAGTTACTGCCACACGATAGTGCCAATGGTGATGATGCAATACATCACGGTTATCTGACCACCGAAGCGGTCTCACGGCCTGAGATTACGGCTCCGGAGCGACGCCGGGTGTTCGGTATGGCGGTGACCGCCAGGGATAACCGGGATCGGGGTCGCCCTTCGGCGTGGTCCGCGGCAGTGGACCGGCTGGCGTCTGATGCGGACGGGGACGGAGCAAGACCAAGGCTTCTGGTTGTTTCAGCAGGCAACATCAATGACCCGAACGCTTGGATTGATTATCCCGACAGCAATACCACCGATGGCATACATGATCCTGGACAAGCCTGGAACGCCTTGACCGTCGGTGCCTATACCGATTTAACCCATATTTCCGAACCGGACGCCGGCAGCTATCAACCGGTTGCTCAAGCCGGTGGACTAAGTCCTTTCAGTACAACCTCCGCGACGTGGCAACCACACTGGCCCCTGAAGCCGGATGTGGTGTTCGAGGGGGGCAATGCTGCCAAAGATGCATATGGGGCAGTCTGGATGCCTAGCTTGAGCCTTCTGACGACCAACCACGAGCCAACTCGCCGATTGTTTACGATATCCAATGCCACCAGTGCGGCAACAGCGCTTGCCACCCGTATGGCGGCACAAGTGATGGCATTCTATCCAAATCTCTGGCCGGAGACAGTACGCGCCCTGATCGTTCATTCCGCAGAATGGACAGATCGTATGAAGAGGATGTTTTTACCGTTGCGTGTTCCAATCTCCAAGTCGGATTATGAACTTCTTGTTCGACACTGCGGTTTCGGAGTTCCGGATCTGAACCGTGCCCTGTGGAGTATTTCAAATTCGCTGACAATGGTCGTGGAAGAAAAACTGTATCCTTTTGGACGCGAAGGGGGCAATGAACCGACTCTCAGGGATATGAACCTGCACCGCTTACCCTGGCCGTTAGCCGAGCTCGAAGCACTTGGTGACACAGAAGTGGAGATGCGGGTCACGCTGTCCTATTTTATAGAACCAAACCCTTCGGAGCGGGGCGTCCGTTCCCGGTACCGTTATGAGTCGCATGGACTGCGTTTTGATGTGAAGCGCCCCTTGGAATCAGAAGGCGGTTTCCGCTCACGCGTCAATGCGGCGGCGCGCGATGAGGAAGAGGGGTCGAACGTTGGTGGTGATGACCCTGGTTGGTTAATCGGCACACAAAAGCGACATAAAGGATCATTGCATTCCGATATCTGGCTGGGAAGCGCGGTAGATCTTGCGAGTCGTGGAGTCCTGGCGGTCTATCCGGCACTGGGTTGGTGGAAAACGCGGCCGCGTCTTGAACGTTATGGAAGGGCCGCACGTTACGCACTTGTTGTCTCCATTCGCGCGCCCGAGGTTGATGTTGATCTTTATGCTGCAATTGCCAATCAATTAGTTGTGGAAGTGGAATCTTGATGGAACCCCTCATCGTTGCCGGTATCTCTACAGACGCTTTGCCATATTTATAAAAAAAGTTTTATCATACAGAACGGTAATCACTCCACCGGCGCAGGTGTTTTTGCCCCGGTGTCAATATCCCGCCGGGGCGGGCGGGGGCCGAAGAACTGGTAGTAAGTGCATTCAATCCGGCCGTTGTACAGCTTGCGCTTTTTATCGGCCGGCCGGCCGAATAATTTTTCAAAATTGTGATGGGCGGTTAATACATAGAAAGACCAGCTGTCCAGATTACGGAAAACATGGCCCATTTCCCGGTAAAGCCGCTCCACCGTCCGCAGATCCGCCAGGCGCTGCCCGTAAGGCGGGTTGCAGATGATGCAGCCGTACCGGTGTTTTGTTTGCAGCGCGGCCAGCGGCATCTGCTGCCAGTGGATATATTCCTCCACTCCGGCCTGGCGGGCGTGATAGCGGGCCAGGCCGAGCACCTCCGGATCCGCATCCGTGCCCTGGATCTGCAGGCCCGGCCGGGGGCGAATCAGCTCCGCCGCCTCCCGGCGCGCTTCCTGCCACAGGCGGGCGCCCACGCGCGGCCATCTTTCGGCGGCGAATGTGCGCTGCAGGCCCGGCGCCCGGTTGAGCGCGATTAACGCCGCCTCGATCGGGATGGTGCCCGAACCGCACAGGGGATCCACCAGCACCCGGTCCGGGCGCCAGAAGCTCAAATTGATCATGGCCGCAGCCAGGGTTTCCTTGAGCGGTGCGGCGCTGTTCAATTTGCGGTAGCCGCGCTTGTGCAGGCCCGCGCCGCTGGTATCGATGGTCAGTGTGGCCACGTCCTTGAGCAGGGCCACCTCGATAGTGTAGCGGGGACCGTTTTCGGCAAACCACTGCCGGCGGTAGCGGCTTTTCATGCTTTCCACCACCGCTTTTTTTACGATCGCCTGGCAGTCTGGGACACTGAACAGCTTGGAGCGGACCGATTTGCCTTCCACGGGAAAACTGGCGTCTTCCGGCAGCCAGTCCGGCCAGGGCAGTGCTTTCGTTTTTTCAAAAAGCTCATCGAAGGTGGTGGCCGGAAACTGCCCCATTTTGACCAGTACCCGGTCCGCGCTGCGCAGCCACAGGTTGGTCCGGCAAATGCCCGTCTCGTCGGCATTGAAGATCACCCGGCCGTTTTCCACCGTTGCCGGTTCATAGCCAAGTTCCCGGACCTCCCGTGCCACCACCGCCTCCAGTCCGAAAGTGGCGGTGGCGATCAGTTCAATTTCAGCCATTGCTCTCGACTCCGTCTGTTTGATAGGTCGCAACATATTGATTATCGCAGATATAACAGCCGTAATCAAGCCGGTGGCTGCAGTAACAGGTCCCGCCCGGCAAGGGAATTTCAGCTTTAATGCCGGCACCTTGTATAATGCCATGACCGGAATTCATGCGTCAGCCCCGGCTGCAGTTGGACCGGCCATACTAAAATGTTTCCCGGTGCCAAAATTATTCCCCGGCCGGGCTTTCATCCAGCCAGGAAACCCTTGGATGCTCCGGGTCGTTGATAGCCGCGGCCAGATCGGCCACGCCGAAACGGTTTTGCCGCAGGATGTCCAGCAGTTCGTCCAGTTGGCCGTCCAGCCACGGTGTCCAGTGCAGCAAAATAATGTCGCCCGGCTGCAGGTGATCGCTGTCCACGCTCAGGCCGTATCTGTTGCTCACCTCCGCGTCCCACATAATCACGTCATCGATCCCGCAGGCGGCGGCGGTTTGACAAACCCGCGCGTCGTAAGCGCCGTAAGGCGGGCGCAGCAAAAACGGCCGGGCGCCCAACCGGCGGTAATATTCCAGCGGCGCGGCAATTTGAGTTTTCATCCCGGCCGGGGAAAGCCGGCTCAAAGGCAGGTGGGAAAGCGTATGGTCTTCAATATCCCCGCCCGCGGCCAGGAAGTTCCGCCAGTAATCCGGATGTTCCCTGGCCGCCTGTTCAATCAGGAAGGCGGTTACCGGCAGGTGATATTTTTTCATCAGCCGGAGCACGTGCCAGCTGGGATACCAGCCATCGTCTATGGTGATGAAGACAGCCCGCGCTTTGACCGGCAGGGAGGAGAGCACTTTGGCCGGCCCCGCCTTGATGTTTCCGGTGGGTTTGACGGTTATTCCGGCTGCCGGGACCGCCGCCGCTGGTGCTGGGTATGCTTCAGCCGGCGCCGTTCCGGCCGGCGCCGCGTCCGCCCGGCGGAGCCGTTGCTGTCCGGCCGGGACCGGACCGCACTGCACCGGCCGGACAGCCAAATCCAGGGCGGTGCCGGATGGCACCCGGGCAAAAAAAGCCTTGTCCGCCGCCATGGAAAGCACGATCAAAACCAGCGCGGCCGCCGCCACGGTGGCGGGGAAGCGAAACAAGCGCACCCGTCTCATCTCCCATGCACAAGAATAAAAGGCACCCGATCCATTTTGTTCAGGTGCCTTTGAAAAAAGAACTTGATTTTTTGTTTTCAGCAAGCCGGCGGCTTTAGCATTTGCGGCCCGCCGCTTCCAGTTCCAGGGGACTGTGCTCCCCGATGTAGAAGAGGTAATAGCTGGCCGTGATCAGCGCCATGAAAGCCGCGCCGACAATCAGCGACAGCCTGGTGTCGGAGTTGAACCACATGCCCACCAGCACCAGCACCAAAAAGGCGATGGTCAAGTAATTGCTGTAGGGGGACAGGGGCGCCTTGAAGGGATGGTTCCGCATTTCCGCTTTTCTGACCTGCCGGAATTTGATCTGGCTGATCAGCAGTACGAACCAGGGCACCATCCCCGGCAGGACGCTGGAACTGTACACGTACAGGAACAGTTTCGGCGGGGCGACGAAGTTGAGCGCCACACCGACCAAAAGGCAGCCCAGAGTGACCAGCAGGCTGTTGGCCGGCACCCCCCGGGAGGAAACTTTGGCCAGGAATTTGGGCGCCTGGCCGTTTTGAGCCAGGGTGAACAGCATGCGTCCCGAACTGTAAATGCCGCTGTTGCATCCGGACATGGCCGCCGTGAGCACGACGAAATTGATGATGGCGGCGGCGGAGACAATGCCTACTTTGGCGAAGGTCAGCACAAAGGGGCTGCCCATCGAGCCCACCTTATCCCACGGGTAGATGGCTACAATGACAAAGATGGCCCCGATGTAGAAGATCAGAATGCGCCAGATGATGTTCTGGATCGCTTTGCGCAGCGTCCGCTGCGGGTCCTTGGCCTCGCCGGCCGTGATGCCCACCAGTTCAACCCCCTGGTAGGCGGCCACCACCAGGCAGAGGGCGAACAAGAAGCCTTTCAGCCCGCCGGCGAAAAATCCGCCGTGGATATACAGGTTTTGCAGTCCGATTGGCTGGCCGTGATTGCCCAGTCCGAAAAAGATCAACCCGGCGCCGGTCAGGATCATCGCTACAATGGTGACCACTTTGATCAGAGCGAACCAGAATTCAAATTCCCCGTAATATTTGACTGCGACCAGGTTGGCCGTGCCCACGATCAGCATGGCTCCCAGCGCCGGTATCCACTGGGGCAGGGCGGGGAACCAGAATTTCATGTATATGCCGGCCGCGGTCACTTCCGACATGCCCACCGCCACCCACATGAACCAGTAGCTCCAGGCGGTCAGATAACCGGCCAGGGGGCCGATGTATTTGTGGGCGTAAGTGGCGAAGGAACCGGTGACCGGTTCCAGGTGCAGCATTTCACCCATCGTACGCATGATGAAGAAGATAAAGATGCCGGCGACGATGTAGGCCAGCATTACGGAGGGACCGGCCCACTTCAGCGTGCTGGCCGAACCCATGAACAGGCCGACGCCGATCGTTCCGCCCAGGGCGATCAATTCGATGTGTCTGGCCTCCAGGCCTCTTTTCAGTTCTATTTCCGCCATGTGCAGTTCCTCCTCAAATTGCTGCGTTCGTTAGTTGGTTTACCCGGTCCGGAAAGGAGCGCCCGGCGGCCAGCCGGGTTTGCCGTTTCACATTCCATAACTATCCGGTTGCGGCGCCGGCGCCCTCCCGGCGCCGCATGCTTACTGCAGCTGGACGCGGTAACAGTGTTCTTCCAGCAGCTCGCGGATGGCCCGCGCCTGATCCGCGTCCGCCGTCTCCAGTTCCAGCTCCACCCGGGCGGAACCCAGAGGCACGTCCAGAGTTTCGCGGCTGTGGGTGACGGCCAGCACGTTGGCTCCCGAGCCGGCGATCAGCTGCAGCAGCCGCCACAGCGTCCCCGGCTTGTCCGGTATGATGGTATGCAGGAATATCTTGCGGCCGTTTTTGACCAGCCCCTTGTCAATGGTGCGGGACAGGAAATTCACGTCAATATTGCCGCCGCTGAGTACAACCGCCATTTTGCGGTTTTGGTAACCGGACAGGCGGTGCAAAACGGCCGCCACCGGCGCCGCCCCGGCCCCTTCGGCCACGGCCTTGGCCCTTTCCAGCAGCAGCAGGATGGCGCCGGCGATTTCATCCTCGTCCACGGTAACCACATCGTCCACGTAGCGCCGCACAATCTCGAAGGTGAGCTCCCCCGGCGTCTTTACGGCAATGCCGTCGGCGATGGTGGGTGTCCCGTCCACCGTGATCAGTTTGCCGCGGGCCGCCGATTCGGCCATGGAAGGCATGTTTTTGGCCTGGACGCCGATTATTTTCACGCCCGGCCGCAGGCTTTTCAACGCCACCGCAATGCCCGCAATCAGACCGCCGCCGCCGATCGGCACCACTACCACCTCCACGTCGGGCAGATCGGCCAGAATTTCCAGGGCGATGGTGCCCTGGCCGGCCATCACCTGCGGGTCGTTGAAAGGATGAATGAATGTGGCCCCGGTTTCGGCCTGGATGCGTTTGGCCTCCTCGTAGGCCTGGTCGTAAATATCGCCGTGCAGGACCACATCCGCCCCGTACTGGCGGGTGGCCGTGATTTTGGACAGGGGGGCGTGCTTGGGCATCACAATGGTGGAACGGATGCCGAAAACCGTAGCCGCCAGGGCCACTCCCTGGGCGTGGTTGCCGGCGGAGGAGGCGATCACGCCCTTATCCTTTTCTTCCTGCCGCAGGCCGGCAATTTTGTTGTATGCTCCGCGCAGCTTGAAGGAGCCGGTGCGCTGCAGGTTTTCCATCTTCAAATAAACGTGGTTGCCGCTCATTTCGCTCAAGGTGGTATTGTAGACCAGGCCGGTCTTGTAGGCTACGCCTTCCAGCGTTTTAGCGGCTTTTTGCACATCTGCAAGCGTGATCATCATTTCCACCTTCCATCCCGGAAAATAACCGGCCCGGAAAATAACCGGCCGTCAAAATCAGGCGAAACAAGCCGGCCGGCCGGTGTCCGCGCCCTTTTTACTCCACCGGCGGCATGCCGGGCGCTATTGACGGGCGATGATTTCTATTTCCACCAGCGCCCCCTTGGGCAGTTCGGCCACCGCCACACAGGAGCGGGCCGGCGGGGTGTCGTCGAAATAACGGCCGTAAATCTGGTTTACAGTGGCGAAGTCGTTCATGCTGGTGATGAAGACAGTGGTTTTCAGCACGTGACTGAAATTCAAGCCGGCGGCGGCGAGGATCTGTTTTATGTTTTCCATCACCTGTTCCGTCTGCGCTTCAATGCCGCCCGGCACCAGTTCGCCGGTGGCGGGGTTGATGGCGATCTGGCCGGAGGCGAAGAGAAAATCGCCTGTCCGCACCGCCTGGGAATAGGGTCCGATGGCCTGGGGCGCCCGTCCGGTTTTAATCGCTTCTTTCATTTTTCAGTTCCCCTTTCTTGGTTAAATATCTGTAGATGGTGCTTTCCGAGGTTTTCAGATATCCGGCCGCTTCGGCAACGGCTCCTTTGAGCAGGAAAAAGCCCATCTCGTTTAGTTTGCGCACAAAGCACGTTTTTTCTTCCGGAGACAGCCGCTCCGGAGGGATGTTTATTTCCCCGGCGACTTTTCCGATCATGGTGAGCATCAGTTCTTCCAGCGAAGTGTTCATCGTTTCCGGACAGGCCCGGTCGCTGTTTTCCGCTTCCCATTCCCCCCGGCCGGCGCACTGGAGGAAATCGTCAAGAAACTTGCGCGCCTGCAGGGCGGCGCTCAGATCCACATTTACGCACAACATGCCGGCAATCCCGCCGTCATCGTCCTTGATGAACAGGGTGGACGAGCGCAGCGGTTTTCCGTCCCGGGTGCGTGCCGGGTAGTTGACCAGGATGTCCTGTGTATGGTAGGCCTCTTCCTGTAAAAGCTTGAGCCCCAGGTCGGTCAGCGGTCCCCCGGTCCGCCGCCCGCTGACATGACCGTTGCGGATGGCGACGATGGAATTGTCCACATTGGCCGTATCGTGCAAAACCACCTCACAGTGCGGCCCGGCAATAGCGGCAATGAAATCCACCAGGGGAAGGAATTTTTTTAGCAGCTCTTCCCTTTTCATCTCATTCTCCTCCCTTGCTGTTTTTTGCCGGCCATGTGACCCGGGTAACTACCTGATGCTTAAAGATTCGACGTGGTAATAAAAATTCCTCTGCATGCAAAATAATTTTTACTGTTGCGTCAAATTTTTTGTCGCTGCTGTTTACCGCACGGACAGGGCTGGTGAGCAGGCGGGGACGGCCATCCCCGTCCGGGTTTTCAGGGACAAACAATGGTCCGGTGAAGCTCCTTTCGCGACCGGCGGGCGGCGACCCACGCGGTGCGGCAAGCACCGTCCGGCCGTCCGGTGCATATGATGGTAAAAGAATAACGCTTTCGGGGTACTGGAGTGATGCCCTCTGGCCAAGTACCGGATCATCAGTTTCGACGGCGGCGGAATCCGCGGCGCGCTGACGACGGCTTTATTGAAACGGCTGCACGGCTTTTTCCCCGAACTGTTCAATACTGCCGACCTGTTCGCCGGCACCTCCACCGGTTCGTTCATCGCCCTCGGCCTGGCCTCCGGGCTGCCCGTGGAACGTATTGCCGGTCTTTACTCCGAACAAAACGGAAAGTATATTTTTACGCCGCGTAATTTTGAACTGTTCAGACCGAAATATGATCGCGATCACCTCAAGGAAAAACTGCAGTCCGTTTTCCCGGCCGATCTGCGCCTGAAAGATTTGAAACGCCCGGTGCTCGTCCCTGCGTTCCGGGTGACCGCCGACGGCATGGGCAGTTGGGGACCGGTTTTTTTCAGTAACTTTCCCTATGCGTCCACCCGGGACGAAAGGGTTTTGGATGTGGCCCTGGCCAGCAGCGCGGCGCCCGTCTATTTCCCCTCCTACCGTCATTTTATCGACGGCGGTGTGGTGGCCAACAACCCCGGTACGGCGGCCATCGCCCTGGCCAGGGACAAAAACGCCGGCAATCAGGAATTGGCCGATGTTTACCTGCTGTCCGTGGGCACCGGCTTTTCCCCCCTGTATATTTCCGCGGACACCAGCGACTGGGGTGCGCTGGAGTGGGCGCTGTACCCCTTTCCGCCGCTTCCCCTGATCAGCGTCATGTTCGACGGCGCGGCGGAGGCCGATGTGCAGTTCGGCGCCCGGTTGCTGGGCGGGCAGTATCACCGGCTCAATCCCGTTTTAAGCCAGCCGGTCGCGCTGGACGATTACAAGAAAATCCCCTACTTGATCAATGTGGCCGAAAACTACAACCTGGATCCGGTGATCAACTGGCTCAAAAGCAACTGGTTTTAACGGCCGGGTCCACATGCCAACAACAGTGCTGACGCCTGAACCGCTATAGACATGGTATGGCCGGGATGTGCGGGGCAAAGGCGGCGGTTGTGATGCCGCACGGCGGCGGGTCGAGTACTTCAGCGGGTAGATGGCTGCCACGGTTTTACGGCGTCGGCACTGATCACATAAACGGGTGCTTGCTTTTAACCGGGCTTTAATGTATAATAATTTAGCAGCTGAAAAAACAGCGGCTGCTTCTGTTTTTTCAAGAGACCACGGAGAGATGGCTGAGTGGTTGAAGGCGCTCGCCTGGAGAGCGAGTAGACGGGCATTAAACCTGTCTCGAGGGTTCGAATCCCTCTCTCTCCGCCATTTTCTGCAATTTGGCCGTACTAGATGGGGAGGTAGCGGTGCCCTGTACCCGCAATCCGCTAGAGCGGGGTCGAATTCCTGCCCGCGGGTCTGGTTTGTGGGGTCCGGCTCCTGTAAGGAGTGTTGACGGTTGGGTCTTGCGCGACGGAGACTTTTGAACCGTGTCAGGTCCTGGCGGAAGCAGCACTAAGGAAGACCCTCCGGGTGCCGCAAGGGCGCCTGACCCGAGCCACCTGCAGGGGTAACGCCCGGAAGCCATTATTCAACGGCAGGTGTGCGGCCATCCAGATTATCACAAGAACCGTCCGGAAATGCGGCGGTTCTTTTTTTTTGAAAAGGGAATCCGTCCGTCCGCGGCGAATTGGTAGTTATTCCAGGCTATGGGGGAAGAAAAATGGCTTACCTGGCTCTTTACCGGCAATGGCGGCCGCAGTCGTTCCGGGAGAT
Organism: Desulfotomaculum copahuensis; assembly: GCF_001655685.1. Classification (GTDB taxonomy): domain Bacteria; phylum Bacillota; class Desulfotomaculia; order Desulfotomaculales; family Desulfovirgulaceae; genus Desulfotomaculum_G; species Desulfotomaculum_G copahuensis. Next base: position 51,195 of record NZ_LYVF01000040.1, read on the forward strand.
TGCGGGACAGGAGCATGTCACCCGCACTTTGCAAAACGCCCTGCTGGCCGGCCGGGTGACCCACGCCTACCTTTTTTGCGGCCCCCGGGGCACGGGCAAAACCACCACGGCCAAAGTGCTGGCCAAAGCGCTCAACTGCCGGCAAAGGCAGGGGGCGGAACCATGCAACCGGTGCGCCGGCTGTCAAAGCATCAACAACGGCGCATCCATGGATGTGGTGGAAATAGACGCCGCCTCGCACCGGGGTATTGACGAAATCCGGGAACTGCGGGAAAAGGCCGGCCTTGCCCCGGCCGCCGGCGATTACCGGGTTTATATCATCGACGAAGTGCATATGTTGACCAATGAAGCGTTCAATGCTTTGTTGAAAACATTGGAGGAACCGCCCGCGCACGTGATTTTTATCCTGGCCACCACCGAGCCGCACAAGGTGCCCCTGACCATCCTCTCCCGCTGCCAGCGCTTTGACTTTCACCGCATTGAAGTTCCGGTGATTGTGGAGCGCCTGCGGGAGGTGGCCGCCGGCGCCGGGCTGACGGCGGAGGAAAAGGCGCTGCGCCTGATCGCCCGGGCGGCCGACGGCGGGCTGCGCGACGCCCTGGCCATTTTGGACCAGGCGGCCGCCTTTGCCGGGACGAAGATTACCGCCGGAGACATCCACCAGGTGCTGGGCACCGTGCAGGATGACGTACTGGCCGCCCTGGCCCGGGATCTGGCCGCCGGCCGGGCGGGCGGGGCGCTGCTCATGCTGGCGGAACTGGTGGACCGGGGACGGGATCTGCAGCTGCTGGTGCGCGCGCTGACCGCCTACCTGCGCCGGCTGCTTTTGTGCAAAGTGTCCGCCGGCCCGGCGGCTGCGCCGGGGGACGGTGAGGATGAACCGCCGGCGGAACAGGCCCTCTTCAGCCGGGAACAATTATTGCATATTTTGCATATTTTTACCCGGGCGGAGCAGGATATGAAGTGGAGCAGCCAGCCGCGGATAATGCTGGAAATAGCGCTGGTGGAGGCCGCCCGTCCGGAGGCGGACGACTCTCCGGACGGCCTGTCCCGGCGGGTGGCCCGGCTGGAGGAAACCATCGCCCGCTTGACAGCGGGTAAAGAAGAAGCGGCGGCGACGGCTGAAGCGGCCGGCCGTCCGGCGGTTCCGGCTGATCCGGTTGGTGCGGATGCCGACCCGGCGCCGGCCGGGAGCACACCGGGGCCGGCGGGCGGCTTTTCCCCGGCGGCGCACGGAAACGCGCCGCCTGATGAAGTAAAATCACGTGCATTTATGGATTCTGCTGTTGCCCGGCCGGAACCGGACAGCCGGGGCGATGCCGCGCCGGCAAATATGACACCGGACGGCGCCGTGCCCGCAAACACCACGCCAGGCGACAGTCCGGATCCATCGGTGCCGCCGTCCGCCGGGCAGCCGGCGGATCCCCTGCCGGTATCGCCTTTCGGGGGTGGGCCGGCCGGCCCTCCGGCCCCGGCTGCGGCCGCACAGCGGCCGCCGGACGGGCGGGAGCGCCTGGCTGCACGGGCGGCATCCGTTCCGGCTGCTGACGCGGACGGCGCCGGCGGCCGGCCGGATGAGGAGGCCCTGCAGCGCCTGCGCGGCCGCTGGCTGGAAATAACGGATCTGGTCAAGGGGAGCAGCCTGCCGGTGTATACCTACCTGATGCGCGCCTGGCCGCTGCAGGTGCGGGACAACTGCCTGATGCTGGCTTTTTCACCGCCCGATCTGCTGTTCAAAGGGCTGCTGGAAGCGCCTGAGAACCGCCGGGTGCTGGAGGATGCCCTGGCTTCCCTGTTCAAACGGGAATGGAGCGTGCGTTGTGTTTGCAGCGATGAAAAACCCCCCGGCCGGACGGATGGCGGCCCGGCGGAAAAAGGACTGGATTATTCCGGCGCGCTGAGCCTGTTCGGAATGGAGGAAACGGCCGGCGGCCCCGGGGATGATTAAATAAATCAAAGGGGGAATGGCCCGTGATGGGTGGCGGCAACATGAACAAAATGATGAAACAGGTGCAGAAGATGCAGGCGGAAATGGTCAAGATGCAGGAGGAGCTGGGCAACCGCACGGTGGAGTCGACCGCCGGCGGCGGGGTGGTCAAAGTGACGGCCAACGGCAAGCAGGAGGTCCTGTCCATCGAGATCAAGCCCGAAGCCGTGGATCCGGAAGACGTGGAGATGCTCCAGGATCTGATCCTGACCGCGGTGAACAGCGCCCTCAGCGACTCGCGGGAAATGGTGGCCCGCGAGATGAGCAAACTCACCGGTGGGCTGAACATCCCCGGCCTGTTTTAATGTGCCCACAGCCGCGCTCGCAGGTGGCGGCCGGATCCGGATATGAGCGGCGTGGTGCGGCCACCGGCCCTTACATTTGTTGGTCGAGTTCAAAAAATCATGCATGTTGGGAGTGATAGCGGGTGCGGTATTACGCCGGGCCGGTGGCCCGCCTGATTGACGAACTGGCCAGGCTGCCCGGCATCGGCAACAAAACGGCCCAGCGCCTGGCCTTCCACCTGCTCAACGCGCCGCCGGAAGCGGCGCATAATCTGGCCCGGGCCGTGACGGAAGCCCGGGACAGCGTGCGCTTTTGCAAAATATGCGCCAATCTTACGGACAGCGAGGTGTGTCAGATCTGCGCCGATCCCGGACGCGATCAGACGCAGATCTGTGTGGTCGGCGAGCCCAAGGACCTGGTGGCCATGGAAAAAACCCGCGGCTACAAGGGCGTGTATCACGTCCTGCAGGGCGTCCTTTCGCCGCTCAATGGAGTGGACGCGGACAGTCTGACCATCCGTCAACTGCTGGCCAGGCTGGAGGGGGGACGGGTGAGGGAAGTGATCCTGGCCACCAACCCGAATGTGGAGGGCGACGCCACCGCTCTTTACCTGGCCCGCCTGATCAAACCCCTGGGGGTGAAGGTGACGCGCATCGCCCACGGTCTGCCCGTGGGCGCGCACCTGGAATACGCGGATGAAATGACGCTGGCCAAAGCACTGGAAGGGCGGCGGGAGGTATAACCCGCCGTTCGTCCCGGCGCCGGGGGCCTGCCGCCGGAACCCCGGGCCGGACAAGGGCTTTTCCGGGCGCGTTCACCGCGGCGCCGGCCGGCATGGCGACGCGACCGGATATGCCGGCATAATTATCCGGTCCGCCCCATATACATGGGCATGGGACATGTATTGGGGGTGGCCGGAGTGGATGGAAAGCTGATTATACCCGGAATACTGGGCCTGCTCGGACTGGTCCTGGCCGGGCCGTTCCTGGCCGGGCCGGCTAAGTTTGTTTTGCGCCTGGCGCTGTGCGTACTGGTGGGCGCGGTCCTGCTGCTGGCAGCCAATTTCGTGCTCGCACATTTCGGGCTGCACATTGCGATCAACCCGTTCACCCTGCTTGCCGCCGGCGTGCTGCAGGTTCCCGGGGTGTTTTTGCTGGCCGTGTTGAACTATTTTTTCAGCTGAAGACGTGTTTCCCAATAATCATCATAGCCCCGTTTCTGGAAAAAAAGCGCCGGAACGGGGTTTTTTCCTTCTGTTGACTTGGAATGAGAATTGCACTATACTGTTACAGTATACGGATAAATGGGTAAATGGGACAGGTGGTGCCGCTGTCCCGGTTTTAGTTTTGTTTATTTTTTGTATTGTTCTTAATCTTGCAGTTAATTTTCACCTTCCAAAACATGTTCCGGCGGAGGTGAGATTAATATTCCCAAACGGATAGTGGAAGCATATATCGGTGAATATGCCAGCGGCAAAAGCGAGGTGGCGGTGAACCGCGCCCTGCAGCTGGCCCGGCTGGGCCGCCGCGTGAACCTGGTGGACCTGGACATAGTCGAGCCCTGCTACACCCTGCGGCCGATTAAAAGAAAACTGCGCGATCTGGGCATAGACGTGCTGGCCTGGGAAACCCGGGAAACCATGGGCCTGGGGGAGGCCGGCAACATATTGCGCCCGGGCAACCGCTGGGCCTTGAGGCGCCCGGGGGATGTGATCCTGGACATCGGCTACGGGGTGGAAGGGGCCAAAACACTGCACCTGCTGGAGGGTGCGGAAACCGATCCGGATCTCAAGGTGCTGGCGGTGATCAACATCGCCCGGCCGGTGACCGGCTCGCTGCCGGATATAATAGCATACGTGCGTGAACTGGGACGGGTGGACGGGCTGATCAACAACAGTCACCTGGGTGACGAAACCACGGTGGAGTTCGTCCAGGAGGGCGCCGCCGTAGTCACGGCGGCCGCCCGGGAACTGAACCTGCCGGTGGCGGCCACCACCGTCCTGGCCGGGCTGGCCCGGGAAATCGGTCCGCAAGACGCCGTGGGCAACCCGGTATGGCCGATCACCCGGTACATGCCCGAAACATTCTGGTAAACAACCGGATGTTTATCATCCGGTATGGAATTAATACAGGAGGTGCAGCAGTTAAATGGCAGACAAGCCTATTGAGGGTGAAAAGCGGGTCTTCATGACCGGCAACGAAGTCGTCGCCTGGGCGGCCCTGGCGGCGAAAGCCGAGATCATGTACGGCTATCCGATCACCCCCCAGAACGAAATCATGCATTACTGGACACGCATGGCCCCCAAGTTCGGCCGCGAGTTTCTGCAGACGGAGGACGAGCTGTCGGCCGGCTTTACCACTGCCGGCGGCGTGCTGGCCGGACGGAAGGCGTTCACCGCCACGGCCGGCCCCGGCAACACCCTGATGCAGGAGCCCATGTCCATGGCCGAGGCCATGCGCCTGCCGGTGGTGGTGGTGGTGCAGCAGCGCGGCGGTCCGTCCACGGCCACGGTGATCTACTCCCAGCAGGAAGTGACCATGACCACCATGGGCGGCAACGGCGAGGGGCTGCGTGTGGTTTACTCCACGGCCACCCACCAGGAGCTGTTTGATTATACGATCAAGGCTTTCAACACCGCCTGGAAGTACCGCTTCCCCACCTTTGTGCTGGGCGACGGCTATCAGGCCAAAATGCGCGAGTCGCTGACCATATACGACCCGGAAGCCCGGGGTGTCACCCTGCTGCCGGCCGAGGCCTACCTGGGCAAGCCGGGTACGCCCGGTGTGGACCGGCCGCCGGCCCAGTACCGGAATACTTACAACGTGGAAGAAGAACTATACGAGGTATTGCAGGGCTATTTCAAGGACTATGAAAAAATGGCCCCGGAGATAGCCGAGTTTGATGCTTTTGATACGGAAGACGCCGACCTGGTAGTCATTTCCCACGGCGTGGTTTCCCGGGCGGCCAAGGGCGCGGTGAAGGAACTGCGCGCCGCCGGCTATAAAGTGGGCTATTTCCGGCCGATCACCCTGCGTCCGCTGCCCGTCAAGGAACTGCGGGCATTGGGCGGCCGGACCAAACAGTTCCTGGTCGCCGAGTCGGCCAACGGCCAGTTGGCCCGGCTGCTGAAAGAAGCCGCTTACGGCTGCCCGGTGGAAATGCTGCCCATGTACAAACCGGGTGTCGGCATCACCACCGAAGAAGTGGTGGCCCGGGTGAAGGAGATTGCCGGTTAAAAATCACCGGTTTGTGGAAACTGAAAGGAGGCTGTTCCATGTCAGTGCAACCAGCCATGCCGAAAAGCTGGCGCATGGATACCAAACCACATAAATTCTGCCCCGGGTGCGGCCACGGCCTGGTATTGAAGGCTCTGGGCATGGCCATCGACGAACTGGGCATTCAGGACCGGGCCGTTTTTGGCTGTGACATCGGCTGTTCACTATTATCCTGGGACTTTTTCAATGTCGACAGCATTCAGACCCACCACGGCCGGACCACGCCGGTGATCACCGGCCTGAAGCGGGCCAACCCCAATCTGATCGGCATTGCCTACATGGGCGACGGCGGCGGCTACGCCATCGGCTCACAGCATCTGGTCAACGCGGCGGCCCGGAACGAACGCATTACCGCCATCCTGGTGAACAATACCCAGTACGGCATGACCGGCGGCCAGATGGCCCCGACCACCCTGCCCGGCCAGAAAACAGAAACCACCCCTTACGGCCGGGATCCGGAGAAAACCGGCTATCCCGTCCAGGGGCCGGAAATGGTGGCCGCGATCACCCGCGAAGGCTCCTACGTGGCCCGTGGCACCATTGCCAACCTGAACCAGCTGAAGGGCTATATTAAAAAAGCCCTGCAGAACCAGATTGAGGGCAACGGCTTCTCCTTTGTGGAAGTGCTCTCGGCCTGCCCCACCAACTGGCGGACCAATGCCGAGGAAACCTGGAACATGGTGGAAAAGGAGATGCCCAAATTCTTCAAAGTGGGCGAAATAAAGGTGCCCGGCGCCGGCAAGGAGGGACAGGAGAATGGGTAAAACGGTGAAAGTTCTCCTGGCCGGGGAAGGCGGCCAGGGAGTGCAGTCGGTGGCTCAGATCATCGCCGAGGCGGCCAATGAAGAAGGCCGGGAAGCGCTGTACATCCCCAACTTCGGCGTGGAACAGCGGGGCGGCGTGTCCGTGGCCTATCTGCAGATCGGGGATGAGCCGATCGGCGCGCCCAAGTTCTTGACCGGGGATATCGTCATTGCCCTGAGCGACCGGGCGGTGCACCGCACCCGGCAGTACGTGGGGCCGCAAACGCTTTTTGTTTACGATTCCAGTATTGAAAACATTGAAGACGCCCTGCCCGCGAACGCAAAAAAAATCCTGGCCATTCCGGCGCTGGATGTGGCCAAAAAAGAACTGCACCCGCGGGTGTTCAACATCATCATCATGGGCGCCGTGGTCAAGGCCACCGAAGTGGTCTCGGAAGCGGACGCCAAGAAGGCCATTGAAAAGAAGCTGGGCTACAAGTTTGAAAAGAATCCCAAGCTCCGGGAATTAAACTACAAGGCCATCGAGCGCGGCATGGAGCTCGTGGCCCGGGCGATGTAAGGGGGCTGGAAACAGATGACGGTAGCTTTTAAAGGGCGCACGCTGGAACTGGAAAAGGGCTTCTGGACGGTATTCCCCGGCCTGTGCAAGGGCTGCGGCCTGTGCATCCAGAAGTGCCCGAAAAAATGCCTGGCCTGGTCGGATGTGCTCGGGGTTTACGGCACGCCGTCCATTGAACCGAACGACGAGTGCATTGCCTGCGGCATCTGCCAGAATGTCTGTCCCGACTGTGCGATCATGGTGGAAAAAAAGAAAAAGGCCAAAGCGGGCTAAAAATGCGCGGCCCTTTCCGGTTAAGGAAAGGGCCCTATCATTAACAGCCGTTTAAGGCTGATTGTTTGCGATTGTTAAAACAAGCCGTGCAGTAAAAAGTGGCGGTTCTTTTGACGCGTCAGGCGCAGTTGACGGTGGGTCAGTTCAATATCGCTCCTGATTTGATACAAAGTGGCCGGATCGATGCCCGTGCTGGAGGCGATCTCCATATCGTTAAGCCCCTTTTTCCAGGCGCGGATCAACCTGGAAACATTGGTGCGGTATTTGCGGGACAGACTTTTTTCATCAATCTCCTTGTCCGCCGGCACGATCTTCAGCTCCTTTCTTTTTTTTACTGGTTTTATTTTGACCGCCGCTTTACATGGATATGAGCATAAACTTTAACCAGTACGGCGCTATAAATCCTGACCGGCCAAAACCTGTATCGGTAAAGGCCGGTTTTGGTTTAAAATTAAACTGCTTGGAGCAACTGGCCGGATATGATAAAATAAGAATAAAAAAAATTGAGTTGATTGACTTTGCTTCCGGATCAAGAGCAATTGCCGCTTCTTGCGGCGCTGGTCCGGCACTGCCGGACCAATCCGGCGCGTTTGCACGTGCCCGCCCACCGGCAGGGGCGGGCCGTTCCGGCGGCATTGACGGATCTGGCGGAAAAAAATATTTTCCGTTTCGACCTGACGGAACTGCCCGGCCTGGACGACCTGCACCATCCGCAGGGGGCCATCGCCGCGGCGCAGCAGTTGGCGGCGGCATTGTACGGGGCCGGCCGTACCTTTTTCCTGGTCAACGGCACCACCTGCGGCCTGCAGGCGCTGCTGCTGGCCCTGTGCCGGCCGGGGGAGGAAATCCTGCTGCCGCGCAATGTGCACCGGTCCGTACTGGGCGGACTGGTATTGAGCGGGGCCAGGCCGGTCTACCTGCCGCCGGTGGTGATCAAAGATTTCGGGCTGGCCGCCGGGGTGCGGGAAGACACACTGGCCGCCGCCCTTGCACGCCATCCGCGGGCCAGGGGTTATCTGGCCGTTTACCCCACCTATTACGGCCTGGCCCCGGATTTGACCGGACCGGCGGCGGTGCTCCACCGGTTGGACAAGCCGCTGCTGGTGGACGAGGCGCACGGCGCCCACCTGCCCTTTCATCCGGCGCTGCCGCCGCCGGCGCTGGCTCAGGGCGCCGATGCCAGTGTACAGAGCGTCCATAAGCTGGGCGGTTCGCTGACCCAGTCCTCCTGGCTGCACCTCGGGGGCGCGCGTCCGGACCCGGCGCGGGTGGCGGCGGCGCTGCGGCTGCTGCAGACCAGCAGCCCTTCCTACATTTTGCTTGCCTCTCTGGATGCGGCCAGACGGCAGCTGGCCCTGGACGGGCGGCGCCTGCTGGAACGGGCGCTGACGCTGGCCCGGGACCTGCGGCGGGAGTTGGCGCGCATACCCGGCCTGGCCGTGCTGGACGAAGAGCATCTGGCCGGCGCCGGCGCGGCGGCCGCCCGCCTGGATCCGACCCGGGTGGTGATCTCGGTGCACGGGCTGGGCCTGACCGGCTATCAAGCGGCCCGCCTGCTGGCGGAAAAGCACCGGGTGATGGTGGAAATGGCCGATTACCGCCACCTGGTGGCGGTAACCGGCCTCGGCACCACCGCGGAGGATTGCCGGGCGCTGGTCCGGGCGCTGCGGGAAATATCCCGCCGGGACGCCGCTGCGGACCGTTCCCGGTCCGTTTGTCCCGGTCCGCCGGACGCGCCGCCCGTCCGCCTCACCCCGCGGCAGGCCTGGTTCGCCCCCGCCCGCCCGGTGCCCCTGGAACAGGCCGCCGGGCTGGTGGCCGCCGAAACGGTGGCCGTATACCCGCCCGGCATTCCGGCGCTGTGCCCGGGAGAAGAAATTACGCCCGAAATAATCGAGTATTTGAGCATCGTCCGGCGGCACGGCCTGCCCGTGCAGGGGCCGGCGGACGGCACTTTGCAGACGTTACGGGTGGTGAGCTGAATATTTATCGTTTTTGAAGGGATCGACGGAACGGGTAAAACCACGCAGGTCAATTTGCTCGCCCGGGCGCTGTCCGGCCGTGGTCTTCCGGTGCTGGTCACCCGCGAGCCGGGGGGAACGGCGGCGGCCGAGGCCATCCGCCGGCTGCTGCTCGATCCGGCCGGGGAGAGCCTGGAGCCGCTCACCGAAGTGCTGCTTTACGCCGCCGCCCGGGCGCAGCATGTGGCCCGCAAAATACGCCCCGCCCTGGCCGCCGGGCGGGTGGTGCTCTGTGACCGCTTTGCGGACGCCACCCTGGCTTACCAGGGTTTCGGCCGCGGGCTGGAAATAGGTGCTTTGGCCGGGCTCAACGCCCTGGCGGCCGGCGGGCTTGTGCCCGCGCTGACCTTCCTGCTGGACATGCCGCCGGCGGAGGCGCTGGCCCGCCTGAAGCGGCCGGCGGACCGCATGGAGCGGGAAGGGATTGAATTTTACCGGCAGGTGCGCCGGGGCTACCTGGAATTGGCCGCCCGCGAACCGGGGCGTTACCGTGTGATTGACGCCCGGCCGGCGGCCGGGACGGTGCACGGCCTGGTGCTGGCCGCGGTGGAGGAAATGCTGCATGAAACAGTTTGCCGGTTTAGCCGGGCATGAGGATATCATCCGTTCCCTGCGCCGGGCGGTGACGGACGGCCGGGTGGCGCACGCCTACCTTTTCGCCGGTCCGGCCGGAACCGGCAAAACCACCGCCGCCCGGGCGCTGGCGGCGGCGCTTTTATGCCGGCAGCCCCGGGACGGGGAGGCCTGCGGCGCCTGCCGGGACTGCCGCCAAATGGCGGCGGGCAGCCATCCGGATCTGCACCTGATCGTCCCGGAAGGAGCCTCGATCAAAATCGGCCAGGTGCGGGAGATGCAGCGGGCCGCTACGCTTTATCCCGTGCAGGGACGGCGGCAGGTATACCTGATCAGGGATGCCGACCTGATGACCGCCGGAGCGGCCAACGCCCTGCTCAAGACATTGGAGGAGCCGCCGGCCGGCGTGGTTTTCATCCTCACTTCGGTCCGTCCGTACGCCCTGCTGCCCACGGTGGTTTCCCGCTGCCAGGATTATTTCTTCCGGGTGCTGCCCCTGCCGCTGGTAATGGCGGTGGTGCAGCGGGAAACGGGACTGGATCCGGAAGCGGCCGCCCTGGTGGCCGCCCTGTCCGGGGGCAGCCCCGGCCGGGCGCTGGAACTGGCCGCCGGGGGGGAACCCCTGGAGCAGCGCGCCCGGGCGCTGGCTCTGGCCGCGGCGCTGCCCGGGGCCGGGGCGGCCGTGGCCTGCCGGCAGGCGGCCGCCCTGGCCGCGGAAAAGGGTACGGCGGCTGCTTTTTTGGAAATACTGCTGGTATGGTACCGCGATTTGTTGTTATGGCTGGAAACATCCTCCGGCGAATTGCTGGTGAACCGCGATTGTCAGGCGCAGGTGCGCCGGGAGGCGGCGCGGTTCACCAGCGGCCGGTTGATTCAAATGCTCGGGCAAATTGAACGGACCAGACGGTTGTTGACGGCCGGCGTCAATACCAGGCTGGCCCTGGAAGTGCTTTTTTTGCAGTTGGCGGAAACAGCGTGAAGGCAAGTTTACAGGTGACGGGAGGAATTGCGCATGCCCTGCTGCGTGGTGGGGGTGAGGTTCAGAAAGGCCGGAAAAGTTTATTATTTTGATCCGCAGGGGCTGTCGCTTTCCTGCGGGGATACGGTCATTGTGGAGACGGCCCGGGGGGTGGAACACGGCCAGGTGGTCACCGCGCCCGCCGAGGTGGCCGAAGAAAATGTGGTGGCGCCGTTGAAAAAGGTGATCCGCCCGGCCACCCCCCAGGATCTGGAGCAAATTGCTTTGAATGAGGCGCGGGAGAAACGTGCCTTTCAGGTCGGGATGGATAAAATCGCCGCCCATGGGCTGCCCATGAAGCTGGTGGGCGTGGAACAGACATTCGACGGCAATAAAATTGTTTTTTACTTTACCGCCGAAGGGCGCATCGACTTCCGGGAGCTGGTCAAGGATCTGGCGGCGGTTTTCCGCACCCGCATCGAACTGCGCCAGATCGGGGTGCGGGACGAGGCCAAAATGATGGGCGGCCTTGGCTGCTGCGGCCGCGAGCTTTGCTGCAGTTCCTGGCTGTCCGACTTCGCCTCGGTATCCATCCGGATGGCCAAGGAGCAGAACCTGTCCCTGAATCCGGCCAAGATTTCCGGCATATGCGGCCGTTTGATGTGCTGCCTGAAATACGAAAACGAAATTTACGAGCAGTCGCGTGAGAAATACCCGGAGACGGGCAGCCCGGTAACCACGCCGGACGGTGAGGCCAGGGTGACCGGCGTGAACATCTTCAAGCGTACGGTAACGGTGGAGTTGAAAGAAAGCCGGGCGATCAAGGAATACCCCTTTAATGAAGTGTCCACCGGCGGGACGAGGAGTGAGCACTGTGCCAAGCCTGAATGCATTAATAAAGGAAATGGAAACCAAAATCCAAGAACTAACCACGTGCGTGCAGAAAATAAAAAAAGAAGCACGTGTCCTGACCGGGGAAAACGATAGGCTGCGCGCCCAGTTGGCCCGGGCGCTGGGGCGGGAGGAGGCGGCGGGCGACGCGGAGCAGCGCGGCGGCATGGAAACTTTGCGCCAGCTGTATGAACAGGGCTTTCATATCTGCAACGTGCATTTCGGGCGTCCCCGCACCGCCGACTGCCTCTTTTGCAGCGCCTTTTTAAACCGGGAGAGGGATTGAAATGGACGGTGAGCATCCCGGGTGGTTGTACCTGTGCGCCACTCCGATCGGCAACCTGGAGGATATAACGCTGCGTGTGCTGCGGATTCTGCGTGAGGTGGACCTCATCGCCGCCGAGGACACCCGGCATACCCGTAAACTGCTCAGCCATTACGGCATTCACACCCCGCTGACCAGTTATCACGAGCACAACCGGCGGGAAAAGGGCGAATACCTGCTCGGCCTGCTGCGGTCCGGGCGACGGGTGGCCCTGGTTTCCGACGCCGGCATGCCCGGCATATCCGATCCCGGACAGGAACTGGTGGCCGCCGCCCTGGGGAGCGGCGCCGGCGTGGTGCCCCTGCCCGGCGCCAGCGCCGCCCTGACGGCGCTGGTGGCTTCCGGTTTGCCGGCGGAGCGCTTTTGTTTTGAAGGCTTTTTACCGGCCGGCGGCAGGCTCCGCCGGCAGCGGTTGGCGGAACTGGCCGCGGAAGCGCGCACCGTGATTATTTACGAGGCCCCCCACCGCCTGCGGCAGACCCTGGCCGACCTGCTGGATGTTTTGGGAAACCGCTCCCTGGCAGTGGCCCGGGAACTGACCAAACAGTACGAGCAAATCTGGCGGGGCACGCTGGACGGGGCGGCGGCCTATTTCCAGGAGCACCCGCCCCGGGGCGAGTTTACCCTGGTGGTGGCCGGCGCCGCTGAGAGCGGTACGGCCGGACGGCCGGCGGAAAATGAGTGCCGGCCGGATCCGCCCCTGGCGGAACAGGTGAAGGAGCTGGAAAGCAGCGGCCTGTCCCGCAAGGAGGCGATGCGGGAAGCGGCCCGGCGGCGCGGGATCAGCCGGCGGGACGTTTACCGGGCGGTACTGGAAGAAAAGGAGCGCCGGGAGTGAATCTCCCGCCGGAAGAAACCGGCGGGCTTTTCCGGTGCCGCGGCGGTGTTTTCGCCCGCGCCCGGGGCCGGTGAAAAACGGCGGGCCGGCTGGTATTCTGGTTACCTTTGCCCGGCCCGTTAATCAATTACATTGCTTTGGCGTTTTCAAACATGGCCAGGGCGCATTCCCGGCAAACCAGCTTGCCCCGGTAATGCTGCACGTCCGAGGCGTTTCCGCAAAAGACGCAGGCGGGCTCGTATTTTTTCAGGATGATTTTCTCGTTGTCGACGTAAATTTCCAGGGCGTCTTTCTCGTCAATGCCCAGTGTCCGCCGCAACTCAATGGGAATAACCACCCGGCCCAGCTCGTCCACCTTACGCACAATCCCCGTGGATTTCATTTCTCTTTCCCTCCCCGTTATAAATTCGACAAGATAATACAAGTAAATGGTACCAGGCATCCCAGTAAAAGTCAATATATTTTTGAAAAAATATGGATCATTTTGCAAGAAATTTTCTTTGCCGGGTGAAACTTGACAAACGGGAGCGGTTTCAATAGCATTACCTTAGTAATCACAGGAGGGGTTATCTCTTGAACAAAACATTCTACATCACCACGCCGATTTATTATCCCAGCGACAACCTGCACATCGGTCACGCCTACACCACCGTGGCGGCGGACGCGATGGCCCGTTTCAAGCGCCTGACCGGTTACGACGTCTGGTTCCTGACCGGCTCCGACGAGCACGGGCAAAAGATTGAGCGCGCCGCCCGGGCCGGCGGGCAGACGCCGCTCGCCTATGTGGATCACATTGTGGCCGGGTTTCAGCGCCTGTGGCGGAAGCTGGATATCAGTTACAACGACTTCATCCGCACCACCCAGGAAAGGCACAAGCGGGTGGTGCAGGCCATTTTTCAGAAGCTCTACGATCAGGGGGACATTTACAAGGCCGCTTATGAGGGCTGGTACTGCACCCCCTGCGAGACCTTCTGGACGGAAGGGCGCCTGGTGGAAGGCAACTGCCCGGATTGCGGCCGGCCGGTGGAACTGGTGCGGGAAGAAAGCTACTTCTTCCGCATTTCCAAATATGCGGACCGCCTGCTGCAATATATCGAGGCGAACCCGGACTTTATTCAGCCCGTTTCCAGGCGCAACGAGATGACCAGCTTTATCAAAAGCGGCCTGGAGGATCTGTGTGTTTCCCGGACCACTTTTGACTGGGGCATTCCGGTGCCCTTCGACCCCAAACATGTCATCTACGTCTGGGTGGACGCCCTGACCAACTACATATCCGCCCTCGGCTACGGCAGCGGGGACGACGCGCTGTTCCGCAAATTCTGGCCGGCGGACGTGCATCTGGTGGGCAAGGACATCGTGCGCTTCCACTCGATCATCTGGCCGGCTATCCTGATGGCGGCCGGCATTGAACTGCCCCGGCAGGTGGTCGGCCACGGCTGGTTGCTGCTGGAGAGCGGAAAGATGAGCAAGTCCAAAGGCAATGTGGTCGATCCAATGGTATTGATCGACAAGTACGGCGTGGACGCCATCCGCTACTACCTGCTGCGGGAGCTGCCCTTCGGCTCCGACGGCTACTACTCCGAAGAGTCGCTGGTCAACCGTATCAACACCGACCTGGCCAATGACCTGGGCAACCTGGTCAGCCGCACCCTGGGTATGATTAATAAATATTTTAAGGGTTCTCTGGGCGGCCCCGGCCCGGCGGAAGGCCCGGATCAGGATTTAATCGATCTGGCCCTGGTCACGCCGGGGGAAGTGGCGTCACTGGTCGACCGGCGGGAGCTGTCCAACGCGCTGGCGGCGATCTGGAAACTGGTCGGCCGGGCGAACAAGTATGTGGATGAAACGGCTCCCTGGGCGCTGAACAAGGACCCGGAAAAAAAGGCGCGGCTGGGCGCCGTATTATACAACCTGGCTGAAAGCGTGCGCTTCATCACCGTGCTGATTACTCCCTTTATGCCCAACACGCCGGACCGGGTCTGGCCGCAGTTGGGCATCGCGGACAAACCGGAGCTGCATACCTGGGAATCCCTCACCTGGGGCCGCCTGCCCGGCGGACTGACGGTACAGCGGGGGGAAGCACTGTTCCCGCGCATTGATTTGGATGCGCTGGAGGAAAATTAGGCCATATATGGCGGCGCCTGGTTTCCACCCGCCGTGTAAGTGGATGGAAAAGGGATTTGACGGCCCCGATTTGGTGTGTTGACGTGGAAAGGAGAAAACTCTACGGTGCATAATCTTGCTTTAATCGACAGCCACGCCCATCTGGACGACGCGCAGTACGACGGCGACCGGGAGGTGATGCTGGACCGGGCGCGGGCGGCGGGCGTGGTGCTGATAATCAATGCGGGCTACGACCTGCCTTCCTCCCGGCGGGCTGTCGACCTGGCTGCCGAATACGATTTTATTTATGCCGCGGTGGGCGTACATCCCCATGAAGTGGCCGGTTTACCGGCGGATTACCTGGATACGGTGCGGGAATTGAGCCGGCAAGCCAAAGTGGTGGCCATCGGGGAGATCGGCCTGGACTACTACCGGGATTTGAGCCCCCGGGAAGTGCAGCGGCGGGTTTTCCGGGAGCAGCTGGCCCTGGCGAAAGAACTTAATCTGCCGGTGGTTATTCACGACCGGGACGCCCACGGCGACGTGCTGGACATCCTGCGTAAAGACGGCGCCGGGCCGGGCGGTGGGGTGCTGCACTGCTTCGCCGGCAGTCTGGAAATGGCCGCCGCCTGCCTGGAAATGGGATTTTACATCTCCTTTGCCGGCCCGGTGACCTATCCCAACGCCCGCCGGCCCAAAGAAGTGGCCGCCGCCGTGCCCCTGGAGCGCCTGCTGGTGGAAACCGACTCCCCCTATCTCACTCCCCAGGCGCACCGGGGGAAGCGCAACGAGCCGGCCTATGTGCGCTACGTGGCGGAACAAATAGCGGCCTTGCGGGGAATCGCGCCGGCGGAACTGGCCCGGGCGGCAACGGCCAACGCCCGGCGGGTATTCGGCCTGCCGGGGGAAGAACCGGAAATTTAGCCGGTTGAACGGTCCGTTCAGGTTTCGCGCCGTGCAGCCCGGCCCGCCGGCCGGGATTCTTCCGGCGCGCTGTCCGGCGGCCGGGTACGGGTGGCGCATGCCGGCCGTGACGGGCGGGATTATTCCGGCCCGTTGACCGGAAAAAGGCAAAATTTAAATAACCGGTTTTTTGAATCATGGTATAATGGATCCATAAAAAGCATTGTCCGTGGTATTTTTATTTCAAGGGGGTTAAGAGGTGTCGGAAACAAAAGGGCTGATTCTTGTTTTTACCGGCAACGGCAAGGGAAAAACCACCGCCGCTTTGGGTATGGGCATGCGCGCCTGGGGGCAGGGAATGAAAGTGCTGGTGCTGCAGTTTATCAAAGGCGGTTGGAAATACGGTGAATTAAAGACAATTGCCCAATTGGGGCCGCGTTTTGAAGTGCGCCAACTGGGCGAGGGATTCACGCAGGTCGACAACGGCGTCAGTATGGAAGAGCACCGGTCCGCCGCCCGCGCCGCCCTGGCGGAAGCGGACAAGGAACTGGCCGCCGGCAACTGCGATCTGATCATCCTGGATGAAATTCTTTATGCAATCAAATTCAAACTCATTACCCTGGAAGAAGTGCTCGCCCTGCTGGATAAAAAACCGTCCCGCCTGCACCTGGTGCTCACCGGACGGGACGCCCCGCCGGAAATCATCGACCGGGCCGACCTGGTCACCGAGATGAAAGAAGTCAAGCACCACTACCGGCAGCAGGGAATCAAAGCCCAGCGGGGAGTGGAGTTTTAACGGACGGAAAGAAGTCCGGGTGCACGGGTTCCATGTCTATTACCACCGGGTTGCCGGTGGTTTTTTAGTTTTCAGTGGGGAAAAACGAGACAATGCAGGAAGGGCCTGTTAACTGTTGTTTATCGCGCCCCGACTACCTCCCGGATATGCCTTCCGCTGTATTGAAAAGACAACGCAGGAAATAACCGTTAACCGTTTTTATATCACTGTTCGCCTGTCATTATTAACCGTTGGGAGGGTGATGCTTTAAAGGTGACCCCGGCATTATCCGGGTGGTACAAAGAGATATTGATGATCCCGGACTCAACGGTCTACAGGTGATTGATCAGGTTGGTCCGGTCCGGCAGGCCAGGTTTAACGGCTGTCAGGAGTGTGGCCGTTGTGTGGAGGAATGTCCCGAACAGGCTTTATCCGTGGTGGGACAGGATGGCGTTTTTACCTTGCAGTTGCGTTTTGACCGCTGCAACGGCACCGCTTGCATGCGTTGCGAAAGAGTGTGTCCGGAGCAGGTGTTTGTTCTAAAAGTATTGGCCACCTGATGAAATTAAAAATTGCGAAATTGTGCTGAAAAACAACCCGTCCGGGTTGTTTTTATTTGTTGCCGGCAGGGGATCGTTAATGAACGGAGAATAACAATGTAAATCTGCAAGAGGTGAACGAGATGACCGCCCGTAGTTGCTGAGATACCCCCGACCGGGGCGCCGTGTCGCGCCCGGCGGAAAACCGCACCGAAAATTGCGCCGTGTGCGGTGCGCCCCTGCAGTATCTGTCCCGGTCCGTTGAGGTTGCCTGCACAAGCTGCGGCAAAAAGGAACCGGGTTATGTGGTCTGCCCGCAGGGTCATTACATCTGCGATCAATGTCACGGTATGCGTCTCTTTGAACAAATATTCACTCAATCCCTGGCTTACGAGCAGGACAGGGATCCGCTGGTTATCGCCCAAAAACTGCTGTCGGCAATCCCTTTGCCCATGCTCGGCTGCGAGCATGCCCTGGTTGCGGCGGCCGCTTTAATGACGGCGTTGAAAAACGACGGCTTCGTGAACGCCGGCGCGGCACAGGTGCGGGAAGCCATGCAGCGCACGGCGCGCCAGGCCGTCGGCGCATTTTGCGGGCTGACCGGAATTTGCGGTGTCGTGGTGGGCATCGGCGCTTCATTCAGCGTAATCCTGGGGGCGGCCTGTCCCAAGGACTGGGAAACGGCTCTCACCATGCGTGCCGTGGCTGTAGTGATCGACGCCATTGCCGCGCGTACCGGCCCCTGCTGCTGCAAGGCCTTCATATACACCGGCCTGGAAACGGCTGCGGCGCTGCTCAAGGATTATCTGCAGATCAAGCTGCCGGCGGAAAGCGGTGCCGTCGTCTGCCGGGACAGCCGCCGTCATCCGCATGGTTGCCGGCGGGAAATATGTCCATTTTACGAGCGCGGCGCGGAAAGCACGGTTTGACAAAACTTTAAACCCGCCGCAAGTTACCAGGCTTTAGCCCGAGTAAATAGGCGGGTTTATCGTCGGCTTTAGCCGGAATCTTTTCTGGAAAAGCATTGCAATGTATGTAGAATCATGTGCGAGTATGGCCATCCGGTTCAGCGGCGGACGTCGTTAAGGAAATCAGGGGAATCACATCACACCACCTGCGCCGGTTTCCCGTGCAGGGGGTTTTTTGCCCGCTTCCCTTCACCGGTTGGGTGTTGATTTATTCCGGCCGCCTGTGCTATGATCGATTATAAAAAATAGCTAATTATCTCTCCCGAAGGGAATGGTTGAGGTGAACCCCGGACAAAAGATCAGGGACTTTCGCAAGGAACGCGGGATCACGTTGACCGAACTGGCCAGGCAGCTGGAGATATCCCCTTCCTACCTCAGCGCGGTGGAAAGGGAGATCCGCAAGCCCTCCATTCCCATGTTGAGCAAAATCAGCGAGGCAATCAATCTACCTTTGAACTATCTGGTCGGCGATGCGGATGATACCGTCTCCGGCGAAAAGCTGCGGTTCATGCGGGAGAGCCGTGGTTTGAGCCTGGATGATCTGGCTGAAATAAGTGAAATTCCCGCCGCCACACTGGAGAAATTTGAAAGCGGACAGGCCGTTCCGGATTTGGACGACCTGAAGAAACTCTCGGAAGCGCTGAACGTGACCATTCGTTACTTTCTGGAAAAAGCGGATCACACCGGCAGTCTCGGCAAGCGCCTGCGCAAAACCAGGCAGAAACAGGGGCTGACCATAGCCGCCCTGGCCCAGCGGGCCGGAGTCTCGTCCGGACTGCTCAGTCAGATTGAAAACGGCCAAACCATGCCCCTGCTGGATACATTGGAGAAATTCGCCCGCGTGTTGAACACGCCGGTGAGCTATTTTTTGATGAAACAGGAGGATGTGGCGGACCTGCTGGCCACATTGAGCCCGGACGTCTTGGAAACCCTGGGGGATCCCAATGTGCAGACGGTTTTGCGTGCCGTGCGCGACTTTGAAGCCGGCGAGCTGAAGTATATCATCAATTATATCCAGTTTTTCAAACAGAACCGGAACCTGCTCTAACCAATGCAATGCTGGTTTCCCCCGGCCGGTTGCGCCGGGAACGGTTGGAGGTGGACCACTTGTTGGATCCGGAACGGGAGCGCACACTGCTGGCCAGGTTGAAAAAAGCCGTGGTCGAGTATAATCATAGTGAACTGGCCGATGCAATGGCGGAGGTTTTAGAAGAATCTTTCGATGTCCGCAGGGCTGTTTTCGAAGGCCTGGTGCCCGGCATGCAGGAGGCCGGACGCCTTTATGAAGAGGGTGAATACTACATCCCCGAGCTGCTCCTTTGCGCCGAAGTCTTATATAACGGTCTGGCCGTGTTCCGGGAGCATATGGACAAAGGCGGGCTGAACGTTAGAGGAACGATCGTTATCGGCGTGGTGGAAGGGGATATTCACGATATCGGTAAAAACCTGGTCAAGTTGATGCTGGAGATTTCCGGGTTCAAAGTGTTTGATCTGGGCCGGGACGTGCCGCTGCAGCGCTTTTTGTCCGAGAACCGCAAGGTTTGTCCGGATATCGTCTGCCTTTCCACCATGATGACCACCACTTTGCCGGAAATGAAAAAAGTGATCAAGGAACTGCGGGAGCGCAACCCCCGGGTCAAGGTGATGGTCGGGGGCGCCCCGTTGAGCGATTATATCGCCAGGCGGTGGGGCGCCAGCGGTTACGCCCCCAATGCCCATCAAGCGCTGAAAAAAGTGATTGAAATTATGCTCACGGTGAGCGGCGGCGGCATGCCGGGGCGGGACGGGACATAACGTCCTGAAAAATTTGTTTTTTAGACAGTCTTTTCAAAATTTTCTGGCCTGATGTTAATTTCCGGGGGGTGAATTGCCGTGCTCTGTCAGCGTAAGGAGTTTGAGTTGCTCAACCGGTTGCGCGAAGGCGTGATCAATTTCGATGAAGACGAAGTGGTCCGGACGGCGCAGGAATGCATTCAGACCGGGATGGACGCCACCAGGGCCATTTTCGAAGGTCTGGTGCCGGGGATTGAAGAAGTCGGCCGCCTCTACGAGGAGGAAATTTATTTTATTCCCGAAATGCTCATGTGCGCCGATGCGCTGTACCGCGGACTGGAACTGCTCCGGGAAAAGGTGGAAAAAAGGGAACTGGGAATCCGGGGACGGGTGCTGATTGGAGTGGTGGCGGGTGACATCCATGATATCGGCAAGAATATCGTGAAAATGATGTTTGAAGCATCCGGCTTTGAGGTTTATGATCTGGGGAAAGACGTGCCCCCGGAAACTTTTTTGCGGGAGTACAGGCGCTTGAAGCCGGACATCGTCTGTCTTTCCACCATGATGACCACCACCATGCTGGGCATGAAACGGGTGATGGCCCGGTTGCGGGAAGAAAACCCGGACGTGCTGATCATGATGGGCGGCTCGCCGGTGACGGAGCAGGTGGCCGCCCGCTGGGGAGCCAGCGGCTACGCCCCCAACGCCTCGCAGGCTTTAAAGGCGGCCATCAAACTGCTGGTGCAGATAAAGAATGAAGCGCTTGCTTTCTGTCAAAATAAATAATCTTTTTCAAGCGCCCGCGGTTAAAAGGAAAATCAAATCCGTTGGGGCGCTTTTTTCAACCGTTTGGCAAAATGGCCTTTACGGATTAATGTTGGTGTGCTAAAATGTGAAAAAAGTAAAAACATTTTTATTTTTTACTAAACATTTAGTAAAAGAGCAACTATATTATATTTATGACCGGAAAATTAAGGTTTTTTGTCTCTTATGGCCTATTCGGGCCATACGAATAAAGGTGCGGGTGTGATCACGTCCGCCGGGCCGGGAGGTGACGGAGGGAGAGGCAAATTGTGTGCTGAATGCAGGTGAGCTTTGTAGAAGGGAGGCTAAAAAATGGCCAAGCAAATGTTAATTGATGCCATCCGGGGTAAAAAGACCCCGCGGGCGCCCTGGGTTCCTTACGCCGGCGTGCACTGTGCCTTTGTGATCGGTGAGCCGGCCGACAAATTTTTACAGGATCCGAAGCTGCTGGCCAAGGGCGTGGTGGAAACCGCCAAAAAGTACAAAGCCGACGGTATTCCCCTCGTTTTCGACTTGTCGGTGGAATCTGCTTCCATGGGATTGGAAATCAAGTGGTGGCCGGACAATGTGCCCTCGGTGCAGTCCCATCCCCTTTCCGACAAGACGGTGGAAGAAGCCGGCTTGAAGGTGCCGGGACCGGAAGACGGACGCTGGCCGGTGCTCTTTGAGGCGGCCGCGCTGGCCAAACCGCAGCTGGATGAAATGGATTGCGCCCTGATGGGCCTGGCCTGCGGTCCGCTTACCCTGGCCAGCCACCTGGCTGGCGTGAGGATTTTCACCGATGTTTATAAGAACAAGGCCAAGGCACACGAAATTCTGAAGTTCTGC
Source organism: Desulfotomaculum copahuensis (assembly GCF_001655685.1). GTDB lineage: Bacteria > Bacillota > Desulfotomaculia > Desulfotomaculales > Desulfovirgulaceae > Desulfotomaculum_G > Desulfotomaculum_G copahuensis. Next base: position 72,637 of record NZ_LYVF01000040.1, read on the forward strand.
GCCGAAGTGGTGGAAAAGTCAGCCGAAAGCTACTGCAAGATGGGCTGTGACATTGTAGCCATCGTGGATCCGGTGGCGTCCCAGATCAAGGACGAAACTTTCCGCGAGTTCGTGCATCCTTACTGCCAGGCGGCTATCGCCACCATTCACCGCTACGGCAAGACCTCCAGCTTCTTCATTTGCGGCGACGCCACCAAGGTGATGGAGTCGGTATGCAAGATCGGCACTCACGGCTTTGCCATTGACGAACAGCTGAACATGAACTTTGTCCGCGACCTGGCCAGAAAGCACGGCGTGGGTTTCGGCGGCAACCTCAAACTGACCCTGGCCCTTTCCCTGGGCATTTTATCCCCCCGCGAAGACGCTATTGTCAGCCTGGCGGCAGGCGGCAATCACGGTTTTGTCTTTGCGCCTGGCTGAGACATGCCCTATGATGTTCCGTCGGAACACATGGAGCAGGTACTGGAAGCCCGGGAATGGTATGAGCAGTATTATGCCAAGTATCCCGAATCCTGGTAGAAGAGGAGGGATAACATTGTCCGATCAAAAGGTCAAGATCGATGTACTCACCCTGGACAGCGTACAATGTGCCGCCTGCGGCTACATGATGGAGTCGATAGCGGCCATGCCTCCCGATGTGCAGGAAATGATTGAATACAAGGAATGGTCGATTAAGACCAAATCCGGTATCGGCAAGTTTCTCGAACTCAACGGGAAGGTTCTGCCGACCATCTGCATCGAGGGAGATCTGGTTTTTGAGAGCATCATTCCGCAGTATGAGGAATTGATTGACGAGTTGGCCAAAAGGGCGCCGACACCGGAGATGAGCGAGCGAATCAAGTCCTTGCGGGATGTTGGCTTTGATTTTGACAACATTAAAGCCAATCTGCAAAAAGCCGGTTCGGGCCTGAATACGCGGGCCGACTAGTAAAGTAAAAATGAAGCCATTACATCTGGAAGTGATTTACGCCGGGGACCACAACCTCTCCTGTTTCTATATGGCCGAGGTGGTGGAGGCTGTGGCCCCCCTTTTTAAAAACTCGCTCACCTGGGACCGGGTTTATATTTTAAAAAAGGACGGCGCCAGGCGCTTCTACGAGCTTTCCGTGGGTCTGTACGGCGAGGAGGGGGTACGGAAAAAACAGCAGTACGCCCCCATCCCTTCCATCTTTGCCGACGGCAGGCTGCTCTTCGATCAAATTCCTCCGGTGGAAGAACTGACGGAAGCAATTGCCGGGATACTGAAAACCGGGGGGGAATAAAATGAAGGCGGACTACCTGCACAGTTTTGCCGGCGAATTGCTGGGCACTTTTGTCCTGGTCTTCATTGGCTGTGCCACAGTTGCCGTGACGGTGCTTTTTTCGGCGCATACGGGACTGTTTCAGGTGGCCGCCGTGTGGGGCGCCGGAGTGACGCTGGCCATTTACGCCACCCGCCACCTTTCCTGCGCCCACCTGAATCCGGCCGTCAGTGTGGCCATGGTATTGTCCGGGCGGATGGCCCCCCGGAAATTGCCCGTCTACCTGGCGGCGCAGTTGGCAGGCGCTTTTCTGGCCGGACTCTGTTTGTATCTTGTTTTTTCCGGCTCTATAGCCGCTTTTGAAAACATGCATCACATTGTACGCGGTACAAGTGATTCGGTTAAGACGGCCATGATGTTTGGCGAGTATTTCCCCAACCCTTCCCTGCCGGCCGGGTTTTCGGTAACCATGACGACGGCGTTTGGCGTAGAAGCGGCGGGCACATTTTTACTGGTTTTGATGATCTTTTTGTTGACGGAAGGTTGCAATGTCGGCCGGCCGTCCAGCGAATTCGCCCCGGTTTTGATCGGTTTGACCGTAACCACGCTAATCAGCATCTTTGCTCCGCTGACCCAGGCCGGACTGAATCCGGCACGTGATTTCGGCCCCCGGCTGGCCGCCTATCTGGCCGGGTGGGGTAAAACAGCCATCCCGGGACCGCACGGCGGGTTTTTTACCGTGTATATTTTGGGACCCCTGGTTGGCGGCTGTCTGGCTGCATTGTTGTTCGGGAAGGTGCTGGAACCTTTGATGGCGGCCAAAAGCAGCCAGTGCGGCTGCGCGGATATTAAAAAAGATCCGGCGGAGGTGAGTCCAGTGGCTGAGAAAACGGTAAAAGTGCTGGTCTTCGGCACCACCCCGCCCTGTGCGCGCTGCCGGCAGGCGGAAACAGAGGCCCGGCAGGCGGCAAATGAATTTCCGGCCGGACAGGTAACGGTGGAAAAACTGGACGCCCTCTCACCGCCGGGCCGGCAATACGGTGTGGCCGTCACGCCCGCCATACTGGTCAACGGCCGGCAGGTGGCGGCCGGGCGGGTGCTCAAGCGGATGGAACTGGCGGAAATAATCCGCAGGGAACTGGAGGCGTGAACATGGCCGTAAAAATGGAAGTGTTCAGCGGCAACCCCCCCTGCCCCGGCTGCCTGGAGATTATGAATTTGTGCCGGTCGGTGGCGGAAGAGTACGGGGAAGAGATTGAGTTCACCCCATACGTGGGCGAAGAGGGAATGGCGAAATTTGACGAATACCGGATGTTTTGCGTGCCGGCCGTGGTGGTCAACGGTTTCATCAAAATCGAAGGTGTTGTGCCCAGCCGCTTTACCTTGCTCAATGCTTTAAGGGAGGGCGGATTATGTCTAAGATAAAAATTGAAGCCTTTTTGTCCGTACCGCCCTGTTCCGGCGGCATCGCCCTCTCCCGCCTGCTGGGGGAGATAGAAAAAGAGTTTGCCGGCAAGGTGGAAATTACCGTCCACCGGGGTCCGGTGCCGGAAATGGAAGAGCTGAAGCTTTCCGCCACGCCGGCGCTGGTGATCGGCAATCTGGTCCGCATTACGGGTGTCTGTCCGGATCGGGAAACAATGGTCGCCGCCCTGCGGGAGTGTGGATTGAATTGAAACCGCTGCTGGTGGAGCTGATTTACGAGGGTGATCACTGCATTCCCTGTGTCTACATGCTGGAGACGGTGGAGGAAGCGATGGCCCCGTTCGGTGAACAGGTCGGGCTGGAACTGGTTTACCTGCGGCAAAAAGAGGGCGGCCGGCGCTATCAGGCCCTGTCCGAGGATTTGGGAAAACCGGCGCCCATCCCGTCAATATTTATCAACGGGAAATTGTATTTCAATATTACCCCGCCGGTGGAGGATCTGCAGGAGACATTCAGAGCATTGTTGGGACCCGGTGAATAAAGAAATCTGGTGAATTAAATGTACATCTACAGGGCGCAGGGGATCTGCCCGGCGGAAATACACTTCCAGTTGACGGACAATAAATTGAGTCACGTCCGCTTTGTCGGCGGCGGTTGTGTGGGCAACGCCCGGTTGATCAGCCGTCTGCTGGAGGGACAGGATGCGGACGCGGTATTGCCCCTGATGAAGGGCATCCAGTGCCGCAACAACACATCCTGTCCGGATCAGCTGTCCCGCGCCGTGGCGCTGGTGAAAGAGGGCCGGCTGGCCGAAGCCGATCCAATCACCGTATACGAAGCGCCGGCGGCAGATCAAGAAGCGGCTGTTTTTGCGGGAGTGGCGGGAAATATTCAGGCGCTGGAAAAAATGCTGCAACTGCCCGTACCGGCCGTTTACAGCCTGGGCGATCTGACCCGGCCCGGAGAGGAAAACGACGCCATTGTGGAACTGGCCCGCAAGAAGAAACTGGCCGGGGTCAAAGGGCCGGTGGATCAGACCATTCCCTGTGCGCAGGCGCGCAACCAGGACTACCTGATCCAGGCGCCCTATTTCCTGCGCTTTCAAATCGGTCCGCGTAAAGCATTGGGCTTTCACGGCGGTTTCATCCAGGAACTGCCCGGTTTTTCCGATTTCAGTCCCTATTCACTGGAATTATTGATGGTCAGCAATTTATCCGATTACCTGCGCAATGAATCCGTCTACCCTGCTTTAGAAACGATGGCGGAGCAGTTTTCCGTGGACGTGGTCCTGTTCGCCCAAACCGGATTGTGGAAGCATGTACGCCTGGGCGGCGTTGACTTCGTCAGTGTGGGGGCGGTGGTGGAAGACGATGCCTTTAAATATGCCCGGTTGAAGTGGGAACAGGATGAGTTGCAGATTACCTTTGAGACAATCAAGCCGTGACCGGGGGGTGAAGCTGATGGGCAGGGTGCTGGTGGATGTTCTGCTCACCGATTTCCGGCAGTGAGCGGCCTGCGTCTATATGGCGGAATCGGTAAAGGCTTTACCGGAAGAAATTCAGCAGATCATCGAGGCCAAAGAGTGGGATATGCGTACCCGGGAAGGAATCAAGCGGTTTCAGGAGCTCAAGGCCAGGTCGCTGCCTTCCATCGCCCTGAATAACCAACTGGTTTATGAAGCCATTATTCCGCCCCAGGAGGAACTGATTGCCGCCATTCTGGAGCGGTTTGAACAGGAGGAGCGGGAATGCCCAAAGTAAGGGTGGACGTACTGTTGACGGATCAATGAGCCTCCGGCACCTATATGGTGGAACTGGTAAGGTCCTTGCCAGACGAGATCAAAGAGATTATTGAGCCGTACGAATGGAACGTGAAGACACGGGAAGGCATCAGCAAGAAAAGCGAACTGAAAATCAAGCCCGTGCCCAGCATTGCCCTGAACGGGGAACTGGTTTACGCTTCCACCATCCCGCCGCAGGAGGATCTGATTCAGGCGATTCGCGAAAGAAGCGGCCTTGAATAAAAAACAACCGCCCTGGAAGGTGGCGGCCGTGCCTAAAAGGAAATGCGCAGCTCCGGAAATGGAATACGGCGCTATGTAGATAAACGCACCGCCGCGCAAATCCGGCGCGGAAAAATGTCCGTCAGGTTTGAAATTCGGCCGGAGGTGGCCCCATGTATCTGGAAGAGGTTATAATCAGCGGCTTCAAGTCTTATGCCGTGGAAGCCGGTGTCGGCTTCAAGCCGGGCATCGGCGTCATCGTGGGCAACAACGGGGTGGGCAAATCGAACATTCTGGATGCCGTTGCCTGGGCGCTGGGGGAAAACGACCCGGACCGGCTGCGCTGCGACCGGGAGGAGGACCTGTTTTTCGGCGGCACGCAAGAGTACCCGCCGGCCGCAACGGTCAATGTCACTCTGAAGTTAAAGGCCGGTCCGGAGAAAAAGGCGTCGGTGACCACGCTCGCCCGGCGGAAGGAACGGTGCGGGGCGGACGTTTATACGGTTGACGGGGTGGAGTTAGGCCGGTCCGCCTACCTGCAGAAGTTGAGCGCCCTGGGATGGCGTGATACCGCCAGGACATTGATCCGCCAGGAACAGATCAACCGTTTCCTGCATTTGAGTCCGGAAGAGCGGGTTGTTTATCTCGCCGGCCTGCTCAACGGCACGGAGGTAAACCAGGAACTGATCAGCCGGTTGAATGCAAGCTTTAAAAATTACCTGCAGACACTGATTCCCGGCAGTGACGGCAATATTTTGCTCACCGGACGGGATGGTGCGCCCGGGCTGCTCATCGAAGCATCCCTGGGCAAGGGGATGAAAAACTCCACCCTTTTGTCCGGCGGCGAAAAGACAATTTGCTCGCTGGCTTTGAACCTGGCCCTGTTTGAGCAACTGAACAGCCCCCTTTACCTGCTGGACGAAGTGGAGCCTTCGCTGGACTGGACCAATCACCGCAACATGCAGGCGCTGCTCAAAAGTTTGAATCAAAAGAAGCAGTTAATCATGATCACACACCTGCGCAGCACCATTCAGCTGGCCGACTCGTTGCACGGCATTCGCGCCCGCAAAGACGGCAGTTCGTTTGTCAAATTCTATTTTGAAATGAATGAGCGTTTGTTAAGGGCATACAAATGCTGCTGAGGTGGGGAAAGCATGGACACAGCAACTGTAGAGAAATTTAAAAACCTGGTGCTTGATCTGGATCTGCCGCAAACGGACGTAGTTTTGTTCGGCGTCACCTGCCCCTACTGCGGCAAGAACGACCGGATCAGGCCGTTGGAACCGCCGGACGAAGTGGCATTGGAAAGCGGCAGCCTGAATGATTACCGCGAATTCTGGGCGCTGCTGGCAGCGGAAGCGGCGGATGGAGAGCCGGCGGTATGCAAGTTTTGCCGCAACATTTTGCTTTTGGATGAGCACAGAAAGGCCCGGCCGTTACCGGATTAGTACCGGTTACTGTGATGTCCAGGGAGGTGGAGGCGGATGTCCGATACAACCGACGTTTTTCTGATCACCGGTTTTCTGGGCAGCGGCAAAACCACTTTTTTGAACCGGATTATCAATCAATTTCCGCGGGACAAAAAACTGATGATCTTGATGAATGAATTTGGCGAGGTGGGCGTTGACGGTGCCCTGGTAGAAAGCGAAGACCTGGAAATGCTGGAAATCAGCAAGGGCTCCATATTCTGCGCCTGCGTCAAGACCGACTTCATCAAAGGCATGTATGAGATTGCGCAAAAAATCAAACCAGACGTGCTGTTGATTGAGTCCACCGGGGTGGCCAATCCGACGGATCTGAAAAGGGATCTCCAGTTGCCCATTTTTAACAACCGCTTTTTGTTCAAAGAACAGTTCTGCATTGTCGACGCCGCCCATTTCATGGATGAATACGGAGTTTTTTCATCGGTGGAAAATCAGATTGCCTCCTCGACCCGGTTTATCATCAACAAGATTGATCTGGCCACAGCGGAGCAGATCCGGGAAGTGAAGCGGATTATTGCGCAGCACCACCCGGAGCCGCACTTTTATGAAACCACTTTTGCCGCGGCGGATGTGATCGGCCTGCTTGCCCTAAGCGGTGCGGATAAAGCGGAAGGAACCGTTTCATCCGCTCAAATGAATGACGAAGAACTGGATCAGTACATTGACGCCCTGCTGGACGACCCCGGTGCCTCCCTGTCCCCGCCCGACATTCTGATTTCGGCCGCCTTCCGCTGGCCGGGGGGCACGCCGGCGGAAATCTGCGAGATGGCCGCCAAACTGCCCCGGCAAGTGCCCCGGGCTAAAGGATTTATCGTTGCAAACGGCCGGACATACCTGTTCAACTTCGTCATGGGCCGGTTCGACCTGGAAGAGCAGAACGCACCGTCAAAACAAATTCCGGGCAATGTGCTGGTGTTTATCGCCCCGCCGGACGTCATGCCGGCGGTGGAGGAGATTTTATCCGCATACCGGTTTTCCCGGATTACGGATGGATAGCCGTCAAGGCTTTTGTCAAAAACCAACAAAAGGAAGGGGTAATGAACGATGACACCGGAAAGGGAACAAGAGTTACTCAAGAAACTGGC
>NZ_LYVF01000041.1 GCF_001655685.1 Desulfotomaculum copahuensis
ATTGTTAAATTAATGAATTTATAAATTGACCAGATGGCATCAGCATTGTTTGAATTAATGACGCATCAAGCATTCCAGTTGAATCATAAATCCCCATATTGTTATTGACTAAAGGCATCGTTTCATTTGCATAGTCTGTAAGAGGACTTTCAGCTATTTGCCCAGCAAATTGACCTACATTTACAGCCAATCCATCAAATCCAGCAAAGGCTGCTTGTACAGTGCTAAAATTGTTCTGTATTGCATTATTTAAAGTATTTTGGTCTATCGAAAGAGTCATGTCTGGATTTTGAGTAATTCCAATGGCTTGTAAATTTGATGCCTGATATTCATAGCTTTGAGTAAGCTCTGAAGCAACAAGAGGACTTATATATTGCTGGTTCTGATTCACATATGTTAACATCTCGTTGTAGTTATTGACAAAATTATTTATGCTGTCGCTTATGGATTGCGTATCAGGCGCCACTGTCACTGTAGCATTGCTTACAGTGTTATTAAATGTCATGGTCAAGTTGTTATTGTCAACATTGACGGTGTTTGTTTGAGATGTACCACTTACTCCATTAATAGTATAATTTGCGTTTGTTGCTTTTACTGTTACTGTATTTGCGCCAGTATATGAAACTGCATTGCCGCTGACATCTGTCAAAGTGAATGCATTATTTGTTCCAGTATTATTTGCATTTATTTCTAACTGACTTGTACCAAGATATGGATTGTTATTTACAATGGCTGTAATTCCTATATTTGCAGAGTTAATTGCTTGAGCCATATTATCTAAGACAGTTTGATTAGTGTCTCCTTGATTGACATTGAAAGATATATTATATTGTTGCCCACCTACTTGTGCCGTAAAGCTGTATGTTCCAGGTGTAAGGCTTGTAACACTATTGCTTGACAAACTTGTCCCATTGTTCTGTTGTGCCATGGCAAGCTGATTTACAGTGACACTATAGGTAGAAGCAGTTGCACCTGGTTGAGCTGATACACTTATGGAAGTTGGATCACTGGATGTAGCGACCATCTGGTTAAAAACATTATCAGGCGATGTAAGTTGCAACTGTGACGCTGTTTCAGCCAAATTATTTGCGTAACTATTCAACATGACAAGGGCATTTGTCGATTGCATTGGCAACTGTTGGTTCTCCATATCTGTGTACAATGCTTGCTGTGCGATTTGAGATATATTGTCAGAAGAAATATTTGATAGTGAAGTCAATGGATTGCTCGTATTAAAAAGATAGCTGTAGTCGCTGTAATAAGGGTACATCATATACATATAACTTGTATCAA
>NZ_LYVF01000042.1 GCF_001655685.1 Desulfotomaculum copahuensis
GGAATGCCGAACTGGCTATGATCGGGGTTTAGACGGTTTAACTTTGACGATACCTTGAGAAATACCTATAACGTATTGATTTATTCAAAACGTTTTTGATAAAATGCGCGTAATATGGAAAGGAGAATCTGTATGAATCCTTATGTGCTTGGTTTTCAGGAAATCGACAAAACCAAGCTTTCGAAGGTCGGGGGCAAAGGCGCCAACCTGGGGGAACTGTCCAGGATTCAGGGTATACAAGTGCCGGAGGGCTTTTGCGTTACTACCGAAGCATATAAAGAAATTACCGGGAATAGCGAGGAGTTTAATTCGCTGCTGGATCAGTTGTCCCATCTCAAAGGGGACAACAGGGAAGGTATTAGTGAGATCAGCGCCAAAACCCGTAAGGTCATCGAAAAAATAGCTATTCCGCAGGGGGTGGGGTGGACCCATTTG
>NZ_LYVF01000043.1 GCF_001655685.1 Desulfotomaculum copahuensis
GGTAACGGAACCGCCTGTTCCGGCCGGTGATATATACCGCTCTTTATGCGGGCTGGAACATTCACGCCGCGGCCGGTTATCCGTGCCGGCAAAGGAACCGCCGGTGGATATTTTTCTGACCGGACGGTCCACCGGCCGTGAAACCGTGGACAGTCTGCGGCGTCAAAATTACACCTCCTGGCGGGCCTGGCGGATCAACGCCGCTTCCGGCGCCGCGGCGGGGACCGCGGACGGGGGGGATGCGCCCCCCGGGCCGCCGGAAGACGGCGCGGCCGGCGGACGCATTCGCGACGCCGGAGAGGTTGCGGCCGGGCCTCCCGGCGCCCGCCGGCTCTGCTGGGAAAAACTGCGGGGGGAATACTGCCTTTTCCTGCCGGAAGGTGTATTTCCGCGCCCGGATTTTCTGTCCCGGGCGGTGGCCTGCCTGGAGGCGGAACCGGAACTGGCCGGCGTGACGTGTTATGCCGCCCTCTCCGGCGCGCCTGGGAATAGAAAATACATGATCCCCTGTGATTTAAACCGCTATTTGATCTTCGCCGCGGACGACACCTGCGCATTGCCCGCCCTCTGGCGCCGGGAAGCGGTGACCGGTTCGGACCTTGAGCGGTTCACCGATCGTGCCGCGCGGTGGTCTTTTTACTGCACCCTGGCCGCGCGGGGAGAGCAGGTGGCCGTGCTCCCGCTGGTGCTGCTGGACAAACGCTGCGCGGACGGGGAAAATGCCGTCGCGCTCCCGCTGACCGGACACGCCGCCTATCTGCGGGAAAGCGCCGTGGAAATAGCTAGCCTGCTGCGGGCGGCGCTGACGGAGAGTGAGCGACAAAATAAAGACTGCCTGTGCCGGTATGCGGAATTGAAGCGGCAAAACGAAGCGCTGCAGGCCGAGGTGCAGAGATTGTGCGCGGGCTGGGAGAAGCAGAAAGATTACATCAAAGTGAAGGAAGCGGAATGCGCCGAATTCTGGAATGAAATGACCGGGGCGCGCCTTGCCGCGGAAGAATATAAAACAAGGTTGAACGCTGTTTTAACTTATCTGGAGAAGAACAAGGCCTTGCACTGGCTGGAAACGGCGGGCATTGTGGATTTAAAACAGTTTAGGAGGGTTTGAGGTTTGCAGCTTTGGTTTTTAACCACCGAATACCCCCCTTTTTACGGCGGCGGCATTGGTACTTACATGCAGCACGCGACAAGAATGTTCGCCCGGGCCGGACATGACGTCACTGTAATTTTACCGGGGGACGAAGACGGCGTGGAACATCCGGAAGACCGGATTGAAGTGGTCCGTTTCCGCCGGGGGGACATGTTTTTGGGGTCAGAGGTCCTGCCGGACACGGAACCGGACGGGCACCCGGCGTTTCCGCACAATGTCATGTCCCACTGGCCGGCGCTGAGCTACCAGTTCGCGGATGCGGTGCAGAAACTGCTCGCCACCGGCGGGTCACCCGGCTTGATTGAGGTGCAGGATTACGGCGGCATCGGCTACTACCTGCTGCAGAAAAAATGGCTCGGTTACGCCGGGCTGGCTGAAATTCCGCTGATCGTCCACCTGCACACCCCCACCTTTGAAATTTTGGCGCTGGATCAATATCCGGACTGCCGCCTGCCCGAATACTGGGTGGGACAGATGGAAAAGTTTTGTATTACCGCCGCCGATGGCCTTTTGTGCCCGAGCCGGTTTTTGCGGGGCAGGATCCTGCAGGCTATGACCAACGGTGAAAGCGGTCCGGATATTGAAGTCATGCCGCTGCCTTTTGAATTTCCGGCCACCGGTGAAGCCGGGGCTGAGCTGAACGAAGCGGAAAAAACTTTCGTTTATGTCGGCCGGCTGGAATTAAGGAAGGGCGTGCTGCCCCTGCTCGAATGCTGCGAGCGGCTCTGGGAGGCGGGTGAGCGCTTTACGCTCTTGATGGTCGGCGGCGATACGGATTTTTACACCCGCGGGGTTACCGTCGGCGAATATTTGCGCCGGCGCTATCGCCGCCGGCTGGAAGACGGCCGCCTGCAGTTCGCCGGCAAGGTGCCGCCGGATGAATGCGCCCGCCTGGTGGCCCGCGCCTGGGCGGTGCTGGTTCCCTCGCTTTATGAAAATTTCCCGCTGACCTGTGTGGAAGCCATGCACGCCGGCAAACTGGTCATCGGATCATCAGCCGGCGGACAGGCGGAAATGATCGGCGGCGAAGAGTGCGGGGAGGTTTTTGACTGGGCAGTCGACGGCGCATTGGAAAGCGCGCTGCGGAAAGTGCTGCGTATGCCCGCCGGGGAAGTGGCGGCCGCCGGCGCCCGGGCGCGGGAGCGGATCATGGAGATGACCGCCTACCGGAATGTTTTGGCCCGGCGCATGGATTTTTACGAGCGGATTAAGCGCCGGGGAAGGGAAGCAAGGCTCTTTCCGGCGGTAAACCGCTTCGACCGGCGGTGGACGCCGTCCCGTCCGGCGCCAGCGCCGGCCGGCGAACCGGGACTGCTCTCGGTAGTCATTCCTTTTTATAATATGGGACGGTACATTGAGGAAACGGTGCAGTCGGCCCTGGCCTCCACCTACCGGCCGCTGGAAATCGTGGTTGTCGACGATGGCAGCGATGATCCGGAGAGCCTGGCTGTACTGGAAGCGCTGCCGTCTTCCCTTCCGGATCCGGTCCGGGTGGTGCATACCCCGAACCGGGGTCTGGCCGCGGCGCGCAATACCGGAGCGGAAAACGCCCGGGGCGAATATCTGGCCCTCCTGGACGCCGATGATCTGGTCGAGCCGGAATTTTACGCCCGCTGCGTTGAAATCCTGCGCCGCTATGACAACATTTCACTGGTTTACTCCTGGGTGCGCTTTTTTGACTCCGCCAAAGGCTGCTTTATCGCCAACAATCTGGAGTTTCCCTACTTGCTGGCGCACAACATGCTGGCCGCCATCTGCGTGCTCAAAAGAAGCGATTTTCTGGCCTTCGCCCGCAATAAGCCGCGCCTGTCCGCCGGTCTGGAGGACTATGAAAGCTGGATCTCGCTTTACGAAGCGGGGCGGCTGGGAGTGTGCATCCCGGAGTTTTTGACCCGCTACCGGGTGCGCCGCGATTCCATGCTCAGAGGCATGAATGATCATGCGGTGCTGTTCATGTACGACGAGATTGTGCGCCTGCATGCCGCCACCTACCGGCGCTACGGCGACGAGCTGTTCAGGCTGCTGAACACCAACGGGGCCTCTTTTGCCTGGAATTCGCCCGGCGATAACTGGCAGAGCGCGGAAAGACGTGTCCGGTGGCTGGAGGAGCGCTTGCGCCAGGTGGAGGAGGAAGCGCAGACGCTGCGCAGTGGCGGCGCGGCCCCATGTTTTGCCGACCCGGCCGAGATGGGTGTGAAGATGGCCCTGTGGACATTGGTCCGTGCGCTCCGGCGAAAGGTTAAAAAAATCTTGTTCCGGCCCAATTGATGGAGGTGCGGATTTAATGCGGGAAAACCGGGCTGTCCGGGCGCTGCAAAAAACAATCGCCGTGTTCAGACGGGACGGCTGGCGGGTGGTGTGGGGCAAGTTGCTGATCAGGCTGCGCCTGTGGATGGCGCAGTCTAGTTGGGGGCGCCTGTTCAAAACGGCCGTTCCGCCCGTGGTGAAGGAATGGCTGCGCCGGCGCCTGGACCCGGTCATGCCGCTGATCGGGCGGGAACCGCTGCCTGCCGGTGCGCCCCTGGCGGCAGTGATTATTCCTTGCTATAATTACGGCAAGTTTTTGCCGGAGGCGGTGGAAAGCGTCCGCCGGCAAACCCTGGGCGGGGTCGAGGTGATTGTGGTCGACGACGGCTCCGATGATCCGCAAACCGTCGAGGTGCTGGATCAAATGGCGGCGGACGGGGATGTGCGGGTGATCCGCCAGCCCAACCGGGGCCTGCCGGCGGCGCGCAATGCGGGTATTGCCGCCACCGCCGCCCGTTATATCTGCTGCCTGGATGCGGACGACATGCTTGCGCCCACCTACCTGGAAAAGGCGGTGATGGTGCTGGAAAGCAGGCCGGACACCGGTTTGGCCTACCCGCTGGCCCGCTTGTTCGGCGATGTGGATGAAATCTGGTACACCGAACCGCTCAATCCGGTGAAACTTTTACAGTATAACCACCTGCCGGTGGCGGCCGTTTTCCGCCGCGCGGCCTGGGAAAAGGCGGGCGGATACGATGAGGAGATGCGCCTTGGGTACGAGGACTGGGATTTCTGGTTGCGCCTGGCCGGAGCGGGCTGGCGCGGGCAATTGATTCCGGAACCGCTTTTCCTGCACCGCCGGCACGGCCGGACGATGACCCACCGCGCGCAGGAAAAGCACCGCCAGCTGACCGCGCAGATCCGCAAGAAGCATGCCCGGGTGGCCAAAGTGAAGCCGTTGCGGCCGGTGGGTGTGCGGCCGGAAGAAGCCTTCGCCAATCTGCCCGCCTCCCGCCGTTTGCCGGGCAGGCACGCCCTTTTGGTGCTGGCGCCCTGGTTGAACATGGGCGGCGCCGAGACGGTGCTGCTGCAGGTGCTGGCCGGTTTTGCCGGTTCCGGGGACTGGGACGTGTACGTCATGACCACACTGGAGGCGCAAAACGAATGGGCCGGCCGGTTTTTGGCCGTTACTCCGCGGGTTTATTTCCTGCCTCATTTGTTTCCCCGCATTTATTTCACCGCCGCCATCGAGTCGATGATGGAAAGACATCAAATCGACGCGGTGCTGATTTCCCACTCGGAGCTGGCCTATCTCGCCCTGCCGGAACTCAAAGGCAGGTTCGCCGGCCTGCCGGTGCTGGATTTGCTACACAACGACAGCCCGGAGGGCTACGCCCGGCTGAGCGCGCGGCGGGATCAATACCTGGACGGGCATATAGCGGTGCACGAGGGGATTAAAAAGACCATGGTGGAGGAATTGGGCGCCGCTCCGGAAAAGGTGTTTGTCATCCCCAACGGCGTGGACGGGGAACGCTTCCGGCCGCCGGAAGCCGGCGTGACGGAAGATGGCTGCGCGCCGGCGGGCGGCGGGGCGGAAGAAGGCAGCCGGGCGGTGTATAAAAAGGAGCAGGGGCTTGATCCGGCCCGCCGGCAGGTGGCTTTTGCCGGACGGCTGTCCGCGGAAAAAAATCCGCTGCTTTTCATTCAGGCGGCGGCCGCGTTGAAAGACCTGGCCGGCGTGGACTGGCTGTGCTACGGCGACGGCCCGCTGGCGGAGGGGATGCGGAAGGCGGCGAAAACCGCAGGGTCGCCGGTGAAGTTTATGGGCGCCTGTGCGGACACGGCCGCCCTGTTCAAGGCCGTCGACCTGCTGGTGCTCACCTCCGACAGCGAGGGCCTGCCGATGGTGGTGGTGGAAGCGCTGATGAGCGGCGTGCCGGTGGTGGCCACCAATGTGGGCTGTTTGAACCAGGTGATTGAAGACGGGGTGAACGGACGGCTGGTGGAAAAAGGCGATCTGGACGGCCTTTGCCGGGCTTTGCGCTTGCTGCTGGCCGAACCGGCAAAGCTGCCGGAAATGGGCGCCCGCTGCCGGGACGGCGTGCTGGAACGGTTTTCCGGCGCGCGCATGGCGGCAGAGTACGTGCGGCTGTTTGAATCCTTTCTCCGGCGCAAATGCGAAGCCCGGCCGGTGCCCGCCGGCGGAGATTATGACGTAGGTAATTTTTCGGCCAAAGGATGATGGAGTTGATCAGTAAGTTTCGCCTTTATTTGAATCTCACTTTCGCCCTGGCCTGGCGCGATGTGCGCGTGCGCTACCAGCTTTCCATTCTGGGCCTGTACTGGGCGATCATCAATCCCCTGCTCATGGCCATCATATGGGCGTTTGTCTTTTCACATATTTTCCGGGCGGCTAGCCTGAACAATGTGCCCTATGTGGTTTTTCTCTTCTGCGGGCTGACTTACTGGAACCTGTTCGGCAATTCGCTGAGCACGGCGACCACTTCCCTGACCGGCAATGCCATGCTCCTGTCCAAGCAGTATTTTCCGCGGCTGATCCTGCCCACGGCGGCGGTGCTGGCCCGGGTGGTGGACTTCTTTTTCTCCCTGCTGGTGCTCGGTTTGTTGATGTGGTATTTTCACCTGTCCCCAAACTGGAATTTGTGGATGCTGCTGCCCCTGCTGGTGATTGAGCTCTTTTACACCCTGGGCTTCGCCTATATTGTATCCTCGCTGAATGTGCTCTACCGCGACATGGCCCAACTGGTCAGTATCGTGCTCATGTTCTGGATGTACCTGTCGCCGGTCTTTTACGTCCTGCAGCAGGTGCCGGAAAAGGCGCGCCGCTATTTCATGTACAATACAATCGGGCTGCTGGTCGATGCGCAGCGCAATATTTTTTTGGCCGGCACGCCGGTCAACTGGCATCAGGTCCTGGTCTCGTTTTTGATTTCCCTGGCGGTCCTGATTGCCGGCTGGACGCTCTTCCGCTGGCTGGAACCGCTCTTTGCCGAGGTGATGTAAATGCCTATTGATGTGGAAAACGTCTGGAAAAAGTTTCGCCTGCGCCAGCAGCGTGTGCATTCCATTTCCAAGTTTCTGCACGAAATGCTGGAACGCCGGGCTGTGTCCGGGCCGGCCGCCGATTTCTGGGCGCTGAAGGATGTCAGTTTTCACCTGGACGCCGGGGACAGTCTGGGTGTGATTGGAGTGAACGGTTCCGGTAAAAGCACCTTGCTGAAGCTGCTCAACGGCATTATGCGCCCGACCCGGGGGCGGGTGAGCGTGCGCGGGCGGCGTTCGGCGCTGATTGAGCTAGGGGCGGGCTTTCACCCCGATTTTTCGGGGCGTGAAAATGTTTATCTCAACGGGATGATCCTGGGCCTGGACAAGGCGCAGATCCGGCGCAAGTTTGACGAAATTGTTTCCTTTGCCGAACTGGAGCAGTTTATCGACATACCGGTGAAGTATTATTCTTCCGGCATGTACGCCCGGCTGGGTTTTGCCGTGGCTACGGCCGTGGATCCGGAAATTCTGATTGTGGATGAAATCCTGGCCGTGGGCGACCTGGCCTTCCAGCAGAAATGCATGGACCGGATCAAAAAAATGCAGGCCCAGGGGGTGAGCATCGTGCTGGTCTCCCACGGCTTGAACGATATCGGCCAA
This sequence comes from Desulfotomaculum copahuensis, assembly GCF_001655685.1. Classification (GTDB taxonomy): domain Bacteria; phylum Bacillota; class Desulfotomaculia; order Desulfotomaculales; family Desulfovirgulaceae; genus Desulfotomaculum_G; species Desulfotomaculum_G copahuensis. Next base: position 7,064 of record NZ_LYVF01000043.1, read on the forward strand.
ATCTGCCGCCAGGCGCTCTGGCTGCACAAGGGCGCCCCGATGCGCTTCGGTCAAACCGGCGCGGTGCTGGACGCCTATCTGGAGCACCTGGGCATGCCCCGGGCGGGTGTGGGCGGCGGGAACGGAACCGCCGTTACCGGCTGAGAGTAAATCTCCCCGGGACAAGCCCGGAGGCTTTTCAAGTGAATTCTTTTGTTCCGCGCGGATGCTGCCGGCTGCAAGCGTCAGGTTTCGCGCCTGCATTGTGATCGCGCCCCGGCTTTGTATGGTTGGGCCGGATACAGCCGGCGGCCCAAGTTTCGCGCCTTCAATGATCGCGCCCCGGCCTTTATCCGCAGGGCCCGGCTGCACGGGTCAGCTGCCGGCTGCCCGCGGGCGTTGATACATTTGGGGCCGTTACTATTTTTATTGGCGGCGAAGTGTTATGATCAAACTCCTCCAACTGATCACCCTCTCCGAATTGGGCGGGGCGCAGATGGTGCTTTATCACCTGGTGTCCGGCCTGGAGCGGGGGAAGTACGACATCACCGTCGCCTGCGCGCCGGGCGGGGATCTGGTGGCCCGTCTGCGCGCCCTGGACGGCGTGCGGGTGGTGGAAATACCGGCGTTGAAGCGGGAAATAGCGCCTGTTTCCGATTTAACCGCATTTTTAACGCTCTACCGGCTGATGCGCCGGGAGCGCTTCGGCATTGTGCACTGCCACAGTTCTAAGGCCGGCATCCTGGGGCGGCTGGCCGCCCGTGCGGCCGGGGTGCCCGGAATCATCTTCACCGTGCACGGCTGGGGGATCAACGATTACCAGTCGCGCGGCAAACGCCTGCTGTTCACGGCGGCGGAAAGGCTGGCCGGCCGGCTGAGCAGCCGGGTGGTCTGCGTTTCCCGCGCCGATCTGGAGAAGGGGCGGCGGGAGAAGTTGGCCCCGCCGGAGAAGCTGGCGCTGATCTACAACGGGGTGCCGGCGCCGGGCGCAGGCGGGAAGCCGGAAAGCGCGGATCTTCTTGCCCCCCGGAAGGACAGCGATGTGGATTCCGGCACGTGCCGGACGGGCATGGATGGGTGTTTCGACGGAACAGCCGGAGAAGTGGATCGCCATACACAGCATTTGGCCATATCGTCCGGTATGGCGGACGGGTCCGTCACCAACGGCCCGGCTAGGGCTTTCCGCGTTCCGGCAGTCGAAAAGGCCGGGATTGAACACTGCTGCCTGCCCGGCAAAGGCGGCCAGCAGGCTGTTGACACGATGGTACGACGGGACGTGACTGGCACTTGCCGTTTCGGCGGCAATAACACCTGTTTACGCCGGGAGCTCGGGCTGCATGACGGCCATCTGCTGGTGGGCATGGTCTGCCGCCTGCGCGCGCCCAAGGAGCCGCTGTTTTTCCTGGCTGCCGTCCGGGCGTTGCTGAACGGCGCGCCGGACGGGCGCCCGTCCATAGGCGCCGGCCGGGCGGCTGCCGCCGCCGTACCGTTGGAGGGCGGGGAACCGTGGGCCTGCCGCCTGCGCTTCGTGCTCATCGGTGACGGGCCGCTGCGGCCGGCGTGCGAAGAGTACATAAAAAAGCACGGTCTGGAAGGCAGGGTGTTTTTGACCGGCACACGGGCGGATGCCGCCGCCCTGATGGCCGGACTGGATGTGTTTGTCCTGTTTTCCCGCTGGGAGGGGCTGCCGCTGACCGTCATCGAGGCCATGCAGGCGGGCCGGCCGGTGGTGGCCTCCGCCGTGGGCGGTGTGCCCGAGTTGGTGCAGCCCGGCGTGACCGGCTACCTGGTGCCGTCCGGCGACCTGCCGGCGGCCGTGGAGCGACTGTCCGCACTGCTGGCGGACGGGGCTTTGCGGCGCAACATGGGGGAGGCCGGGCGCCGCCTGGCGGCGGAGCGCTTTTCCGTGGCGCGCATGGTAGGTGAATACGATGCACTGTACCGGGCGGTTTTGGAGAAGCGGAATGAATTAGCGCAATGACAAAAATTTATCCCGGATCATGGCGACGAATAAACGCAGGTCGTCCAGGTTTTTTTGCAAAACGCCGAGCAGGATTTCCGGTTCAAGGCAGGTATAATCGTGCACGATCACATTGCGGAACTGGGCCACTTTCTTGAATTGCTCAAGTTTTTTTTCGGCAGGTAGCCCGCTTCCGCAAGTATGGTATTTGGCCCGTACGAAGAATCTGGTATAATACGGGAAACGAGAGTGCAACGGGAGGGGTGGGGGCTTGGCGGAAATCAGGGGGATCAACAGGACCAACGACTACTTCTTCAAGAGAATCTTCGGGTCAGAAGAGGGCAAGGAGGCGCTCATCGGCTTCCTCAACGCGGTGTTGAGGAAGCCCGCCGGAAGGGAGTTGGTCGACGTGGACCTGATGGACAGGGAGATCGACCCCAGGTACCTGCTGGAGGTCAATTTTCCCTATAC
>NZ_LYVF01000044.1 GCF_001655685.1 Desulfotomaculum copahuensis
CGTTACGCCACTCTTCACAGGTGGCTTTGCCTTTGCAGACCCGCTTCCATAAAGAGCGACCGCCGAAGACCACTTTGGATATGGTGCCGTTGTCCCGGCGGGTTTGCAGTTCTTCCAGCTTGCCGGCCAGTTTTTTGACCCGCGCTTTGCGCCCGTGGACGGTAAGTTTGGCTTTTTTGATTTTAACGGCATCGCCGGCTTTAACCGCTCTGACCAGATCTTTTTCCGCCCAGCCAAGTTTCTTTTTGGCCCGGGCCAGCTTCGTTTCCGTTTCCTTGATTTCCGTGACGAGCAGTTGTTGCTGGGAGTCGATGATTTCTCTTGCCTTCAGTATGGCGTCGTCACAGTAGCGGGAGTTTAAGCCGAATATTTCCTGGCCCTGCTTTTTCAGTGCTTCCCGCGCCTTACCTGCCAGCAGCCGGTTGAAGGCCCAGCGGGTACAGGCACAGAACAGGCGCATTTCAGTAGTCAGAGGATCTTCCATCCCTTTCGGCCACTTCTCATTGCGCCGGGCCGGAAAACTTTCCGGAAACCACTCGCCGCAGACGGTGTATTTGATGCCCCCGGCCGGGTTAATCCGTTTCTTTTTCGGCTTTTTCATCCGCTTCCACTCCCGCGATCAACTCCCGAAACCCCTGCCTGACTTTCCTGCCGCCCCTGGCTCCATACAGCCGGGCCGAAAAAGAGGTGACTATGGACAGTAGGTCCCGCACCAGTTCCG
>NZ_LYVF01000045.1 GCF_001655685.1 Desulfotomaculum copahuensis
CTTTATCACCCATATTTACCTTGTTTAACATATATAGACGTGCCAAATACGAAATTAGTTCCAAAATTCATCGTCAACCGTCACACCTGGACGACATCAATCCCGACGCCATTCACGGATCATAGCCATATAGCTGCGAAAACAAACCTCTGATTTCTCTGGCCTGCCCGGCGGCTTTTACCGAAAGCTCCGAAATCAGTTCGCGCTCCGGCATGCCCTCCGGAAAATCATCAAGGCAATCTGCATAGGCAATTATAAGAGCATGCAGACGCTGCCGGGCGTCTACGCCGGCAACCAAGCACATCAGCCGCACCGGGACCCACTTCAGCAACAACCACGCTCACACCGACCACTAATGATTTCCCGCACCCTTTTCTGATAGCGTCCAGCACCGGCGCTTCCGGGATCCGTCCGTTACCCACATCCTCCCGGTATTCCGCAATCAACCGGAATAAAAAATTTTCATAAAACTAACAGGAACAAAACATCTTTCCCATACGTCTAATTTACAGGGAGAAAGAAAATTAAAAGGGAGGTCTTTTATCGATCATGGTCAAATTGAACAAATGGAAACTGACTCCAATAGTCATCTTTATGGTTGCAGTAGCAATTAACACTTCTGGTTGCTCAACTGTTGCATCAAAAACACAGCAGGCTTCAAATGAAACAAATTCTTCTTCACATGGTCATACAAATACAATAGAGCAAAACCCAAGCAAACAAAATAAAAATGAAGCACTAAGCAAAAATGTTATAACAGTAAAACCTGCTACGCCATTTATGCCTATTGTTAGAGAGTTAGTTTCCAATATACCTATCATTATACCACGATATTGGACGCCGATTCCCTCTTCATCATCTAATAAATACTATGGAGTTCAATTTAAAGTTAATAAACATAGTTACTATATTTCATTAATAACTACATCCAAACAGTTTCCCCCAAACGATCCTCAATTAAGTATGCCACCTAATAGCTCTGAAGCTAATCAATGGGGAGGAATCTCTGGCGCAAAGGCGAGTAATAGTAAGAATATTATAGTAGAAAGGCCTAAAGATGCCAAACCAGTTAAGATAGGGGGAACTATTTTAGGGTGGAAAGACCCGGTATCGGTATATTGGGAAAGTAATGGTTGGAAATATGAAGTTATTGGTTCAAGTAATCATGTTATGGACGACACCATGAAATTGATTAACAGTTTAAACATTAACCATCAACTAAAGAAATTAAATGCAAAGTCAGGACAGATTCTAATAAGCAATGCAAATAGCTTGTCAACATTTATTAACTGGTATTCAAGTGATGGGCAATATGAGTATAGCTTTCAATATAAAGGGAGCATAGAAGAAGCTCTTAAGATCGCAAATAGTTGCATTGTTTTATCGGATTAGAAAATAAGGAAAGCGGCAAGGGATAATTCCTATGCCACTTTCCTTATTGCCATGAAGAAAATTTTTAGGGACCGAAGCACACTTGAATATATGTCGGAAGCGTGTCATATGGTACAGGTGATAGCCCTCCCCAATAATAAGAATCCGGTTGTCCTGTACTAGGATTATTCCACCAACCACTATATGCAGAAGCAAGTTGATAAGCTGCTACACCATAGCATGTTGTTGCAGTAGGTATGGGCCAGGAACCACATCCTGCTCCATACGGTTGGACTGATCCATTGTTTCCACACATTGCTCCATTCCACCCGGTTGCTGCTAGTTTAAAGCTAGAGGTAGCTAAGTTAACCGCATGTAGAGATCGTCCAAGAATATCGAAGGAAACGGCTACAGCAGCCGATGGTTCAGTTATATTTGGACCTTGTGCAATTAGATCTGTTAATTTATAATTTGTTCCTTTCAAACAGTTATAACCATTTAATCTATCTTGCCCTACTTGAACTATACCATATGTGCCATTGTAAACAACCGCATAATTTCCATCGGTTTCTATTGATGCAATTGCCAAAAGTGTAGCAGGGTTCATACCTGAAGCCGAACCTGCATTATTTGCATCAACTAACCACTGCTGAATTGGTTGTGCTGTAATATTATAGACTTTTCTGCTTCCATAACTTGAGCAATTACAAGGACCACAAGATTGTAGACTTCCCATTTAAATTCCCTCCAGATTTATTTTGAATTACATCTTTATCCAAAGAACAAGCAGGGTTATAAACAATCCTCCCTGCCTTCGGATACGGGACGATTGCCCGTCCAGGACGAAGCTCTACTTGCCGGTAGGCTCGTCCAGGACAAAACGCTTCCTCAACCTCTTCAACGCACACTCCTTTACCTTGTACACCGCCTGCTGCGATATCCCCAACCGTACAGCTGCTTCTTTTTCGGTAGCACCCGCCAGAACCGTCGCAGTTATTACCCCCCGCTGTAGCGGGGTCAACGACGAGAGGGCATCCTGGACTAAAACAGACCCTTCCGCTTCGCCTGCAACATCGACCGCCGCGGCAATAGTATCAACCATCGCCATTTCCCCGTCAGAAACATTAGCCGGAGCATCCAGAATTAAGCGTTCATGTTCCATCAACCGACGACGCTTTTTTAGCCAACCTGGCTGC
>NZ_LYVF01000046.1 GCF_001655685.1 Desulfotomaculum copahuensis
GCCTGTACATCTGCATCGAGGCAACGGGGCAATGGCGGGTAAAAACCATGCCCGCCGGCGAAGAAGCGGTGTCTGCCCCATTGATCACTCCGGAGCAGTGCCGCGTTTTAAAGCTGAAACTGCTGGCCGATTACGGTGAACTGGCCTGGCGGGCCGCGCTGCCTTTTTTCGCCCAGCGTTGCCACAACCTGCTGGGCAATCAGATCACCCCTTCACCGGTTAAGGCAATATTTGACAATCTCAATCAGTTTTTTTTCAACGGCTTTTTGCCGCCCCTGAACATCTACTGGAATTCCCGCCTGCAGCTGACCCGCGGGCGGCTGGTGGTATGTAACCCGAAAAGCTGCTGGATTGAACTGCACCCCTATTGCCGGCGTTTCGAGGCCATCCTGCTCAGGGAAATGGTCCGTTACTGGGTGCTGATCAATTCCGGCTGCGCCTGTGACACCTCGCCCTTGTTTATCGAAAAATGCCTGGAGGTACGGGCGCCATTAAATATTGAACATTATCCCGCCAATTACTACTCATTTATCCGCGCCGTCGCCCGCGGCCGGAAAAACCGGTAAACATCCGGACGGCGTCACATTGAAAACCCGTCCCGGAACGGGCCGGAGCGCTTTAATCCGGCGGATCAAAGCGCTCCGGCTATTGTCCGAAACTTCCGGTTCCCCGGTGTTTATCAGGCCTGCCCGTGGCAGTTGTGGTCATGACCGTGACTGTGGTCACAGACCGCTCCCCGGGAAACAAGCTCACCCCGGGCACAATCCCTGGCCACTGCCGCCACTTCCCCGCTGGCACCCGTAATCACGTTAAAACCGGCGGCTTCCAACGCCTGCAGGGCGGCAGGACCGATGCCGCCCAGGATCACCGTGTCCACGCCCTCTCTTTTCAACAGCCCGGCCAGGCCTTCGTGGTTATGCTGCAGCTGAGCCGCCGAAACAGTATGCTGTTCCTTGATCGAGTCGCCTTCCAGATCCATGATCAGAAACTCCTGACTGCGGCCGAAATGTTGATTCACCCGGCCCCGCTCGTTTGGAACGGCAATTTTCATAGTAGCATGCACTCCTTAATATTAATTGACTTTTTTCTGCTCACCGGTAATGGTCAAAACGGGGTCGATATTAAAGGCCTTGCCGCTGTACTCCTCAATTTTTCCGGCGTCACCCAGGGCGGCCAGTTCCGGATCCAGCGGCAGCACATCAAGCAGGCGCAGGTCATTGGCGCGGGCGGCATCCGCCACATGGCCGCTGCCGAACAGGTGAATGCGCTCGCCGCAATGCGGACAGGCCAGGTAGCTCATGTTCTCCACCAGGCCGAGCACGGGTATGTGCACCTGCTGGACCATTTTAATTGCTTTTTTCACCACCATCATGGCCAGATCCTGGGGTGAGGAGACCACGATCAACCCGTCCAGTGGCAACGACTGCAGCACCGTCAGCGGTACGTCGCCGGTGCCGGGCGGCATGTCCACAATCAGGTAGTCCAGCCTGCCCCAGGCCACATCGCTCCAAAATTGTTTCACCGCGCTGGCCAGAATGGGACCGCGCCAGATTACCGGGTCGTCTTCCTCCGGTAAAAGCAGGTTTAACGACATCACCTCAATGCCCAGGGCTGTTTTTACCGGCAACAGCATTTCGTTAAACTGTTCCGGTCTGGCCTTCAAGCCAAATAACCGGGGAATGCTCGGTCCGGTGATATCGGCATCCATGATGCCCACTTTGTAGCCCGCCCGGGCCAAGCTGACGGCCAAAAGGGCACTGACCGAGGATTTGCCCACGCCACCCTTGCCGCTCATCACCCCGATCACATGCTTGATTTCACTGGCCTCGTTCTGGGGCAGCAGCAGGGACTTGCCGCAGCTTTCGGGGGAACATTGCCCTGTTTTGTCCTTGCATGATTCACATTGATTGTTCGCCATTTTCCCTCGCCTCATCGCAATATTATAGTAAACCGATCATAGTTTAACATATTATTCTTGGCCTGCCTACTCCTGCGTGAAAGCATTCCCCCGGAATAAAACCCCTATACGCCCCGACGCACCTGCTTTTTGCCGCTCCCGCCATGAGATCGGGCAGCAGAACCAGGTCTGTACAGCCCCGCTAATTAAACCCCCTCCCGGTTTTGAGCTCATGACCGTAATTATCGTACTATTCTTTTTAGCATTTGTCAACTATCAAAATAAAACAGCGCTTTCAATGTGACGGCCGTACCCCGCCGCTCCGGTGCCCCGCCCCGGCGGCCTGTTTTCACGCCCCGTTACAACCATGCTTTTTCCGGACAAAAAAAGCGGCCCCAGAAAGGCCACCACGCAACTTATATGACTATTCCGACTTTTTATCCCGCCGCCCCTTGCCCTTACACTTCAACCGTGAGGTGTACGGGCACCGGGCGGCCACCTGCTTTTTACCTGTTGATGCCAAGAGGGGCGAGCGCTTGGAAAGGGGAAACAATATTGTATTTCAAAGCCCAGCTTTCCGGAGGCAGATCAAAGGCAATGGCCATCAACTGGGTGAAAAAGAGCACCGGCATGGCAAAGCTGGTCTGCAGCAACTGGTTCATCCGCCCCTGATAGGAATCCAGGTTCAACTGACACATCGGACAGGGGGTGACAATCATCTGTGCGCCGCCTTCGGCGGCTGATTCAAGAATCTCCCGGCTGGCACCCATCAGGATCTTTTCCGCCGGCAGGGTCTGGGAACTGCCGCAACAGCGGGTTTTCATGGGGAAAGGCGTCGCCGTGGCACCCAGCGCTTCAATGATCCGGTCCAGGACAACCGGGTGTTCGGGATCGTCGAACTCCCAGGGCAATGTGCGCATGGTCTGGCAGCCCACATAGCCGGCCACCTTCAAACCGGTCAGCGGGCGTTTCACCCGCGCGCGGATGCGCTCAATACCCACGTCATTGACCATGACCTCGAGAATTTGTCGCACCTTCAAGGTGCCGTTGTATTTCAGCCCGGCCGCGGCCAGCGCTTCATTGGCCGCGCGATGAAAATCCGCGTCTTCCTGAAAACGCTTGTTGGTTAAGGCCAGACTTAAAAAACAGGAACTGCAGGCCACCAGCACATCCAGTCCTCTGGGCTCGGCCAGGGCGAAATTGCGTGCCGCCACCACCTGCTGCGTATAGTCACCGACCACGCCGGAAGCGACAGTGGCTCCACAGCAGTTCCAGTCCGGAATTTCCTCCAGTTCCATCCCCAGCGCTTCCGCCACCGGCTCTACCGACTTGCGGTACGGCACAGCCGTGCCTTCCATGGAGCAACCCGGATAAAAGCTGTACCGCATTAGCTTACCTCCTTCCGCTGGGAGCGCGCCTTCTCGATGATCTTGTGTAAATCGCCCAGGCCCTTGATTTTGCGCGGCGGCAGCAGCGGCATGCGGCTGTGGCGCAGCATGTCCATGCCCACATCTTTCATGGACAGGATTGTTTTTATTTCTCCCAGAATACCCCGTTTCAGGAAATAACGGGCTGTTACGCCGCCTTCAAATACGCGTCCCCGGCTCCAGATCTCCTTCCAGAAAGCCTGGTAGAAGGCCGCCTGGGGGTGGGTGACATAGCCCTGATCTATGGCCAGGTTTTTCAAGTCGTGCATCACATCCACAATAGCAATGCCGCGCGGACAACGTACTTTGCACATCAGGCAGGTGGTGCACATCCACATGGTGTTGGATTTCATCACTGTTTCCTTCTTGCCCTGCTTGATCAGGTTGAAAAGACGGCGTGGCGAATAATTCATCGATGCCCGGGTGGCGCAGGAAACCGCGCACATGCCGCACTGCATACACTTTTTTATCTGCGGCCCGTTTTCCAGGGCATATACTTCACGCGAAAAAGCGGGGTCATAGCGGACAGCTTCAGGAGAAACCTGACAGTCGGCCATTTTTCACTGCTCCTTTGCCCTTGGATTTGCCGGGGGACGGGACGGCCGCCGGCCGTCCCGGCACACCCCCATATTCATTGCGGCTTAAAGGGCCGCACTTAAAATCCGGCATTTTCTCCCGGGCCGCCGATTAGAAACCTTTCATCGGGTTGGGGCCCAGTTCATCCAGTTTTTCAGCGAATTCGTCCAGAATGCCGGGAATCTGATCGTAGTCGGTGATGCTCACTTCCGCCATGCGTACCCGCTCCGACTCCAGACCGAGCCGGTCCAGGGTCTCGGAAACCTTGGAGAGACGGATTTCGGCCAGTTCGCTGCCTTTCATAAAGTGGCACTGGTAGTCGTCGCCGTGCTTGCAGCCCAGCAGCAGCACACCGTCAATACCCCGGGACATGGCGTCGGCAATCCAGACCAGATTCAGCGAACCAAGGCAGCGCACCGGGATGATGCGTACCCACGGGTTGTAGTTCAGGTGGTTGATCCCGGCCATATCCAGTGCCGGCATGGCGTCGTTCTCGCAGGCCAGAACCAGGATGCGCGGTTTCTCCTCGTCCTCCTCCGGCACCTCGATGGCCTTGAGCATGTTGCCGATCATCGGCACGGAATAGTTCTTGAAGGAAATAATCCGTTCCGGGCAGGCCCCCATGCAGGTGCCGCAACGCCGGCAACGGGTCGGGTTGGGCAGCGGGTTGCCTTTTTCATCCTCGTTAATGGCCCCGAAGGGACATTCCTCGGTGCAGCGTTTGCACTGGGTGCAGCGCTGCATGAAGAACTGCGGATAGGAGAAATCCCACACCCGCGGATGCACCGCCGACCCCTGCGCCGTCAGTTCCACGCACTGAATGGCCTTCAAGGCCGCCCCGGTGGCGTCGGCAATGGTTGAAGGCAGGTCCATCGGCGCCCGTACGCTGCCGGCGGCGTAAATGCCGGTGCGGCGCGTTTCGTAAGGGAAGCAGATGAAGTGGGAATCGGGAAAACCATATTTCAAAGCCGGCAGTTCCGGACCCTGGCGGTATTTCAAGTTCAAAATCCGCTGCTCGGCGGCCGCCACCGCTTCGGAAGCCTCCGCAGTAGCCGCCGCTTCCTGTTCGGCCACCTCTTTTTGCACTTCAGCCGGCAGCCCGGCCAGAGTGGACGGAACCATACCGTTGGCCAGCACCACCAGATCCAGTTCCTCGGCCGCCGTTTTTTCACCCATCAGCAAATCATCCGCTTCAATGGACAGACTGCCATCATCTTCATTGATGCAACTGACGTCCCCCTTGATGAAAATAACGCCAGCCTCCTGGGCACGCATATAAAAATGCTCATACTGGCCGTTGGCCCGGATATCCTTGTAAAAGACATATACCGCCGCTTCCGGGTTTTGCTCCTTGACATAAAGCGCCTGTTTCATGGATTCCACACAGCAGGCGGCGGAACAATAGGGCAGGTGTTCAGCGTCCCGCGACCCGGCGCACTGGATAAAGGCCACCTTTTCTACTTCCTTGCCGTCCGAGGGACGGGTGATTTTGCCCTTGCCCGCGATTTCTTCCAGCATGGCCTGGGTAATCACATTGGCATAGCGGCCGAAGCCCAGGTGCCCCAGCCGTTCGGGGTCGTACGGGCGGGCGCCGGTGGCCAGCACGATGGCGCCGATCCTTTCCCTGGCCACGCTGCCGTTTTGACTGATTTCCACGTCAAAAACGCCCGGCCCGCCGGCCGTACTCTGAATTTCCGCCGACGTATACACCTTGATGTCCGGGTTGGCGGCAATTTCCTGCGCTATAGCCGCACATTTGTTTTCTTCCAGTTCCCGGAAGGGCGGTTTCAATGGAGGCAGCTTATAGCATCTGGCCGCCCAACCGCCAAGTTCCGCTTCCTTCTCCACCAGCACCACCTGATAACCGGCCCCGGCCGCTTCCAGCGCCGCCGTCATACCGGACAGGCCGCCGCCCACCACCAGGATGGTTTTGCTCAGGTCTTCCGCCGCATAGGGTTCCGGCGGATCCATGTTTTCCATCTTGACAATGCTCATGCGCAGGTTGTCTGTGGCAAGCATCTGGATATTTTCTTTGACATCCTCGTCGTCATCCGGGTTTTGGTGGCTCCATACCCCCTGCTCACGCAGGTTGGCCCGTTCCACCAGCACCGCCGGACCGAAATTGAATACATCGTAATTGACCCGTGAAGAGCAGGCGGCGATAACAACGGCGTTAATCCCCTCTTCTTCCAGATCCTTTTTTATTTCCGCCACGCCTGCGGCGCCGCACAAAAAGGGGTGCGACTTGCACACGGCCACTGAATATTCGTCATCGACTATTTCGGACAGGGCTTCGAAATCAACCACCTCGCCGATCCCGCAACCGGTGCAGACATATACTCCGATCTTCTTGTCCATGGCGTTACCTCCTCACCGTCGATTGAATGGCCTTGAGCGCTGCCGCAGTGGCATCCCTGACGGCGGAAGCAACATCCAGCGGCTGCTTAACGCATCCAGCGCCATAAATTCCAGGTGTTTGAGGATCGGTATCAAAGAAGCCGTCTTCATCATAGCAAACATCCAACGGAATTTTATCCTCCCTGGTGCCGGGCGCCATGCCGGTGGCCAGCACCACCAGGTCGAACTTCTCTTCCAGCAGGTTCTGGTTCAGCTGATCTTCGGCAATCACAGTCAGGTTCTTGTCGGCGTCCTCTTTGATTTCGCCGGCCTTCCCCTTGATCAGTGTAATGTCGTCCTCATTTTGCACCTTGACAAAAAAGTCTTCGTACTTGCCCCGGGCACGGATATCAATGAAGAAGATGGAAATCTTTGCCCCGGGGTATTGTTTTCTTACATAGGTGGCCTGCTTCAAGGTGGCCAGACAGCAAACGTTGGAGCAGCAGTGCAGGTGGTTTTCATCCCGTGAACCGGCGCACTGCACAAAAGCAATGCTGTTAATCTCCTTACCGTCGGAAGGACGGACGATCTTCCCGCCGGTGGGACCGTTGCCCGCAGCCAGTCTTTCCATCATCACATTGGTGATCACGTTCTCGTAACGCCCGAAACCGTAATAGGAAAGTTTGGTGGCGTCGTAAGGCTGCCAGCCGGTGGCCCAAACAATGGCGCCAACCTTCAGATTGATTGTCTTCGGCTCCATGTCCAGCTCAATGGCATTGTACTGGCACGCTTCCACGCACTTGCCGCAGGAATCGCAAACCTGCTTATCGATCACATACTTCATCGGGAAGGCAAATACATGGGGCAGATAAATGGCTTTGGTTTTATCCAGCCCGTAATTGAACGCATTGGGCCGTTCCAGGGGACAAACTTCCGCACACTTGCCGCAGGCCGTACAGTTCTGATTGACGTAACGGGGATTCAAGCGGACGGTAACCTCAAAATCCCCTTCCTGTCCGGATATTTTTTCCACTTCGGCCATGGTGAAAAAGCGGATGCGCGGATTTTGTTTCAGGCGCTTGAAGTTAATCTCCAGACCGCAGTTGGGCGGGCACAGTTTGGGGAAATACTGGTTCAACTGGGCCACCCGGCCGCCCAGATACGGGTTCTTTTCGACCAGGAAAACCTCCCGGCCGGCTTCGGCGGCTTCCAGAGCGGTGGTGATCCCGCTGATCCCCCCGCCAACCACCAATATGCTTTTTTCCATAATTCTCATCACCCCACCATTTCTCCGCTGTATTTTTGTAAACATGCCGCCCTCTCCATGATTACGGAAATTATGGGGATCCGGCATCTCTACAAGATCAAGATCGAGCCGTGGCCGCGGACGGCCACGGCTGCGACAGCACGTGGATGACACATGCGAGGGCTGATGCAAGCCTGAAATAGCTGGTCGGACAGGTAACTAGTCGATGACGGAGAGGATCGGCCGGGTGAACATGGACCATTCGCCATTGGCCGG
>NZ_LYVF01000047.1 GCF_001655685.1 Desulfotomaculum copahuensis
TCGCCGCTGCAATATTTTTTCAAAGCCTCCGGAGTACTCCGGAGGCTTTTTATGTTCGCCCGGCCCGTTGGAGCCGGAAAAAACGGGAAGGGGCGGTCCTTTGGGGAGTAAAAAACCGGTTGCGGCGGGAAATTGCCTGAAGCGGGTAAAATGTGTTAAAATATAAACGATTGAGATGATGTTCTTGTTATGGGAGGAATCAGGGTTGCATGTGCTGGCGCAAAAATTAACTGACTGGCTACGGGAGCAATTGAAAGAAAGGGATGCCCGTGGTTTTGTGGTGGGTTTGAGTGGCGGTATTGATTCGGCGGTTACGGCGGCGCTGTGCAAGCGTGCCTGCCCCGGCCATGTGCTCGGAGTGATTATGCCCTGTTTCAGCAATCCACGGGATGCGGAGGACGCCATGCTGGTGGCCGGCGCTTTTGATATACCGGTGAAAACGGTGGCGCTGGACAAGCCTTTCCTGCAGATGGTGCAACTATTGACAGGTCAGGATTATGACCCGTCCGATGATGATCTGACCATCGCCAATATTAAACCGCGCTTGCGCATGACCACGCTTTATTTTTTTGCCGCCCGCAACCGTTATCTGGTGGCCGGCACCAATAACCGCACCGAATTAACGGTGGGATACTTTACCAAATACGGTGACGGGGGGGTTGATCTGCTGCCAATCGGCAACTTGACCAAGTGCCGGGTTTGGGAGCTGGCCGGATACCTGGGGGTACCGCGTCCGATTATTGAAAAAGCCCCCTGCGCCGGACTTTATGCCGGACAGGATGACGAGGTGGAACTGGGTGTTACCTACCGGGAAATGGATGAGTATATTCTTACCGGCAAGGCGGATGAGCGTGTACGCAAGGTGGTGGAGAGACTGGCCGCCAATAACGCGCATAAAAACCAGATGCCGGCCCTGCCCCCCTTTTAATTACCAGCATTGTAGTTCCGGCGTAAAATACCCCATACCAATGGCGGCGCTTTGCGCTTTTTTTGTCTTGTGTTACAATATTCATTGTTACGGAAAGGGGATGTAGAAATGTCCGGTCATTCCAAGTGGTCGACCATTAAAAGGAAAAAGGCGAAGGTGGACGCCCAGCGGGGCAAGATATTCACCCGCCTGGCCAGGGAAATAATTATCGCCGCCCGTCAGGGGGGCGGTGATCCGGAGGCCAATGCCAGATTGAAGGCGGCTATTCAGCGGGCCAGAGAGGCCAATATACCCAATGAAAACATTCAGCGGGCCATTATGCGCGGTACCGGTGAATTGGGCGGCGCCAATTATGAGGAAATCATCTATGAGGGTTATGGTCCGGGCGGTGTGGCAGTGATGCTGGAAATCGGCACGGACAACCGGAATCGCACTGCCGGTGAGATCCGGCACTTGTTTTCCAAAAACGGCGGTAACCTGGGCGAGTCTGGTTGTGTTTCCTGGATGTTCGATAAAAAGGGCCTGATTGTTATTGACCGCAATGATACTGAGCTGGACGAGGATGAAGTCATGCTTCTGGCCCTGGAGGCAGGTGCCGAAGATATGAAGAGTGAAGAGGATGTTTTTGAGATTACCACGCTGCCGGAAGAAATAGAGCATGTACGGGATGTCCTGGCGGGCAAGGGGATCCCCCTTGCTATGGCCGACGTAACCATGGTTCCGCAGACCACCATCAGACTGCAGGGCAGGGAGGCGGAGCAAATGACCCGCCTGGTTGACGCCCTGGAAGAACTTGATGACGTGCAGGAAGTATATACAAACTGTGAATTGGAAGATTAAACGTCCTCCGGGGTGCCCCCGGAGGTTTAATTTTTTAAAGGCCGCAGGTGCTTTGATGCAAGGCGTGTTGTCTCCGGGCAACCATTCTGTTCGCTGTTTGGACGAAAAGCGAGTGCCGGAATATGTATAAAAGAAAAAAACGCTGGCAATAATAGGGATGATTATTGCCGGAGCAGGTGTGCACAGTGATTAAAAAAATTTACCTGGCCCTGGGCGGTCTGGCATTGGCGCTGACCGTGGCGGCGGCGGTATATCTGGTGTTGGGAGTGCTGGCGCCGCCTGCCGTCAAGCCGGGCCTGGCCATAAACAAACCGGATGTTACCAACGTCTTTCCCGTTCATGCCGGGGAGGCCGTGCAGGAAGAACGCGAATATTTATGTGGTGATGTTCAAGTTGTCTTTTTGGGACGCGCTCCGGCAGATATGGTCGGATTGGACCGGGAGGCGCTGGAGCGCCGTTATCCTTCCGCTCAGGGGTGGAGCATAGCAGCTCAGGGCAGCCTGCTTGTGCTCAAGCAGCATATAAACGACTTTTGCCCGGAGCATCAGGACTACAGGCATCTGGGCATCTCCCAGGGGATGCTGGCTGTTTATCAAGGTCCCCTGGGATGCAACCAGAAACTGTTGCGGGTGGAGAATAAATTGCCTCTGTCCGGTTTATCCCCGGACCTGCAGGTAAAATTGGAGCAGGCGATGGACTTTGACCGGCAGGATGTACAGACCCAGGGCGCATTGCGTGCCGAACTGGAATTCGTCGGCGATCAGGCGCTGAATGCGATGCTGGATAATCTGGATGAAGCCTCCAGTATGACACAATCAAATTCTTTTTAAAAACCCGGCTGCTTTTCCCGGCCGGGTTTTTTATTTTTGTCCGGATGGAAGGACCCGGCCCCTGTGCTGTGGAATTGAAAGGTGAGAGTAAATGGCGGGGGCGAGGAAGATGCGTGTGCTCGGGGTGGATCCCGGTACGGCCATAACCGGTTACGGTGTCATCGACGTGGTGGGAAACCGGTTAACGGCGGTGGCTTACGACTGTATCAGAACATCCGCCGGGTGGGCCATGCCGCAGCGTTTGCTATACTTGTACAGGGGCCTGCAGGATGTGCTGGAACGTTACCGGCCGCAACATTTTGCCATTGAAGAGCTGTTTTTTAATAAAAATACCCGCACCGCCCTGGCCGTTGGACAGGCACGCGGCGTGGCCC
This sequence comes from Desulfotomaculum copahuensis, assembly GCF_001655685.1. Classification (GTDB taxonomy): domain Bacteria; phylum Bacillota; class Desulfotomaculia; order Desulfotomaculales; family Desulfovirgulaceae; genus Desulfotomaculum_G; species Desulfotomaculum_G copahuensis. The sequence goes on from NZ_LYVF01000047.1 coordinate 2,973, forward strand.
TGCTGGCTGCGGCCCGGTCCGGCCTGCTGGTGGGGGAATACACCCCGCTGCAGGTTAAACAGGCGGTGACCGGTTACGGCCGGGCCGGCAAACAACAGGTGCAATTCATGGTGCGGTCGTTGTTATGCCTGCCCGCAGTACCCCGTCCGGACGATGTGGCCGATGCCCTGGCTGTGGCCATTTGTCACGCCCATTGTGCCCCGGGCGGGAGCCGGAAATGTCTATGATTGCTTTTTTACACGGCGTTCTGGCGGCGGTGCGGGATGATGCCGTAATAATCAATGTCAACGGAGTCGGTTACCTGGTCTATGTGCCGGCTTCCACCTTGCAGGTCCTGCCGGCACATAAAGGGGAAGTGCATTTGCACACTCACCTGCTCTGGCGGGAAGACGGTCCGCACCTGTTTGGTTTTGTCAGCACGGTGGAGTTGGAAACATTCCGCTATCTTCTCAATGTGGCCGGAATTGGCCCCAAAGGCGCGCTGACCGTGCTTTCAGCCATTACCCCGGCGGCCCTTGCCCGGGCTGTGGCGGAGGGTGACATAAATGTGCTGACCCGGGTGCCGGGAGTGGGTAAGAAAACAGCACAGCGCATTATCCTGGAACTTAAAGACAAATTGCCCCGGCAACCGGGTAATGTACCGGACGGCGGTTTGCCGGCCGGAGGGGAAGATGACGCGCTGGCTGCCCTGCTCGCCCTTGGCTACGGTGAAACCGAGGCGCGGCGGGCTATACACCGGGTCAGTCCGGACGGCGGGACAAGTCCGCCCGGCGAACTGGTGCGGGCGGCCCTGCAATGGCTGGGCCGTCAGAAATGAGAAAGTTTGCTCCGGCACGCGTCCGGCGGGCCGGGGATGTCAATATGAATCGCGTGCGATATGGAGCGCTGCCAGGTTTGCTCCGAAGCCGGATGGCAACGGCATTGATTATCATGGAAAATCCAGGGCAATTTTACATGCCGCTGCGGAGAGCAGCTTAGTTATAGTAGATAACTTTTTTCGTCGGACCGGAGCATTGGAGCGACGGGGTGCGGCCACCAGCCACCAGCCTTTTTCATTTGTGGGTTGTGTTCAAAAAATCATGGTCGTTAGTTGGTTTGTTTCGGGTATGGGGGGGATCCGTTTGGAGGAGCGCTTGCTTTCCGCCGCCTTCCGGGAGGAGGACGGGGAACTGGACAACAACTTGCGGCCGCGGCGGCTGACCGAATTTATCGGTCAAGAAAAGCTCAGGGAAAGCCTGGACATTTTTATCCGTGCCGCGCTGGAGCGCAGGGAGGCCCTGGACCATGTGCTTTTGTTCGGCCCGCCGGGGTTGGGCAAAACCACCCTGGCCGGCATTATCGCCAATGAACTGGGGGTGAATATCCGCATTACCTCCGGCCCGGCCATCGAAAGGCCGGGGGATCTGGCCGCTGTTTTGACCAATCTTTCCGCCGGGGACGTCCTGTTTATTGATGAAGTGCACCGTCTGAGCCGGCCGGTGGAGGAAGTGCTTTATCCGGCCATGGAGGACTTTGCCCTGGATATTGTAATCGGCAAGGGACCGGGCGCCCGTTCCATCCGCCTGGATCTGCCGCGGTTTACCCTGATCGGGGCCACCACCCGGGCCGGCCTGCTTACTTCACCGCTTAGGGACCGCTTCGGGGTGATCAGCCGGTTGGATTATTACCGGCAGGAGGACTTGGTGCTCATCGTCAGCCGGGCGGCCGGCATTTTCAAGGTGAGTCTGGAAGAGGACGGAGCGGCCGAAATCGCCCGCCGGGCGCGGGGCACGCCCCGGGTGGCCAACCGCTTGTTGAAACGGGTGCGTGATTACGCCCAGGTGCGCGCCGGCGGAGTGATTACCGGTAATGTGGCGGTCGAGGCGCTGGAGTTTCTGGAGGTGGATCCGCTGGGCCTTGATCAGACCGACCGGCGGCTTTTGTACACAATTATAGAAAAGTTCAACGGCGGGCCGGTCGGTCTGGATACTTTGGCTGCCGCAACCGGCGAAGAGCCCGGCACACTGGAGGATGTTTTTGAGCCCTATCTGTTGCAGACGGGATTGCTGGCCCGCACGCCCCGGGGACGGGTGGCCACCGTGAGGGCCTATCGTCACCTGGGGTTGCCGGTGAACGGGCAGGCGGAACAACAGGCATTATGGAAGTAAAAAATCCTGGAAACGGAGTCTTTCAGATGAAACTGCTCTTGCACACCTGTTGCGGACCGTGCACTATATATCCGCTCGATTACCTGCGGGAACAGGGGCATACGGTTTACGGTTATTTTTTCAATCCGAACATTCATCCCTACACTGAATGGCAGCGGCGGCGCGAGACGCTGGAAAAGTACGCCGCCGCCATGGACTTCAAAGTGATTTTTAATGAAGAATACCGGCTGGAAGAATTTTTACAGATGGTGGTATACCGGGAGTCCCGGCGCTGCCGGTTCTGCTATGCCATGCGCTTGAAGCAGGCGGCCCGGGTGGCTAAAAAGGGCGGGTTTGACGCTTTCAGCACCACCCTTTTGGTCAGCCCCTATCAAAAGCATGATTTAATCAGAGAGATCGGCGAAACAGCCGGGGATGAATGCGGAGTGCCATTTTATTATGTCGATTTCCGGCCGGGATACCGGGAAGCAACCGCCCGTTCCCGGGAGTTGGGCATGTACCGGCAGCAGTACTGCGGGTGCATCTACAGCGAGAAGGAACGTTATTACCGGCCGCGCCAAAAGGGGACGGCGGGACAATGCCCGGTACAGCAAAGTTGACCGGTTACGTCTTGACCATGTCACCGCCTCTGTTCAATGCAGCCGTTGACGCCCGGTGTCTCCGGTGCGGGCCGGGCGGGAAGCGGAACGTCGTTGACAAACCAGCCGGTAAGAAATTCACCTCCCTTCCGGGACGGGTTGAAAGGGATCGCGCCCGGGTGGTGCCGAAAGTGACAAGACAAGGGGGCGAATGGTTTGTACGGTATGGGCAAAATGCTTGCCTTGACGGGCGTATTTCTGCTGCTCATTGGCGGTCTGTTGATGGCTTCGGACAAGCTGTTACATCTGGGACGCCTGCCCGGCGACGTTTATTTTCACCGGGGAAATTTTACCTTTTACTTTCCCGTGGTCACATCAATTATATTGAGCCTGCTGCTGACTCTTGTTTTAAATTTGATTTTCAGGCGCTAATCCAGCCGGTTGCCGGCCGGGGCAGTTGTCTGCAGTCCGGGGAGATCAGCCGTCCGGAAGAAGATCTCCGGAAGCGGCGGTAACTTTTTCATAAGCGGCAGGAGATTGGAACAACTTGTCGAATGTTCCTCAGTATGCCGGTTTTTACAATGGGGGGAATAAGCATGCGGAGGAAAATAAGAATCTCCTGTCTGGCCGGGGTGCTGGCCGGTTTATGTATGTTGTTTCTATTCACCGGCCCGGCGCGGCCGGCACGGGGTGATGTTTTGCCGGTGCCCGGATCCATCCGGGTGGGTCTTGCGCTTCATGTCCCCGAAATAGCATTTTCTGTGAGCGGCAGTTATCAACTGGTTGATCAATCGGACAATAAATCAGCCGGTACCGTTAATGCCGGCGATCAATATACAATCAGCGCCGCTCCCGGTGGTTTGACGGTGACCAAAAACGGCGCGCCGGCCGGTACATTCACCGGTCCCCTGCTGCTGCAGCAAGGCGGATTACAGGTGACCATACTCGGTGACAGCGGCGTGCCTGTCAACCGTAGCGCCGGTGACGGTCTGAACGCCATGGGTGCGGACGGCCGCCCGGTGGCTTTGAACAACCCGGCCGGACTTCTTGTTCTGGGTGCCGGCGGTCAAAAACAACTGCAGCCGGCGGCAGCCGGCGGCGGCCTGGATCTGGTCACTCTTTTCACCGGCGGCGCTTCCCGGCGTTACCGGGGCGCGATGGAATTCCGCCCGGACGGTGCGGGCGTGACGGCTATTAACATTTTACCCGTCGAGCAATATCTTTACGGGGTGGTCCCTTCGGAAATGCCATCCTCCTGGCCCGCCGGGGCGTTGAAGGCGCAGGCGGTGGCCTGCCGCAGTTACGCTCTGGCCCATATGGGCAGCTATGCCAAAGAAGGTTTTGACGTGCTGGCCACTCAAAGCAGTCAGGTTTACCGTGGGTTCGACGGCGAAAGTCCGGCCGCCATCCGGGCGGTGGATGAAACCGGGGGGATGATCATGACTTACCAGGGCCGGCCGGTGGATGCCGTATTCCATAGCAGCGACGGCGGCTGCACTGAAAACAGCGAGGACGTCTGGAACGGCTATGTGCCTTATTTACGTGGCAAACCGGATCCGTATGATCAAAACGATAAGTACTACAACTGGACGGTGACTTATACCGCCGCCCAGCTGCAACAACAGCTGGCCAAAGCGGGATACAAGTTCAGTGCAGTTGATGATTTGAACATTGTTGCATATACCGCCAGCGGCAAGCGGGTCAAGTGCCTGGCTGTTAGCGGACCGGGGCCGGACGGGCAGCCGCTGACTGTCAATATCGGCGGGCCGCCCGACAAAAGCAGGGCCGATGCCGTACGTTTCGCCCTGGGCTTGAAAAGCGCCCTGTTCACCATGCAAAAAATTATGTCCAGTCAAACCGGTACCGGCAGTCCGCCTTCCGGCAACACCGGCGGCAGCCCGCCAGGCAATCCGGCCGGCAATACCGGAACCGCGCCGGGAGCGTCCGGCGGTCAGACACCGGCTGTACCCGGACAACCGGCCGTTGGACAGCCTTCCGGCGGCAGCCAGCCGCCGCCCGCCGGCGGAGCAAAATTGGTCAGCGTCACCTTCACCGGCAGCGGCTGGGGGCACGGGTTGGGCATGTCCCAGTACGGTGCCCGGGGGATGGCCGAACAGGGTTATAACTACCAGCAAATCCTGGAATACTATTATACAGGCATTAATCTGACGCCCAATTACGGGGGAGCAACGAATTGAACCTCAGTGACTTCGACTATCACCTGCCGCCGGAACTGATTGCCCAGGATCCGGCGCCGCAGCGTGACCAGTCCCGTTTAATGGTGCTGCACCGGGAAAACGGGGTGGTTGAGCACCGTTTGTTCCGGGATCTGGTTGAGTACCTGCAACCCGGTGATGTGCTGGTGCTCAACGAAACACGGGTCATTCCGGCCCGCCTGATTGGACATAAGACGGATACCGGCGCACAAATCGAAGTGCTTTTATTGCGCCGTCTGGATCAAGGCCGCTGGGAAACCCTGGTCCGGCCGGGACGCCGGGCCGGCCCGGGGACGCGGCTGGTTTTTGGCGCCGGGGAACTCACCGGTTTGGTGATGGACAGGACAGATGCCGGCGGCCGGGTGGTGGCATTCAACTCCGCCCGGCCGTTTGATGAAGTGCTGACGGCACTGGGCCGGATGCCGCTGCCGCCCTATATTAAAAAATATCCGGACGACCCGCAGCGTTACCAGACAATTTATGCCCGGCAGGAGGGGTCCGCCGCGGCCCCCACCGCCGGGCTGCATTTTACGGCGGAGCTGTTGCGGCGGATTGAAGCCAAAGGCGTGTGCATAGTGCGGGTGCTGCTGCATGTGGGCCTGGGCACTTTCCGGCCGGTACAGGTGGCGGATATTACCAAACATCACATGCACGCCGAGTATTATGAAATTACCCCCGCGGCGGCACAAGCAGTCAATGCCGCCCGGAAACAGGGTGGCCGGGTCTTTGCCGTAGGCACCACCACCACCCGCTGCCTGGAAACGGCGGCGAAAGAAACGGGGGAAATCGTCCCCGGCGCCGGCTGGACGGAAATTTTCATTTATCCCGGTTATTGCTTCCAGGCGATTGACGGTCTGGTAACCAACTTTCACCTGCCCCGCTCCACACTGCTAATGATGATCAGTGCTTTCGCCGGACGGGAAAAGGTGCTGGCGGCCTACCGCACGGCGGTGGAAGCGGGCTACCGCTTTTTCAGCTTCGGCGACGCCATGCTCATTTTATAAGGGAGACAGCCATGGGCTTCAAATTTTCCGTACTGCAAACGGACAACCAAACCCGTGCCCGGTTGGGACTGCTCGAAACTACGCACGGGCCGGTGCAGACCCCTGTTTTCATGCCCGTCGGCACGCAGGCGACGGTCAAGACCATGACCCCGGAAGAAGTGCGGTCCGTGGGCGGGCGCTTGATTTTGAGCAATACCTACCATCTTTACCTGCGCCCGGGCCACGAACTGATCCGCGGGGCCGGCGGACTGCACCGCTTTATGGGTTGGGACGGCCCTATTCTCACCGACAGCGGCGGCTTCCAGGTATTCAGCCTGGGGCCGCTGCGCCGGGTGGAGGAAGACGGGGTCCGGTTCCGTTCTCATATTGACGGCTCGGAGCATTATTTCAGCCCCGAAAAGGCGGTGGCGGTACAGGAGGCGCTGGGCTCGGACATCGCCATGGCCTTTGACGAGTGCGCCCCCTACCCGTGCACCTACGAACAGGCACGGGCGGCCGTGGAACGTACCACCCGCTGGGCCGGGCGCTGCCTTGACGCCCACCGGAGTCCGGAGCAGGCGCTGTTCGGCATCGTGCAGGGAGGCGTGCACCGGGATTTGCGGGAAAAGAGCGCCTGTGAACTGCTGGAGTTGAATTTTCCCGGCTATGGTATCGGCGGCTTAAGCGTGGGGGAACCTAAGGAGATGATGTATGCGGTGCTGGATTTTACCGTGCCGTTGCTGCCCGTGGATAAACCGCGCTACCTGATGGGGGTGGGTTCGCCCGACTGCCTGCTGGAGGGGGTGGCCCGGGGGGTGGACATGTTCGACTGCGTCCTGCCCACCCGCATTGCGCGCAACGGCACAGTTTTTACCCGCCGGGGCAAACTGGTGGTGCGTAATGCCGAATATGCCCGGGATTTCCGTCCCCTGGACGGAGATTGCGGCTGCTATACCTGCCGCCACTTCACCCGCGCCTATGTGCGCCATTTGATTAAAGCCGGCGAGATCCTGGGTATCCGGTTGACCACGATACATAACCTGTATTTTGTATTACGGTTGATGGAAAATATCCGGCAGGCCATCCGGGAAGGAAACTTTGAGCAATTCCGGAAAAAATTCCTGGCCGGCTGGCAGGCATAAATACATTTTTTTCAGCGCCGGGAAAAGGGAATTCACTTTACACCACGAATTAATTATTTTTGGAGAAAGGAGGTTATCCATTGGGTCTCAATCAAACCACCGGTACGTTACTATATGTGGTCGCCCTGTTTGCCCTGCTTTATTTCTTAATGATCAGACCACAGCAACAGCGGCAAAAGAAACATCAACAGATGCTCCGCGACGTCAAGGTTAATGACTCCATCGTTACGGCCGGCGGCATTTATGCCACCGTCGTGAAGATAAAAGAAGACTCCCTGATCGTACGGGTAGCGGACGGCGTGCGCATCGAAATATTAAAAAATGCCATCGCCCAGGTGCGGGAGCGGGAGCCGGAAGAAACCGGCGAAAAAGAATAGTTGTCCGGGGAGTAGGCTTAAGTCTACTCTCTTTCTCCGTACGCGGGCAGTTTCCAATAATGCCGCCGGCAGGGTTAATCTGGTAAGGAGGACCATATTTGGTTACACTGGAGGAGATTAAAAAAAACCCGGTGGTGGACAGTTTCATCCGTAAAGGGAACGAATATCTCGGTGTGCAGGGTTTTACCGAGCACAGTTACCGGCACCTGAACCTGGTCAGCACGATTGCCCGCAACATTCTGGAACGCCTGGGCCATCCCGCGCGGCAGGCGGAGTTGGCGGCCATTGCCGGTTACATGCACGATATCGGTAATGTGCTCAGCCGCAACGATCACGGTATTTCAGGCGCCTCGCTGGCTTTTAATATTTTAAACGGCATGGGCATGCCTCCCGATGAAACAGCCACGGTCATCTCGGCCATCGCCAACCACGAGGAGCAGTACGGTCAACCGGTGAACAATGTGGCGGCCGCCCTGATTGTGGCCGACAAGTCCGATGTGCACCGGTCGCGGGTGCGTAATATGGATTTTGCCACCTTTGACATTCACGACCGGGTGAACTATGCCGTGGAGCATTCTTTTATCTGGGTCAAAAAGGAAAAACGCACTATTACCATGGATCTCTCTATCGACATCAAAATATGCCCAGTCATGGAATACTTTGAAATTTTTCTCACCCGGATGATGCTTTGCCGGCGGGCGGCCAACTTTTTAAACTGTAACTTTGAACTGATGGTTAACGGCTCCAAGCTGCTCTAACGAAGGGAACAAGGGGGAACAAGCTGCAAATGAAGTGGAACAAAATTTTGATTCTGATCGGCATCGTTATTGTGGTTGCGGTGGTCGGTTTTGCCGCCGTAGCGCCGGAAGCCGGTCAAATCTCCGGCGCCGGCAAGTACCTGCCGGTGGTCAAAAATGTGATTTTGGGCCTGGACCTGCAGGGCGGTGTGCATGTGGTGCTGCAGGCGCATGATACGCCGCAGGCCAAGGTAAACCAGGAGACCATGAACCAGCTGAAGGCGGTGATTATGCGCCGGGTCAACGGCCTGGGCGTGGCGGAACCGACCATCCAGCAACAGGGCGCCAACCGGCTGATTGTGGATATCGCCGGGATCAGCAATCCCAGCGAGGCGGTGCGCACCATGATCAAAACTGCCTTCCTGGAGTTCAAAACCCAGGATGGGAAAACCGTGCTTACCGGGGCCGACTTGAAGGATGCCCAGGAGGCGCAGGAGCCGAACTCGAATCAGGTGGTGGTCAACCTGACCTTTAACTCGGACGGGGCACGCAAATTCGCCCAGGTGACCGCGGCCAATGTGGGCAAGCCGATCGGCATTTATCTGGATGGTAAACTGCTGCAAAATCCCACCGTGCAGGAACCGATTCCCAACGGCCGGGCACAGATCACCGGTTACCAGTCCCTGCAGGAAGCGCATAACATCGCTGTGTTGCTGCGTTCCGGCGCGCTGCCGGTGAAGGTGACGGTGGAGGAAATGCGCGCCGTCGGCCCGTCGCTGGGCGCCGATTCCATGGCCGCTTCCAAGCACGCCGGCCTGGTTGGTGTGATTGCCATTTTGATCTTCATGCTCATGTACTACCGGCTGCCCGGACTGGTGGCCGATTTCGCGCTGGTCATCTACAGCCTGGTGGTGCTGCTCATTTACGTCGGCCTGCACGTGACCATGACCCTGCCGGGTATCGCCGCCTTCCTGCTTTCCATGGGTATTGCGGTGGATGCCAATGTGATTATCTTTGAACGTTTGAAGGAGGAACTGGCCACCGGCAAAACGCTGCGCTCGGCCATTGACACAGGTTTTAAGCGTGCTTTTGTGGCCATTTTCGACTCCAACGCCACCACCATGATTTCCGCCATCGTGCTGTATTTCTTTGGCACCGGCCCGATCCGCGGCTTTGCCGTCACACTGGGCATCGGGATCATCGCCAGCATGTTTACCGCGATCACCATGACCCGCTGGCTGCTGCACCTGGTGGCGGCCTGCGGCCTGGGTAAGAACCTGAAACTTTATGGAGCCTAAGGGGGGAAAACAGTGTCTTTACATTTTATCAAAGTACGTAAAATCTGGTACGCCATATCCATTGCCGTTATCCTGCCCGGACTGATTTCCCTCTTTCTGCACGGTTTGAACCTGGGCATTGATTTTAAAGGCGGCAACATTCTGGAAGTGCGTTTCGATCAGCCGGTCACCGCGGATCAGGTGCGCAAAACAGTGGACGGGCTGCATCTGGGGGATAACACCATTCAGCAGAGCGGCGCAAACGATTACATCGTCCGCACCAGGCATTTGACCCAGGATGAAAGTGATGCGTTGCTGGCCGCTTTAAACAAGATCCATAAGGCGACAATGATGCAAAACCAGTCCATCGGGCCGTCCTTCGGGCGTGAGTTGGCTATGAAGGCGGTTTGGGCGCTGCTCATCGCCATTGTACTCAAGTTGATTTACATCGCTTTCCGGTTTGAATTCAAGCAGGGCATCGCGGCCATCATTGCCCTGTTGCACGACACACTGGTGGTGCTCGGTATTTTCTCCCTTTTCCACCTGCAGGTGGACAGTTCGTTCGTGGCCGCCATTTTGACCACCATCGGCTATTCGATCAACGACACGATTGTCATCTTCGACCGGATCAGGGAAAACATGCGGGCGCGGAAAAAGGGCGAGGCTTTGGAAGACGTGGTCAATGTCAGCCTGTGGCAGACGCTGGCCAGATCCATCAACACCGTACTGATGGTCATCTTCGTCCTGGCGGCCCTGTATTTCCTGGGCGGCAGCACCATTCACGATTTCGTACTGGCCCTGCTGGTGGGCGTGATCAGCGGCGCCTATTCCTCCATCTGCAATGCCAGCCCGCTGTGGGTGGACTTCAAGCTGCTGGAGAAAAGGGGCAAAACCGGGACGGCCCGAGCCTGAGCCGTTCCCGGGAAGTAACACGTGCCGGGCTTCCATGCCTTACCGCCTCCGGCCGGGTGGAACGGTGCCAACGGGCGGTAAAAAGTAAATTGAAGACCGGTCCGGAAGGACCGGTCTTTCGGAAAAGGCAGCGCCGGGCGCTGTCTTTTTTTTGCGCTTGTTATTGAGTGCCGGACGTTTTTCCGGGGCAAATTAACTGTAACGCTTTGCTGGAGGCCGGCGAAAGTGGACGAAAGGGAAAGGCACATCCTGGAGGCGCTGCGGGATAAGATTGATGAACTGGCCCTGAACATGGAAAAAATGAAGCTGGCCGAATATGTGGACCTGCTCAACAAGCCCCGGCGGCTGCTCTATATCAACTTTATTTCCGGTTTGGCCCGGGGACTGGGTATGGCTGTGGGTTTCGCCATTTTGGGGGCGATTATGATTCTGGTCCTGCAGCACCTGGTGCGTCTAAACCTGCCGCTGATCGGCGGTTTCATCGCCGAAATCGTGGCCATCGTGCAGAACCGGCTGACACCCTGAAATGAATAAACTAATGAGGTGAGCGCATATGCAAACGGCACAACTGGAGGACTTCCGCCGGCGGCTCAAGGAAGAGAAACAGCAGCAACTGGAGCGGGTGAAGGCAATTAACAGGGACGGTTTAAATACGTCCATGAGCGACTCGCTCGGCGAACTGTCGTTGTACGACAATGAGCCGGCGGACACCGGCTCGGAACTCTTTGAACGAAGCAAGGACTTTTCCCTGCGGGAAGCCGCCAAGATCAAAATCCGGGCCATAGATGAGGCGCTGGACCGGATCGAGCGGGGAACTTACGGCAATTGCGAGATCTGCGGCCGGCCGATCGCTGTGGAAAGGCTGCAGGCTGTCCCGTACACCACCGTTTGCATTCATTGCCGCCGGGACGATGAGCATGAGCCGGTCAGTTCGGTGCGCCCGATTGAGGAGGAGGTGGTGGATGAGCTTTACATGACCGCCTTCGATGAAAGCATGGACGGCGTGGAATACGACTTTGAGGATTCCTGGCAGGATGTGGCCCGCTACTCGGAGCATGCCGGGCACTCGGAGGCGGGCGCTTATTACGGCAATAACGAACTGGATGAAGAGGATCGCGGTTACGTGGAGGAGGTGGAAAACATTCCGTACGAAATCGGTGACGACGGGGTGATCTACCGGAACTACCGCGGCTTAGACGATGAAAGCGCGCCCCGGGAAAGAATCGACACAGGCATTGAACACAGCAAGCGGGAAGCGGACAGCTCGTCTTACTGACCGCCATATTTTTAAACACGATCCACGAATGAAAAGTGGTATGCCGTGGTCGTCAGGATGCCGGTCCGGCGGTGCGAATTTCGCCGGACATAAACTGTTGCCCCGGACAGGCCGGCCATGCTATACTGGCATTATAGTCAGGCCGTGCATGCGGCCGGGCCTTGCCAGGCAGCGGAATGCCCGCGGGACTTCATTCTGGCCGCAGGATGATGGGCCCGCGGGCTTCTTTATACCGCTCAGACGCTGCGACAATACGGCAAACAACGATCTCCCGGCACGTTGCGGTTGAAAACAAGCCGTCAACATGTTCCGGCTGTCCATGGCCGTGCCCTTTAAAGCGAGGTATCACCCGATGGATGAAAAAGTAAAGGTAGCCCGGCTTTCCATTGCTTCGAATACATTGCTCACCGCCGGCAAACTGACCGCCGGAGTGGCCATGAATTCGGTGGGTGTGATTTCCGAGGCCATTCACTCCGGACTGGACCTGGTGGCGGCGCTGATCGCCTATTTTTCCGTGCTTCAGTCCAGTCGCCCGGCCGATGACCGGCATCTTTACGGCCACGGCAAGTTTGAGAATGTGGCGGCGATTGTGGAAGCGCTTCTGATTATCGGGGCCGGAATAATGATCATCGTTGAAGCGCTGCCCCGGCTGACCGACCCGCATCAAGTACATGCCCTGGGGTGGGGGGCACTGGTTATGGGCGTGTCGGCCGCGCTGAACCTGGTGGTTTCCACCGTACTCATGCGTACCGGCCGGCGCACCGGTTCGCCGGCGCTGGAAGCGGATGCCTGGCATTTGCGCACCGATGTTTACACTTCGGCCGGGGTGCTGACCGGCATTGTGATCATTCATTTTACCGGCCTTTATATTCTGGACCCGCTGATTGCCATCGCCGTATCCCTGCTCATTTTCAAGGCGGCCATCGATTTGCTGCGCGGTTCCCTGGGCAGTATCGTGGATGTGCGTCTGTCCGACGATGAAGAGGCTGCCATTCAACGCATCTTGTCATCTTACAGCAGCAACTTCGTTCAGTTTCACGACCTGCGCACGCGGCGGGCCGGGCCGGACCGCTATGTCGACCTGCACCTGGTGGTGCCCCGCTGCCAGTCCATTGCCGCCGTGCACGAATTGTGCGACCGTATCGAAGCGGATTTGCAGGAAAACATGTCCGGCACCAGTGTACTTATTCATACCGAACCCTGCCGGCCGGTCGGGGGGGATTGCCTGGTTTGCACGGTAAACATTGCCGTTTACCGCCGGGAAGAGCCTTCCTGTCACGAATGCGACGGTCACGCCCACGCCGCCGGACAAAAATCGGAAACGGACGGTTGATTGACAAAATTCGTTTTTTTCGACAGGATATATGCGTTTGGTGGCGAAGTATTCTTAATGCGCCGTATACAACCCGGTGCGGGCGCCTGAATTTTTAAAGGTGCTTGCCGGCCGTTGTTCGCAGCGTTTTGAGAGACCGGAAAATTACCCTGTCCGCCACGGGGTGATCGGGTTTTGTCACCGGCCTGAGAAGGGTGAAGAAATTTCTCCACCCTTTTTGCTTTATTTATCACCCTTAAATTCATCACCGGGGACGTAATATAAAACAGCAATCCGATCACAAAAGGGGTGGCGTGCAGGAAAAGGGATGGTGCAGCCGGTGGAGGAAGTGGAAAAAAACCTCGCCCGGGCAAAAAACGGGGATCGACAGGCGCGGGAAGAACTACTGGCCGCCTGCCGCCCCTTTGTTGCCCGGGTGGCTGCGGGCATATGCCACCGGCACGTGGAGTGGGGACATGATGACGAATTGAGCGTGGGTTTGATTGCTCTGGATGAAGCCATCGACCGGTACGAAAAAAGCCGTGAAGTGCCCTTTCTGGCGTTTGCCCGGTTGATCATCCGCAGCCGGATTACCGATTACCTGCGGCGGGAATCCCGCCTGGCGGCACATCAGACCGCTTCCCTGGAAGTAGTACAGGAAGAGACGGGAGTCAGCCGGGCGGAAGCCGATCTGGCCTGGCAGGAATATCTGGCCCGGGAAACGGCCCGGGAACGGATGGAGGAAATTCAAGATTACGCCAGGCTGCTGGCGGACTTTGATATTAAATTTGCCGGTCTGGCCGCCTGTGCGCCCAAGCATCGTGACGCCAGGGCCGTGCTGTTGCATGTGGCCCGGACACTGGCCGGTGACGGGGAGCTTTTCAACCGTTTGATGGCCGGTAAAAAGCTGCCCATTCAAGAGCTGTCCGCTTTGACCGGTGTACACCGCAAAACACTGGAACGGGGACGGCGGTATATCATCGCCATGGCACTGCTCTGGCGGCACTGCCGGGAATTTGTTTACCTTTGTCACTATCTCAAACCCGGAGCTTTCAAGGGGGGGGATTAACATGCCGGCGGTTACCGGAATGATCGTCGAAATCAAGCAACATACCTGTATTGTCCTCACCCCGGACGGTGATTTCCGGGAGCTTTCCCTGCCGGCCGGTGATGATTTGCAGCCGGGCCGGGTGATCACCGGCAACCCGCCGGTGCGCCGGTTTCTCTGGCAACCGTTGCTGATTGCCGCCTCGGTGCTGCTTTTGCTCGGCGGCGGCATGCTGTACCGGGGGTGGATGACCCGTGCAGTGGCTTATATTTCCCTTGATATCAACCCGAGTGTGGAAATGGCTCTGGACCGGCGGGAATTTGTACGCCAGGCCCGGGGTTTGAATAACGGCGGGGCGGTTTTGCTGAATGAGGCGCCGGTTGTGGGTGTCCCTCTGAAAGGCGCGATAAACAGCCTGCTCCAGGTGGCCGTCCGGGAGCATTATTTGCAACCGGAAGCACATAATGTGATTTTGGCCACCGTTACCACTTTGAACAACCAGCCGTCCCCTGATGTACAGGTATTGCAGCAGTACATTAATCAGCCTTTGCAAAAATGCCGGCTTAATGCCGAGATAGTGGTGGATCAGGCGATGCCCGGAGTGCTCCGGCAGGCGCAGCAGGCGGGTTTGTCGGCCGGCCGTTATTTGTTGCTGCAGCGTTTGCAGTCAAAAGGAGTTGACATAAGCAGCGGTGAAATCAACCGCGAGGGCATGGCCCGGTTGGAACAGGAAAAACATATCAATATCGGGGAGCTTATGGCCCGAAAACAGGGTGGGCGGGGAAGAGCCGCTGCTCCCGGCGAAGTGCGGATAACCCCGTCGCCGGAACCGGCGCCGCCGGCAAGAGTAAAGAAGCCGGCAGTACCCATGCAGTCCGGATATCTCCGGGGAGACGTGGATTCCCCCCGGAAGGTTGAACCCCTACGGGTGATGAAACATCCGGAGGGGTGGCTGAACCCGCCCGGGCAACATGAATTGCGGGTCAAAGACCGGGGGGACGACCGTTCCGGTGGAAACAGGGGGGAGAAATTGTTTTGGCGGCGGAACCGCAATACGGGAAAATGAGGCAGGAGTTCAACTCCCGGGTGTCGAATAATAGAGGCATTGTGTCTACGTATTTAGACAACAGCGGGAGTGAAGGCCTTGGGCAAAACTGCACTGATCGGGCAGATTGACGATAGCAGTCAATTGCTGGAAATGATCCTGGAGCTGTCCAGTGACGGTATTGTAGCCATAGATCGCAACTACCGGATTATTATGGCCAATCACAACTTTGCCGGTTTCTGGAATAAAAAGCCGGAGGATATAATCGGCAAAACTGTTTTTGAAGCCTATGGAGACAGCAAGCCTCTTTTCCCCCGGGCCATGGAAACCGGGGAAGCCGAATTCGGCTACCTGGCCAATTTAAACGGCCAGGAGATCATTGCCAACCGGGTGCCGATTATTAAAAACGGTGAAATTGTCGGTGCCCTGGGAACGGTGGTTTTCCGGGATGTGGAAGATCTTTACGCCCTGATGAAAAAAATACGCAACCTAAAAAACCAGCTTGATTATTACCGGGATGAACTGGAGCGGGTGCACCGCACCAGATTTTCTTTTGACCAGATTATCGGCCGCAATGTGCAGTTCGAAGCGGTCAAGGAAACGGCCCGCCGGGTGGCCATGAGCACTTCCACCGTCTTGATCCAGGGCGAGAGCGGCACGGGCAAGGAGCTTTTCGCCCACGCCCTGCATACGGAAAGCATGCGCGGCAAGGGTCCTTTTGTGCGGGTGAACTGTGCCGCCGTACCGGAAAACCTGTTGGAATCAGAACTGTTCGGCTACCAGGAAGGGGCCTTTACCGGCGCCCGCAAGGGCGGCCAGTTGGGCAAGTTTGAACTGGCGCATACAGGCACCATTTTTCTGGATGAAGTGGGGGACATGCCCTTGTCCATGCAGGCCAAATTGTTGCGCGTGCTGCAGGAGAAGGAGATTGAGCGCCTCGGTGACAACCGGCCGCGCCGGATAGATGTGCGGGTGGTGGCCGCCACCAACCGCAACCTGGAAGAGTTGATCAACCGTCACGAATTCCGGGAGGATCTCTACTACCGGATTAATGTGGTTACTTTGAATATCCCCCCCTTGCGTGAACGGTTGGATGATCTGGAACTGCTGCTCGAGTTCTTTGTCCGCCGCTTCAACCGGCAATTCGGCCTGCGGGTGACCGGGGTTTCCCCCGCCGTACTGGAGATCATGCGCTGTCATCAATGGCCGGGCAATGTCCGGGAACTGGAAAATGTAGTCGAACGGGCTTTTAATGTGCTGGACGGAACAGAAATTCAAAAAAGGCACCTGCCCCTCTACCTGCAGAAACTGGGCCTGGCCGGGAACCGGGAAAACAACCGGGCCGGCCTGCCCGTGCTGGTGGAAGAGGCGGAAAAAGAAGCCATTCTGGAAGCACTGGCTTCGTCCGGCGGGAATAAGCGCCAGGCCGCCCGGTTGCTGGGCATTTCCCGTGCCGGCCTGTACAAGAAGATCAAACGCTATCAGATTTCCTGACCGGTTCACCGGAGCCGTTCCGGCCGGGTAACGGGAGGGTGGGCCGTATGCTGTTGGACGAAAACCTGGTCCGGGAACTGGCGCGGCTGGAAGAATCGCTGACGGCAGGCGGGCGCCTGCCCGGCCGGAAGGCCTTGCGCCGGCGTCTGGCGGAGCGGGCGGGCCGTTTGGAGCCGCTGTCACCCATGTCCCCGCCGGAAATCACCGCCTGGTTTGCCGGCGGTTCCCTGGCCGCCGTGGACGGTTCGGTCAATTCACTGGGCGGCGCTTTTCCTTACGTGGTGGAATTTTTCCAGGCGCTCTGCCTGACCAGCCACGGCGAACGGGCCGTGACAGCGGAGGTATTTTCCCCGGCGGTTTCCGGTTCATTGGCCCGGGTGCGGGAACTGGCCGCCGCAGAGGGGCTGCCGGGGGAAATGGCCCTGCGCCTGTTGTGCAACCGCCGGCTGAGCGCCCTGGAACTGCAGGCGGCCCAAAAGGTGGTGCGGGAATACCGGCCCCGCCTGATGCTTTTTGACGGCGGATTCATGCGCTACCTGCGCCATGCGCCGGCGGAGTGGGAGAGCTACTGTGCGCTGGCAGTGGAGCGCGATGTGCTTTCAGTGGGGGTGATTGAGGAGGTGGAGTCCTTCCACCTGGCGCAGGCGGCCGGCCTGGAAGCGGACGATTCGTCTCCGGACGGGGTGCATTCCCGGTCCGGTGTGACCGCTCCCCGGTCGCGGACGGAAATTATGCCGGATGGCAACGGCCGTCCATCCGGGGCCGTTGCCATCCGGCGAAGAACCACCGCCGGTACGGCTGCCGGCCGCCCCGGTATTTACGACCGGGAGTTGCTCTTCGGGCTGCTGGAGCCGGGTGAATGCCTGTTTACCCATCCACAAGTGGAGGTTAAAAACGCCGGTTTGTATACGGTCTTTGCGCGGCTTTCCCGGCACCCGCAGGCCGTGGCGGTGGATTTTTTGTGCGCTCAGGCCGGCGTAGCCAAAGAGGTGATGCGTTATCTTTATACCATCACTCCGGCCGGCAGCCGGGGCATCCCGCTCTTCCTGGATCTGGTGGACGCCGAAGTGCGCCTCAGCCACCGGGATGTGCGGCTGTTGGCCGGTGCCGGCCTGGACCCGGCGGTGCGGGAATGTTTTTTTACCGCCCAGCGGCAGAGACGGGATTATTAAGAAGGGTGACATGTTTGTGCTTGATACACCGGCACCGGGTGCGCGGGCGCTTTTTTAACCCTAACGGGCATGATTTTTTGAACACAACCCACAAATGAAAAAGGTAATGGTCGCACCTCGCCGCTCCAATGCTCCGGTTCGACGAAACATCGGCGCAGCTTCAGGGCGAACCTGGCAGCGCTGCATATCGCGTGCGATTTTTGTTGACTATCAATGACACCCGTATTCTTAGCGCCAGCCCGGGAATTCAGTGCTACCTTCCGACACGCGATTCGCGCTGCCGGTTTCGCTTGCCTCAGCTGCGCCGTGTTTCGTTTCCGGACCTGCGCCATTCGCTCCTCTGGCATGACCATCACCTTGGGAAAATGTCTTTTTCACATTACATTATATGGAATCGGGGGATCCAGCCTTGCAGGTTGTGGGCACCACCACCCAGCAGGAAGTTTGGGTGGCCTCACGGGAGCGCAAGTTTATCATCAATGAAATACTGTTTATTGAGGACCCGGGGCGGCAGTTTCCGCGGGGCGAGGTGGTGGAGACCAACTCCTTCAACCGCTTCATTCCCCTGACCACCGAGCACAACGCCCTGGTGGACGGGCGCGTATTGGCCGGCCTGCAGGCGGTGGGTTTCGACATCCACGGCGAGGAGGTCAACCTGGCCCGGGTGCGGCTGATCGGTGAAATCGCCACTCCGGTGGCTGTGGGCGCACCCGTGCGCCTGCCCGTCTTTGACGAGGTGGCCGGCATACTGGTGCGCCAGTCGCCGGAAAGGGGGCTTACCCTGGGTACCATCCGGGGCACCGGCAACCTGCTGCCCGGACTGCCCGCAAATCTTAAGGATGTGCTTTGCCTGTACGACGGGGAGCGGGGTATCCTGCCCCAGGACGGGGTGCCGTTTGTTTTCGATTACCGGACCATGAACGAATACCCGCACATCGGCATTTTCGGCGGTTCCGGATCCGGGAAATCCTTCGGCCTGCGGGTTCTGCTGGAGGAGTTTATGGCCAGGGAAGTGCCCGGCATAGTGCTGGACCCGCATTATGAAATGGATTTCAGCACCCCCTTTCCCGCCCTGCCGGCATGTTTTCAGCGGGATTACCGCGACCGCTTCCGCATCTTTACCGTGGGCGTGGATGTGGGGGTGGAGTTCACGGATCTTTCCATCCGGGAACTGGTGGCCCTGTTGGGGGAAGGGGAACCGATATCCGAGGGCATGGCCAACGCGGTGAACACCCTGCATGAACGCGGTGATTCGCTGCAGTCCTTCTCCACCCGGCTTTACGGGTTGATCGAGGCCATGGAAAACGAGCGGCCGCTGCGCCGGGACGAGGCGTCAGATCCGCACCTGGCCGGGCGTGACCGGATGCTGCAGGATTTGCTCAAGCGCTACGGAAGCAAGGCCGGCCACGTCTCTTCCCTCAAGGGTGTGGCCTGGCGGCTGAACGCCCTGGAGCGGGAAGGGGTTTTCACCGCCAATACCCGGCCGGTGGAAGAGGCGCTGACGGCCCGGCGCCTGGCCGTGGTGCGCGGTCCGGTACGCCTGCTGCAGGTATACGGCGCCTACCTTTTCGACCGTCTTTATCAAAAGCGCCGCCGCTACCGGGACGCCATGCAAAAGGGGCAGCAGGCCGCTTATTTTCCGCCCTTTATCCTGGCCACCGACGAGGCGCACAATTTTTGTCCCCGGGGGGAACGGGATCCGGCCAGCCGGCGCATAACCCGGCTGATTGCCCAGGAGGGCCGCAAGTACGGCGTCAACCTGGTGCTGGCCAGCCAGCGCATCGCCCTGCTGGACGATACCGTCACCGCCCAGTTGAATACCAAGCTTATCTTCCGCACAGTGCGGGCGATGGATATCGCCACGGTGAAAGAGGAAACCGACCTGGGAACGGAGGAAACGGACCGCCTGCCTTATTTGACTTCCGGCCACTGCTTTATTTCCTCCGCTGTCACCGGCCGGGCGGTGGCCGTGCGCATCCGCTGCGCCGGCACGGCCAGTCCGCATACGGAAAACCCCTTTGATGAACTGGAACGCCATTCCCGTGCCGCCGGGGACAAATTCTGGCAGGTGGTCAGGGAACACCTGCCCTTCGGTGCTTTTGAACTGCATATTCACGGCCCGGCCATTGCCCGGGAGTTGGGTGAACCGTTGTCCAATCAGCAGTTGCTCGACCGGTTGCGCATCCTGGTCCGGGAGGGCAAACTGGCAGTGGAGAAAGGACCGCTGGGGGAAAGGTTCACCGGCCGGGAGTGAACAAGGGGGTGTTCTTTTGCGCTTTTTGTTTGTCACCGATACTCATTTCCGGGGTACCACGCCCCAGCACCGCCGGGACAACCTGCCGGAAACCGAAAAGGAAAAGTGGCGGGAGGTAACCGGCCTGGCGCGTGAGCTGGGCGTTACAGCGGTGCTGCACGGCGGCGACCTGTGGGATGCGCCCAATCCCTCCCTGGCCGTGGGAGCGGAGTTTGCCGCTCTTTTACAGGCGCTGCCGGCGCCGCTGTACATCATTCCCGGCAATCATGACATCTTCGGCCAGAACCCGGCCACCCTGCCCCGCACCATGCTCGGACTGCTGGCCCGGCTGGGCCTGGTGCGCCTGCTCGAGCCCGGGCAACCGGTGTGGCTGAAGGAAAGAGACCTGACTGTGCGCCTGACCGGGCAGGGCTTCCATTACGACCTGGACCGGCGGGACCCGGCACTGGATTATGTTGTGGAGAAAGATGATTGCGACGTGGCCGTACATATGGTACATGGCATGTTGCTGCAGCGCCCCGTCTTTCCCGGTGCTCCGTGCACGCTGATTGAACAGGTGGCGCCGCTCACACGGGCCGATTACACTCTTTGCGGCCACGCCCACCTGGGTTTCCCGGAAACGCAGCTGAACGGCCGCTGGTTTTTAAATCCCGGCGCGCTGATCCGGTTGTCGGCGCTGCCTCAGGAAATGGAACGCACGCCGCAGGTTATTTTGCTTGATTTTGAAGGCGGCCGCCTCCGGCACCGGGCCATTCCCCTGCAGTGCGCCCGGCCGGGGGACGAGGTGCTGGACCGCACGCAGTTGGAGCGGGCCGTCTTCCGGGAAGAGAAACTGGCCCTGTTCGTGCAGGGCATCCGTGCCGGCGGCGAATATCAGGGAACCGGGCTGGAGGAAATCATCGACAGCATCGCCCGGCAGAAAGGCCTGGCGGCGGAAGTGCGGGCGGAAGCCCTGCGCCGTATGGGACAGGTACAGGACATGCTGGCGGGGGGTGGCGGTGCATGCGAATAACCGGGCTGTTACTGGAAAACTTTCAGTCCCATGCCCGCAGCGAGTTGCATTTAAGCCCCGGCCTGACGGTGATTGCGGGCGAATCGGACCGGGGCAAGAGCGCCATTATCCGGGCGCTGCGCTGGCTGTTTTTCAACGAACCGCGGGGTACGGAATTCGTCCGCGCCGGCGAAAGCGAATGCCGGGTGACGGCGGTGTTTGACGACGGTACCCGGTTGATCCGGGAGCGGTCGGTGACCAGAAACCGCAACCGCTATATCATCAGCCGGCCGGGGGAAGAAGAGCGGATTTTTGAGGGGTTCGGCCATGAGATTCCGGCCGAGGTAATTGCTTTGCATGGTGTCCGGCCGGTGGAGTTGGACGCGGATCTGAAGCTGGTGCTGAACCTGGCCGGACAACTGGACCCGCCTTTTTTGCTCGCCGACCCGGGCGGCGTGAAGGCGCGGGCCATCGGCCGTTTACACGGGGTGCATTTGGTGGATGCCGCCTTGCGGGATACGGTGCAGGACATTGCCCGGCAGCAAAAGGAAGCGCAGCGGCTGGAGGAAGAAATCGCCGGTTTGGGCGAACAGCTCAAGGAATATGACGACCTGCCTGTGCTGGCGGAACGGCTGCACCGGGCCAACCGGTTGATGAGCGAAGCAACCGCCGCCGGGGACAGGCAGGCTGCCCTTTCCAGCCTGGCACAGAAACTGACCCGGGTAACGGCCGGCATTAAGCAGGCGGCGGGGGAACTGGACCGGCTGGCCGGTGTGCCGGACAGGCTGGTCCGCTGGTCGCAGCTGGCTTCCCTGGCCCTGCGCTTGAACAGGCTGGCTGAAGCCGCTGCCCGCCGGCGCGACACCCGCCGGCAGCAGGAGGACGTCCTGGCCCGGTGGCGGGCCACCGCCGGCGCGGAGGGGGGAGGCGCATTACTGGCCGCACTGGTGCAACTGGCCCGTCGCCATGGCCGGTTGCGCCAGTTGCAGGAACGTCTGACGGCTGTGCGGACGGAAAAGGTGCGGCATGAGCACGTTTACCGGCATACCGGCCGGACGGCGGAAGGCCGCCGGCAACTGGCGGCACTGGCGCTGCAGGCGTGCCGGCGGCGCGACTTGATGGTATTGTCGGTCCGGTGGCGGCGGTTGCAGGAAGAAAAATCGGTTTACATAAATATGGTGGAGCAGACCGGCCGGTTAATGGAAGGGACGGCCGGGTTGGACCAGCTCACCCGGTTGGCCTCATTGAGTGCAAAGGAAAAGGAACTGGGCGTCCGCCTGGCGGCGGTGCGGTTGGAAAAGGCGCGGCAGCTGGCGGTGGTGGAAAAAACAGCCGGGGTGGAACCGGGGCGGGCGCGGGCTTTTGTGGCCGCCCGGCTGGCCGGGAAATTGGCGGAACTGAAAGCATATGCCGGCCGCCTGTCCCCCCTGCGGGTCGAGCAGTACCGTCAGGAAATGGCTTATACCGCCACCGGGATGCTGGACCGGGTAAATGCCGCCTTGAGCCGCCTTGCGGATTGCCGGCGGCGGGCTGCGGCGCTGGCCGGCCTGGCCGGGCGGCTGGCCCCCCTTGCCCGCGAGCAGGCACTGCTGTCCGGGGAGTTGGCGCGGACCGGCGCCGTGCCGGCGGGGCGGCGCAAACTGAATGAGCTGGCCGCCCTGCCGGCACGGTTGGAGTTGCTGCGCGGCCTGGCCCGGCGCCTGGCGGACGCCCGGGAGCGGCAGGAACGGGGCCTGGTGTTTCTGGCTGGGCGGGAAGAGGAAGTGGCGGTCAAAACCAGCCGCTATATCCACTGCCTGAAGGAAATGGGGCGCTGTCCCACCTGCCTGGCACCGGTGGATGCGGCCACCATTGAGCGAATTGCATCCGGTTTTCGCAAATCCCGCGTAAAGGAGAGTATGTGATGGCACGGGTTAATTCCGGGGGATCTGAGGACTATGAAGCAAAAATAAACGAATTGAAAGCGGGCCTGGACAAGGCTAACGATTTGCGCATCCAGGCCAAGACCCGCCTGGAGGAACTGGCCAAACAGGAGCAGGAAATAATTTCCCAACTGGCCGAACTGGGGGTCAAGCCGGAGGAACTGGACCGCGAGATTGCTTCCCTGGACGAGCAGATCAAAAACCTGGTGGCGGAAATAGAATCCCTGATTCCCTGGGATCTGATCGGTACCGCGCCGGAAAAACGGGAGAAATAGCCCGGGGAAACCGGCATCCGGCCGGAAACTCACAGTGACGGTACTGGCAAGGGGAAATATTCTCCTGGCCCTGTCTTTGGGCCGGGCAAAAAGTTGATCAGCGCAGTCCGGCGGGCGGGGATGGCCCGGTAGCGGGGACCGGCGATCAATGCCCGTTTTCTATGCCGGGTTAATGAAATCAAATGTGTAACCGGCCGGGCGGTCAAAAGCGGGCCGGCTGTTGGGGGTGTGGGTTGGATGGAACATTTGAGCACCGGTTTACAGGAGTTTGCGCGCTATTATCACAGCCGCCTGGGCCAGGCGCAGATTCTGCGCCAAAGGCGTGCGCAGGCGGTCCAAAAACAACGTGCATTGATCAGCGCCTCCGATCTGCTGGAAAAAGTACGCCTGCTCCTGCAGGAGGCCTCGGACTATGCCCGGGAGCAGGCGCGCCAGCAGGTGGAGTACATGGTCACTCAAGCGCTGCAACTGGTCTTCGGGCCGGAGTTGGAATTCAAGGTGGAACTGTTGCAGCGCCGCGGCCATCCGGAGGCGGAATTTTACGTGGTCAGCCGGTACGGCGGGGTGGAGGTGAAGACAAGGCCGCAGGACGCCCGGGGCGGCGGGGTGGTAGACGTGATTTCCCTCGCCCTGCGGGTGGCCCTGCTGGAAACGGCCCGCCCGGCCCTGGCCGGGCCACTGCTCCTGGATGAGCCCGGCAAGCACGTTTCCGATGAATTTGCTCCCAATGTGGCCGTTTTTTTGAAAACACTGTCCGAATCATTCCACCGCCAGGTGATCATGGTCACCCATAACCAGCACCTGGCCGAATCGGCCGACCTGGCCTATACGGTGGAATTGCGCGAGGGGTGCAGCGTTTTGCGCCGGGTGTAGGCAATGGAGCAGGCCCGCCGGTTTGGGGTCCGCAAAAGTTTTCCCCGTCCGGGCGGGTTATGTTATAATATGCTTAATGCATTTAATTGTAAGGGGGACGCGGCATTCCAGGACCGCCGCGGCAAATGGGATGACTGATCAAGAAACCAAACAAAAATTGCTCTATGACTTGCAGGAAAATCCGCCGGCCGCCCGCACGCTGGTTTACGCCCTGCAATGGCTTGTTTTCACTCTGGCCAACCTGGCCGTGGTGCCTCTGGTATTGGGCCGGGCACTGCAGCTTGATGCGGCGGGTATCGCCTCACTGGCCCAGCGCACTTTGTTTTTCACCGGTCTGGCCTCCCTTTTGCAAATTCTTTTCGGACACCGCCTGCCGATTATGGAAAGCCCTTCCGGCATGTGGTGGGGCGTCTTTATCACTCTGGCCGCGCTGGCCCCCGGTTTGGGCCAGTCAATGGCCCTTTTGCGCACCGATCTGGAGATGGGCCTGATCCTGGCCGGCGTGGTGCTGGTGCTGATCGGCTCCAGCCGTTTAATCGGGAGTGCGCTCAAACTTTTTACACCGCCGGTCACCGGCTCGGTGCTCATTTTGTTAAGCCTGCAATTAAGCGGTACGCTGGTCAAGGGAATGCTCGGGGCGGGTCCCGGTTCGCCGGACGTAGACTTGCGGGCCATGTTCCTCTCCGCTGTCGTGGTGGCGGTGGTCTTTTGGGCCAGCCTGAAAGGCCGCCCCTTTGTGCGCAGTGTGGCGGTGCTGGTGGGCATTGCCGCAGGCTGGCTGCTGGCCCTGCCTTTGCAGATGGCCCCCCCGGCGCCCTGGGCCGGTATGGGGCTGATCCAGTGGCCAAGTCTGTTTGCCTGGGGCCGGCCCACCTTTGACGCCGGCATAGTGGTAACCTGCGTGCTCACCGGCCTGCTGGTGTTGAGCAACCTGGTGGCCAGTGTGCTGGCCATGGAAAGGACGATCGGCCGGGAGGCCTCCCGCCGGGTCTATGACCGGGGCGTTGCCTTCAACGGTTT
This sequence comes from Desulfotomaculum copahuensis, assembly GCF_001655685.1. Classification (GTDB taxonomy): domain Bacteria; phylum Bacillota; class Desulfotomaculia; order Desulfotomaculales; family Desulfovirgulaceae; genus Desulfotomaculum_G; species Desulfotomaculum_G copahuensis. The sequence goes on from NZ_LYVF01000047.1 coordinate 28,024, forward strand.
GGCCGATATCCTGGCCGGGGCCGGGGCCACCGTGGGGGTTGTTCCCGTTTCCGCCGGGGCGGCCATGGTCGGTATGACCCGGGTGGCTTCCCGGCTGCCCTTTATGGTGTTTACCGTGCTGATGATGATACTCGGCCTGCTGCCTCCGGTCGGCGCCTTCCTGTCGTCCATTCCCGTCCCGGTGGGTTATTCGGTGCTGCTGGTTTCTTTCTGCCAGATGGTGGGCTTCGGTTTGCGGGATTACCTGCGGCTCAAGCTGGACAACCGGGATTTCTACGTGGTTGGATTTACCCTGCTTTTCGGCACCGGCGCCATGTTTATGCCGCCGGCCGCCCTGGCCGGCCTGCCGGCGCTCTTCCGTTATATTCTGGGCAACGGTTTTATTGCCGGGATGTTAATCTGCATATTACTCGAGCACGTTTTCCTGCCCGCCAGGCGTTTTGCTGCCCGTCCGGCGGAAAGCAGCGCTGAAAAGAAGGCTGCTTCCGGAAATTAAAGCCTGCCGTCAAAAAGTATTTTTTACGGGCAGGATAATCTGTTGACAGGTCGAATAATAAGAGATAGAATCTTCTTTAAAGGAAAACGGGCCGCTTTTTTAACCATGGACGTCAGGAAGGCGTCCCGGGCGGCCGGTTGACCCGGACATTAGAAAATAAGTGAAACCAAACGACCACGAAGGTCTGGCCTGCAGGACGCGGGTGGACTGGCGTGGTCTTTTTTCTACACTTTCCGGGAGTGCGGAAATGATCGACCACACGGCTTTTCAGTTAATCCGCAGTGCAACCCGCGGCCGGGTACGGCGGCAAAAGTGCGGGTGTCCGGTGGAGCGGAGTTGATATCTGTTGAAACAAAGGAGGCATTCATAATGCATATACCCGACGGTTACCTCAGCCCCCAGACCTGTGCCGTGATGGGGGCGGCCATGCTGCCCGTCTGGGCCACGGCGGTCAAGAAAGTCAAGCAGACCCTGAAAACCCGCTATGTGCCCTTGATGGCCATCGGCGCGGCCTTTTCCTTCGTTATCATGATGTATAACGTGCCCATTCCCGACGGAACAACCGCGCACGCCGTAGGCGGGGCGCTGCTGGCCGTGATTCTGGGGCCCTGGGCGGCCAGCATCAGCATCACCGTGGCTCTGGCCATCCAGGCGCTGCTTTTCGGCGACGGCGGCATCCTGGCCTTCGGGGCCAATGCTTTCAATATGGTTTTTGTGCTGCCCTTTTCGGCATACTATATTTACCGGCTGATTGCCGGCCGCTCGGAAGTATCTTCAGCCCGGCGCTGGATTGGCGGTCTGGCGGGCGGTTACATCGGCATCGTGCTGGCCGCTGTCTGTGCGGGCACGGAGTTCGGCCTGCAGCCCTTGCTTTTCCACGCCGCGAACGGATCAGCGTTATACTGCCCCTACCCTTTGAGCATGGCCTTGCCGGCCATGGCACTGGCCCACCTGGCCGTCGCCGGACCGATTGAAGGGGTAATCACCGCCCTGGTCATCCGTTATCTGCAGGTCAACAACCCCGCCCTGCTTTCTATTGAAAGCGTGCAGGCGCCGGTGGAATCCCGCGGCTACAAAAAGCTGTGGTGGGGGTTGGCTATTTTGGTCCTTTTTACGCCGCTGGGCCTGCTGGCCCTGGGGACGGCCTGGGGTGAGTGGGGAGTCGGCGAGTTGAAGGATAAACTGGGCTACATTCCGGCCGGCATGCAGCAAATGGCCGACCGCTGGCACGCTTTGATGCCGGACTATGGTTTGCCCGGATTTGATCATAGTTTTCTGCAGTCGGCCACAGGATACATTCTGGCCGCTGTAGTGGGTGTGGCCGTCATCGCCGGGATCACTTACCTTTTCAGCCGGGCGCAAAAGAATGCCGGCCGGGATGTTTTCCCGCCGGACAAAAAAGCAAAAGGGACGGAAATCAAGTAATGGATAAGGTGGAAATACCGGCATGGCTCCTGGAAAATCAGGAGCCATTTTCCCCTCCGGAGCGTCCGCGGCAAAATGGGGAGGAGCGTAACCGTGGCAAAAACAATGGGGAAGGCAGTCCGGTGGCAGTTGATCCGGTTGCCGGTCAAGTTTCCGGGGCTTGCCGCCATGCCGCCGGCCGGCTGTCAACTGCCGGCCGGACCACCGGGCCGGCCGTTGACAGCCGTGAGCCGGCCGGCGAGGCCGGCGGTTGCAACTGTTTGCGCGGCAAACTGAGCCGCGCCGGCTTTGTGGAGAAAACGATCGATGAAATGGCCCGGGTGATGCGGGAAGAGTTTTTCGCCGGGCAAATCGCCGCCCGGCCGGGGCTGCTGCAGGGCATTGATCCCCGGGTCAAGGTGCTCACCACCCTGTTTTTAATTATCGTGGCCGGGTTAATGCATCATCCGGCCGCCCTGATCGTCTTCAATCTCTGGATTATATGGCTGGCCCTGGTTTCCCGCGTGCCGCTGCGTTCCTTTTTGAAACGGGTGTGGCTGGTGGTACCTCTATTTACCGGCATCATTGTGCTGCCCTCCATCTTCAATCTTGTTCGCCCCGGCGATCCCCTGCTCACCCTGTTTCACTTCGGCCGGCAGTTTCATCTGGGACCCTGGGTGATGCCGGAAACATTCGCTATTACCCGTCAGGGCGCCCTGGGGGCGCTGGTGCTTGTCATCCGGGTGGGGGCGTCCGTCTCCCTGGCGGTGTTACTTACGTTGACCACCCGCTGGCCGGTATTGTTAAAGACATTAAACATAATTTTTGTGCCGCAGATTTTTATCACCGTGCTGGAAATGACCTACCGCTATATATACCTTTTTTTACAGACTGCCAGCGACATGTTTGTGGCCCGGAAAAGCCGCACTGTGGGCCGTACTTCCAGCAAAGAACAGCGGCGCTTCGTTTCCGGGGCGATGGGCGCCCTGTGGAACAAGGCCTACGCTGTAAGCGAGGAAGTGCACGCGGCGATGGTTTCCCGCGGTTATACCGGCCGTCCCCGGGCCCTGGCCGTCTTTCAGATGCGTATGCTGGACTGGCTGTGGGCCGGGTTTATGATCGCGGCCGGCGTATTTTTCCTGGGAGGTGACCGCATTCTTGGCTGGTGAAATATTATTTCAACTGAAAAACGTCAGTTATCAATACCCGGGCGGGGAGGAAGCGCTGACCGGCATCGACCTGTCCATTTACCGGGGGGAAAAGGTGGTTCTGCTGGGGGCCAACGGCTGCGGCAAGTCCACCCTGCTCAAGGTGCTGGACGGGCTGCAGTTTCCCGGCCGGGGAAGTATTTACGCCTTCGGGGAAATATTAAACGAAGCAAACCTGGCGCGGGAGGAATTTTCCTTCGCCTTCCGCCGGCGGGTGAGCTTTGTGTTTCAAAACTCCGAGGCGCAGTTGTTCAATCCCAGTGTATGGGAAGAAATCGCTTTCGGGCCGGTGCAGATGGGTCTGGAGCCCGGAGAGGTGCGCCGGCGGGTGGAAGGGGTGATTGCCATGCTGGGCCTGGAGCATGTTCAGGACCGGCCGCCCTTTAAACTGAGCGGCGGGGAAAAGAAAAAGGTGGCCATCGCTTCGGTGCTTTCGATCAACCCGGAAATGCTGCTACTGGACGAGCCCACCAACGGACTGGATCCACGCACCAGGCGCTGGCTGATCAACCTGCTCCGGCAGCTCAACGCGGCCGGCAAGACACTGGTCACCGCCACCCATGACCTGGACATGGTGGATGAAATCGCCGACCGGGTGCTGGTTTTCAGCGAGGACCACCGGTTGGTGGCCACCGGCACACCGGAGGAAGTTTTGAGCGACCGGGAACTGCTGCTGCGGGTGAACCTGGTGGACGAACAGTTTCACCGTCATGTGCACGAGGGCGGCCACCGGCATTACCACGCCCACGGTTAGTGCCGGCCGGGACTGGGCAAGGGGATGGTGCCGGGGCGTCCGTACAGTTTCATTTTTCTGAACAGGCAATTATCCTGATTGGAGGTATTTTTTGATGCATACAGACATTGTACGTGGCCATGAGGTGTGGCTGGAGCCCACCCACCTGCATTTTCACACCGGCGGGGAAATTGAGGTGAAGGCCCTCTGGGGGCATATGATGCGCCGGGACGGCATGGGCCGGGCCGAACACTGGCGCTGTTACGCCCTGGCGCCGGACGGCGTCCGGCACGAATTGGAACCGCTGCCCGGGGAAGGCCTGTATCACATGCTTTACCTGCCGGCCGGTGCGGAAGGTCTGTACACCGTGGTGGTGGAAAACGACGCCGGCGTGTTCTGTACATTGCCCGGCGGGACGGTAAAGGAAGGTTCGCGCCGGGAGCACCCGCAGGCGCTGAAATGCGCCCGCTATTACCAGTGGGCGCGGGTAACCGTGCCGGTGGGACACGATGTGCACGGCCACGGTGTGAACCTGGCCGGCGCACACCACCATGACCCGGGGCGCCGCGATGATGCCGGGGAACACGGCCACCGGCACGGCGTCGCGCATGCCGGGCGCCATGAACATGTGTCCTGCTGTCACGGGCACGGGGATGAGCATGCGCATGCGCACGATTCCGGGCATGAACACGGGCACGGCGTTGCTTTGGCGGGCGGCCTGGACATTGTCCCGGCGGCAGTGCGGCCGTTTCATCCGGGAGACAGCCTTGATTTGCAGGTGCTCTACCGGGGGCGGCCGCTGGCCGGCGCAACCGTCAGGGCGACCTATCATCTCTTTGAGGGCGCGGATTATCCCCGGGCCGGCCTGACCGGACCGGATGGAAAAGTAGCTTTTACCTTTGAGCAAAAAGGTCATTGGATGTTCATTGTCAATCATACCGATGCTTCCGGGGCGGTGGCCGGTGAGTATGACGGCCTGGAGTTGACCGCCACACTGGTCGTTCCGGGTGTGCGGTAACATTGCCGTTATTGGATTTGGTGACCGGTTGTAATATTCAGTCTGTGATGGTATAATTTTTGCGTGCCGGTAAACCAGTAAGATTATGGCGGCCCCGCTGTTTCCCGTCGGAAACAGCGGGGCTAAAGCTGTGTTTTTGAACAGGGGGGATGCCCATTGTTACCCGTACACCGCATTGTTGTGCCCACGCCTTATCCGGTGGGTCCGGTCAATGCCTATCTGATTACCGCCCGGCCTTATACCCTGGTGGATCCCGGCCCGGATACGGAGCAGGCGCGGGAAGTGCTGCGGGAAGGAGTGGTCCGGCAGGGACTGCAACTGGAGCAAATTGAACGGGTGATGCTCACCCATTACCATTCGGACCACAGCGGTCTGGCCCAGTGGGTGCATGAACTGTCCGGTGCGCCTGTCTACCTGCACCCTTATGAGTTGCCCAAGTTGAGCGGGAATTACGATTTCGTTTCCGACCGGCTGCCGTTTGTACTGGAGGCCGGAGTGCCGGAGGAAGTAATCCGCCTGGTCACCGCCGACCGGGACAGGCTACCCAAGCCGTTTGTCTGCGGGGAAAATGTGGTCACGCTGCTGGATGGCGAAGAACTGCCCTTTGAGGGGGGCAGTTGGCAGGTACTGCACCTGCCCGGTCATGCCCCGGGACACCTCTGTTTTTACGACCGGCAGGGCGGAGTGCTGCTTTCCGGCGACTTCCTGCTGCCGCACATCACCCCCAACCCGATGCTCGAGCCGGATCCGGAAAACCCGCTGCGGCGCAACCCCAGCCTCACCCAGTACCTGGCCGGTCTGGAAAGAATCAAGGCCATGGACATTGAACGGGTATGGCCCGGGCACGGGGAGTCCATGGCAGATTATCGTCCGGTGGTGGCGGCGTCACAACAGCATCACCGGGAGCGCTGCGATGAACTGACCGGCCTGCTGCGGCAAAACGGGGAGATGACCGCTTTTCAGTTGAGCCGCCGGCTTTATCCGGACCTGAAAGGTTTCAATAACTTCCTCGGTCTTTCAGAGGTGCAGGCGCACCTTGACGTGCTGGAAAGCCGGGGCCGGGTGCGGGGGCAAAAGAAGGCGGGTGTGGTTTATTACCGGACGGCCGGGGACGCTTGAGACACGCTGTTGCCCGGCGGAAGCGGCGGGCCGGCTGGGGAGCATACTTTTAAAACGGGATTCCGGTTTTAGCCAGGGGGGATCCGGCAGTGGTGCAGGACTGGTGAAAGTAGATTTTGACTATAATATGGTTAAGAAATATGGCCGCATTGTTCCCGCCGGCATCGTCACCCCATTTATTTTGCAGCTTTGCCGGTGGGATCAACAGGCGTGCCCCGGTATGCCGGCCGCCGGCGACCGGCTTTTATTTCCGGCGCGGCTTTTTGATTTGGAGGGAAAATAATTGCGTTTCTTGATCGCCCTGTGGGCCGGCAAGTTGGTGATGTGGCTGGTGCGGGTGCTGGGACGGGGCAAGGGTTCGTCCCTGCCCGGAATGGTGGCGCTGAAATTAGACCCGCAAATACTGCGCCGCCTGGCCCGGCAACCCCGCCGGGGCGTGCTCATGACCACCGGCACCAACGGCAAGACCACCACCAACAATATGATTGCCCGGGTGGTGTCGGCCGCCGGTTATTCCACGGTGGTGAACACCGAGGGTGCCAATCTGATCACCGGGGTGACCGCGGCTTTCCTCAAACGGGCCACCGTTACCGGGCGGGTGGACTGCGACTATGCCCTGCTGGAAGTGGATGAAGCTTCCTTTCCCCGGGTTACCCGCCAGGTAAGGCCGGGTATAGTGGTGATCACCAACTTTTTCCGTGATCAGCTGGACCGGTATGGTGAGCTGGATAAAACCATCACCCTGATCAAAGACGCCCTGCAGGACATGCCGGGGGACGGGAGTTATCCCGGACAACTGGATCAATCGTCCCTTGCCGGAAACGGCCTCTTTGCGGATGGGCCGCTTTCCGGGCAGCCCGGCCCCGCCGTGACAGATGCGTCCGGCAATGCAACCCGCACCGGCAAAGACGGGCCGGGCGCCGCCCTCCCGGCGGCCGGCGCCGGGACTGACGAGCCGTCCGGCGCGGTGCACCGGGACGGACGGGAATCTACCGTTCCGGTGGAAGGCATACCTTGTCCGGCGGCTACCCGGCTGGTGCTCAATGCCGACGACCCGTTGGTGGCCCAGTTTGCCCAAACAACTGGCCTGACGGCCGTTTATTACGGTTTGGGGGCGCACGCCGGTGTTTCCCGGCAGGCCGCCGCCGCCCGGGAAGCCAAGTTTTGCCCCCGCTGCGGCAGCGAACTGGTTTATGCCTATTATCACTACAGTCAACTGGGCAATTATCATTGCCCCGGCTGCGGTTTTACGCGGCCGGAGGCGGCTGTGGAGGGACTGGAGGCACATGCGGCGGGCACGGCCGGCGCCTGCCGCATCCGTTTTCCGGGGGGCGGCCGGTCGCTGGTCATCCCCGTGCACGGCCTGTACAATCTCTACAACGGTTTGGCCGCCTTCACCGCCGGACTGCTGCTGGGCATTGATCCTGACACCATTATTGCCGCCCTTGGAGCCTACACCCCGGCCACCGGGCGGATGGAGCGTTTCAATTACCGGGGTAAAAAAACCGTGCTGTTGAACCTGGTCAAGAACCCCACCGGCTTCAACGAGGGTCTGGCCGCCCTGCTGGCCATGGACGGGCCGGTGGATGTGCTCATTGCCATCAACGATAATGATGCCGACGGCCGGGACATTTCCTGGCTGTGGGATGTGGATTTCGAGGTGCTGGAGGAAGGCCACCGCCCGGTTGCCCAGTTCGTTTGCACCGGATTACGGGGCGCGGAGATGGGCGTGCGCCTCAAATACGCCGGGGTGCCGGTGGACAAGATCCGGGTTTGCGACAGCCTGACGGACGCCGTGCGCCTGGTGCTGGACGGTCCGGGGCGGGCGGCCTGCCTGCTGGCCACCTATACCGCCCTCTGGCCGGTGGAACGGATTTTGAGCGGCTACGCGGAAAGGGAGCAGAAACATGTTGCAAATCTGCCATCTGTATCCTGACCTGCTCAACCTTTATGGAGACCGGGGCAATGTGATTGCCTTCACCCGGCGCTGCCGCTGGCGCGGTTTGGAGGTAACGGTGCGCCCGGTCAATTTGGGCGAAAAAGTGGATTTCAAGGAAATGGACTTTCTTTTCCTGGGCGGCGGTTCCGACCGGGAACAGAACCTGATGGCGGAAGATTTGATGGAGCGGGCCGGTTCCCTGCAGGCGGCCGTTGAAGACGGGTTGGTGGTGCTGGCCATCTGCGGCGGCTATCAGTTGCTGGGCCGTTACTACCGCACGCTGGAGGGCCGGACCATTCCCGGGCTGGGCCTGCTTGACTTTTACACCGAAGCGGGCCGGAAAAGGTTGATCGGCAACGTGGCGGTGGAAGTTGAACTGGCCGGTGAAAAAGTGCGCATCGTAGGCTTTGAAAACCATTCCGGCCAGACCGTACTGGGAAGCACCGCCCCCCTGGGCCGGGTGCTGGCCGGTAACGGCAACAACGGCCGGGACGGCGGCGAGGGAGCCCGGTATAAAAACACTTTCTGCTCCTACCTGCACGGTCCGTTATTACCGAAAAACCCGCGTCTGACCGATCACCTGATCCGCCTCGCCATGCAGCGCCGGGGACTGCCCGGCGGGCTGGCACCCCTGGACGATGCTTTGGAACAGGCCGCCGGGGATGTGATGCTTCACCGGCTGTTACGGTAATCCAAAGGCAGTGTTTCATCCGGCTGGACGGGGTTATCCGGAAGAGTGCAATCACCGTGCTCCGGGCGGCCGGAATGCAAGGGGGGGTTTTGATGCAGGACTGTCTTGCTGCAAGAGCGGTCCGGCTGTTTTTGCGCCGTCCGGCGGTGGTGGCGTTAACCGGCGGCGGAGGCAAGACCACCTTGCTTTACACACTGGGGCGTTACCTGCACCGGCAGGGGTGGCGGGTGCTTCTAAGCACCACCACCAGGGTCTATCCACCGGCGCCGGAGGAGGCCGCTTTATGGCTTGGTTCGCCTCCGCCCGTTTCCCCGCCGGGCCGTGTTCCTTATTTGTGGGGGGCGGGAATTGACCCGGCGGGAAAGGTGGCCGGCGTTGATCCGGCTCTTTTCCCGCTCCTGTCCGGCAATTATGATTACCTGCTGGTGGAGGCCGACGGCAGCCGGGGGTTGCCTCTTAAATTTTGGCGTCCGGGTGAGCCGGTGTTACCCCGCGGGGTAACGGACGTAATCTGCCTGGCTTCCACCCGTGCCCTGGGCAGGCCGGTGGCGGAAGTGCTGCACGCAAAAGACGCGGCGGCAGAACTGATCAATTTGCCCCGGCGGGTGGATTCGGCCCTCTGGTCCGCCCTGCGCCTGTACCAGCGGCAATATCTGCAGCGGCTGATCCCCGGAAATGCCCGTTTGCTGATGGTGAACCGCGGGCCGCACCGGCTGTTGGAAAAAATGTCCCGCTACTGCCCGGGCTGGTGGTGGACTGAAAATGACTGGGTTTCTTCGCCGCCTGCTTCACCCGTGGCCGCGGTGGTGCTGGCGGCCGGCGCCGCCAGCCGTTTCGGCGGGGGAAAATTGCTGGCCCCTTGCGGGGGGCGGACGGTATTGGGCCGGGTGCTGGCATTGATCAATTCCACGCCGCTTTACCCGCGTTTGGTGATTGCCGGGGCTGACAAAGGAGTGGCGGAAATAGCTGAAAAGCACGGTTTTCAGACGGTGGAACACCCCGGTTGGGCGGCGGGGATGGGATCATCGCTGGCCCGGGGCATTGCCGCCCTGAGTAAAAAGAACGGCGGGGGGGAAGACATGCGCGGGGCGCTGATCTTCCTGGGCGATATGCCCCTGCTGCGCCGCCGCACGCTGCTTTCCCTGCTGGCAGCCGTACAGCGGGGAAATCACCGGGTGGCTTACCCCGTGCATAACGGAAGGCGCGGGCATCCGGTATATTTCAGCCGGGAATGCTTTCCGGCCCTGCTCTCCCTGCGGGGTGAAGCGGGAGGCCGGGAGGTGATTAACGGGTTTGAACGCCGCCTGACCGTGCCGGTGGACGACCGGGGTGTGCTTCAAGACATAGACACCGGTGCGGATCTGGCGTTGATAAAACAGTATTTGCGTGGATGTAAAGAGCGGCTTTGAGCATATTCACGTTATTTTTTGCCCGGCGTAAGGCGGAAATATCGTTGTTCATGGCATGGGCAGCCGTACGGACCTCTGAGCAAAAATATTTTTTGAAAAACTTCGCTCGCCCCCTTGCCGGGGTGGTTTTTTTCTGTTAATATTGTGTTAAATATATTGTATACAAAGAGCAGGGGGGTCAGGAAATGACAAACACGGCCTACCTGGTTACCTGGATTGAGGGTAACGAAGTTTTTTACCGGTTCGTCAACGAAGATGAGTTGAATGCGCTCTGGGAAACGGAAAAGCATTTCATCGTCGCCGACCTGGGTGCCGCCCTGCCGGCATAACATGCGCAAAGTAGAATTGTCCGGCGCCGCTTGATAAGGAATTTAAGGTACGGCGTTTTGGGCGGCGCCGCATCAGCGGCTGTGGGTTTTTATTTGCAGTTTGAATTTTCACCGGGGTGTCATTGGAGGCACCTTTTTTTTTCAGGTATTTTCCGGTGAAGCAGCTTTTGAAGGGAAAAATCCTTCCTGCTTGTACCGGCAAGAGTTTCGCATTATCAAGAGAAAACCGGATGGACTTCATTTTTACCGGAAACGGCCGTTGTATTTTGTACTCTTTGCCCCGCCCCGCTTTGCCCGTTTACAAGTATGGTGCTAAAATATATAAAATTAAAAATATCTTTAACCTGGGTGGATTATGACCAAGATGAGATTAAATCTTGCTAAAGAACATTTGCGCCGGCTTTATCCGGGTCATTTTACACTGGTGCTTGCCACTACTGTTTTATCGCTGGGTACTTTTGATCTGGGATTGTTCTTTATTTCCAATCTTTTTTGGTATCTGGCTGTTCTATTTTTCCTGGTGTTGGTCGTTCTTTATTTATTCCGGTTGCTGTTAAACCGGAAAGGGCTGCTTCTGGAAGCCACCGATCCGGTGCTCATGTTTAATTTTTTTTGTTTTGTCACGGCATGTAACATTTTAGGGATACGGGCGGCTTCGGGGTGTCTGTTCGGGCTTTCGCTTTTATTATTGGTCACAGGTGCCTTAAGCTGGATATTCTTCCTTTTCATTACCATTGCCGCGCTCATTATGTACAATCAGCAACCACTGCCGAAAGCAGTTAACGGCAGTTGGCTGATGCTTGTGGTGGGCACACAATCGCTGGTTATTCTGAGTACGCTTGTTTTAGCAAAAATTGGTTTTAAAAGAACCTTCTGTTTTTTATCAACTTCTTTATGGCTGGCTGGTATTTTCTTTTACTTGATTATTATTCTTTTTATCCTGATCAAATTTTTTTTCAGCCGGATCAATCCGGAAAACATGGCCCCTTCTTATTGGGTCGGCATGGGGGCGGCGTCAATTTCGGCAGTTGCCGGAATGACCATCCTGAATACCGGCGGTTCGATATCCCTTGTTATTTTTCTGCGCCCGTTCATAATGGGCATGGTATTGCTATTATGGGCCTGGGCAACCTGGTGGATTCCCCTTCTTCTGCTGATCGGCTTTTGGCGGCATGTTTGCAAGAGGTATTCATTTAAACCGGACCCCGCCTTTTGGAGCATAGTGTTCCCGGTTGGTATGTATGCGTTGGCCTGTTTGTCCATGGGTACCTATTTCCAAATGGAATGGTTGAGAAATATGGGACGGATTGCTGTTTGGACGGGGTTGCTGGCCTGGGTGGCTGTTTGGTTGAATATACTCTTTCATCCCGGGCGGGAGTAAATATGGAGGGGAATCCGTGTTATTGATGATCTGTTTCTAACCGGCTACAAATCTCCCGGCGGGGAATGCCCGCCGGAACGTTTTATTTTTCCGCCTCGCCAGCCTGGCATACTTTGGGCTCAAGCTGGGATATCTTTTCCGCCGGGCCGAAGACGATGAGCAGATCCCCGGGGCGGAACACCTCGGTACCTTTCGGGTTGACCAGCGTTTCCTCACCCCGCACAATGGCCAGCAACTGGGTGTCGTAATCCTCCTTCAGCCGCGAATGGCGCAGTTCCTCCCCATCCATGGGTGCGCCGGCGCAGACCAGCATTTCCTCCAGTTCCAGGCTCACCCCCGGTTTTTCAATCAAAGTCTGCACCAGGGCCACACTGGCCGGTTTCAAGGCGGCCAGGGCCATACGGTTTCCGGCGATGGCGGCCGGCGAGATCACACAGTCCGCTCCCGCTCTTTTCAAGCGTGGAATGCCCTCCGGCCGGTTGGCCCGGGCGATGATCCGCGCTGACGGGTTGAAGTCCCGGCAGGCTATGGTAATCAAGAGATTACCGGCGTCTTCGGGCAGGGTGGTGATTACCGCCCGCGCCCGGTTTGCTCCGGCTTCCAGCAGGACACGATCCTCCGTGGCGTCGCCGGCGATGTGCAACACCCCCTCCGCCTGCAGCATTTCCAAAAAAGCCGGGTCCCTTTCGATCACCACAAAGGGCGAACCGTCATATTTTAGCTGGGTCAGCACCTCCCGGCCCACCCGTCCGGCGCCGCAGAGTACAATGTGGTCTTGCAGGTTGTTTATGGCCTGTTTCATTTTTTTCCTCCCCCAGAGGTTACCGAGGCGCCCCTCCACCAAACCCACCACCAGAGTTCCCAGCACGTAGGTAAACAACCCCAGGCCGGCCACCATCAGCACCATATCGATAATTTTTCCCGGCACCGTGTGCGGCACCATGTCTCCGAAACCCACACCGGTAATGCTGGCTACGGTCATCCAAAGGGCGTTTAAAAAAGATTTTTCTTCAAGAAGAATAAAACCGGCCACCCCGACGGACACCAGCAAAGTCAGACTGAGCAGGGCAAAGAAAAAAGACCGCCTGGACAAGCAATTTCACTTCCCGCCCAAAATTATCAACCGCCGTCGGCATGAATGCAAAACCGTCCGTTTTAGCGGCGAGTTGTCAAAGAATGTCTAAAATTCAATTTTGCATCAGGCTTAACGGATACTGCTTCCGGTTACCCGTGCATATAATGTACTATTCACCGCGGGTTCAGAAATATCCTACCCTGAAGACCAGATGCATAATGAAATTTACGCCGCAAAGGAGTGAGCACATGGACTTCTTGAAACGACTGGAGGATCACCGGTCGCTGGAAAAACAACTGGCCTGGGAAGGCGCCTTTCAGGAATACCTGGAAATTGTCAAGGAGCGTCCCTGGGTGAGTCAGCTTGCCCATGCCCGTATCTATAACATGATCAAGGATGCCGGGGTTGAAGAAATAGACGGAGTGAAGAAATATCAATTTTTTGCCAGCGAGCTCTTCGGCCTGGACAAAACTCTGGATAAGCTGGTCGAGGAATACTTTCACCCGGCGGCGCGGCGCCTTGATGTGCGCAAACGGATTTTGCTGCTGATGGGACCGGTGAGCGGCGGTAAGTCCACACTGGTGGCCATGCTGAAAAGGGGCCTGGAAAAATATACACGTACCGGGCAGGGCGCATTGTATGCCATTAAAGGATGTCCCATGCACGAAGAACCATTGCATCTGATTCCCCGGGATCTGCGCGCTGAATTTGAAAAAGTGTACGGCATTTTTGTGGAGGGGGAACTGTGCCCGTCCTGCCGGCAAATGCTCGCCTCGGAATACGGAGGCAAGATCGAACATGTGATGGTGGAGCGTATTTTTTTATCGGAAGAGCACCGGGTGGGGATTGGCACCTTTACCCCTTCGGACCCGAAATCCCAGGATATTGCCGACCTGACCGGCAGTGTGGATTTTTCCACCATTGCCGAGTATGGTTCGGAGTCGGACCCGCGGGCCTACCGCTTTGACGGTGAATTGAACATCGCCAACCGTGGTTTGATGGAGTTCCAGGAAATGCTCAAATGTGACGAGAAGTTTCTCTGGAACCTGCTCTCCCTCTCCCAGGAAGGGAATTTCAAAGCGGGCCGTTTTGCCCTGATTTATGCCGACGAGATGATTGTCGCCCATACCAACGAAAATGAATACAAGGCTTTTATCAGCAACAAGAAAAACGAAGCCCTGCAGTCCCGCATTATTGTGATGAAAATTCCTTATAACCTGCGAGTTTCCGATGAAATCAAAATTTATGAAAAGCTAATCCGGCAGGGTGACTTGAGGGATGTACACATTGCGCCTCACGCCCTGAAAGTGGCCAGCATTTTTTCCGTGCTCTCAAGATTGAAGGAAAGTAAAAAACAAGGCATGGACGTGGTCAAAAAAATGAAGCTGTACGACGGCGAGGATGTGGAAGGGTTCAAGCAAAAGGACGTTGCCGAACTGCATAACGAGGCCATCGATGAAGGCATGAGCGGCGTGGATCCGCGCTATGTGATCAACCGCCTGTCCTCGGCGTTGATCCGCACCTCCACCAAATGCATCAACCCGCTGGATGTACTGCGGGCCTTAAAGGAAGGTCTGGATCAGCATCCCTCGATTACCAAGGAGGAAAAGGACCGGCTGTTGAACTTTATTTCCGTTGCCCGCAAGGAATATGACGAACTGGCCAAAAAAGAGGTCCAGAAGGCCTTCGTTTATTCCTATGAAGAATCGGCACGCATTTTGTTTGATAACTACCTGGATAATGTGGAGGCTTTTTGTAACGGTGTCAAACTGAAAGATCCGATTACAGACGAAGAGATTGACCCGGACGAAAAATTGATGCGCTCCATTGAGGAACAGATCGGCGTTTCGGAAAACGCCAAGAAGAGCTTCCGGGAGGAGATCCTGATCCGTCTGTCCAGTTACGCCCGCAAGGGCAGGAAGTTCGACTACTCCTCTCACGAACGGCTGCGTGAGGCGGTGGAGAAAAAGTTGTTTGCCGATTTGAAAGATGTGGTTAAAATCACCACCTCCACCAAGACTCCCGATGCCGAGCAGCTGAAGCGTATCAACCAGGTCAGCGCCAAACTGATCGCCGAGTACGGTTACTGCGCCATCTGCGCCAACGAACTGTTGAAGTATGTGGGCAGTTTGTTGAACCGTTAGGGAAAACGTCCGGTATCCGCCAGAGATGCGTTTTCCCGCGGCGGGCTGAAATATTGTAGTGCGGACGGGTGAGTGGACGGCCGAAACACCGGTTGAAGCGAAAGGTAAACAACCAAAGCTAGGCTGGTGTGATCTGTAAAAAAGTGATCACACACAGGCCAAACGCAGAGCAAGGCCCGGGAAAATTCGGCTTTTCCGGGCCTTGCTGCACTTATGCAAGAGACTTAAAAACCGGGCGGGCTGTACTGATGCCGGACGGGGCGCAGCGGCGGCCTTTTTTGCGACGGCGGTTTTGGCTTTGAGTCCGCAATCACGCTTTCCGGGAGGATTCGCGCCGGCTTTCCGGTCCGGCATGAAAGCGCGGTGGGCTGCGGATTATTTAAGCCGTAGTTTGCAGCTACATAAAAGCTTTCTTTCCGGGAAAAAATAAATTGAGTCCGGTTTGCTGCAGATAACATCTTTTGGTCATGCTTGACAGCAAAAACGACGGTGATAAAATAATTCGTAAAGTAAAATATGTGGTGAGCAATCAGTCCGCACATTAAACATGAGGGGTGATCCAGATGAGTAATGAAGGGCTGCAGTCGGTGAAAAGAATTTTTTCGACCAAGGCGATGAACTGGGTGGTTGCCTATGCCTCCCGGGAACCGGACCGGAATTTCCCACGGGTGCTTGGTTTCCTGCGCACACTGGCCCGGCAGGACGAGCACCGGGAGATGTTGGATCAGATCACCGGCTATTATCAGAACAATCCGGCCATCCATCAGTTTATCAACCGCCTGTTGACCGGAACGAATCCCAATGTGAAGCGCAGGCTGGTATACAACTGGTTCGTGGATCCGATCGTGCGCGGGGCGGACCGGGAAACGCTGTCCGCAAAGTTCGGCGTACACATCCCCAGCGCCATTCTGGTGGACCCCACCAGCGCCTGCAACCTGCACTGCGCCGGGTGCTGGGCGGGCAAATACGCCAAAGCCGACTCCATAAGCCCCGCCCGGCTGGACCGGCTTTTTGAGGAGGCCAAAGAACTGGGTGTTTATTGGATTGTGCTCTCCGGCGGCGAACCGCTGATTTACCCGCAACTCTTTGACCTGATTGAAAAGCACCCGGAAATAACTTTTATGGCCTATACCAACGGCACGCTGATTGATGAGCAAATGGCCGGCCGGATGGCGGCGGCGGGCAATTTCAGCCCGGCTATCAGCCTGGAAGGCTGGCGTGAGGGCACGGACGCCCGCCGGGGGAAAGGCGTTTTCGACCGGGTGATGCGCTCCATGGATCTATTGCGGGAACGGGGGGTCATCTTCGGCGTCTCGATCACCATTACCCGCCACAATGTGATGGAAGTGACCGGGGATGACTTCATCGACTTCCTGGTGGAGAAGGGGGCGACTTACGGCTGGACCTTCCATTATGTGCCGATCGGGCGCAACCCCGACGTGAATTTGATGGTCACACCGGAGCAGCGGGCTTATCTGGCGGAAAGGATCCCCTATATCCGCACCCACAAGCCAATCCAGATCGGCGATTTCTGGAACGACGGCGAGATCACCCGGGGATGCATCGCCGGCGGGCGGGAATACTTTCACATCAACGCCGCCGGGGAAGTGGAGCCCTGTGCATTCGTACATTTCGCCGTGGATAATATTAATCAAAAAAGCCTGCGTGAGGTGCTGGCTTCGCCCTTATTTGAAGCCTATCAAAAACGGCAGCCATTTCACGGCAACTACCTGCGTCCCTGTCCGATCATCGACGTACCGCAGGCGCTGCGCGAGATTGTGGCCGAATCGGGCGCCCACCCCACCCATGCCGGGGCGGAAACGGTGTTGGCGGGAACCGTCGCCTGCCATCTGGACGAGCGTGCCGCGGCCTGGGGCAAAGTGGCCGATGCCGTCTGGCAGGAAAAACACGCGGCCAGAAAGGCAGGTGGCATGTAGCGGGCAATTGCGGGGGAGTGAACAACGCGCTGTTGAAAGGAGGACAAAATGATGAAAATGCGTGCGGATACTTATCTGGCGGGAAAAACGCTGGAGCAGGGCATCAAGTTTATCCTTCGCCAACCGGAAAAAAACATTGCCGCGCTGGTGAATGTGGCCGAAAAACTGGTCCGGGACGACAACCACCGAAAAATGGTGGCCAATGTGAAAAGAGTGTTGGGCGATAAGGAAGGGAACTGGTACCGGTTCGCGCGGGACCTTTTGACGCGTACACACCCGCAGATTCGCCGGCGCATGGCGGTAAATTTCTTTGTCAACGCTTCCTTTGTCGGAGTGCCCCGGCAGAAAGAGTGGGCACAAAAAATCGGCGCCGCCGTTCCCTGGGCCATCCTGATGGATCCGACCGAAAAGTGCAACCTGCATTGCCTCGGTTGCTGGGCCGGCAATTATCAACATGGCAATGAACTGGGCCTTGAGCTCATGGACCGGGTGGCTGCGGAAGCGGAAGAACTGGGTATTTACTTTATCGTTCTTTCCGGCGGCGAACCGATGCTGCGCAAAGACGATATTTTGACCCTGGCTGAACGCCATCCGGAACAGGTTTTTCACCTTTTTACCAACGGTACGCTGGTGGATGAAAAGTTTGTCGCTGAAATGGTCCGGCTGGGAAATATCACTCTGGCCCTGAGCCTGGAGGGGTTTGAGCAAACCACCGACGCCCGCCGCGGCCGGGGCGTGTTCCGGAAAGTGATGCGGGCAATGGACTTGCTGCGGGAGGCCGGGACGGTTTTCGGTGTCTCGGTCACCTATGCCCGGAACAACATTGATGAACTGGGCAGTGAGGAGTTTATTGATTTGTTGGTTGAAAAAGGTGTATCATATGGTTGGTATTTCACCTACATCCCCATCGGCAAGGATGTGGATTTGGAAATGATGGCCACGCCGGAGCAGCGGGCGGCCATGTTTGACCGCATTCAATATTTCCGGCAAACCAGGCCCATTTTCCTGGTCGACTTCTGGAACGACGGCGAGGCCAGCTGCGGCTGCATCGCCGGCGGGCGGCGCTATTTTCATATCAATGCCGCCGGTGAGGTGGAGCCCTGCGCCTTCGTCCATTACAGCACCTGCAACATCAAGCAGTTGACTTTGCGCGAAGCCCTGCAAAATCCTCTCTTCCGCGCCTACCAGAAGCGTCAGCCTTTTGACTTCAACTTGCGCCGTCCCTGTCCGATTATCGATCATCCGGAAATGCTCCGGGAAATGGTGCATGAATCCGGCGCCCACCCGACCGAACTGGGTCCTTGCCACGGTGAAACGGTGGACGAGTTTGCGGGCAAGATGGAGGCCTACGCCTGTAACTGGGGGCGGTTGGCCGACAGTATCTGGCGCCGGAAACCGTTTGAACAAAGAGAAGAAACCGGCCGGGCGGGATGATTGGGTAAAGTGCGGGGGAGTCCGGCGTGGCGCCGGTCGCGAGAGTGGAGTCCGTTTCCTGTCCGCCGGCGCTCGCCGGGCTACCGCCCGGGCCGCTTCACCCGCAACGCCGCCCCGGGAAAAACGGCCGCCTTTCGGCCGTCGGCGGCGTGACCGGGTTGATTGCCTGTGTTAATCCGGTACACCTGCCTGGCGGGGCGTGAATACAAGGAGATGGGGGGCGGGACGGTGGAAGAGCAGCAATATGCCGGCCGGTGGCGCGTTTTGACGGCGGTTCTGCTTGGTTCCATTATGGGACCCATAGATGCCAGCATTGTGTATATAGCACTGCCGGCGATAGCCAAAGTTTTCGGCGTCGATCCGTCAATGATCGGTTGGGTGTCCATGGCCTACCTGCTGGTCCTGGGCAGTTTTTTGCTTTCCTTCGGCCGGTTGGGGGATATGTTCGGTTTCAAACGCATGTTTTTGGCCGGCCTGTTGGTTTTTGTCGTTACCTCGGCTTTGTGCGGACTGTCTCCCGGTCTGGGTGCGCTGATCTTCCTGCGCGCGCTGCAGGCCACCGGGGCCGGCATGACCATGGCCATGTCCCCGGCTATCATTACCGCCGCCTTCCCGCCCCGGGAGCGGGGGCGTGCCCTGGGTATGAACGGGATGGCCGTGGCCCTCGGCCTGGCCCTGGGGCCGAGTCTGGGCGGCATGCTGGTGGATACATTAAGCTGGCGGGCAATTTTTTACGTGAATGTGCCGATCGGAATTGTTGCCTATCTGTGGTGCCGGCGTATCCTGCCCGACGTGCGCAGTGAAAAACGTCAGTCATTTGACTGGCCCGGATCGCTGCTGGCCTTTTGCGGGCTGGGCACGCTGCTTTTGTTTGCCAGCCGGGGCGGGGACGCCGGCTGGTCCCGCCCCATCTTTTTGCTGGGTATGGCAGCCGTTGTTTTGTTGGTTTTATTCATTCTGCTGGAAAAACGGGCGCCCGAGCCGATGCTGGATTTAAAACTTTTCCGGAGCCGTGTTTTTTCCGCCGGTAACGGCGCCGCCCTGCTGAATTTCATGACCCAGTACGTGATCGTGTTTTTAACCCCCTTTTTCCTGCAGCAGGTAATGGGCTATTCCGCCGGGCGGGCGGGAGCGGCCATGACCGCTTTCCCGCTTACCGTGCTGGTGATTGCCCCGCTTTCCGGTGCGTTGTCCGATAAGACCGGTCAGCGCGGGTTGGCCTTTCTGGGGTCGCTAATCTGTACCATTGCCGCGCTGGCCATGGCCGGCCTGAACCAGTCGGCCGGGCCGCTGGATATAGCCTGGCGGCTGAGCTTGTTCGGCCTCGGTACCGGGTTGTTTCAATCCCCGAACAACAGTGCTGTGATGGGTGCGGTGCCCCGCTTCCGCCTGGGAGTCGCCGGGGGGGTGCTGGCCACCACCCGCAATGTGGGCATGGTGTTGGGCATTGCCCTGGGCGGGGCGGTGCTGGCCGCCCGCCGGACCGCCCACCTGTCCGCCGGTCCGTCCGGCGCCTTTTTATCCGGCCTGCATGATGCCTATCTGGCGGCGGCGCTTGTTTCCCTGCTGGGCACACTGGTTTGTTTGCTGGCCGGAACGGCCGGATCCGGCGGTATGCAGTTGGGAGAGCGCAGCGCCGGTACTTGATCCTTTCCATGGCTTTTCCACCGGGGCGTGACGGCTTCAGCCTTAACCGCCCCGGTATTTTTTCCAGCCCTTGGGTTGGATAAACATGAAAAACGCTGCCGTGCACGGCAGGAATTGCCGTTTGCACAGGGAATAATTGTTTTAATTATGATAATACCTTGAGGTGAATGCCCGTGCCAAGGCTGTGTTATTTTAACGGTTCTGTCATGCCGGTTGAAAAGGCGTCCGTCAATATAGAAGACCGCGGTTATCAGTTTGGGGACGGAGTATATGAAGTGATTCGTGTCTATCATGGTAAACCGTTTGCCATGCGGCGTCACCTGATGCGGTTATCCCGCAGCTTGAAAGCGATTCGGATGGATTTCCCGGATCTGGAACAGAGCCTGCACAAGGTGGCGGAACAATTGATCCGGGACGGCAAAATAGAACATGGCTATGTTTACCTGCAGGTAACCAGGGGAGCGGCTCCCCGTGATCATCTTTTTCCGCTCGCTCCATTGCCGCCGGTGTTGAGCGCAACCATTACTCCCTGCCCGTTGCGCACGCCGGAGCAATTTGAGCAGGGGGGAAAGGCGGTAATCCTTTCCGATGACCGCTGGCTGCATTGTAACATTAAGAGCTTGAACTTGTTGCCAAACGTTTTGGCCAAGGATGAAGCGAGAAGACGCGGCGCCGATGAGGCGGTTTTGGCCCGGGATCTGCATACTGTCACTGAAGGCGCTTCAAGCAACGTTTTTATCGTCCGGGACGGGATTGTCTTTACTCATCCGGATGGACCGCTTATCCTGCCGGGGATCACCAAGGAGATAGTATTGGAGATTGCCGGGGAGCTCAATATAACGGTTTGCCAGCAACCGTTTACTGTCGGACAGTTACGGCAGGCGGACGAGGTTTTCATCACCGATACCATTCACGAAGTGCATCCAATTGTTGCTATGGATGGAATTAAAATTGGCGACGGCGCGGCGGGGCCGGTTGCCCGCGCTTTACAAAACGCCTTTACGGAGTATTGGCATGATACTATTGCCGGCGAATAAACCGTTATAAGCTGGATGCCGGGCCGGCCGGTTAAAATTATCCGGACAACTCATCGCACGGGTAGTTCGAATAACGAAAAATGTTCAAAGTTAACCAAAGGGGGTGGCGGACGGTTTAAACCTTGACAAGAAACTTGCGCTTCAGAAGATGAATGTATTACCTAAATTTTCACAAAGGGGTGAATAGTTTGATAAAAAAACCCGTCAATATTAATGGCGCCAAAATGAAACTGGTTGTTGACCCGGAAGCCACCCTGGCGGATGTCATCCGCGGGCAGCTCCACCTGACCGGCACCAAAACCGGCTGCGGCAAGGCGCAGTGCGGCGCCTGCTCAGTGATCATGAACGGCAAGGTGATCATGTCTTGCGCCACCAGGATGAAGCGGGTTCCCGACGATGCCCTGATCACCACGATCGAAGGAATCGGCACCCCCACCAGCCTGCATGCCCTCCAAATGGCCTGGGTTAAACACGGCGCCGCCCAGTGCGGATTTTGTGCCCCTGGCTTCATCGTTTCAGCCAAAGGCCTGCTGGATGAAAACCCCAACCCGGCCAGGGAAGAGGTGCGCGACTGGTTCCAGAAACACAGGAACGTATGCCGCTGCACGGGGTACAAGCCCCTGGTGGATGCGGTGATGGACGCCGCCCGCCTGATGCGCGGTGAAATTACAGCTGACGCTCTTGGTTTCATAATGCCGGCCGATGGCAAAATCCTGGGCACCGACTATCCGCGTCCGTCGGCTATTGGCAAAGTCACCGGCACCATTGATTACGGCGCCGATTTCGGCCTCAAGATGCCGCCCGGCACACTGCAGCTCAAGCTGGTCCAGGCGCAGGTTTCCCACGCCAGGATCCTGTCTATTGATACCTCCGAAGCGGAAAAAATGCCCGGCGTTTATAAAGTTGTCACTAATAAAGACATTAAAGGGAAAAACCGCATTACCGGCCTGATTACCTTTCCCACCAACAAGGGGGATGGTTGGGACAGGCCAATCCTGTGCGATGAAAAGGTCTTTCAGTTCGGCGACGCCATTGCCATTGTCTGCGCCGACACGGAAGCACATGCCCGGGCCGCGGTGGAAAAGGTCGATGTCGAGCTGGAAATGCTGCCGGCTTACATGAGCGCACCGGCTGCCATGGCGCCCGACGCCATTGAGATTCACCCCGGTACGCCCAACGTTTATTTTAAACAGCCAATTGTAAAAGGCGAGGACACCGCGCCGCTGATGGAAAAAGCAGATCTGGTGGTTTCCATGGAGGATTTTTATGTCGGCCGCCAGCCCCACCTGCCTGTTGAGCCTGACGTGGTTGTGGCTTACCATGATGAAAACGGCAGCCTGCAAATTTTGTCCAAGAGTATCGGGTTGGACCTGCATGCGCACATGATTGCCGAAGGGCTGGGCCTGGAGGCCGGCAAGAACCTGTTCCTGTCTCAATTCCCCGGTGTCGGCGGTACTTTCGGCTATAAATTCAGCCCGACCACTGAAGCGCTGGCCGGCGCGGCGGCCATAGCCACCGGCAGGCCCGTTTTCCTTAATTTCGATTACTACCAGCAGATTACCTATACCGGCAAGCGTTCGCCTTTCTTCATCGACCTGAAATACGGGGCCGATAAAGATGGCAAAATTGTCGCCATGGAGAGCAACTGGGCGGTGGATCACGGTCCGTACTCCGAGTTCGGCGATCTGCTGACCCTGCGTGGCGCCCAGTTCATCGGCGCCGGCTACGGCATTCCGAATATTAGGGGCGCCGGCTACACGGTTTGTACCAATCACGCCTGGGGCTCGGCCTTCCGGGCCTATGGGTCACCGCAGAGCTTTTTTGCCTCCGAGACCTTGATGGACGTGCTGGCCGAAAAATTGGGCATCGATCCGCTGGAACTGCGTTACATTAACGCTTACCGGCCCGGCGACACCACCCCGACCGGCCAGGGGCCAGAAGTATACAGTCTGACTCAACTGATTGACGTGATCCGGCCGAAGTACAAGGCCGCCCTGGATGAGGCCGAAAGGCTCTCCACGCCGGAGAAGAAGCGTGGTGTGGGAGTGTCCGTTGGTATCTACGGCTGCGGCCTGGACGGTGTGGACGGGGCCGAAGTATGGGTTGAACTGCTGCCCGACGGCAATGTCCGGGTGAGCACCAGTTGGCAGGATCACGGCCAGGGCGCGGACATCGGTCTTTTGACCACAGCGCACGAAGTATTGCGTCAGATGGGCATCAAGCCGGAGCAAATCAAGCTGGTGATGAACGACATGAACCTGGCGCCGAACGGCGGCCCGTCCGGCGGGAGCCGCTCCCAGGTGGTTATTGGCAACGCTGTCGTCAACGGTTGCGAGCAACTGGTGAATGCCCTGAAGAAGGCCGACGGGACCGGCATGACTTATGACGAGGCGGTGGCCGGTAATATCCCGGTCAAATATAGCGGCAAGTGGAGCACGGCTGCAGACAACTGTACCAACTGCGATGCCGAAACAGCCCAGGGCAGGCCTTTTGCTGTTTACATGTACGGCGTCTTCCTGGCGGAGGTGGAGGTTGATACCGGAACCGGCAAGGTTCAAGTGGTGAAGATGACCCTGGCAGCCGACGTCGGAAAAGTGATCAACAAGACCACTCTCGACGGGCAGATCTATGGCGGTCTGGCGCAGGGCATCGGCCTGGCGCTCAGTGAAAATTTCGAAGATCTGAAAAAGCACACCAGCATGGCGGCCTGCGGCATCCCGTACATCAAGGATATTCCGGACAATCTGGAAATCATTTATGTGAATACACCACGCAAGATGGGACCGTACGGCGCCTCCGGCGTGGGGGAACTGCCGCTGACATCACCGCATGCCGCCATATGTAACGCCATTTACAATGCCTGCGGCGTACGCATCACCCAACTCCCGGCGCTGCCGGAGAAGGTGCTGGCCGGTCTGCAGGGGAAAGAAATCCCGGTCGTGAAACGGCCGGTTAAAAATCCTTATTAGACCGGGGAATACCATTCGGATTGAACTCTTGTTAAAGCGACGGTTTGCCTGAAACGGGCGGATTTATCAGTGAGTTGTTGGTGGTTGGCCGTTGGATTGTTTGTTGGAATTAGCTTTTTGGCGGTTCCTTCTATTCCAACCACCAACCACCAAATTATTCGTATGAAAATGACGTTCTAAAAGGTGGTTGTCGGACCGAGGCATTGGAGCGACGAGGTACGACCACCAGCCTGAGCTCAAAGCGAAATGGTGTGATCAAATGGATCATAAACAATGGCGTGAGTATGAAGAAAGATGTACCCAGGAACGTCCTCCCGCCTGCACTGCCGCCTGTCCCGTTCATGTGGATGTAAGAAGTTTCACGGCGGAAATGAAGGCCGGAAACTTCAACCGGGCATTGGATATTTTCAGGAAAACGGTTCCCTTCGCCGGGATTATCGGCCGCATTTGTGACCACCCCTGCCAGGCTGCCTGCCGGCGGGGGGAGGCGGGAGACCCCGTGTCCATCGCCGCTCTGGAAAAAGCCTGCGTTGAGATGACATCCGCCCCGCCGGCCAAAATTACCCTTCCGCCCAAAAAAGACAGGCGGGTGGCCGTGGCCGGCGGAGGGTTGAGCGGTCTGGCGGCTGCCTTTGACCTGGCCGGGAAAGGCTACCCGGTGGTTCTTTTCGAGGCTACGGACCGATTGGGTGGCGGACTGTGGGAAATGCCGGCAGAGGTTTTACCGCGGCAAATTATCTTGACCGAAACGGCTGTACTGGAGCAAATGGGTGTGGAGATCCGCTATCAAGCCACCGTCGGGCAGGTGATTTCCCTTCCGGAATTGTGCAGTGAATATGATGCCGTTTACCTGGGTACCGGAGAAAATTTCAAGCCTGTTCCCGGCCCGGAAATTGATCAGGCGGGGCGGTGCCGGCTTGACCCGGTTACCTTGGCCACCGGTCTGAATGGAGTTTTTGCCGGGGGCGGGCTGCGCACCGGCCCGGACTATTCTCCCATCAACTCCCTTTCCGACGGCAGGCGGGCCGCCATATCCATCGACCGTTTTCTGCAAAAGGTCTCTCTAACTGCCGTGCGGGAAAATGAAGGGCCTTATCAGACCAGGCTTTTCACCAGTACAAAAGGGGTTGAGCCGCTCCCCGCCGTTGCGCCGGGCAATCCCGCACAGGGGTACACCCGGGAGGAAGCCGTCCTGGAAGCCGGGCGCTGCCTCGCATGCCAGTGCCTGGAATGTGTTAAGGTATGTGAATACCTCGCTCATTTTAAGTCTTATCCGAAAAAATATGCCCGTGATATTAACCAGAATCTTAAAATAGTCATGGGCGTGCACGGGGCCAACAACTTGATCAACTCCTGCAGCCTGTGCGGCCTCTGCCGGGAGGTTTGCCCGGAAAATTTCGATATGGCGGAACTGTGCCGGGTGGCCCGGGCGGAAATGTTCAAAAAAGGGAAGATGCCGCCTTCCGCCCATGATTTTCCCCTCCGGGACATGGCCTTCAGCAACGGCGAACAGTGTGCTTTGACCCGCCACCAGTCGGGGCATGCGTCCAGCAGCCATCTCTTCTTCCCGGGCTGCCAGTTGAGTGCTTCCGCGCCGGGCCATGTGGAGAGGGCTTATGCTTACCTGACCGGGCGGTTTGCCGGAGGGGTCGGCCTGATGTTGCGCTGCTGCGGTGCGCCGGCGGAATGGTCCGGGCGGACCGGGCTGTTTGCAGCGGAACTGCAGGAAATCAGGAAACAGTGGCGGGAAATGGGCGGGCCGCGCCTGATCCTGGCCTGTTCGACCTGCTACCGGATGTTTAAGAGCCACCTGCCGGAAATAGAAATTGTCTCCCTGTGGGAAATATACGATCAATTGGGGCTGCCGGAAGCCGCCGGGACACAAAAGCCCGGTTTGGTGGCCATACAGGACGCCTGCACCACCAGACATGAGAAGCAAATTCACCAAAGCGTCCGGAGCATACTGCAAAAGCTCGGTTTTAAGATTGAAGAATTGCCGGCCAGCCGTGAAACAACAGAATGCTGCGGCTACGGCGGGTTGATGCTGTTTGCCAACCGGAAGCTGGCGGACGACGTGATCAACAGGCGGATCAGGGAAAGCGCCGCCGGCTATGTTGCCTACTGCGCCATGTGCCGGGACAATTTTTCCGCCCGGGGCAAAAAGACATACCATCTTCTGGATTTGATTTACGGACTGGCTGATTTTGCTTTACCGCCCCAAAAAGGGCCTGGTTACTCCCAAAGGCGTGAAAACAGGGCCAGGTTGAAAAATAAGCTACTCAAAGAAATCTGGAGGGATCAGGTGGTGCAACATGAGAGCGCTTTTGAAAATATTAAATTGATTATGCCAGCTGCCGTTAGCGGGGTCATGGAGGAGCGCCTGATTCTGAAGGAAGATGTCCAGAAAGTGATCGAATATGCCGAGCGGACGGGCAATAAAATAATCAACCGCAATAACGGCCATATTATGGCTTGTCACAGGCCGGTAAGTGTTACTTACTGGGTGGAGTATACTCCGCAGGCGGACGGTTTTGTCGTCCACAATGCTTATTCGCACCGGATGGAAGTTGAGGGCAATAATTAAGGATGTGAAAAAGGTGGCCGGCAAAGATTTGGGTGCGGAAAATATTTTTGAGTGTTTTAAATGCGGCCTGCCAATGGAACCGGGCAAAGTTACGGTTTCCTATCTGGGCAGCAGCTTTCCGGTTGAACTTTTAAAATGCAGGCAGTGCGGGTTGGTCTTGATCACTGAGGAACTGGCGTTGGGCAAGATGCTGGAAGTGGAAAAAACTTTGGAGGATAAATAGGGGTGGTCGTAAATGCATTCCGCCGGACGGTGCCGGGTTTATGAAAGCGACGGACTACGCCGGGTGACCGGTGATTCCATCCGGCCGGGTGGTTTTACTTTAACCGGCCGTGCCCTGGCCCTTTGTTCTTTTCCCCCGGGAGCCAGAGTGCTGGATGTGGGTTGCGGCGCCGGCGCTACGGTGGAACATTTGATCACAAACCATAATCTTGTTGCCACCGGCGTGGACCCTTCCCCGGTGTTGCTGGAGCGCGGCCGCCAAAGAAGACCGGATTTGCCGCTCCGGGAGGCAAGCGGGGAGAATCTGCCCTTTGCTGACGGAGAAATGGACGGTATATTTGCGGAATGCACCTTGTCGGTGATGGAAAATCCAGACCGGGCTCTGGTGGAGTTCTGCCGGGTGCTGAAAGTCGGCGGGCGGTTGGTGGTGACCGATGTCTATGCCCGCTGCCCGGACTTCGTTCCGGCCCTGCGCCGGTTGCCGCTGACCAGTTGTTTGACCGGAGCCATGTCCAGACGTGAGTTGAATGATAAAATAAAGTCAGCCGGCTTTGAAACAATTTTATGGGAGGATCATTCCAAACTGCTGGCGGAGTTGACCGCCCGGTTAATCTTGACGCACGGTTCTTTGGATGCTTTTTGGGGCAAATTTGCCTGCGGACCGGTGAGTTGCCGGGAAATCAAGGAAACAGTTAAAAAGTCCCGGCCGGGGTATTTCCTCCTGGTGGCCGGGAAAAATGGTTGAATGGCATTGTTTACCGGAAAGGAGCACATAGAACTGGATGAACGATGAATTACTGCGTATGCTGGAATTATACCGGCAGGGGTTTAACTGCAGTCAAATCCTGCTCATCCTGGGGTTGGAAGCCCTGGGTAAAAGCAACCCGGACCTGGTCAGGACGATGACCGGCCTGGGCGGCGGCCTGGGGTTTTCCGGGAAAACCTGCGGCGCGCTGACCGGCGGGGTTTGTTTACTGGGTCTGTACGCCGGCCGGGGGACGCCGGAGGAAGCGGAGCACGACCGGTTTCTCTTAATGGTGGAGGAACTGGTGCAGTGGTTCGAGGCTGAAAACTGCCGCGACTACGGCGGGATCAATTGCGCGCAGATTTTGGGCGACGAACTGGCTAATAAAACGGTTACTCCCCGCTGCGGTAATATTGTCATCAGCACTTACGGCAAGGTGAAAGAAATATTGATGGCCAACGGGATCGATCCGGCCGGTGAACAAAATGAGTGAACCGGCCGGCGTTCTCTCTGAAACGGAAAGTCTCTGCCCCGTCTGCCTGAAAAGAATACCGGCTCAAAGAGTAGCCCGGGGGGAGCAGGTGTTTATCGAGAAAACCTGCCCGGAGCACGGCGTTTGCCGGACGGTGATCTGGCGGGGGCGGCCCTCTTTTCAGTCCTGGACCAGGCCCAAAATACCGGCAACGATTAAAGTCCCCTTTACAGCGGTCAGCCGGGGCTGTCCCTTTGATTGCGGTCTTTGCCCCGCTCACCGCCAGCACACCTGTACGGCGGTGCTGGAGGTCACCGGCCGCTGCAATTTAAAATGCACCTATTGTTTTGCCGGTGCCGGGGGCGGTGACGCCGATCCGGACAAAGAGACAGTCAGAGGCTGGTATCAAAGCCTGCTGGATGCCGGCGGCCCGTATAACATCCAGCTTTCCGGCGGGGAGCCCACACTGCGGGACGACCTGCCCGCACTGGTCGCTTTGGGCCGCTCCATGGGTTTTGACTTCATCCAGCTGAATACCAACGGGCTGCGGTTGAGCCGGGAACCGAAATTCCTGGCATCATTGCAGCAGGCCGGGCTGGCTTCGGTTTTCCTGCAGTTCGACGGGACGGAGCCGGAAATCCACCGCCACATGCGGGGCGGCGACTTTTTGGCAGAAAAGCTGGAGGCCGTACGGCTCTGCGGGGAAATGGGGATTGGGGTGGTTTTCGTGCCCACGGTGGTTCCCGGCATTAACGACCATAATTTGGGCCGGATCATCGATCTGGCCATGGAGTATCTACCGGTGGTACGGGGTGTGCACTTTCAGCCGGTGAGCTATTTCGGGCGCTATCCCCGGCCGCCGGCGGACCGGATGCGCATCACCCTGCCGGAGGTGATCACTAAAATAGAACAACAAACAAACGGCCGGATCAAAGCGGAACATTTCCGGCCCCCGGGTTGTGAAAACGCCCTTTGTTCTTTTCACGGCAACTTCGTTTTAATGCCGGACGGGGCATTGATGGCTACCACCGGGCATGCCCGGGATCGGGAAAAAGGATGCTGCGGCCCTCCGGAGCGGGCGAGCGAGGGGGCCGGGAAAACGAGGAGTTTTGTCTCCAACCGCTGGTCGGCTCCCCAGCCGGTCCGGCGACAACAAAAATGCAGTTGTACTGAACAAAAAACACAGCCGGACAGTATGGATCTGTTCCTGGAAAGGGCAAAATCCCATCGCCTTTGTATCTCCGGCATGGCATTTCAGGACGTCTGGAATATCGACCTGGAGCGGCTGAAGGATTGCTGCATCCACACCGTGGCCCCCGATGGAAAAATCATACCCTTTTGTGCCTATAACCTGACCGGCAGTCAGGGCAGAACAATTTACAGGGGGCGGTAGGCGGCTTGTACAAAAAAACACCATTAGAACAATGGATTCTTAAAAAAATAACGGGTTCCGCCGGGGAGACGGGGCAGTTGACCCGTACCCTGATCGAAAACTATCAGTTGATGAAACTGAAGGAAACAATAGCCCTGGCCGCAGGAAAAAGCCCTTTTTACCGGGGCGCGTCTTTAGGCCGCTTCCCGCTGGATAAGTTCCGCACGTTGACTGACTTGCGGGACCTCCCCTTGACCACGGCAGACGATCTAAAACAAAATCCACTCCGTTTTCTCTGCTGTTCCCAGGACGAAATCAAGCGGGTGGTGACCCTGGAAAGTTCCGGTACCACCGGCTCTCCCAAGAGATTGTTTTTTACCGCCGCCGACCAGGAGCTGACGAAGGATTTTTTTCACCACGGCATGACGGTCATCGCCCGGCCGGGGGATAAAGTACTGATCCTGCTCCCGGGTGAACGGCCGGGGAGTGTCGGCGATCTGTTTGCCGAAAGCGTGCGGCGAATGGATGTGCTGCCCGTACCGCATGGGATTGTAAGAGATCCCGGATACACTTTGGAAGTAATGGAAAGAGAACAGGTTGATACACTGCTGGGTATACCGGTACAGGTGCTTGCGCTGGCCTGCCATGAACCGCCGGGTGAAAAAAAATACCGGATTAAGATCAAAAATGTGGTACTAAATACCGACCATGTTCCGCGGGCAATCGTAAACCGGATTAAAGAGCAGTGGGGCTGCCGGGTTTTCAACCACTACGCGATGACCGAAATGGGACTGGGGGGCGGGTTGGAATGCGAAGCCTTTTCCGGCTACCACCTGCGGGAGGCGGACCTGTTTTTTGAAATTATCAATCCGGATACCGGTGTAGCCCTACCGGAAGGGGAAGAGGGGGAAGTGGTCTTTACCACCCTCACCCGCCGGGGCATGCCTTTAATCCGCTACCGGACCGGTGATCTGTCCCGGATTATCCCCGAACCGTGCCCCTGCGGCACTATACTTAAGCGCATGGCCCCGGTGCGGGACCGGGTCAAGGGCAGAATCGCTTTAGCCGGGGGCGGCCTGCTCAGTATGTCCACGCTGGACGAAGCTTTATTTGCGGTAAAGGGTGTGTTGAACTTCCAGGCGGTTATTTCATCCGCCAACGGTGCGGATCGCCTGGCCGTTAAAGTTCAGCCGGCCGCCCGGACGGTTGGGGAAATACCGGCATTAATCCAAAGAGCGCTGCTTTCCATCCCGGTGATTGCCCAAAACTGTGGTAAAGGTGCTCTAATCCTGGAGCCCGTTGCAGTGGACCGGTCCCCGGAACTCTGGCGGCCGGCCAAGCGATTCATTCAAGACTGGCGCCAAAAAGGAGAGACAGAACATGAAAGGGTTATTTGACACTTGTACCCGCCTGCTGGCCGGCGGGGAAGACGTGGTGACGGCCACCATTATCAGCCGGAGCGGCTCCGCGCCCCGGACCGCCGGTACCAAAATGCTGGTGCGGCGGGACGGGTCCTTTGCGGGCACCATCGGGGGCGGCTTGTTGGAGGCCTTGGTATTGGAACAGGCCCGGGAAGTGTTTCAAACCGGACAGGCGGTGATCAGGGAGTTTAATCTTACCGGCGCCGATGCGGCCGGCATGGATATGATTTGCGGTGGACGGCTGGAGGTCTTTGTCGATTTCCTTTCCGCCGGTGATCCTGTAAACGTGGAAATCTTCCGGACCGTGAGCGACCTGCTGCGCACCGGGCAAAGGGCGCTGCTGGTAACCGGATTGCCGTCTCATGCCGGTGACGGCGCACGGTTCAACCGGTGCCTTTTGCTCAAGGACGGCCGGCAAACCGGCTGCAGCCCTGACGCCGGCTTGGCGGAGCGGCTGTCGCCGGTCTTTAAGAGCAGGTATCCCCAATTGGTGCTGTTGAATGAGGCAAATTTTATCGCGGAGCCCGTCAACTCCCCGGGGACGGTCTACCTGTTCGGGGCCGGCCATGTTGCGCAGCAAGTGGCCAGGCTGACTGCAATGGTCGATTTCCGGACCGTGGTCCTGGACGACCGGGAAGAATTCGCCAACCGGCAGCGTTTTCCACTGGCCGATGAAATCATTGTGCCTGAGGATTTTAACCGGTGTTTGAAAGACTTGCCCATTTCCGGGGACAGTTACCTGGTCATCGTCACCAGGGGACACCGCTATGATCTGACTGTATTGGCCCAGGCACTGCAAACCGGTGCCTGCTACATCGGGATGATCGGCAGCCGCAGGAAGCGGGACGCCATTTACCGGGCGCTGCGCGAGACCGGAGTGACTGAAGAGCAGTTGTCCGGGGTTCACTCTCCGATCGGCCTGTCCATTGAGGCGGAAACACCGGAAGAAATCGCCGTCAGTATAGTGGCCGAGTTGATCAAGGTGAGAGGAAAGCTGATGTATGGTCAACTCTGAAGATATTGCCGCCGTCATTCCGGCTGCCGGTTATTCTTCCCGTATGGAAGCCGGGCCGTTACCGAACTGGCGGGGGCGGTGACTTTAAACCGGCCTTGTTTTCCGGAACAGTTCTGCGTGGTATAATCGTAGTAGATTCATAGAGCAGGCGGCAAAAGCATTTTTGCGCAGCGGGGGGCGGGAATAACGGACGAACAAACCAAACTGGCCCGGTTGAAGGAAATTTTACGGGAAACGGGCGGCGTGGCGGTTGCCTATTCCGGCGGTGTGGACAGCACATTTTTGGCCGCCGTGGCGCGGGACGTTTTGGGTGAGGGCGTGCTGGCCGTCACTCTGGCCTCGCCGCTCAATCCGCCGGGAGAGGTGGACGAAGCCGCGGAGATGGCGGGGCAACTGGGCTTAAAACACCTGATTGTGGAAATGCCGCTCCTGGAGAACGAAAACATCGCGGCCAACCCCCCGTTGCGGTGCTATTACTGTAAATTTGAAATCATGTCCGGGCTGAAAAAGCTGGCCGGCCGGCACGGAATAAAACATGTGGTGGACGGTTTGAATGCTGATGATACCGGGGATTACCGTCCGGGCATCAGAGCCTGCCGCGAATTGGGGGTTGAACACCCGCTTCTGGAAGCGGGTTTAACCAAAGAAGAAATCAGGACTCTTTCCCGGGAGCGGGGATTGAGCTCAGCTGCCAAACCATCGGCCGCCTGTCTGGCTTCCCGTTTTCCCTACGGCACTCGGTTGACCGCCCGCGGCCTGGAGCGGGTGGGCCGGGCCGAGCTTTTGCTTAAAAATCTGGGCTTTGGGCAGGTGCGGGTACGGGTGCATGGGGATCTTGCCCGCCTGGAGGTTTCAAAATCCGATTTGGAAGATGTATTGAAGCAGGCGGATATAATTTCAGCCGAGTTGAAAAAAATGGGCTACCTGTATGTTGCGCTGGATCTGGAGGGTTACCGTACGGGCAGTATGAATGATGAAATATTAACGGTTGAAAAACAAGACGAAGTATAGAAAAATGAACGTCCACGCGGACCGGCCGGGTGGACGTTTGCTTTGTGTTCCCTGCAACCGGCGTGAGCCACCAGGATCAGCCGGAAGGTGGATAATGCATATGATTTCGTTAACCTGCGGTTTTGCGGATGCATAAAATTTTTAGCTCCTGGTCAATAAAACTCTTTGCCTGAGTTTCCGGGCGTAACTAAAGACCAGGGAGGCCTCATCCATCTTTAAGGCAAAGATGGATGCGATGAATATCACCAGACCGGCTATAATACTGATTCCGACCTGAATGGCAAGGCCGGTCAACCCGTTGCGGCCAAAGTATCCGGCGGCAAACTGATTGACCTCCCGGACGGCCAAAGCTAAAAAGACCGAAGACAATAATAGTTGAACCAAAAACTTTAAGATATTTTTATTCCACAGTCCGGGCATGCGCTTTTGTAAAAAGTACGCTAGCATGGCAGTGTTAAGCAGGGAAGCAATTGAATTGGCCAGGGCCAGTCCCCCCTGTTTCAGGGGACCAATCAATAACAGGCTGAAAATAAGATTAACCAGTACAGTAACACCCATCAACTTGACGGGTGTTTTGGTGTCCTGCCTGGCATAAAAGGCTCTGGTCAGGATGATGTTTACCGCCTGTCCGGTCAGCCCGATCGTATACAACATAAGTGCGGTTGCAGTCATCTGGGTGGCCAGGGAGTCAAAACGGCCGTGTTGGAATAACAGTTTGACCACCGGCGTGGCCATCACAAACAATCCAATGCTGGCCGGCAGGGCAAACAGGGCGACCGTCCGGACGGCGCGCAGCACTGTGCCGGCCAGTTCGCACTCTTTGTGTTCAGCCGCCAGCATCGTTATTGTGGGGTAAAAGGCAGTACCAATGGCAATGGCAAAAAAACTTACCGGCATTAAAATAAGCTTGTTGGCGAAATTAAGTGCTGAAATACTGCCCTGACCCAAACCCGAGGCTAAAATCCGGTCAATGATTTGGTAGGTTTGGTTCATTGAAGTACCGACGGCAACCGGCATGACCAGGTATAAGACTTTGCGTATGCCCGGATGGCTCCAGTCAATTGAAAATTTATAATGAAAACCAAGTTTTCTCAGTTTGGGAACCTGGATCAAGGCAGCCAGTGTAAAACCGAGCACAGAACCAAATGCCAGACCATTTATCCCGAATTTTGCTCCCAGGGTAAACGCGGAAAAAATTATGGTTAAATTAGTCACACTGGTGCTGAATGCCGAAATAGCAAACACCTGGTTGGCATTGAGCAGTCCCTGAAATATGGTTGATAAACCATAAACAATTAAAATCGGCAGCATCATTTTGGTTAGTTGTGTAGCCAATGCGGCAATCTTGGGATTTAATCCCGGTGCTGTTATTTTTACTAAAAAAGGTGCAAATAATATGCCAACGATAGTGACAAGTAAAAAGATGATCATTAATATTGTAATCACCGTATTAAACAGACTCCACGCTTCATCTCTTTTCCCTTTGGCGCTGTATTCTGTAAATACCGGTACCACTACTGTAGCCAACGCTCCAATGGCAATATAAAAGAATGTGTATGGGATATTGAAAGCGACCAGGTAGGCATCGGTAATTCCAGTGGCGCCAAACATGTAAGCTACTGCCTGATCGCGAACAATACCAAGAAACTTTGAAAGTAAATTGAGTATTGCCAGAACTACAGTCGCCCTGGCAATTACTTTTCCCGTGGACAATTTTAAATCCTCCCGTAGCCGGTTCACCGCCGTGCTCAGTTATAGAAGCACAAAATTAAACCATTCTATATTATTTATATGAAGTCCTGCCTGGTAAAAAGGTTTTCTGAAAAACACAAACCCCGGGCCGTCCAGAAAAAAACGTATAATGCTCCGTTGTTCTGAATTTACCCAAAAGTGACCATGTTCAATTCCTCCGCTTCCGGTTGGCGGGGCGCCATCCCGGTTATATGGAAATGGTCCGGCCCGCCGCCTGGCCGGTAACAGCTTCGCTCATACCGTTTAAAATTCAATTGCATATCCAGTCCGGTGTGGATACTGCTTCCGGGCCGCCATGCATATAATGTAGTATTCACCGCGGGCTAGAAAGCTTTCCGTTGGCAGGGTTGATGTCCATCGGGATTTGCGCGGGAAAGGACAAAGGAGCAGGTGGGCAATCGGTTAAACAGTCAGAGCGTAGGGGGAATGGCCAATGCCCGGTAAACACGTGGTCTCCCGGGAAGACTGGTCGCTGCACCGCAAAGGGGAGATCGACCGGCAAAGGCACCGGGAGAAAGTGCGGGAAGCGATCAAAAAAAACCTGGCCGATGTGGTCAGTGAAGAAAGCATTATTATGAGCGACGGTAACAAAGTGCTCAAGGTACCCATCCGTTCCCTGGATGAATATCATTTTCGCTATGATCAAGGTAAGCGTAAGCACGGCGGTCAGGGTGACGGCAAAAGCAAAGTGGGTGACGTGCTGGGCAGTGATCCCCAGCCTGGCAGCGGCAAGGGCAAGGGGGCCGGCGAGGAACCAGGCGTGGACTACTACGAGGCGGAAATCACCATTGACGAACTGGCGGCGCTGATTTTTGAGGATCTCGGCCTGCCCAACCTGGAACAAAAGAAAAAGCCGCAATTGGCCTCGGAAGCGCTGGAATTCAGGGATATACGCAAAAAAGGCATCACCAGCAACATCGACCGCAAGCGCACCATCCTGGAGGCGATGAAGCGCAACGCCTTAAACGGTTTGCCTCCCCTGGGCAGCATTACCAAAGACGATCTGCGCTTTAAAACCTGGGAGGTCACTTTCAAGTACGAGTCGAACGCCGTGGTGCTGGCCATGATGGATACATCGGGCAGTATGGGGCCGTTTGAAAAATATATCGCCCGCAGTTTCTTCTTCTGGATGGTCCGTTTTTTGCGTACCAAATACCAGAACGTGCATATTGTTTTTCTGGCCCACCATGTGGAAGCGAAGGAAACCACCGAGGAGGAATTTTTCACCAAGGGGGCCAGCGGCGGCACCCGCTGTTCTTCGGTTTACAAGCTGGCCCTGGAAATCATTGAAAAGCGCTTTTCGCCCCAGGATTATAACATTTACGCCTTTCACTTTTCCGATGGCGACAACCTGGCCTCGGATAACGAAAACTGTGTCAAGGCAGTCAACCAGTTGCTGAATGTTTGCAACCTGGTCGGCTACGGCGAAATCGAAGGACCCTATTATTACACCAGCACATTGCGTTCGGCCTATAAAAAGATCAACAACCCCAAGTTTACCGCGGTGACCATTAAAGACAAGAGCGGCGTCTATCCGGCGTTGAAAAAGTTTTTTGCCGTTACACCGGAACAGCAGGCAAAGGGTTAATTTTTTCCACCGGTTTGTCATTTCCCCTGTGCCCGGTGTATTCCGGGCGCAGGGGAAACATGCCGTCCTTTAACGAATCTCCCGCTTCTGTGCGAAATCCGGCCATCTTTCGTTCCTTAAAGAATGGCTTTACAGATCCCGGGCCAGTTTTTCCGCGCCGCTTGCGGTGATTAACACCGTATCTTCCAGCTTGATTCCCCCCACCTGCGGCACGGGTAAAATGGAATGTCCCACGGAGAGAGTCCAGTTTTCACCAATCTCCAGGTTGACATGGGCAAAATAATGGCTGGGATGGGGCCACTCTTCGAATTCCAGGCCGACGCCGTGGGTTGGTCCGGTAATCCAGCGTTTGCCTTCGGGTGTCCGGTCAAACACTGCCTTGAACAATTCCGTTATTTTCCCCACTTTCATGCCCGGACGCAAGTTGTCAATCACATTCTGCTGTGCTTCCGTGTACAAGCAGATTAGTTCCTGCTGTTTTTTTGTTGGTTCACCGCAGACAACAGTTCTGGCCAGGTCGCTTGAATACATATCCACCACCGGATGGAGGTCAATGACCACCAGATCGCCGGCCTCAATTTTCCGGTTGCCGGCACCGCCGTGCAGGTGCAGGGAATGTGGCCCGCTGTCGACAAATGTGCTGGCGTTGAAGCGCATTGCCCCGGCCCGGCGCATGGCATATTCGGCTTCGGCCGCCACCTCGATTTCCGTTACTCCCGGTTTCACGGCGGCCATGGCCGCCTGCATGCCGGTTTCCGCCACCCGGGCGGCCCGGCGCATGGCCGCCAGTTCATCTGCATCCTTTGCGTATCTTAACGGCATAAGAATTTCTTCATTTTCAACGACATTCATTTTGGGGTTGGCCTTTAAAAACTTGTAGACCAGAAAACCCGGGTTGGTGTGTATACAAAAGCCAACTTTTTTGTCCACCAGTTTATGCTCCCTGACCAGGCCGAAGAAATGCTGCATCAATTCCGGCGGCGTACGCCAACCTCGGACATCTTCGATACCGCTTGCGCGCCTGGCCGCTTCCACTTCCTCTGCAAAAACAATGATTACCGGATCACCTTCCCGGGGCAGGAAAAGCCGCGCCACATTGCGCACATCCCCGGTCAGGTAGTAATAATTTTCACGGCCGGTTACCTGCATGGCATGGACGCCTTTTTCAGCCATTATTTGTTGCGCCTTTTTTCTTCTTTCCAGAAATTTGCTCATTACTCATCCCCCTTTGTAAAAAACTGCATTGTGACGGTTTTATGGAATATTTCCCGTTTGTCTACCGGATTTCCTGCCGTGCGGAGTGATTTTGCATTTTCATCTGGCAGTGCGGACGGCTTTGGTATACAATGTGGTGAGGCGGTGGAGTTGGTTATGACCGGGCTGACGCATATGGCTGTGGCATCAGTAATTTACCGGCGGGGTGGGCTTCCGGCGCCGGTCCTGCTGGCGGCGGGTTTTGGCTCGCATTTTTTCCTGGACCGCATTCCCCACTATGAACTTGGTTTGGGGGTCAATCTGGCGCTGGGCCTGGCCGGGGGTTTGCTCCTGCTCCGCCTGGCCGTCCGGGACAGGGACCTGCTACTGCCGGTGGCGGCGGTTATCGGACTGCTGCCCGATATCCTGATGCAGCCTGGTATCAGTTCGGGATTTAAGGCTTTTCACGATTTCTGCCACTTTAAGGGCAGCCCCGTTTCGCCATTGATGCTGGTGACGGAATTTGCCGTGACGGCGGCCTGCCTCTTGGTTCTTTTTCAACGGAAGGAAAGGCGGGGTGGATAAGCATGCATGTGCTGGTTACCGGCGGCGCCGGTTATATTGGCAGCCATACGGTGCGTGAATTGATTAAGGCCGGCCACCGGGTGGTCATTTTGGACAACCTGTCCCGGGGGCACCGGGAGGCGGTGGCGGTGTTGCAGAAGACAACCCCCGCCGGAACGCTGGATTTTGTGCCAGGCGACACCGGTGATCATGCGCTGGTGAGCGGTCTGTTGCAGGAGCGGGGGATTGAGGCGGTGCTGCATTTTGCCGCCCACAGCCAGGTGGGGGAATCGGTGGAGCGGCCGGAACTCTACTACCGGAACAATGTGGTGCACGGCCTTTCCCTGCTGGATACGGTGCGGGAGGGCGGGGTGAAATATTTTATTTTCTCCTCCACTGCCGCCGTGTACGGCGAGCCGGTGGAGGTACCGGTTTCCGAGGAGCATCCTGTTGTGCCCGCCAACCCGTACGGCGCCACCAAGCTGGCCTTTGAAGGCGCGCTGCGCTGGTACGGCCGGGCCGGCGGTCCGCGTTGGATGGCTTTGCGCTACTTCAATGCCGCCGGCGCCGATCCGGACGGTGACCTGGGTGAGGACCACCGGCCGGAAACCCATTTAATCCCCCTGGTGCTGCAGGCGGCACTGGGACTGCGCCCGGCGATCAGTATTTTCGGCACCGACTATCCCACCCCCGACGGCACCTGCATACGCGATTATATCCATGTCACCGATCTGGCCGTGGCGCACGTGCTGGCACTGCACGCCCTGGTCCGGGGGGCTGCGCCGGCGGCTTATAACCTGGGCAACGGCAGCGGCTATTCGGTGCTGGAGGTGGTCCGGGCGGCGGAAGCGGTTACCGGCCGGTCCATTCCGGTGCGGCATACCGGCCGCCGCGCTGGCGACCCGGCGGTGCTGGTGGCCGGCGCCCGACAGGCCGGACAGATGCTGGGCTGGCGGCCGCGGTTCGCTGATTTGCGCACCATCATAGATACGGCCTGGCGCTGGCATCAAAAACATCCGGCCGGTTTTGAAACGGTTTGAATCACCGGCGCCGGCCCGGTAATCACGGCCGGTGTACCAATCTCCCGGCCGGGCTTGAAACTGCTTTCAACACAAACGGCGGGCCGTCCGGCCCGCCGTTATAATTCTTTCCCCGGTCCGTCTCGGGGACCGGTAACTGTTTACCGGCCGTATGTGCTGTTCCAATCCGGAAGGAAGGAGAACGGGCAGGAAAGTTGCCTGTTATTGAGCCGGCCAGTCTCCCGGCCCCGTAAGCCGTAAACGGCGACCGTTATGCTATGGGGACCAGCCTTCCCGCTCCGGTCAATCGTTCATTGATTTCCAGCATATTGCTCACCCGGCCGGCCTGCAGCTTTTCCTGCAATTTATAGTAATTCAGACAGGTGCCGCAGACCAGCATTTCCGTGTTTCTGCCCGCCAAAACGCGCAGTTGCTCAAGGACGGGGGAACCGGCGCAGGCCAGGAACACGCCCGAGTTGAGGAAAATGAGCGTATCAGGCGGCGGCTCCATTTCCACCAGCGTCGTGAACAGGCTTTTGAGCAGGGTCGTGCCCAGATCCGGCGCCCCCTGGCCGAACAGGTTGGAAGAAAACAGGTAGACCAGCGGCCGGTTGCCTTCGCGCCCGGCCGGCCGGACTGTCTCCACCGTGTTGCCCGGGGCGGCGGCAGGCACATCGCCCGGTGCAGTTACGCCTGCCTGCGGAGCAACTGAAGTTTCTCCCTTGGTAATGGTCAAAATGTAGTTGCCGTCTTTTCCTATCGCTTCCACCCGGTGACCGGCGTTTTGGGCGAACATGGTCACGTTTTCCCGGGAGGTTGTATTGTCCACAATCACCGTTACCTTGCCGGCGCTGATTTCATCCAGCGCCTTTTTTGCTTTCAACACCGGCTGGGGACAGGCCAGACCGCGGCAATCTATTTCAACTACAGTCATGAAAATCCACTCCTCTTGTGATAAATTACGGCCGTTACGGCACACACCGCCCGCCGTTTACTCCTCCACCCGGATCAGCCACGGTTGCCTTCCGGTCACAGTTCCGATTAGCGCCGCCGCCAATCCTTTTTCTGCCAATTGCTTGACCAGACGCATCCCCTGCTCCGGGGGCAGGGCAATCAGCAGTCCGCCCGAAGTCTGCGGATCATAGAGAAGCATCCGGCCGGCGGCAGCGATTGAACCGGCGAAGGACACCCGTTCGCTCAAGTGTTCCCGGTTGCTGTAGGCGCCGCCCGGGATCATGCCCATGGCGGCCAGCTCAAGCGCCCCGGGCAGCAGCGGAATGGCGTGTTGATACATGGTAAAGCTCACTCCGCCGGCTTCCGCCATTTCCGCGGCATGGCCCAAAAGGCCGAATCCGGTAATGTCGGTGCAGGCCGTGGCTCCGGCCGCCCGCATGACCGCGGCCGCCTCCCGGTTCAGGGCGCACATGGTGGTTACGGCCGCCGTTCGGCTTTCCGGCGGCGCCAGTTCGGCCTTTACTGCGGTGGCGATGATGCCCGTGCCCAGCGGTTTGGTCAGCACCAGCGCATCTCCCGGCCGCGCGCCGGCATTGCTGATGATTTCGTCCGGATGCACCAGCCCGGTGACCGCCAGGCCGTACTTGGGTTCGTCATCCTGCACCGTATGTCCGCCGGCAATGATCGCCCCGGCCTCTTTTACCTTGTCCGCACCCCCGGTTAAGATCTCCCGTAAAACGTCCGGGGACAGGCAACCGGGAAAGCAAGCAATGTTCAGGGCCAGCAGCGGGCGCCCCCCCATGGCGTAGATGTCACTCAAAGCGTTTGCCGCCGCCACCTGGCCGAAAATATAAGGATCGTCCACCACCGGGGTGAAAAAATCCACCGTCTGGATAACGGCCAGTTCGTCCGAAAGCCGGTAAACAGCGGCGTCATCCGATGTTTCCAGACCCACCAGCAGGTTTTCATCCACAATTTTAGGCAACTGCCGCAGCACCTGCGACAGAATGGCCGGAGCCACCTTGGCCGCTCAGCCGGAAGTTTTGGCCAGAGTGGTCAGCCGGATTTTGGCATCTATTTGCTCGCCCATTTGATCACCGCCTTTTCTGGATAATTGTCTTTTTAAGCGATGAAACTTTTTCATCACGGTATTTGCAGCGCCGCCCCGGAAAACGGGCATGCCGGGTACCGGTCCGGGGGATGGCGGTGTTTTATCCGGCTATATTCATAATTTAGATTATATCATTATTTCTTGTTTTAATAGACCATTTCTTTTATTTCACTTATAAAATAATCTTATTTATATGGTGCGAAAAAAAAATTATTTTAATACTGCAGCAATTTAAACGCTGCGCTTAATGTGAAAAAGACATTTTCATTTGTGGGTTGTGTTCAACAAATCATGGCCGTTAGGGGAAATGGCTCCGGATGCCGACAGGTACATCAAAGAAGCGCCGCGATGAGGACGGATCATCCAATAGCGGGACTGCTGTCATCCGGTTGCCTGGAAAGAGGCCGGACCGGTGACGCCTGCCACCATTTAGTAATTTTGCCCGCCGGGAACGCATATATAAATTGGGACGGGGAGGGATCTTCATGGCCTGGCGCGAGCTGAAAAAACGTTTGTCTGAATTCCTGGAGATTCCCGGCGATGTGATGTTGGACTTGCCCCGCATTGTCATGGTGGGCAACCTGCAGATTTTTATCGAGAATCACCACGGCATTCTGGAATACACGCCCGAACTGGTACGCATCAACGTGTCCGGGGGGGAATTGCAGATTAACGGAAGCGGCTTGATCCTGCGCAATATTCTCCCGGATGAAATTTGTGTTGAAGGAGAAGTAAAAACGGTGACCTTTGTCAGATGAGTGCAGGTCAAGTTGACATTCAGCCTTTCCGGCGGGATTCGCCCGCCGGCGGGACAAGAAGGCGGTGTCCGTGGAAACATGGACGGGCCGGCTTTGGCCGGCGGCCTTCCATAAAGGGGGAGTGATCATGTTTTTATTTAAACTGCTCAGTTATCTGGTTGGCTATGTATCCATCGCCATACGGGGTGAACACCCGGAAAAATTTATCAATATGGCGGCCATCCGGGGCATCTGCCTGTGGGACATCAGACGGTTGGGGGAAAACTGCGTTCAGGTGAATGTCCGCTTGAGCGCCGTGCATCCCCTGCGTCATATCGCCCGCCAGACCGGCTGCCGCTTTCGCACTACCAAAAGGCGGGGGATGCCCTTTTTATGGATGCGCGTTCGCCGGCGGCGGGCCATGTTGCCGGGCGCGCTTCTTTTTGTGCTTGGTTTGTACATGCTCGGCTCATTTGTCTGGTTTATCGACGTGACGGGCAACCACCGGCTGAACAAGGCTGAAATACTGGCCGTGGCCGACGCGGCCGGCCTGCACCGGGGTATGCCCAAATGGGATCTGGATCCGGACCGGGTGGAGAAGGCTGTACGTGAACAACTGCCGGGCGTATCCTGGGCCGGGGTGTATGTCAAGGGGACAAAGGTAACCATTCAGGTGGTGGAAGCCGCCCTGCCCGGCAAAATAAGCGCCGGTCCCGCCCACATTGTCGCCCAAAAGGCCGGTGTAATCAAAGAAATGCTGGTTTTGGCCGGACATCCGGCGGTTAAGGAAGGGGAAACGGTGCTGCCCGGACAGATCCTGATTTCCGGCATAGTACCGCCGCCGGAAGAACCAAAACCGCCGGCTGTGCCGCCCGGTGAGGCACAGCCGGCGCCGAAAGAGCCCGCTTACGTGCATGCTTTGGGTACGGTACGCGCCCGGGTGTGGTATGAAGGCTACGGGGAAGCGCCGCTGGTGGAAAGCGGCCGGCGTCCCACCGGCCGCACTGAGACCAGGATTTGTATGAAAATCGGGAGCAGGGAAATAATTTTATTTGGCCCCCGGAAAATCCCCTATGCACTTTACGAAAAAGATACTTCGGTGAAAGAATTGCCGGAATGGAGGAATCTGCGTATACCCGTCGAACTAATAACGGAGAAATACCGTGAACTGGAAAATTACCGGGAAGTCCGGGACCGGGAGAGTGCGCGCCGTCTGGCCATGCAAAAGGCCATGCAGTCCGTGCAGGCTCAGATGCCGCCCGGAGACAAGATTTTGCGCCGCCAGTTTACGGATCTGGTGGTCAAGCAACCGGAAAACCTGGTACGGGTAAAGCTGTTTGTGGAATGCCTGGAGGACATCGGAGTGGAAAAACCATTTACGCCTGTTCCGGGCCCGGGCGCGTCGCCGTTGCCCGGCGGAGCCAATCCGCCCGTCCGGCCGCCGGATGGCATTCCACCCGCACCGGCCGGCCATGGACCGCACTAAGAGAGGGGATAATTTGGCAGAACACACCGAGGCCAGGGTGACCCTAGACAATATCAACGCAGCAGCCGAAATATTCGGGCGTCACGATGAACACCTGGCGCTGATCGAGCGTTTGTTGGGGGTAAGGGTGGTGGCCCGGGGCGACGAACTGGTCATCCTTGGTTCACCGGAGCAGGTGGCCCAGGCGCGGGATGTATTTGACCAGTTGCAGGAGTATTACCGCGCCGGCAACCGTCTCACCCGGCATGAGATCAACTATGCCATCAGGGCGGCGCGGGCGGGGATTAATGACGCCCTGACGCATCTGGCCCGGGAGGTTGCCCTGGTCAACGCCCGCGGACGGCAGATCAAGCCCAGGACGCTGGGGCAGCAACAGTATATTGAAATTATTCGCAAGTATGATATTGTATTCGCCATCGGTCCGGCGGGTACGGGCAAGACCTATCTGGCCGTGGTGATGGCCATCCGTGCCCTGCGCGACCGGGAGGTGCAGCGTCTGGTGCTCACCCGTCCGGCGGTGGAGGCGGGGGAAAAGCTGGGCTTTTTACCCGGTGATTTGCAGGAGAAAGTGGATCCCTACCTGCGGCCGCTCTATGACGGTTTATATGACGTGCTTGGTCCGGAAACCACCCAGAAATACCTGGAACGGCACATTATTGAGATTGCCCCGCTGGCCTATATGCGTGGACGCACACTGGATGATGCTTTTATCATTCTGGACGAGGCGCAGAACACCACGGACCAGCAGATGAAAATGTTTCTCACTCGTCTGGGTTTTGGTTCAAAAGCGGTCATTACTGGTGATATCACCCAGATTGACCTGCCCCCGGGGCGGGTATCCGGTCTGGTGCACGCCAGGCAGGTGTTGTCCGGGGTGCAGGGGATTGCCTTCCACCACCTTTCCGGCGAGGATATTGTCCGTCATCCGCTGGTGCAGGAAATTGTCCGGGCCTATGAAACAAACGACGAAGCAGGACTATAGGTGGGCGGCTTCAGGAGAGTGAAGAAAATGTTTCCTCTCGCCAGGATACGGGACAGGACGTTCGGCCGTCTGGCCCCTTTGATGAAACAGCGCCGGGTACGCCGGGTGAGCGCGGCGGTGCTGTTTTTTGTGTTGCTTACCACATTACTCGCGGTGCAATTTGTGCCCGATAAAGTTAATTTAAAAGAGGGACAGGTTTCCCCGGTGCAGGTTTCGGCCCCCCGTAGCGTGGTTTTTGAAGACAAGGGCAAAACAGAAGAACTGCGCGAGCAGGCGGCCGCAGCGGTGCGTCCCCAGTACGACCGGGATCCCCTGGTCAGCGGGACCGTACAACGTGACATCGCCAACACCATTGCCGCGATCAAGGACATTCAGTCCGATCCCAAGGCCAGTCAGCAGAACCGGGTTGACAGGCTGAAGTCCGACCTGCCCTTTACTTTGCCTGCCGCTACCCTGGCCGTGCTGGCACAACCTGCTTCCGGGTCGCTGGACCAGGTGGAGCGGGCGGTGAACGGACTGGTGGCCCAGGTCATGGAAACTGAACAGGGTGTTACGCCGGATAAGTTGGACAGCATCAAAAAAAACCTGTGCGATCAGGTGGATCGGCTGCAGTTCAGCGCT
Source organism: Desulfotomaculum copahuensis (assembly GCF_001655685.1). Classification (GTDB taxonomy): domain Bacteria; phylum Bacillota; class Desulfotomaculia; order Desulfotomaculales; family Desulfovirgulaceae; genus Desulfotomaculum_G; species Desulfotomaculum_G copahuensis. The sequence continues at coordinate 72,844 of NZ_LYVF01000047.1, forward strand.
TCGTACCAGAACCTGGCCGAGGGGTTGATTAATCACTACCTGCGTCCGAACAGCTTTTACAACGCCGATAAAACCCACCTTTTGAAACAGGCGGCCATGAACACCGTACAGCCGCAAATGGTGACCATTAAACGGAACGAAATCATTCTCCGTCCCGGAGACGTGGTAACCAGGGACAGTCTGGCCAAGATGGAGGCGCTGGGACTGGTGCAACCGGGCCTGTCCTGGCGGATGTTCGCCGGCAGTGCATTGCTGGTGGCCTTGCTCATGATGGTCGTGTTGCTTTATCTGCACCAGCAGAACCGGGAAATCTACCTGCAGGCCGGCCATCTGTACTTGCTGGGGATTATTGTGGTGGTGGTGCTGGCCATCGCCAAGGCCATCGTGGCGATCAACCTGCCCCAGTGGCCGGAACTGGGCGCGCTATTCGGCTTTATGGTGCCTGTTGCCGCCGCCGGGATGCTCATTGCCATTCTGTTGGATTCACAGGTGGCCATGCTGGTGGTGTCCGTAATCAGTTTTATTCTTACTTTGATGATTGACGGACAGGTGAATTTTGGCATCGTCGCCCTGGTGGGTGGTTTTGCCGGGGTATACAGCGTCAGCAAGCTGAGCCAGCGGGGCGATCTGGCCCGGGCCGGTGTGTTCACCAGCGCCGCTAATGTGGTGGCCATTTTGATCATGGGCCTGCTTGGCAATAATCCTTTTGGACTGGTGCTCACCTCGGCGCTCATCTTCGGCCTGATCAACGGTATTTTATCATCGGTGCTTACCATCGGCGCGCTGCCCTACCTGGAAAGCGCTTTCGGCATTACTTCGGCCGTGCACCTGCTGGAGCTTTCCCAGCCCAGCAACCCGCTCTTGAAACGTCTGCTCACCGAAGCGCCGGGCACCTATCATCACAGCATCATTGTCGGCAATCTGGCCGAGGCGGCGGCCGAGGCCGTGGGCGGGGAAAGCCTGCTTGTACGGGTGGGGGCGTACTATCATGACATCGGCAAGATCAAGCGGCCTTATTTTTTCATTGAGAACCAGATGTCTGAAGAGAATCCCCATGACAAGATTGCCCCGTCCTTGAGTACTTTAATTTTGACTTCCCACGTCAAGGACGGTGTGGAACTGGCGAAGGAATACAAATTGCCCAAAGCGGTGGTCGATATCGTTGAACAGCATCATGGAAGCGGCCTGTGCTCTTATTTTTACCACAAAGCCATGGAAAACGGCGGTCCGGACAACATTAACGAGGACGAATTCCGTTACGAGGGTCCCAAGCCGCAGACCAGAGAAGCAGCCATTGTCCTGCTGGCCGATTCGGTGGAGGCGGCCGTACGCTCCCTGCACAATCCCACTCTGGGCCGGGTGGAGGGGATGGTCCGTAAGATTATCAAAGACAAGTTGATGGACGGGCAGTTGGATGAGTGCGATCTGACCTTCCGGGATCTGGATACCATTGCCGCCGCGTTTATGCAGGTATTAAGCGGCATCTTCCACTCCCGTATCGAGTATCCAGATTTGAACAAGGAGCTGGAAAGGAGAAAAGCCAGAGGTGTCGGTGCTCGTAAGCAATCTTCAAGAAAAAGTGCCGGTGGATGAAAGACTTAACGAACTGGTTATCCGGGTGACAGAGGCGGTCCTGCATGCCGAGGGGGTTGAACCGGCGGCGGAAGTGAGCCTGGTCTTTGTCGACGAGGACTATATTCAACGTCTGAACCGGGAATACCGGGGAATAGACCGTCCCACTGACGTACTTTCCTTTGCCCTGGAGGAAGGGGAACCCATGCCGTCCGGAGGCGGTGAGGTGGCACTCGGGGATGTGGTGATTTCCCTGCCGGCGGCGCAGCGCCAGAGTGTGGAGTACGGGCACAGTTTCGCGCGCGAGGTGGCTTTTTTAACCGTGCACGGGGTGTTGCACTTACTTGGTTACGACCATCAAACGGAGGAAGAAAGCGTACGCATGCGGGCCAGGGAGGAGGCGGTGCTGGCGCAGGCGGGCTTGAGCCGGCAGGGAGGCGAAAATGACACACCGTACTCATAATGACAATTTCAGCCGCAGCCTGCGCTGCGCCCTGGTCGGGGTGGCTTATGCGCTGCGCACGCAGGCAAATATGCGTTTTCATTTTCTGGCGGCCGCAGTGGTGCTCCTGGCCGCGCTGGCCCTGGGAGTGACCGCCGGGGAGTTTGCCCTGCTTTTTTTTGCCGTTTTTCTGGTGCTGACGGCGGAAATGTTCAATACGGCAGTGGAAAAAGTGGTGGATCTGATTACGTCCGAATACCACCCCCTGGCCCGGGCGGCCAAGGACGCGGCTGCCGGGGCGGTGCTGCTGGCCGCACTCAATTCCGTGATCATCGGCCTGCTGGTATTTTTACCGCGCCTGGCCGGCATATTAGTGAACAGAAAGTGAGGCTTTGCCGTGATCCACTTGCCGGTGATGGAATTTCCGGTGGAGAAGTTGATCAACACCGCCCGTGCGGCCCGGGAACGGGCCTACGCCCCCTATTCCGGCTTCCGGGTGGGGGCGGCATTGCTTACCGTTGAAGGACGCCTGTACAGCGGCTGCAATATTGAAAACGCCTCTTACGGCCTGACCGTATGCGCCGAGCGGGTGGCCCTGTTCAAGGCGGTAAGCAACGGGGAAAGGAACTTTGCCGCCCTGGCCGTCATTTCCGGGCGAACGGAATTTTGTACACCTTGCGGCGCCTGCCGCCAGGTGCTGGTGGAATTCGCCCCGGAAATGGACGTATATATGTGCAACGACCGGGGGGAATACAAGCGGCAGACGGCGGCCGGATTATTACCGCTTTCCTTTTACCTGCCCCCGGCTGCCGGCGGGGATAATCCGCCCGGCGGGAAAAAACCGCCAACCCGCCTGACGGAACCGGTGGACAGGTAGCACATACTTTGTACACCGTTGCCGGGTTCGTACCGGGACAAGTGTCAGCAGCGGTATTGGAGCGGCGGGTGAAGCAGCCGCTCCGGAAAAGAGCAAAAAAGTGGTGACAGTAATGTCTGATCAATTCAAATCCGGATTTGTCGCCCTGGTGGGCCGTCCCAATGTGGGCAAATCCACCCTGCTGAACCGGCTGGTGGGGCAGAAAGTGGCCATTATGTCCGACAAGCCCCAGACCACCCGGCATAAAATTCATTCCGTGGTCACCCGCCCGGACGCGCAGGTCATCTTCCTGGATACGCCGGGCATCCACAAGCCACGGCACCGGTTGGGCGAATACATGGTGGAAGTGGCGCTGGGGGCGCTGAAAGAGGTGGACGTGGTTTTTTTTCTGGTCGAGTGCAAGGAGCCCGGACCGGGTGACGGGTATATCACCGGCCAGTTGAAAGGCCTGGCCACACCGGTCTTCCTGGTAATGAACAAGATCGACCTGGTGGAAAAGGACACGCTGTTGTCCTTGATTGAAATTTACCGGCACATGTATTCCTTTGCCGAAATCATTCCCGTATCCGCCCTGACCGGCGACAACCTGCCGCGCCTGATGGACCTGGTGGTGGGTTACCTGCCCGCCGGTCCCAAGTATTATCCCGACGAGATGATCACCGACCGCCCGGAACGGTTCATCATGGCCGAACTGATCCGGGAAAAAGTGCTGCACCTGACCAGTCAGGAGGTGCCTCATTCGGTGGCCGTGGTGGTGGAAGCGGTGGAGGAGAAGAAAAACGGACTGGTGGTGGTGCGGGCGGTGATCTATACCGAGCGGGAATCCCAGAAACGCATTTTGATCGGCCGGGGCGGACAGATGCTCAAGGAAGTGGGCCGCCAGGCGCGGCAGGAGATCGAGGCCTTGCTGGGTTCACGTATTTTTCTGGATCTGTGGGTGAAGGTGCGTCCCGACTGGCGCAACCGTACTGCCGCCCTGCATGATCTCGGTTACTCTTTGCATTAGCTGTCGTGGTAAACGCCTGAGGGCGGTTTTTTTTTGCAAAACACCCCTGCCTGAACAAAAATTACCGGTCCCGGTTTTACTATAAATTAATAGAAACTTAATATATATTAACAGAAACAGTGTTGGTATTTAAAAATGGGAGGTTATGATTAAAAGGAAAAGAGATCCGGCAGTAAAGGGGGAACACCCATGTCCTGCAATTTTGCTGTTGTGGAAAACAACCGGCGCGGGCGGGGAGCTTGCGGACCGGTTGAGCAACGCAATTTGTCGGCGGAAAAAACCTGTGACCTGGTGGATCGGTGCCGGCAGTTGATTGCAGCTGCAGTCGATCAATTTGCCGGGGAGATTATCGGTGAGATCCCCGTCTTTATTGCGGATGCGGCTTTAAAAAATTGTGCGCCGGTACAGGTTTTTTACCGCCGCTTCCTTTCCGGCGACCGGCTCAATGAGTTGGTGTGTAATATTACCGCACAGCTCGGACAGGATCCCCTTCTGGCCGGTTGTTTACCGGAAGTTGAACCACTGTCCGTTCACATCGATTTAAAGCCGGTGGAAAGCTGGTTTGCCCAAATCAGAAAGACCGCTGTAATGTCACAGGCGGCTGCAGCGATCAGCAAGTGGTGTTGTGATCGCGTGTTTGGACTGGTTATGGAGGGTATAGGGGGAGAAAAAGTGGCCGGACTGATTGCCGGTAGTATCCGGGAGTCTGTTTGCAAGCAGTCCGTTCGTGCCGGTGAGATGGTTGCCCGGGAGCGCCTGGCCCTTTGCCTGGCCGGTATGGTTAAAAATACCGGAAGCGAAATCAAAGAAGAGCTTTTTTCCCGGGTGGCTGTGGCCGTTTATCATTATTACGGTTATCCGGCGGACGGGTGGGAACAGGCGGACGGAGAAGCAGGCGCGGAGTCTGCGTAGCTTGCCTGATCAAACAAGGAATAAGCGCCGGTGGCTGGTTGAACCGGCGCTTTTGCATGCCCCGGTTCATGTCAGACGGAAAGGTTTCCGCGTAAAGCCGGTATTTTCCCCGTCCCGGTTCCGTCCAGCATCTTTTTTTCCGGTAAAATACCGTAAACGGTATTCCGATCGCCGCCGGCTGCTTTGTCCCCGCCCGGTTGGATAGAGTTCAGCAAACCGGTGAGCGCCCGGTCCAAAAGCGTACTGAGCCCCACTCCCAGGCCGACTGCACTGAGATCGGCCGGTCCCAGCGGCCTGGTTTTAAAAATGGTGCGCAAAGAGGGCAGGTAGACGGCGCCGGCCAGCAGGGCGGCGGAAAGTGAAACAGCGCCGGTTAGATACTTGTTCCTGGCCCGCTCACCGTTCACATGGTAATCCCAGCGGCAGTCCAGGGCGTGCAGCAACTGGCTTAAAGTAAGGGTAGCCAGGGTGACGGTGCGGGCCAGGGGCAGGTTACCGCGGCCCAGTCCCCACAGGTAGCCGGCCATGCCCGAAACGCCGATGGCAATGCCCCGCGAGACGATCTTGTGCGTGTATTCACGGTCAAAAAACTTGTCCCGCGGTGAACGCGGCTTCTGCTCCATCACGTTGGGCGCCGGGTTGTCCAGGCCAAGGGCGATGGCCGGAAAGCCATCCCCCAACAGGTTCAAAAACAGCAGCTGAATGGGCAGCAGTGCGAGAGGCAGGCCGGAAACGACTGTCAGGAACATCAGCACCACTTCCCCCGCGTTGGTGGCCAGCAGGTAGCGCACCGACTTGCGGATGTTGTCATATATGCCCCGTCCCTGTTCGATGGCCGTGACCAGAGTGGCGAAGTTATCGTCGGTAATGACTATGGTTGATGCCTTGCGTGTTACATCGGTACCGGAAAGTCCCATCGCCACCCCGATATCGGCGCTCTTTACCGCCGGGGCGTCATTGGCCCCGTCACCGATCATGGCCACCACCCCGCCGGGTTCTTTGAATGCCTTGACCAGGCGCATCTTATGCCGGGGCAGTACCCGGGCGAAGACGCTGGCGTTCTGCACCACCGTCCTTAACTCGCTTTCAGACATGCGTTCAATTTCCGGACCGGTGATCACTCTGTCCGTGCGGTTCAACTCCAGGATGCCCAGCTCTTCGCCGATGGTACGGGCAGTATTGCGGTGGTCGCCGGTGATCATGACCACCCTGATTCCGGCCCGCCGGCAACGGTCTACGGCGTCACGCACTTCCAACCGCAGGGGATCGCGCATGCCCACCAGGCCGAGGAAAACAAGATCCTTTTCCTGTGCGGGCAAGTCCGGCGCGGAACGCTTCCCGCCCGGACGGGCGGCCATGGCCAGCACACGCAGGGAGAGGCTGGATAAGTGCTCATTCATGGCCATGATTTCCCTTCTCTTTTCTTCAGTTATGAGCAGCGTCCGGCCATCAGCGGGGAGCCACCGGCACATGGACAGAATTTTTTCCGGCGCCCCCTTGTAGTACAGGGTTGTATTCCCTCCTTCTCCAGCGCAGCAGACGGCCATGTAGCCCTGCTCCGAATCAAACGGTATTTCGGACAGGCGGGGAAAAGTGCGTCGCAAAACTTCCGGCAGCAGGCCGGCCTTCATGCCGGCCACCAGCAGCGCTCCTTCCAGCGGATCACCCAGCACCTTCCAACGGGTATCCGGCTTCCTTTCCCGGACCACCCGGGCATCACTGCACAGGATACCGGCGATTAAAATGTTTTTCAGCGCTTCTTCCGTTTGCGGGGCGTCCGGGCGGCCCGCTTCCCAGATTTCCCCTTCCGGTGCATAACCGGCGCCGCTTACCTGCCATAGATTTTGCGGACAGTAAATATATTGTACGGTCAGCTCGTTTTTGGTCAAAGTTCCTGTTTTGTCCGTGCAGATTACCGAGGCGCAACCCAGTGTTTCCACTCCCGGCAGGTTTCTGACCACGGCATGTTCCCGGGCCAGCCGCCATACACCGGCGGCCAGGGCCACGGTGACGGTGGCCGGCAAACCTTCGGGAATAGCGGCCACGGCCAGGCTGACTCCGGTTAAAAACATGCTGAACGGAGGATGTCCGCGCAAAATGCCGGCCACCACAACCACCCCGCTTACTGCCAGGCAAGCCTTTAAAACCGTTTTACCGATAACTTCAAGCTTTTGCTGCAGGGGTGTACCGCCATTGTTCTTTTCAATCAGCAGCCCGGCAATATTGCCCATTTCCGTGTTCATGCCGGTGGCCACCACTATACCCGTCCCGCGCCCCCTGGTTACTGTGGTGCCCATGAAGGCCATGTTCAGACACTCGTGTACCAGGTCGTGGTTTTTCAAGGCGGCGGTTTTTTTACCAACCGGGCAGGACTCACCGGTGAGGGAAGACTCCTCCACTTCCAGGCAGTGCGCAGTGCACAGGCGTACGTCCGCCGGTACGATGTCGCCCTGTTCCAAAAAGATTACGTCTCCAGGGACCAGTCCGGCTGCCGGTACTGCCAGTCTCCGGCTGTTCCGCAGCACCCGGGCGGTGGGAGCGGTCATCTTTTTCAAGGCGGCCAGGGCATTTTCCGCTTTTTGTTCCTGCAAAAGCCCCAGCAGGGCGTTCATGGCCACTATGGACAGAATGGCCAGGGCATCGCCCGTTTCCCCGAGGAAGAAACAGATCACCGTCGAGCCCAGCAATGCCTGGACCATAAAGTTGTTCAACTGGTTGTAAACTCTGCGCCATATTCCCGGCGGCCGGCTTTCAGCCAGCCTGTTCGGGCCGCAAAGGGAAAGGCGTTTTTGTGCTTCCTCTCCGGTCAGTCCCCGGTGCGGGTCGGAGCCTAGTTTCAAAAAAGTTTCGTTTACGGACAAGGCCGGCCAGCCATTGTTGCAGGACAGTTTCCCGGGCAAGTTCGTTCCATTTTCATTGCCGGTTTTGAGCATTTTGCCATGTCCCGCCGGGACCGGCGGACTGTTTTCCGTGCCTCTGTCCACGGCGGGGCGGGCGTCGCTTTTCGCCTTTGCGTTTCTGTCCGGCCGGTTGCTGTGTGATCGCCGCCGTGCCGGGGAGAGGGCGCTCAAACCGAGGAGCAGGGTGGCCGCACTGTTGTAAAGGGCGGCGGCGGGCGCATTCAGGCGCCGGCAGGCCGCCAGAAAGAGGCCAAGCCCGGTGGCCCCCCGGTAAAGCGATTGCTTTTGCTCGGCCTTGAAAGAATACTGCCGGGAAAGCTGGAAAAGCAACTTCAATTTACCGGGGCTGATTTCCGGTATGAGCACTTCCGCTCTTCCGTTAAAGCCAGCGCGGTTCAGCTTGATTCCCACGTCTGCCGCGGAAAGGCAGGCCGCCCCGCGTGCTCCGGTGCAAATTACCGCCACCACTCTTTTTTGATGCTGCAGGTTGTTAATCAGTCGCACTTTCTCCGCGGTGGAAAGTCCGGCTGCGGAAAACTCCCAGACTCCCAATCTTTCCGCCAGTGGTTGTAAAACCCCGGGCTCTTCACTGGAAATGATACCGGTCATGGTCACACCCTGTATCCTGAGCAGGTGAATCAGTTCCCGGGCGTTTTCGCGCATGGTACTGACAATGCCGATGATTCCGGTCAACCTGCCGTTCCGGGTGACGTACAACGGAGTTTGCCGCAAATGAACCAGTTGACGGACTAATAACCGGGCACGGACGTCCCGTGCCGCGGGACCGGTAAAAGCGGCGTTTCCGACCGTGGCCGGGATACCGTTCACCCAACCCCGGACGCCGTTTTGCTGCCGCATGATGATCCCGGCCCGGTAAGGTTTCAATCCATCACGGTCCTCCGGCATCAACACCCCGGCCAGCGGGTGGTTCGCTTCGGTAGTCAGGACGGCGGCGGTGAACAGGACACCGTCCGGGTCCGCACCGTCCAGGGGGATGATATCACCCACACGGGATGGCGTGAACAGCGCACCGGTTTCGTTGAATAACACCGTATCCACAGTGGCCAGCTTTTGGAGCGTTTCCGGCCGGTCAAGGTAAATCCCGGCGGCGGATGCCTCCCGGGCGCCGGCGATGAAAGTCATGTCCCGGAGCATGGCCGCTTGCCCGGGGCAGGCGGCCATGAGCATGGCCAGACTGCGCTGCCAGTCACTGGTAGTTATACCGTTTAAAACAGCCAACCCCAGGTAGGTGTTGCCCGGTCCCCCCGGTTCATTATCCGTGCTTTCCCATGATCCGGCGCCGGTTGCCCGGCGGGAAAGGGTTTTCTTCAGCGCCGCAGCCGGTGCGACGCCGGAAAGCGCCTGCCGCTCATACTCCTTGCGCACATCGGCTTCCTGCAGCAAAGCGGCCTGCTCCATCAGATTGACTGTCAGGGGCGGAACACTTTCCCGTAACACCGCGGTGGCCAGTCCTGCCGACTTTAACGCCGGATCCGCTATTACCGGGCCGCCGGCTGTAAGTTCCCTCAGGCACCGGCTTAACAGCGGATAACCGGAGACCACTGTGAGCAGGGCTGAAGCATAAAATAAGCCGGGGGAAAGTGCCAACCGGGAAGGTCCCAGCACAAAACGCTTCCAGGCGATCAATCCGGTCAGACCGGCGGTCAGGTAAGCTTTCAGCCGCCGGTGGCGGTACCATCCGTCGTCCGTCCGGCGACCTCCCGCCGGCAACCGGGGTGATGGCATCACTGCCGTGCCCGTGACGGTTGCTTCCGGTGCTGTTGCCTCCGGACGCTTTTCTGCTGATCCAGATGCCGCCTGCAGGGTTTCCCGCCAGCACCCGCCGGTCAACGCCGCAACGGATGCTTTACTATGTAACCGGTTGTCATAAACGATCAGCAAACGGCCGGTCAGGGGGTTGGCCCGGGCCGCAGTGACTCCTTTCACCGTATTGAGTCGCCGTTCCAGTTGCCGGGAAAGGTTTTTCGCCCCCTGCAAGCCCGGCATTTCAATGCGCATACGTCCGGGCAGAAAGTGCAACACCCGGCCGTACTGAAGACCGGCGTCATTCCGGCTCATGTCGCTCACCCCCGTCAACCACTTAATCAAAACGCTGCCCTTTTTAAGGGCAGCTTGCATGAACCTTATAAAAAAACTAACTTTCTGGTACCGGTGTTCCCCCGCCGGGCTGCGCTTCCTCCGCGGGGGCCGGTGTTTCTTCCTGGTTTTCCTTTTTATATTCCCTGGCCTCGGCCACCAGGTTGTCCCATTTTTGCTTTGCCGCACCGGTGACTGCCTTTACCTTGTCCACCGCATCCAGGCCGCTACCCACTGCGGCAATGCCGGCGCTGTGCATTTTGGATTTTATGTTTGCGTTCCGGGATTCTTGTTGCGCCCTGGCTTCGGTTACCACCCCGTTCCAGCTCTCACTCGCTTTTTCACTGCATGATCTGGCAGCATCCGTCAGGGACAGGGCCGCCTTGGTGGTTTGCACCGCCACCGTGCGCAGTCCTTTGCGGATTCCCGGACTGATCAATATTCCGGCCGCCAGACCGGTCAGGAGCAATGTCCATGGAGAAGTCCGGGTCAAAAGCCGGTTTAACATTTTTTCACCCCCTGTAAAAAATTTGTTGACTTAATGGTAACATCATCCAAGACCGTTGTCAATGAATCTTAACAATAAATTAATATAGAATTAATATTTTTAGTACGGACCTTGCTAGTGTAATTTTACCGGGAATATTGACGATTCTTGTGATTGATGATACAATACTACAAATTTCCAATCATTCGAGGTGACAATCATGAGCAGGGAGGCAGGCGGTGTTTATAACTGGTATTTAATCGACCAGTTAACCGAAGAGCTTCTCAACGAACTTGATGAGCGCGCGGACAGGCGATACGCCGGCAGGGGACGTTACCCGGCACGCGATCTGGGCCGGTTGCGGCGGGAGGTTTATCAGGAGTTAAATGCCCTGCGGGCACTGGAAAACCGTTTGCGGCGTTCCAGGGTCAGTCCGGGCGCCCGGGCAGTTCTCGCCGGGTTGCTGGAGGAAAGCGCCGGACGGGGACAGACCATGGATGAGCTTTACCGGATGCTGCCCCGGCCGGCTCTCGGCGACCGGTTGGCCGGTCTGCTGCAGCCGCGCTACGGCATGTATTTATTGCTGGCGCTGCTGATTATTCTGGCCGTGCCGTCCACGCGCGAAGCGGTGAAGCCGGTGCTGAAAAAAGTGATCGCGGAAGTGAGTGATCTGGGTGAACAGTTACAGGGGATTTTATCCAAACTGAAGGAAGGCATTGAGGATGTGGTGGCCGAAGCGCGGTTCGAAAAGCTGAAAGAGGAAATGGAGCAGGCCGCAAGCGGGAAAACGCCGGAAAGTGAACCGGAAAACGGATAGCCGGAGGTGCATGACCGATTTTGGAACAACTGGAACAGGCCAGAATCAAACTGGAGGAGGCATCCCGGCTGGTGCGTGAAGCGGCGGACTTGAGTCTTACGGCGATGCTGCAGGATACCCGGCACAAAGCACCGGTTGCCCGCTTGTGGGAGGCCTTTTTGGGCGACTTTTTATATTATGTCCGGTTGAAAGGCAGGCAAAACAGGTGCAATCTCTTCTCCCTGATCTCATTTGCCCGCATCTGGCACCGCTGAACCCGGACCGGCAATCTGTTCAGTACTCTGACGGGGCCAGTTTGGATTAAGCTTCAAAACCGCCCCCCCAGCGCTGTACAAGCGTGTTTGCGATGCCCAGCAAATCCAGCACCCGCCCGGCGGTCTGGTCCACCAGGTCCTGGATGCTTTGCGGCCGCTGGTAAAATGACGGCACCGGCGGTGCAATAATCACCCCCAGGCGGGCCAACCGGAGCATGTTTTCCAGGTGAATGGCGCTCAACGGGGATTCCCTGGGCATAAGCACCAGGGGGCGTTTTTCCTTGATCGTGACATCGGCGGCGCGTGCCACCAGATTGTCGGCATAACCGTTGGCAATGGCGGATAAGGTTTTCATGCTGCAGGGAGCGACGATCATGCCCTGGTGAATAAAGGATCCGCTGGCCACCGGGGCGGATAGATCCCGGTCCGGATAAAAATAATCAGCCAGTTCAACCACCTGCTCCAACGGGCCGGTGGTTTCCATTTGCAGGGTTTTTTCCGCCCAGGAACTCAGAATCAGATGGGTTTCCACATTCAAACGGCGCAGCGCCTGCAACAGGGTCAGGCCGTAAACGGCCCCGGAAGCGCCGCACATGGCCAGAACAATGCGCATGGGAAAAGCCTCCCAAAGTAATGAAATCAATGACACCGACATTATACCATGCCGTGAATTGTTTATAAACGCATAGATTGCAGGGCAATGGCAAATATTATTTGGGAACGCAAAAGGAGGGAGGTGAAAAATCGTGCACAAAAGATACGGATGGCTTGCCTGGCTGCTGGTGGCGGGCCTGTTGATGGCGCTGGCCGCCGGGTGCGCCACGGCCCGTAAGCCGTCACCTCCGGCGTCGCCCAAACCGGCCCCCGCGCCCACTGCTCCGGGACCGACCGTGGGTACTCAACCGTTGCCGACGACTTCGGCCGGGGCCGCCCAGTTGGCCGGAAAGCTGGCGACAGAGGCTAAAAAGGTGCCGGGGGTTAAATCGGCTACGGTGATTTTGACCGGCAACACTGCTATAGTGGGACTGGATCTCAAAGCGGGAATAAAAAGCGCCGACATCGCCTCAATTAAAACCGAAACAGCCAGGCGGGTCAAGGCTGCCGATAAACGGATCCGTTCCGTCCAGGTAACCACCGACCCGAAGATGATCGCCCGGATTCAGGGTGTGGCCGGGGGAATCGCCCGGGGCAAACCGCTTTCCAGTTTTAATACGGAAGTGAATACGATTTTAAAAAGCATTACTCCCACCGCCAGGTAAATGAAAAATCCGGGTAGTTTTCCAGCCCGGATTTTTTTACTTCTTTAGCTGCTTGTTTGGCAAAACATTGACCGGCCGCTTGGTCACTGTATTCCATTAACGGCAAAGATGCCTTGTTTAAAACCGGCGATAGCGGATATTATTGCTGCTTCGGCCGGTACGCGCCCCGTCAATACCATAAAATAATGCCGGCAAAAACCGCTCCCGCCATGACCACCTCATGCTCCACGGATTTTACCCGGTAGGTGACCAGGGAGAGGCCGCGCATGTCAAAAGCCTCTTCCACCATACCCCGGATGGTTTTTTCCGCCTCCTCCCGGGAGGTGCGGCCGGAGTACTCCATGATCACCCCGAAACCGCTTTCCGGTATGCCCACCGCCACGGCAGCCGCGATTCGCTCTCCGGGCGTGGCGGACTTGAGCGCTCCGTAAGCCACGGGAACCAGTGCGCCGGGGGGCAGGATGACGCGTTCCGCGTACCGGGCGCCGGGAGGCAGGATGCTGCTCACCCGGAGCAGGTTGACATTGCCCGCTCCGGCTGCCAGCAGCGCCTGGTCAAAGGCGTTTAAAGGAGTGTGGCCTTCCCCGGTTCCTGCGACCAGGGTAAATTTTGTCGGTGTCGGCAGCAAACTTTTCCCCTCCAAGTATTTTATTTTGCTGATCAGGCGGCGCGATCCGGCGTTTCCGCCAGTACTTTGATGACCACAATCGGTGTTTGCTGGTCATCATTGCCGAAAGGATTGTCCCTTAAAGATTCCCTGGCAATCCGTCCGCTTTCCGGGTTGCTGGCGGCCAGGATATCCACACACTTGATATCGTTGACATCGGCGATCACCGCATCCGCACCGGTGGCGCGGCGGATCCGGTCAACGATTTGGTCCGGTTTGCGTGGTCCGAGAATAATGTGTTTTTCGTAAGGCCACATGGTGCCGGCCACATCGTCGATAAGAGCCAGTTCCTGCCCGGCCACCCGGTAAAAGAGGCCCCTTTTACCAACCAGACGGCCGGTCGCCGCCGCCGCGCAACCCAGTAAAATCCTGATCGTACCCACCTCCCGGATGGCCAGTTGCATGGCCGGCGGCGTGGCCAGGCTGCCGTGCTTGCCGGGAAAACGGCACAAGAAGCGGGCCAGTAAACCGGGCCGCACATCCTGCGGCAGGACGGCCCTTTGCTGGGTAATGGCCACCACGCTTTCCGCCAGGGCGATCACATCTCCCGGTTCGGCCACTCCTTCCGTGTATCTCCCGGCCAGTTCCACGATATCATCTTCCGCGCTGATCACGTGTGTACGGATGGGAACGGGGTAATAGGGCGTAATGTTCACCGCCTTTCCCAATTTATTTGCGTACGGGCACAGCTAATATCAGAGTATGGTTTTGCCCTTCATACGGTGCCTGTCCATTGACAGGCCGGGCAAAAAACCGCACCGGGAAATTAATCCGGCGCGGCCATGAGCAGGGCCACCCCCTTGATGAATCCGGCGGCCGGCAGGAATAAAATCTGTGCCAGGATGGTGCCCAGGATACGGGTCAGACACAGGTAGTAGACCATCTGCCGGACGTCGCCCGGTCCGCGCTGGCCCCGGATGGCCTGATCGGTGATCATGGCCGCGGTTGGATCCACTATCATGGCCGATAAAATCGTGGCCAGACCGTTGACCACACCCGAGAGCAGGCTGGCTGTGGAGCGGTAGTCCGGCAGCAGCGCACCGGCGTACAGTGCTGACAGTACCCCGGTGGTCCAGATGCCGATCACGGCCGTATTGGCAGTCAGAAAGGACAGGGGGATGCTGCGTTGCCGCCCGGTTTTGACAGCGTTACTGAAAGCAGTCACGTGTAACGGTCTTTTGCGCAGCGCACGCCCCAGCCGGCGGGGCGACAGGACGACCAGCACCAGGCGGGGAACGGAGCCGGCTTCTTCAAAAAGCAGGATTACCCGGGTGAATACGTAATTAAAAGCCGGGGTAAAAATTACCCCGGCGATGGTGCCCAGTGTGGCGGCCAGGATAATCAGGCGGATATCAAAGCCCAACTGGTTGAGTTGCTGTTGATAGAAGGGTGATTCAAGCAGTTGCCGGCCGGTTGTCGCCGCCTTCTCCATGCCCTGATTGATGCTGCTTTCCACCACCGAGGATAAAAGGGGCGCCTGTACCAGGTTGGCCGTACTGGCCAGCAGGGCGATAATTTGAAACAAGGAGAAAGCGGTGGCCAGACGCCGGGTGGTTACCCCGGAGAGCCTGACCGCGTATACCAGCGTGTCAGTTAAATGAATAATTGCCGTTAGTAAAGCGATTAAAAATATGCGATTGATTTTTCTCACCTGCCTGCCGGTTCCGGCCGGGGTTGTCTATGGAAAATATATGCTGCCGGGGAAAGCGGTAAAACGGAAAACTGGTGTGCGTAACCACTGACCATTGGTCCGGCCGGTGTGGTTACCGGACTGTAGAGCCGCCGGGGAAAGGGGGATGAAATGAAAAGGAGCCGCATGCGGCCGGTAAACGGCTATATTCCGAGCAGGCGGTAGACCGGTCCGTCCACCACCCGGCCGGCGGGCAGGCCGTTTTGGATACGCAGCAGGTTAACCGCGTCCGCGGTGCCCGGTCCAAAAACTCCGTCCGGCGATTTTTGGTAATAGCCGAGGCGTTTCAGGACCCGCTGCACTTCCTGCACGGCCGCGCCGCAACTGCCTGGCTGCAGGACCGGATATGGCTCGCCGAAACGTCCGAAGGGATTGCCTAAAATGAGCACCGGCGTTCCTTCCGTTACCCAGGGAAAAAGTTCCAGGACGTGGGCGTTGTGCATGCGCACGCAGCCGGCGCTGGCGTAGGTGCCGATCGACCATGGCCTGTCCGTGCCATGAATGCCGTAACTGCCGCCCGGAATGTTCAGCCCCATCCAGCGGGGTCCCATGCCCGGTAAATGCTCGTCTGATTTGTTCGCCACCCGCCAGGAGCCCACCGGCGTTTCTTCGCCGGGCCGGCCCACGGCCACCGGGTATTGCCGGATGATTTCACCCCGGGAAAATACGGTCAGAGTCAGGTTGAATGTATCGATCAGCAGGCATAGATCGTGATGGGGCGAGGGGATTTTTTCCTCCGCCTGCGCCCGGATCAGCATGGCCCGGCTGATTACCTGCCAGGTGGGTGCATCCATCAAACCGGAAGGAGACAGGTGGTGCTGGCGCTGAAAATTGCCCAGAGCGGCCATGGTGGCCCGGTCGTAGTAACCGCTGGCCGCACCGTGGAAATAGCCCAGATAGGCCAGGCAACGCTGCAGGCTGGCCACGTCGCCGCCCTGATGAAAGGGGGCGGTAAAGACATGCGGTTCAACGGGGTCGCAACGATGGCCGGCCGGACCAGCAGCGGCCGGAAGCGGCGGCAGGCTGCAACAAAAAAAGACTGTGGCTGCGGTCAACAATATTTTGAACAAATAGAACACCATCTTATATCCAATGTGCCTCCGAAAAGTGTCCGGTGCCGCGCAGTTACCGGTGCAGCCGTTGGAGGCGGGCATCTTGCCCCCGGGATGACACCGGAAGTATTTGCGCTGGCAGTTCCCGGGCACTTGCCGTTTCCGGGCCGGCGCAAAGCAATTTTATTTATGACAGGGACCTTTACTTTTTACACTGCTAGTTTTTCTGTTTCCGGCGGGCGTTATTCCCGTACGGGCTTTCAATAATATAACGGCGCAGGCCGTTAAAGACTCCCAGGGCGATTTTGTCGTAAAAGGTGGGGTTGCGCAGCAGCCCTTCCTCCACCCAGTTGGAAATTGCCACCGGTTCCACGGTGATGCCGGGAATACCTCCCAGCGGGGATAATTGCCGGTCCGGTGAAATTCCCCTGAACGGGCGTTTGATTTTACGTACCAGTTCCTCGGCGGCCAACCGGGCCAGAAGCTGGCTTCCGGGGGCCGCCGGGTTGTAGTAGACCGCCAGGCCGGCTGCATTTTCATCCCGGCTGTGATGGGTGTGCAAACCGATATAAAAATGCGCCTTCCGGCGGCTGGCGAAGTCATACCGGTCACGCACGGGAAGTTCCCGGTCCTCCCGGCGGGTGCAATGAATTTGTACGTTCAGCGGCGTGAATACTTTTTCCAGAGCGGCGGCCATGGACAGGACAACGTTTTTTTCCAGCAGGTCCACCGGTCCCCTGCCCCCGCTATCAGTTCCGCCGTGACCGGGATCGAGGACCAGGATTATCGATTGAAAAATTGCCGGCAGGTGAGCACGGCTCAGGATAAGCACGGTGCGTCCGGGCATTCCCGGCTCGCTTTTCATTTGCCAGGGAACGGCATGATTGATGTTGATACGGATAGTCACTTGATCATTTCCGTCGTCCGCAATTTCCACCTGCTCCACCAGTCCGTCATAGACGTCGATGGCCTGGCAGTCCATGTTGGCCCGGGCGTGGCGGGCCGTCAGGGTGATTTGTCTTCCCGGGCTTGTTTCTTCCGCCCGGCAGTCCAGCGGCCGTACGGACTCAATGACCACCCGGGATACGTGATGGCCGGAATGTACCGTTATCTTGCTCCACAGATTGGTTATGCGTGACAATTGCCCTGTCAATTTTTCACCCCCTATTAATTTTCCGGCTTGTCCGGCGTGGATTTTCCGGCAAAATAGTTTACAATGCCGGCATACAGGCACCAGGCCAGTTTGCTTTGGTAATCCGGGTTCTGCAATAGGGTATATTCCGCCGGGTTGGAAATAAAACCGGTTTCCACAATTACAGCGGGTACTTTTGTCTTGCTGATGATGTAGTAGTTGCCATAGAGGGGTGCCCGGCCGCTTGTTTTTATCAGCCGGTTCATCTCGGATTGTATTGAGCGGGCCAGCAGAAGGCTGGCCGGATCCCCGGATCTGGTGAAGATCTGGATGCCGCGTTCACCGGGGTTGTTGAAGCTGTTCACATGGATACTGATCATGGCGTCGGCCGAAAGGCTGTTGGCCAGAGCTACACGCCGGGCCAGATCCTGTTTTTTCCGTTTATAAAGACCGGTAATTTCCGGATCGGCCAGGTCCGAATCACCTTCCCTGGTCATGACCACCCGGGCGCCGCCCTGGCGCAGGTATACGGTCAAACGCCGGGCCACCTGCAGCACGATGTCCTTTTCCAGTACATTGTCTTTGCCTACGGCCCCCGGATCAACCCCGCCATGGCCGGGATCGACCACCACCAGGCGTCCGGCCAGCGCCCGGGACAGGGTATTTACCGCATTATCATGACGGGCGTCGGCCACCCGGTCCAGTGCCGCCACCAGCAGGAGCAGGGTGATAAAAACTGGAATCAGGACTCTTAGCCGGCGCAAACGTAATATAATGACTCTGATAAAGATCACCCCCGCATTCTCTGCCGGCACCCGTGGCGTGGGTTGTTCCGGTACACTAAAATATATGGCCGCAAGGGTGCAGAGTTTCATTTAAATGTTAAAAATTGGCCGCCGGATACCGGGCGCCAGCGGGGCAGGAGATGCCTGCAGACCGGCGAAATATTCAGTAGTACGATTCTTTTTCCATTTGTTTACACGGGCTGCCACACTGCTTGGCTTGTTTCCGGATCAACCGGTTCGGCTTACAGCCGGTCAGACAGGCGCAAGCCTGCTGCCGGGCGGTGTTGCTGCAAGCCCGGGATGAAACAGGAGATTATAGTAATGAGACTGTACAAGGTCAGTGCCCTAGTGCTCAAAGCAGTCAATATCCGGGAAGCAGATTTGATCCTGACCCTTTTTTCCCGGGAAAGGGGCAAAATACGTGTGCTCGCTTATGGTGCCTGCAAACCGGGCAGCCGGAAGCGGGGGGCGGTTCAGCCGTTTTCCTGTGCCAATTTTTTGCTTTGCCGGGGCCGTGATCTGGACACGGTCAGTCAGGCCGATTTGCAGGAGATGTTTCCCGCCCTTCGCGAGAGGCTGGATCTGCTCGGCTACGCCTCCTACCTGGCCGAACTGGTGGACGCATTTACAGCCGAAGGGGAGGCCGCGCCGGCTGTTTTTGAGCTGTTGCAGCAGTCGTTCGGCCTGCTTGGGCATATACAGACGGCCCTGTTGACCCGTGCCTTTGAAATAAAGCTGCTCACCCTGCTTGGATACCGTCCCTGTCTGGAATCCTGCGTTTCCTGCGGCGGCGCGCTGGGCGGGGAACCGGTTTACCATGCCGGGGCGGGCGGGATGCTCTGTCCACGCTGTGCGGCCCTGCAGCATGGCGGACTGCGCTGCCGCCGCGGCACGGTGGCAACTTTGCGCCTTCTGCTGCGCTGGGATCTGCGCCGCTTGAACCGGTTGCGGCCGGATGACGCCATCAGGCGGGAGATGCGCCAGATTCTGCGCCGGCACATGGAGTATCACCTGGAACGGCGTATGAAATCATTACAGTTCCTGCGCTTGATTGGAGAGGATTACTAGTGCCGCCGGCCGTCCACGGTGCTTTTCCGGCAGGCGGGGACGGACGCGCGCATGCCGTCGTAAGCCGGTTGACCGGAGTGGCTGATGGCCGTTGAAAATGATGTATAAAACAGGCGGCCGGCGGGTTAAATATGAACAGCAAAGATCATTGAGCGATAAAATGAAGCAGTTTTCTTTGGCTTATACGGTTTGGTTTAAAATCATGGTCGGCAGGGGGATGCAGATGGACAGCGAACTGGAAAAGATTGATTTGATCCGGGCGCGGCTTGGCGTAGGCTACCGGGAGGCCAAGGAAGCCCTGGATGCCGCCGGTGGCGATGTGGTGCAGGCGCTGATCAGGCTGGAAGAAAGAAATATGGGTTTGGGGGAAAAACTGCAGAATCGCGGGCAGGAAGTGGTGGATCAGATCCGGGAAATGTTTGCCCGCAGCAACGAAACCCGGCTCAAAATTAAACAAGGCGAACGGACGGTGCTGGAATTGCCGGCTTCCGTAGGAGCGCTGGGTGTGCTGGGCACGCTGGCCAGCAGCCAGTTGGCTGTTTTGGGGGCGTTGGGGGCGGTGGCCGCCATGGCTAAAAACTACAGTCTGGAGATCGAACGGCCGGTGGAGGAAGGGAAAAAGGGAGCGCCCGGCGAAACCGGACCCGGTGAACCGGCGGGCCCTACGTAGGGGGAAGCCTCGGCGTTTTGACCGGGTTTCCCCGGCGGATAAGCGGTGGGCATGAGCACATTCCCGGGGTGCCGTCCGGAGCGGCCCGGGCCGGGCGCGGCCGGCGGTGTAAACGTTACCGGACCACTAATTATTAATTATTATGTTTATTGAAGATAATTGACATGGTGGCGCAAATTTGATAAATTATTATTGTCCATCAATATATCAGAGGCAATGAGGGAAAGAGTAGCCCGGAGCAGTTTTTGCAGCGAGCCGGGGTGGTGAAAGCCGGTATAACGAGGCCGTGTGAAGGGGGTTCCCGAGCCGCAGGAGGAAAGCCGCCTTGGGTGGTTAGTAAAACCTGCCCGTAATAAGGAGGGCCGTCTTATCGGCGGCCAAACAGGGTGGAACCGCGGGAAATGCCTCCCGTCCCTGGCGCAAACGCCGGGGACGGGAGGTTAACTTTTACCCGGACCGACCGGCCGGTATGGTGCCGCTTCCCGGAGCGTCCCGGGCGTCCGGGGGAAAGGGCTGACGGCGGGGATTCTGTCAAAAGGCGAACCGGCCCGGGATTTTATGATGGCAGGAGGCGATTTTTTGGCAACCATTGAGGAGTTTGAACTGATTGACATGCGGGTGGGCCGGGTGCTGTCGGCGGAGGCATTTCCGGAAGCCCGCAAGCCGGCATATAAGATGACCATTGATTTCGGCGCCCTGGGAATAAAAAAATCCAGCGCCCAGATTACCGCCTTGTACCGGCCGGAGGAACTGGCGGGCCGCCTGGTGGTGGCCGTGGTCAATTTTCCGCCCCGGCGGGTGGCCGGTTTTTCTTCCGAGGTGCTGGTCCTGGGAGTGCCCGACGGGGAAGGGCGCGTGGTACTGTTGCGTCCGGAACGGGAAGCACCCCCGGGAGCGCGTGTGTTTTAAACCTGAAATGTGCCCCGGGAACGCCCGGTCCGAAAACGGGTTGACAAGCCACTCCGGGCATTTCGTCTTTTACCCGGCCGGCCGTTCCGGGGCCTGCCATGGCGCGCATCTTTTGCCGGGCGGGCTTTTCCGGCCGGGTCTTTACCGTGTTTAATAATTTGGCGGGAGGTTTTTTACATGAACTTTCAGGATCTGATCCTGGCCCTGAACCGCTTTTGGGCCGATCAGAACTGCATCATTCAGCAGCCCTACGACGTGGAAAAAGGGGCCGGCACGATGAATCCGGCCACCTTCCTGCGCTCCATCGGCCCCGAACCCTGGCGGGTGGCTTACGTGGAGCCTTCACGCCGGCCCACCGACGGCCGCTACGGGGAAAACCCCAACCGGCTGCAGCACTATTATCAGTACCAGGTTATTCTGAAACCGTCGCCCGATGACGTGCAGGAGCTTTACCTGGACAGTTTGCGGGCGATCGGCATTGATCCGGTCCGTCATGATATCCGTTTCGTGGAAGACAACTGGGAGTCCCCCACCCTGGGCGCCTGGGGGCTTGGATGGGAAGTCTGGCTAGACGGCATGGAAGTGACCCAGTTTACCTACTTCCAGCAGTGCGGCGGCCTGGACTGCCGGCCGGTATCGGCGGAGATCACTTACGGCCTGGAGCGTCTGGCCATGTTTATTCAGGAAAAGGACAATGTTTTCGACATCGTCTGGGTGGACGGCTATACATACGGTGACGTGCATCATCAGGGCGAGGTGGAGCATTCCCATTATAATTTTGAAGACGCCGATACGGACATGCTGTTCAAGCTGTTTGACATGTTCGAGCGCGAAGCGCTGCGCATAGCGGAAAAAGGCCTGGTGCTGCCGGCATACGATTATGTGCTCAAGTGTTCACACACCTTCAACCTTCTGGACGCCCGGGGGGCGATCAGTGTCACCGAGCGCACCGGCTTTATCCACCGTGTGCGCAACCTGGCCCGCACCTGCGCTCTGGCCTATGCCACGCAGCGGGAAAAAATGGGCTATCCGCTGTTGAAGAAGAGTTAGGGGGAACAAAATGAATACGGCAGATTTTTTACTGGAAATTGGCACGGAGGAAATACCGGCCCGCTTTCTGGACCCGGCACTGGCCCAGTTGCAGGAACTGGCCGGCCGACTGCTGGCCGAAGAACGCCTGGCTCACGGCGGGATTGACACTTACGGCACCCCGCGCCGGCTGGCGCTTTATGTACATGACCTGGCCGCCGTACAGGAAGCGCTGGTCGAGGAAGTGAAGGGACCGGCGGTAAAGGTGGCCTTCAGCCCGGATGGTGAACCCACCCGGGCGGTTCTCGGTTTTGCGCGCAGTCAGGGGGTGCCGGTAGAGGGGTTGGTGCGAAAAAACGTCGGCCCGGTGGAATATGTTTTTGCGGTTAAACGCCGGGAGGGACGGCCGGCGCCGGAAGCGCTGGCCCGGCTCTGCCCGGCGCTGATTAGCGGCCTGCATTTTCCCAGACCGATGCGCTGGGGGGATCTGGAGGTGCGCTTCGCCCGCCCCGTACGTTGGCTGGCGGCTCTTTATGGTGAACAGATCATCGAATTCTCCTTTGCCGGCCTGACTGCCGGCCGGCAAACCCGCGGGCACCGCTTTTTATGCCCCGGTCCGGTGGAACTGGACAACGCCCGGGAATACCGGCAGGTGATGAAAGATGCCCATGTGCTGGTGGATCCGGCGGAGCGCCGTCAGTTGATCCGGCGGCAGGTGGCGGAACTGGCCGCCCGGGAAGGGGGACGGGTGGAGCCGGATGAAGAACTGCTGGCGGAAGTGGCCAACCTGGTGGAATATCCCACCGCGCTTTGCGGCAGTTTCGATCCGGATTACTTGAAACTGCCGGCGGAAGTACTGATCACCCCGATGCGCGAACATCAGCGTTATTTCCCCGTCCGGGACGAAAAGGGCGGCCTGTTGCCGCGTTTTATCGCCGTACGCAACGGTACGGCGGAGCATTTGGATGTGGTGCGCGCTGGCAACGAAAAAGTACTGCGCGCCCGGCTGGCCGACGCCGCCTTCTTCTGGCGGGAGGATCTGCAGACCCCCCTGGCGGAGCGGGTGGATGCCCTGAAGAAAGTTGTTTGGCAGGAAAGCCTGGGTACCGTTTATGAAAAAATGGAGCGGCTGACCGACCTGGCCGTATATCTGGCCGGTGTCCTGCATGCGGACGAGAGCCAGACCGCCCGGGTCCGGCGGGCCGCCCGCCTGGCCAAGGCCGATCTGGTGACCAATATGGTTTACGAATTTACCGAACTGCAGGGAGTGATGGGACGCGCCTACGCATTGGAAAACGGCGAGGATCCGGCCGTGGCGCAGGCCATCTACGAACATTACCTGCCCCGCTTTGCCGGGGATGAACTCCCCGCCACCCTGCCCGGACGCATTTTGAGTCTGGCCGATAAAATGGACACGCTCACCGGCTGTTTCGCCATCGGCATCCAGCCCACCGGTTCCCAGGATCCCTACGCCCTGCGCCGGCAGGCGCTGGGCATCTGTCATATCATTCTGGACGGGGAGTTGACGCTTTCGCTCGGCGAAATGATTGCCCGTGCTTACGGGAATTACCGCGGCCGGGTGAAACTGCAGCTGGATCAAGCAAAGACGGGGGAAGAACTGAAGGAATTTATCGGTCAGCGCCTGCGGGGCATCTTTACCGAACGCGGCCCGGCCTATGATACGGTGGATGCGGTACTGGCATCCGGTTTTGACGATCCGGCCGGTGCCTGGCAGCGGGCGCGGGCGCTGGAAGGCTTCCGGAGCACACCGCAGTTTGAGGCGGTACTAACCGCATTCAACCGGGCCAACAACCTGTCCAAAAAACATCCCCGCTCTGCTGTAGATCCGGCCTTCCTGGTCCACCCCGCCGAAGAGGCGCTTTATGACCGTTTAACCAAAACACGGGAAGCAGTGCGGCAACACCTGGCCGGACGGGACTACCGGTCCGCCCTGGCCGCCCTGGCGGACCTGCTTGAGCCGGTGGGCGCCTTTTTCGATGCGGTCATGGTGATGGTGGATGATGAGCAGGTGCGCCGCAACCGGCTGGGGCTTTTACAGTCGGTGGCCGGCTTGGCCCGGCCGGTGGCTGATTTGAGCCGTCTGACGGCCGGGACGGAAGGCGCAGCCTGATTGAGAACAGATTTATGTATACAATATTATATTAATTTACAGCAGGGAATTTAAAAGAAAAATATAATATATATTATTAAAGATACGAGGATGAATAGTATAACATAATTGCTCTTTTAAGGGGCGATGAATTTGGAGCTTTCCAAGCGGCAGGAAGCTATTATGGAAATAGTGAAAAAGGAAGGTCCGATCACCGGGGAACAGATCGCGGAGCGGCTTTCCCTGACCAGGGCCACTTTGCGCCCGGACATGGCCATTTTGACCATGTCCGGCCTGCTGGAAGCCCGCCCGCGGGTGGGTTACTATTTCAGCGGTAAAACCCCCGGCAGCGTACTGGCGGAAAAGCTCCACAACATCAAAGTGGGGGAAATCAAGTCCGTCCCCGTGGTGGTGCCCGAACAATGTTCCGTGTATGATGCGGTGGTGACCATGTTCATTGAAGACGTGGGCACATTGATTGTGGTCAGGGAGGGTGGTTTGCTGGAAGGGGTTATATCGCGCAAGGATTTGCTCAAAACCACCCTGGGCGGTCAGGACATCCACAAACTGCCGGTGGGCGTGGTGATGACCCGTATGCCCAATGTGATTACCGTGGAGCCGGATGATTCGGTCTGGCTGGCGGCCAAAAGGCTGATCACCCACGAGGTGGACGCCCTGCCGGTGGTCCGGCCGGTCAGGGACGATGCCGGCAGCCTGGAAGTGGTCGGGCGCCTGAGCAAAACAAATATCGCGCGCCTGTTTGTGGAGCTGGGAGAAGGGGGAGGGTAACCATTACCACAAAAATACGGCCAATTATATACATCGTCTCGGATTCCATCGGGGAAACCGCCGAGTCGGTCGCCCGGGCGGCGGCCAGTCAGTTCAATTCCGGCGGGGTGGACATCCACCGGGTGCCTTATGTGCATGATGCGCTGGAGATAAGAGAAATTGTGCAGGAGGCCAGCGCCCTGCCCTGTATCATCGCTTACACCCTGGTGGTGCCGGAATTGAAAGAGGCACTGGAGCAGGAGGCCGGCAAATATAATGTGCCCACGGTGGACGTTTTGACCCCCATGCTGGAGGCGCTGACCTGGGTGGAGGGGCAGAAGCCGAAAATGGAACCCGGCCTGGTGCGCCGCACCGACGAGGAATATTTCCGCAAGGTGGAGGCGGTGGAATTTGCCGTCAAATACGATGACGGCAAAGACCCGCGGGGTATCGTCAGGGCCGACCTGGTGGTGCTTGGAGTGAGCCGCACCTCCAAGACCCCTCTTTGCATGTACCTGGCCCATAAAGGGATCCGGGCCGCCAATGTGCCTCTGGTGCCGGAGGTGGCGCCGCCGGATGAAATCTTCAAATTGCAGTCCCACCGGGTGATCGGCCTGACCATCCGGCCGCAGCAGTTGAATGAAATCCGCCGGGAACGCTTGAAATCCCTCGGTTTGACGTCCAATGCCGACTATGCCAGCATGGGCCGCATTTTAAAAGAGCTGGAGTATGCCGAGGGGATCATGCGCAAGGCGGGCTGTTCGGTAATTGACGTGACCAATAAAGCGGTGGAGGAAACGGCCAGCCGGGTGCTGGAAATATACTACAGGGGGGAAAGACATGTCAGATAAGAAATACGTCTATTTGTTCGAAGAAGGCGGCGCGGGGATGAAGAACCTGCTCGGCGGCAAGGGGGCCAACCTGGCCGAGATGACCAATATCGGCCTGCCCGTACCGCCCGGCCTGATTATTACCACGGAAGCCTGCAATGAATTTTACGTCCATGACCGGCAGTTTCCGCCGGGTATGGAAGCGCAGGTGCGGGAAAAAATAGCCGTGCTGGAGGAAAAAGCAGGCAAAAAATTTGGCGATCCGGCCAACCCGCTGCTGGTCAGCGTCCGTTCCGGCGCCCCTATTTCCATGCCCGGCATGATGGATACGGTGCTCAACCTGGGGTTGAACGACCGGACGGTGGAAGGGTTGGCCAAGGCGGCGGACAACCGGCGGTTCGCGCTGGATTGTTACCGCCGTTTCCTGAACATGTTCGGTGATGTGGTGCTCGGCATTGAGCACGCCCGGTTTGAGCATATCCTGGAAAACCGCAAGGAAGCCAGGGGCGTAAAGTATGATCACGAGTTGACGGCGGAAGATTTACAGCTGGTTGTTCAAGAATATAAACAATTGATTGAACGGGAAACCGGCCGGCCCTTTCCCCAGGAACCGGTTGAACAAATGTTTGCAGCCATTTATGCCGTATTCAATTCCTGGAACAACGACCGGGCGATTGTTTACCGGAAAATCAATAAAATCCCGGATGATTTGGGCACGGCGGTGAACGTGCAGGTAATGGTTTTCGGCAACCTGGGCGACGACTGCGGTACCGGCGTGGCTTTCACCCGTAACCCGTCCACGGGGGAAAACAAGCTTTACGGCGAGTATCTGATCAATGCCCAGGGCGAGGACGTGGTGGCCGGCATCCGCACCCCCCAGAGCATTGATAAGCTGAAGGAAGAAATGAGCGCCGTCTATGAGCAATTTGCCGCCACCTGCGAACGGCTGGAAAAACACTACCGCAATATGCAGGACATCGAGTTCACCATTGAGCGGGGCAAACTGTACATGCTGCAGACACGCACCGGCAAGCGCACGGCCCAGGCGGCGGTGAAGATTGCCGTGGACATGGTGGAAGAAGGACTGATCACCAAAGAGGAAGCGGTGCTGCGGGTGGAGGCGGCGCAGTTGGATCAACTGCTGCACCGGCGCATCGATCCCAACGCCCGGCTGGAAGTAATCGCCAAAGGACTGCCCGCCTCCCCCGGCGCGGCCAGCGGCCAGGTGGTGTTTGACGCCGATGAGGCGGAAAAACTGGGCGCCCAGGGGGAAAAGCTGATCCTGGTGCGCACGGAAACCACCCCCGACGACATTCACGGCATTGTGGCCGCCCAGGGCGTGCTCACTTCGCGCGGCGGCATGACCAGCCATGCCGCCGTGGTCGCCCGGGGCATGGGCAAACCCTGCGTTTCCGGCTGCGAGGCGGTGCGCATCGACTATGACGCCCAGGAATTCCACGCCGGTTCACTGGTGGTGAAAAAAGGTGACCTCATCTCCATTGACGGCGCCACCGGCCAGGTCATGCTCGGCCGGGTACCGATGATTGATCCCGAGCTGTCCGATGAATTCCAGGAATTGTTGCGATGGGCGGACGGGATTCGTACCATGAGTGTACGGGCCAATGCCGATACACCGGAAGACGCGGCCAAGGCACGCTCCTTCGGCGCCGAAGGCATCGGCCTGACCCGTACCGAGCATATGTTCATGGCCCAGGACCGGCTGCCCATCGTGCAGGAGATGATTTTGGCCGGCAGTCTGGAAGAACGGCGGGCCGCCCTGGATAAGCTGTTGCCCATGCAGCAGGGTGACTTTTACGGCATACTGAAAGCGATGGAAGGGCTGCCGGTGACCATCCGCCTGCTGGACCCGCCGCTGCACGAGTTTTTGCCCAACGCCGAAGAACTGCTGGTGGAGATCACCCGTTTGCGCTTGACCGGTGGCGACCCGGCGGAATTGAAGGCTAAAGAGTCGCTGTTGAAAAAGGTGCGCGCCCTGTCCGAGTTCAACCCCATGCTGGGACACCGCGGCTGCCGTCTGGGCATTACTTTCCCCGAGGTATACGCCATGCAGGCGCGGGCCATTTTCCAGGCCACCGTGCAGCTGGTGAAAGAAGGCTGTCAGGTGATTCCGGAAGTGGAAATTCCACTGGTGGGCGAAGTGAAGGAACTGGCCATTTTACGCCGGGTGGTGGAGGAAGAGGCCGAAAAGGTGATTAAGGAAAGCGGCGTCAAATTCGCCTACAGTGTGGGGACGATGATTGAAATTCCCCGGGCTGCCCTGCTGGCTGATGAAATTGCTCAGGAAGCGGAATTCTTCTCCTTCGGCACCAACGACCTGACGCAAACGACCTTCGGCTTTTCCCGGGATGATGCGGAGGGTAAGTTTCTGCACGAATATGTGGAGAAAAAGATCCTGCCCGACGATCCCTTTGTGGTGCTGGACCGCCGGGGGGTGGGCAAGTTGATGCACATGGCGGTGGATTTGGGCCGGCGGGCCAAACCGGATCTGTTCATCGGCATCTGCGGCGAGCACGGCGGCGAGCCCGATTCGATCGAGTTCTGCCACCAGATTGGTCTGAACTATGTCAGCTGCTCTCCCTACCGGGTACCCATCGCCCGGCTGGCGGCGGCGCAGGCGAAAGTAAAAAACCGTTGACAGCGGTTGATAACCCGGAATGAAGACGGCCGCAATCAAGCCCGGCACCTGCGGGGGCGGATTGGGAATGCCCTTCTAACCGGTAATGAGATGAATTATGCTTGCCTCCGTTGCACCGGAAAGTTTCGGTGAATAAAGGAATTTAAAAAGTAAAGCCTCCAGTTGCCGGTTGCCGGCAACTGGAGGCTTTAATGTGAAAAGACATTTTCCCAAGGTGATGGTCGTGCCAGAGGAGCATTGGAGCGACGAGATGCGACCATCACCTTTTTCATTTGTGGGTTGTGTTCAAAAAATCATGGCCGTTAATTACAATCCGCCGGGCGCTGTGCGCTGTCGCGGCATGCCGGCGGGCCTCAGCCGCGGGCGGTCAAAAGCATGCGGTCGTTGTCCAGGGTATTGCCACTGATCTGCTCGAATTTCAGTAGCAGATCGGATACGTGCATATTTGAGCGTTCCGGTTCTGTCAGGTTCAGCACTATGCGTCCCTCATGCATCATGATGGTCCGGTTGCCCACTGTGAGCGCCTGCTCCAGATTATGGGTGACCATCAGTGTGGTCAGGCCGTGCCGGGCAATGATCTTTTCCGTCAGCTCCAGTACGGTGCGGGCGGTGCGCGGGTCCAGGGCGGCGGTGTGTTCATCCAGTAGAAGCAATTTGGGTGCGGCAATAGTAGCCATCAGTACGGTCAGCGCCTGGCGCTGGCCGCCGGAAAGCAGTCCCACCCGGGCGCTCAGGCGTCCTTCCAGCCCCAGCCCGAGCAGGGACAATTGTTCGCGGAACAGCTCCCGTTCACCGGCGGAGACGCCCCGGCGCAACCCCCGGCGCCTGCCCCGGCGCAGGGCCATAGCCAGGTTTTCCTCGATGGTCATGGAAGCGGCGGTGCCCAGCAGGGGATCCTGGAAGACCCGGCCGATCTGTGCGGCCCGGGCGTGTTCAGGCAGCGCCTGTACGGGACTGCCGTCCAGGGAAATGATACCGGTGTCAATTTCATATACTCCGGCCACCACATTCAACAAAGTGGACTTGCCGGCGCCGTTGCTGCCGATTACCGCCACCACATCCCCCGGCGCCAGGTGCAGCGAAATATCGCGCAGGGCTATGCGCTCGTTAACCCCGCCGGGGTTAAAAACTTTGGTTACCCCGTTCAGCCTGAGCAATCTGTTCACCCCTTTCCCGCCGCCTGGCTTTGAGACCCAGACGCTCCCGGAACAAGGGCAGGGCCAGGGCGATAATGACAATTAAAGCAGTGAGCAGTTTCAGATCGGTGGACGGCATGCCCAGTTGCAGTACCAGTGCGATCACCGCCCGGTAGATGATCGAGCCGGTCACCGCCGCCAACAGGCAGCGGATCAAGGTGAGCGTACCGACCAGCGCCTCTCCGATGATTACTGAAGCCAGACCGGCGATAATCATGCCGATACCCATGCCGATGTCGGCAAATCCCTGGTACTGGGCCACCATGCCGCCGGAAAAGGCTACCAGCGCGTTGCCCATGGCCAGGCCGATTAGTTTGGTGCCGTCGGTATTCACTCCCAGACTGCGGATCATCTGTTCGTTATCACCGGTGGCACGCAGGGCCATGCCCAGTTCGGTCTGCAAAAACAGGTACAGGCCGGCGGAAACCAGCAGCACCGCCGCCAGTCCGAGCAATGACGGCCCGGCGTTACCCGCATGAATGTGCCGCATCCAGGTAAAGATGGTATCCGAACGTAAAAGGGAGAGGTTGGCCTGACCCATGATGCGCAGATTGATTGAATAAAGGGCAATCATCACCAGTATGCCCGAAAGCAGCGGGGCTATTTTTAATTTGGTGTGCAGCAGGCCGGTGATCAATCCGGCCACGGCGCCGGCGCACACGGCTAGAAAGGTGGCCAGCCAGGGGTTGCCACCGGCAAAGATCAAACGCGTGGCCACGGCGGCTCCGAGGGTAAAGCTGCCGTCAATGGTCAAGTCGGCATAATTGAGGACACGGAAAGTGATATAAACTCCGAGCACCATCGCTCCCCAGAGCAATCCCTGTTCCAGGGCCCCCAACCAGATGCTGAGCGACATTTATAACTCCACCTGCTTACTTGATTATTTGCGCTGCTTTCTTTTGCAAGGATGCCGGAATTGTCAGGCCGATTTTGGCCGCCTCCCTGGCGTTCAATACCAGACGCAGCTCCTTTTGGCTTTCAATGGGCATATTATGCGGTTTTTCCCCTTTTAACACCCGGATGGCCATGTCGGCGGTTTGTGCGCCCAGTTTGTAGTAGTCGATACCGATGGTGCCCAGGGCGCCCTGTTCCACTGTGTTGCTTTCCCCGGCGATCACCGGCAGCTTGTTTTTCTCGGCTACACCAATCACTCCGGATATCGCCGAAACCACAGTGTTGTCCGTGGGAACATAAATGGCGTCCACCCGTCCCACCAGGGACTGTGCTCCCTGCATAACCTCGCTGCTGGCCGTGATTGGTGCTTCCACCACTGTCAACCCCAGTGACGGGGCATCCTTTTTGACCACTTTTACCTGTACCTGGGAGTTTACCTCGCTGGAATTATAGATCACGCCCACTCTTTTGGCTGCCGGGACCAGATCCTTGATCAGCTGCAGCTGTTCTTTAACCGGGTTCATATCGGTGGTACCGGTGACATTGGTGTCCGGTTTGGCCATGCTTTTGACCAGTTTGGCCTGCACCGGATCGGTTACCGCGGTAATCAAAATGGGAATATCTTTTGTTTCATTGGCCATGGCGATGGCGGAAGGGGTGGCGATGGCCAGGATAAGATCCTTTTTGTCCTGGACGAATTTACGGGCGATGGTTTGCAGATTGGATTGATCACCCTGCGCGTTTTGGAAATCCACCTGCAGGTTTTTACCGTCCTGATAGCCGTTTTTGGCCAGTTCATCCAGAAAACCTTTACGGGCGGCGTCCAACGCCGGGTGTTCCACAATTTGAATTATACCCAGCTTTACAGTTTTCGTATTTTCCGCAGCTGTGTTCCCACTCCCGCCGGTACTGCCGCATCCGGCCAAAAAGGCCGGTATCAGCAATGCCAGCAACCAGACAGCCCACTTCTTCAACATTTACCTCCTCCTTGTCTTTTGACGGCCGGCTGGCGTGGAGAAGAAAAAACACTCCCGGCGGGGAGCATGATGTGCTTTTGCGTTCTTCCTTCCTGCCGTCCTGCCCAGCATCTTTAATTTTTGGCGTCCAACCGGCCATATTTAATATTATCCTAATCTAAGCCTGATTGCCTGTCAATAACTTAACTCCGAACGGATTCGATAAAAACTTCCGCTGACTATAAAGGAAAAGGCATGCCGGGCACGAAAATATAACTATAACCGCTTGCCGGAAAGGGGGCTTGATTTCGTGGGGGACGTGGTGGCGGCCGGAGCGCTGTTATCCGCGCAACTGGCTGTTCAGGTGCTGGATGTGCTGCCCGGTCCCTTGTTTGTGGTCGGGCCGGACGGGCGGCTGATCTATGTCAACCGGGCGGCGGAAGCGGATCTGGGTGTCCGGCGGGAGAAGGTGCTCGGCCGTTTTTTGGCGGATGCTCTTTACGGCGGGGAAAAGTTCGATTTCCGGGGCAGGTACAGGAGCGCACTGCTCGAAACCGTCGAAACCGGCCGGGAGTTTTCCCTGCGTACCGTGGAAGTGAAAACTATTTTCAACCGCCTGCCGAAAACATATCTGGTGGATACATTTGTGCTGGCCGGTCCGGACGGGAAGATGCTGGGCGCTTGCGCCGCCTACCATGACGTATCACGGGACAGGCGCTTGTTGAAACAGGCTGTGATCAGCCGGCTGGCCAGCGCATCGGAACATTTTGAAACCATTTACGCATTTGCCGAAGCCATCGGGGCGCGTGATCTATATACCATGGGCCATTCGGAAAAAGTGGCCGAGTACGCCCGGCTGATTGCGGACCAGCTGGGCCTGGACGATTCGGAGGTGGACCGGGCATACCTGTGCGGTATTGTTCATGATGTGGGTAAAATCGGCGTGCCGGAGGACATATTAAATAAACCGGGTCCGCTTTCCCCCGATGAATTTGCGCAAATAACCCATCATCCGGATATGGGGGCTACCATCCTGTCCCATATCAGCTGGCTGGAGGATGTAGTGCCGGTTATTATGGCCCATCATGAACGATATGACGGCAAAGGTTACCCGCGCGGCCTGCAGGGGGAGGAAATCCCCCTGTTAAGCCGTATTTTGGCTGTGGCCGACGCTTTCGACGCCATGACATCGGACCGCAGCTACCGCAAGGCGCTCCCCTTGAAAACAGCTTTGGATGAATTGCGGCGGGGAGCCGGTTGTCAGTTTGATCCGCGTGTAGTCGATGCTTTTTTGAGTATGCTCGACAATTATGAGAATTGATATTTTGAAGGTGCGGGCTGTGGCTGGTTGCATCCAAATCCATTTTAAGTTAACGGGGTGATTGTTTGTCACCGGTATGGCGTCTTTTTTGGGCGGTAAATTTGCCGCCGGTGGCGCGTGCCGCGCTGGCGCAGGTACAGGCCGCGCTCAAGGAGGCCGGAGCCGACGTCAAATGGGTGGAGGCGGAAAACCTGCATTTAACCATCCAGTTTTTGGGTGAAACGCCGGCGGGGCGGGTGCAGGCAATTGTCCGGGCGGTGCAGGACATGGTGGCCGTCGGCCCGTTCGGCCTGCACCTGTCCGGCCTGGGGGTTTTTTCCGGCCGGGACGGTCCGCGGGTGGTCTGGGCCGGCGTGCGCCAGGGCGGGGATTCGCTGGCGTCCCTGCACTGCCAGGTGGGGGAGGCCATGCGTCCCCTGGGTTATATTCCGGAAAAACGTTTTTCTCCGCATCTCACCCTGGCCCGCATCCGCTCCTCCCGGGGAGTGGCGGAGTTGATGCAACTGATTGCGGCACTGGCCGCAACGCATCTCGGCGACATTACCGTAAGTTCGGTGGACCTCATGCAAAGCGAGCTTTCCCGCCGCGGGCCGGTTTATACCCTGCTTTCAAGCGTCCGTTTGCCCGGCGGGGTCTAAATATCCGTCTCAACGCATATTTTTAAAAAAGTATGAATTCCGGCGAACGGGGAAGGAAAATTATGATCATTGCCGTATATTATTAGTCAGCAACTATTGAAATATTTGACGGTTTTAGCCGGCCCGGTCATCGCCGGAAGGAGAACCCGTCTTACCGGCCGGCATATTTTAAAATAACGAGGAAGGATAATCTTTTATGTTAATACTGGCTATTAACGGCAGTCCCCGCGCCAGCGGCAGTACGGCCAAGCTTTTGCTGTCCACGCAGGAGGTATTCACCACCGCCGGGGCTGAATTTGTCCTGCTGCAGGTTTCAGAGGCCCTGACCGCCCTGAAAACGCCTTATTGCGTGGTTTGTTCCAATCCTTGCACCGGAAAATGCTATGCCGGTACACCGTTGGCCGGCATGCTTGCCCTGATGCGCCGGGCGGACGGCTTGCTTATCGGCAGTCCGGTTTACTTCAGTACAGTGTCCGCCCAGTTGAAGTCTTTTTGGGACCGCACCCGGCTGCTGCGCCGGGACAAGGCACTGGTTAACGTTGTCGGCGGTGCCCTGGCGGTGGGCGGGGCGCGGTTCGGCGGACAGGAAACCACCCTGCGGGCCATTCATGACATGATGCTTTGCCAGGGGATGACCGTTGTCGGAGATGGTTTTGGTGAAGATGACGCCGGTCACCAGGGGGTGTGCGCCCAGGATCCGGCCGGCAGCGACAGCGAAGGAATCAAACGGGCGCAGGTGCTGGCCAGACGGGTGGCGGAGGTGGCCGGGGCCACCGCGGGGCTGCGTGCCCGCCTGCGGCGGACCTAGCACGGTTCACCCCCGGCTATGCTTTCGCCGGGGGTTTTTGTTGGGGGGGAGCGCATGCATATCCGCCTGCTAACGGAAGAGCTGGAAAAGAAGCTGTTATCACCGTTTGCCTGCTGCAGCGCGGACAGCCGGGGACGTCTGACTCCGGAGGAACCATGCCTGGTGCGGACGGTTTTTCAGCGGGACCGGGATCGTATTATTCATTCCAAAAGTTTTCGCCGTTTAAAGGACAAAACTCAGGTTTTCATCATCCCGGAAGGGGATCATTACCGTACGCGGTTAACTCACACCCTGGAGGTGGCCCAGATTTCCCGTACTGTTGCCAAGGCGCTGCGCTTAAATGAGGATCTCACCGAGGCCATCGCCCTGGGGCATGATTTGGGACATACGCCTTTCGGACACGCCGGCGAGGAAGCTTTGAACGAGGTCTACGCTCCCGGCTTCCGGCATAATGAACAGAGCCTGCGGGTGGTGGACGAATTGGAGGGCGGGCGGGGATTGAACCTGACCCGGGAAGTGCGGGACGGTATATTGAATCATACCGGACCGGACATCCCGTTGACCCTGGAGGGACAGACGGTGAAAATCTGCGACCGGGTGGCTTATCTCAATCATGACATCGACGATGCCATC
This sequence comes from Desulfotomaculum copahuensis, assembly GCF_001655685.1. Lineage (GTDB taxonomy): Bacteria > Bacillota > Desulfotomaculia > Desulfotomaculales > Desulfovirgulaceae > Desulfotomaculum_G > Desulfotomaculum_G copahuensis. The sequence continues at coordinate 107,279 of NZ_LYVF01000047.1, forward strand.
CGGGGCGGCATTCTGGATCCGGCGGACTTACCGGACGCATGTCTGGCAGTACTGGGACATACGCATCGTGAACGGATCAACAACATGGTGCTGGATATAATCAACAACAGTTGGGGGAAACCCTTGATCAGCATGAGTCCGGCTTTTCTGGAAGCCACCGGCTGTTTGCGCACTTATATGTTTGAGCGCGTATACATCGGTTCCAGCGCTAAAAAGGAAGAAAACAAAGCCCGTCAGGTGGTGCAATACCTTTTTGATTATTTCACCTGCCACCCCGGCGCCATGCCGCCGGAACAACGGCAAAGGGCGGAAAAAACCGGCGTGGAGAGGGCGGTCTGTGATTATGTGGCCGGCATGACGGATCATTTCGCCATTGCCCAGTTTGCACGGTTATTTATTCCCCGGGCATTTTCCATGCCTTATTAGGCGCTTGCGTCATCAGGATGACACAAAAATTGTCGACAGTGGAGAAGGATAATTCTATAGTGACAGCGAATATCAAAAAGACAGGTGATTACAGCGGCTTGTCTACTTCTGCATCCCGTACTGCCTCTTTTTCGCGGGTGATATCATGGGCGGACTGATTCCGGAAGAGATCATTGAAACCGTCCGTCTGCACACCGACATAGTGCAGGTGGTGGGTGAATATGTTCATCTGGAGAGAAAAGGGAAGAACTACAGCGGGTTTTGTCCTTTCCATCAGGAAAAGGATCCTTCCTTTACCGTCAGTCCGGACAGGCAAATCTTTCATTGTTTTGGCTGCGGGACCGGGGGTAATGTCTTCAAGTTTTTAATGCTGGCTGAAAGTCTTACTTTTCCGGAGGCGGTGCGGCAGTTGGCCGCCCGGTGCGGTGTGCCGGTGCCCGAAACGGCCGTTCATTCCGGAAAGGCACGCCGGCAGGAGCGGGCCTGGCTGGTCAACGGCATGGCCCGGGATTTTTACCGTCACCTGTTGCTGCACCGGCCGGAAGGCCGGGCGGCACGTGACTATCTGGCCGGGCGCGGGCTGTCCCCCGGGGTGCAGGAGAGTTATCAACTTGGCTACGCCCCGCCGGAATGGAACGGGTTGACAAGGTTTTTGACTGCCCGCAATTGCACACCGGAGGAACTAATCGAACTGGGTTTGGCCATGCCGGGTAAGCGCGGCTGTTACGACCGCTTTCGCGACCGGATCATTTTTCCGATCTGGGACGCCCGGGGGCGGGTGATTGGTTTTGGCGGACGGGTGCTCGGTGACGGTGCGCCCAAATACCTGAATACGGCTGAAACGCCGGTCTTTAGCAAAAGCCATGTTCTTTACGGCCTGCATCTGGCCCGGCCGGCCATTCAGCAACAGGGGTTTGCCGTGATGATGGAAGGTTACATGGACGTTATTGCCGCGCACCAGTTTGGCGTCTCCAATGCCGTGGCCTCTTTGGGTACCAGTCTCACCGGCGGGCAGATTGAGTTATTGAAGCGTTACACCGCCAATGTGGTAATCGCCTATGACGCCGATGCGGCCGGGCAGTCCGCCGCCTTGCGGGGAATGGAACTGCTGCTGCAGGCTGATTGCCGGGTAAAAGTGGCCACTGTTCCGGAAGGGAAGGATCCCGATGACTTCCTGCGCCGGTACGGTGCCGCCGGATGGCGGGATTTGTTGTCCCGCGCCGAGCCTTTGCTGGAATACAGGTTGCGCCGCGGTATGGCTAGAGGTGACGATACCGACCGGTTGCTACAGGAGGTGTTGCCCGGTCTGGCCCGCGCCGGCGAGGTGGAGCAGGAGGAAGGTATTCGCCTGCTGGCCGCCCGCTTAAGCCTGAGTTGGGAAACGGTAAAGAATGCATTGGGTCGATATTTGGACGAACAGGGAAAAAAATGGTCAAATCCGGATAAAATTGCTAAAAATACGCATAATATAATTAAAAGCAAGCCGCGGACGGATGCCATTCACCGTTCCGAACAGGCACTGATCAGTTGCATTGCCCGGGAACCGTCACTGATTGTGGCAGTACGCCGGGAATTGGGTGCTTGGGAGCCCCGGGACGAAGTCCTGCGTGCAATATATCAATTATTATGCCGGGATGGTACAGGCACCAGTCCGGATGCCTGGATGGACCGGCTTGAAGATGCAGGTCAACAACTTTTAAGCCGTCTGCTGCTGACTGGAAACTCCGGTGCAGAACCGGCGGAAATCCTGCCCGGCCTGATTGAAACAGTGAAAAAAAGAACCAGGCAGGAGCAAAAAATGCATTTGATGCAGGAACTGGCGGAAGCGGAAAGAATGCAAGACCGGGAGCGCATCAACTGCATTCTGGAAAAATTAAATCATATTTTAGGAAGAGATGCCGGGAGGCCTCATAGAGAGGGGGAAAGCTGACATGAGGGAAGAATCCGGGGTCGATTGCGTAAAAGAGCTGATTGAAAAAGGCAAAAAACGGGGCACGCTCACCTACAGTGAAATTATGGACAGCTTGCAGGGAACCGACTTGACGCCGGAGCAAATCGACGACATTTATGAAAAACTGACCGGCATGGGGATAGAGGTGGTTCCTGAAGTGCCCGATATAGAAAATATGGAAGCGGCTGTGCTTGAAACCGGCGAGGAAGAGACGGAAGTGGATTTGAGCGTACCGGAGGGTATAGGTATTGACGACCCGGTGCGTATGTACCTCAAGGAAATCGGCCGGGTGCCCTTGTTGACCCCTGAAGAAGAGGTGGAACTGGCCAAGCGCATGGAGCAGGGCGATGATGAAGCCAAGCGCCGTCTGGCCGAGGCCAACCTGCGGTTGGTGGTTAGTATCGCCAAGCGGTACGTGGGCCGGGGAATGCTTTTTCTGGATCTGATCCAGGAGGGTAATCTTGGTCTGATTAAAGCGGTGGAAAAATTCGACTACCGCAAAGGATACAAGTTCAGCACATATGCCACCTGGTGGATCCGCCAGGCCATCACCCGGGCTATCGCCGATCAGGCCAGGACCATTCGCATACCGGTGCATATGGTGGAAACGATCAACAAATTAATTCGTGTTTCCCGGCAACTGTTGCAGGAATTGGGACGGGATCCTTCCGCCGAGGAAATTGCCGGGGAGATGAACATTTCCGAAGACAAGGTGCGGGAAATCATGAAGATCGCCCAGGAACCGGTTTCCCTGGAAACCCCCATTGGTGAAGAGGAAGATTCCCATCTGGGTGATTTCATCCCTGATCACGAAACCAGGGCGCCGGCTGAAGAAGCCTCCTTCACCCTGTTGCGGGAGCAACTGGATGATGTATTGAAAACACTGACCGACCGGGAGCAAAAAGTATTGCGCCTGCGCTTCGGACTGGATGACGGCCGGGCCCGGACACTGGAGGAGGTCGGTCAGAAGTTCGGGGTAACCCGGGAGCGGATCCGGCAAATCGAGGCCAAAACCTTGCGTAAGCTGCGTCATCCCAGTCGCAGTAAAAAGTTGAAAGACTATCTGGACTAAAAACGCGCCCCGGTGTTTTTCTCCGTCCCGGATGTCCGCCCGGCAGCCGGGCGGGGACGAAATAACAGGGAAAGATATTGACCGGGGCGACGTTTTTATGTATAATAAAAGTCGCGACCGTTCCTCGATAGCTCAACGGTAGAGCAACCGGCTGTTAACCGGTAGGTTGCAGGTTCGAATCCTGCTCGGGGAGCCACGTGGGCCTATAGCTCAACGGTAGAGCATCCGGCTCATAACCGGCTGGTTCCAGGTTCGAATCCTGGTGGGCCCACCAGAACAGAGGTCAGATGTCGGAGGACGGAAATCAGAACAGAGGTAAGAGGCCGGAAGTCAGAAGTAGTCACGCGCTGGCCGGAACATTTTTCTTGCGGACGCATTCCGACTTCCGAATTCTGACGACTGTTACCGGCCCCATGGTCAAGCGGTCTAAGACACCGCCCTTTCACGGCGGTAACCCGGGTTCGAATCCCGGTGGGGTCACCACGGGAGCATAGCTCAGCCGGGAGAGCGCCTGCCTTACAAGCAGGAGGTCACAGGTTCGATCCCTGTTGCTCCCACCAATTATTTAAAAAAGCCCTGTTTAGCGGGGCTTTTTTTTGATCGGGAGGGCCGTCCGCAGGTCCTTTCCGTTGTACAGCTATTTCGCACCATATTTACTGCTTTAAAATGATCTTGTTTCCGGTAACGGCTTAAAATCCCCTTTAATAAGATAATAAAAATTTTAAAGGGGAAATTGAAATGACTGCCTGTATTGAACACAGGTTCCCCGGCTTTACATCCGGCACAATGATCAGCAATGAAGAGTTGTGCACCACCGGCAGCGATCACGCCGTAATTACCTGGGTCACCTCGCAGCCTTGTCCGGTGATCACAGTATATATCGGGGAGGATCCGGCACAGTTAACCGGGATGACTGCCGTTTCAAATTCCAGGTACCACCAGGTGGAGTTGACCGGGTTAAAACCTGGTACGCAATACTGGTATCAGGTGGAGAGTGGTGGTGCCAGAGGCCCTTTGAATCTGTTCCAGACACTGCCGGTACCGGAGGGGATGTACCTCTTCAGTTTTGCAGTAATCAGCGACACGCATATTCCTGCCGGGAATATTCTGGATGATGCCAATAAATTATATTTCGGCAAACTCAGTGAATATGCCGATGTTCTGATGGCGCAATCAATTACGGACGTTAAAAAAAGAAAAGTCGACCTGGTGGTGTTTACGGGCGATCTTACCGATACGGCCAGGCGGACGCAATACTTGAAATTGCGCAATCAACTGTTGCCCCGTCTGGGTGACACACCTCGCTATTTGTGCATCGGCAACCATGATAAATTTACGAATTACGGAGGCGTGGGGGAGCGGGGGTTTACCGAATATTTAACCGGAGGAAAGCCGGCTTGTCAAAGTGCGGTTTTTGGTGAGCGTCAGTTTGTCATGCTTGATTCCTGCCGGCAAAATGATAACTGGGGGCATTTGGATGACGGGCAGTTGTGCTGGTTGGAAAGCGTATTGGGTATGAACGGCGGCCGCCCGGTATTTATTTTTCTGCACCATCCGTGCAATGGTTTCGATCTCTGGTTTGGTTTAAAAAACCACCGGGATTTTAAAAAAATAATCAAAAGATATCCGTCTGTACAGGGTGTTTTTTGCGGACATATGCACCGCAACAGGGTGACCACGGACCGGCTGATTGCGGGATACGTCCCTTTTGTGGAAATACCGGCCACCGTGCAGTTCCCGTGCGCCTACGGGGTGATCAAAGTATATGAACAAGGTTTTGAATATAGCTCATACAAAGTAGGCAGGCTTGATTTGTCTGAAATGTCCCGGGAACGGTTTATTCTGAAGAACGGCGGCAAGGCGATATTTTCCCGGTACAGTTTCGGCGGTATGGCCGACCGCAGCTTTGCTCTTTATAACGGCCGGATGTACCGCCCGAAGCTTTATGAGTTGTCTGTAACGCTGGAGGATCAAAAGGCTGTCAAGCTGTTTACGGATGCGCAACTGCATGATGGAGCCAGTCTGGCCCCTTTCGAACCTGGCCGGACCAGGGTGCTCCTAGGGCGCTTTCAATCGCTGCGCGCGGCCCGCCTGATGCAAAAACAAAAATTATCGCTTTATAACGTGAATATTCAAATCAAAGAAGAAGGCAGTCATGAATCGTCCATAACCATCAAGGAGTGAAGGATCTCCGGGTGAAAAAAAATACTTTCACAAATGCTTCCTTTATCTGTTTTCAGGTATAAAAATGTGTTAAACTTAAAGTAAATGAACCGTTGCGGGAATGGCTGATCCCGGACGGCCCCTGGTTCCGTCCGGACGGGTGGTTGGTCAAGGGGAGTGAAACGATTGTCTGAAGCGGAATCTTTGGACGGTTTGCCGGTCCCCTCAAAACAGTTTCATGTTGAGGGACCGGTATCGCCGGGGGGCTTGTCCGGGCTGCGCATGAATGAACAGTTGCAGAATTTCCGGCTGCCGGAAAAGCAGCATCAGGCTCTGATCAAAATTGCCGGTTTTGCCATCGGGATGGTTTTTGTGGCTGTGCACGCGGGTGAAATTGTCGGTTATATCACTTTCCACCGGCCCGATGAATATGCCCGCTGGTACCGGCATCCCCGGGTGCTTGAACTGGGGGGCATAGAGGTGGCCCGTTCGTGGCGGCGTTGCGGAGTGGGTACGGACATGCTGCGGGCCGCTTTTTCACTGGAGGTTTTTGAACAATGGATTGTGATCACTACCGAATACTTCCGGCATTGGGATGTCAAGGGCAACAATATGACTGTCTGGCAATACCGGGAGCTGTTGACCAAGCTCTTTGGCAGGGTCGGGTTTGTGGAGCGGGCGACCAGCGACCCGGACATCATTGAACACCCCGCCAATGTTTTGATGGCCCGCTGCGGCAGCCGGGTGTCCTGGGACGATATGATGCTGTTCGAGCAACTCCTGATGGAAAAAGTAAGGTGGAAAAGATGAAGATAGCTCCTTTTATGACATTAGACCCCGTTTCACTGGAAGAAGGGGACAGCATTGAGAAGGCGGCCGGTGTTTTTATTCAATACGGCATAGACGGCGCCCCGGTGGTAAACAAAGCGAAGCACGTAACCGGCATTTTTACTAAAACGCATATTTTCCGGGCACTGCTCAATCATTTGCCTTCCTGTACCCCGGTGGGCCGGCTGATGAACCGGCAAGTTAAAACAATCAGTGTGGATATGCGGATTGATGAAGCCTGGTCAATGGCCCAGCGGCATCACATCGGCCGGTTGCCGGTAGTGGATGGGGACGGGCGGTTGGTGGGCATTCTCACCCGGACGGATCTGGTACGCGCCTTTGAAAAAAGTTCACTCAGCGCAGCCCGGGAATTGCACCGGGCCATGGAAGTATATCACGAATTGAATACGATCATTGACTGTTCATATGACGGCATAATTGTGGTTGATGAGCGCGGGGAAATCATAAGCAGCAACCGGGCTTACGAAAAATTGGCCGGTCAACTGCAGCACCCGCCGGGCGAGGAGTCCCTGACCGGACTGGTGGTTCAGATCAGCCGGCAGGTTTGTGCAGCCGCTTCCCCGGTCAGCTTGAGGCGGCGTTTTTCCGGCGGGAGGGAAGTTATCTTGACCGGCAACCCGGTTACCGGATTGCAAAACCGGGATATAACCAGGGTGGTGGTTAATTGCCGTGATATTACCGAATTAAATGAACTGCACCGGCAACTGGAAACGAGCCGCCAATTGACCGGGGTCTACCAATCCGAACTGGAGGCCTTGCGCAAATGCGATCTCGGGCACACCATCGTCTGTCACAGCCAGTCGATGCGTAAATGCCTGGATCTGGCCGTGCGTTTGGCCCGGGTGGATTCCACCGTCTTAATCAGCGGAGAATCGGGGACGGGCAAGGAAGTGGTGGCCCGTTTGATCCACCAGGCCGGGCGGCGTTCCAAAGCCCCGTTTATTCGCATCAACTGTGGTGCCATACCGGAAAACCTGTTGGAATCCGAACTTTTTGGCTACCTCTCCGGTGCTTTTACCGGTGCCCGGCGGGAGGGGAAACCCGGGCTTTTGGAACTCGCCCACGGCGGTACCGCCTTTTTGGATGAAGTGGGGGAACTGCCCCTGCCGTTACAAGTTAAACTGTTGACAGTAATTCAGGAGCGGGAACTGACCAGGGTGGGTGGTACCCGGGCGGTACCGGTGGACATCCGTTTTCTGGCGGCGACCAACCGCAGTCTGGAGCAGATGGTGGCGGCGGGGCTGTTTCGGGCCGACCTTTACTACCGCCTGAATGTCGTGCCGTTGAATATTCCGCCCTTACGGGAGCGGCGGGAGGAAATTCCGTTTTTCGTCGCTCATTTTGTGCGTAAGTTCAACTCGAAATATACCTTTTGCAAAAAGATGGATCAGAAAGTAATCGACCGTTTGATGGAATACCACTGGCCGGGGAATGTGCGCGAACTGGAGAACATGGTGGAAAGGCTGCTGGTTGTCTCCCCCGGTGACAGCATCGGCCTGGCGGATCTGCCGCCGTATTATTTCAGGTGTTCTGCCGCCGGTGATGGACCCGGCAGGGAGGAAGAGATGATTCGCCGGCTTTACTTCCAGTTCAGGAGTACCCGCAAGGTTGCCGGCATCCTGGGGGTAAATCAATCCACCGTAGTGCGCAAAATGAAAAAATACAACATACAGGTACGCGATATCATTTGTGATGCAAAGTGATGCTCGAGTGATGCACTGCATCGCAGGAGCATCACTATTCAGCCTCCATGCCAGGAGCCGGGCCGTTGGCACGCAATTTGCAATTTTATTAATAAGCAGAATTGACATTTTTAATGCGGATCCCGGCCGTACGAGTCACGCTCCCGAAAAAGGCGGGCGGTTGTAATTGAGAAGATGATGCAAGCGCATCATCTTCCAATCCGGCGTGCTTGGTGTAACAGCTTTGACCGGTGTGCCCCTATTGCCGGCATATTGTGGAGGAGGAGATGCCAATTGCAGGATGTGGTTATTGTATCGGCTGTCCGGACGGCCATTGGTGATTTTGGTGGCCAGTTCAAAACGATGATCTCGCATCAACTGTCTGTACCGGTTATTCAAGAGGTGCTGAAAAGAGCCGGGGTCGGCGGTGAAATGGTGGATGATGTGATTCTGGGCAATTGCGCCCAGCGAACCGACGAGCCCAACGTGGCCCGAACCGCGGCGCTGGTGGCCGGGTTGCCCAAAGAAGTCACCGGCATGACCGTTCAGCGCCAGTGTTCCTCCGGCATGCAGGCCATTGTCTGCGGTTACCAGCAAATTGTCACCGGCGATTCGGAAATCGTCCTGGCCGGCGGTGTGGAAAGCATGAGCACTGTGCCCTATGTACTCAAAGGTGCCCGTTGGGGTCAGCGCCTGCAGCACGGTCAGATGACCGACGCATTGTGGGAAATGCTCACCGATCCCATTCATCACATCTTGATGGGGGAAACGGCTGAACGGTTGGCGGACAAGTACGGCATCACCCGGCGCGAGCAGGACGAGGTGTCTTTGCGCAGTCATTTGAATGCCGCCCGGGCGCGGGACACCGGGTTGTTTGACGCCGAGATCGTACCGGTGGCCGTCCCCCAACGCAAGGGTCCGCCCCGGGTGGTCAACCGGGATGAGCATCCGCGGGCGGATTTAACCATGGAGCAGTTGGCCGGGCTGAAACCAACCTTCCGCAAAAACGGCACCGTAACGGCGGGCAACTCTTCCGGATTGAACGACGGCGCGGCCGCTGTATTGCTCATGTCCCTGGAAAGGGCGCGTTCAATGGGTTTGAAACCCCTGGGACGCATCGCCGGCTTTGCCCGGGCCGGGGTGGAACCGGATTTGATGGGTTACGGTCCGGTGCCGGCCATTCGTAAAGCGCTTAAACGGACCGGGATGAACCTGGAGGACATGGAACTGGTTGAATTGAACGAGGCGTTTGCCGCGCAATACCTGACTTGCGAAAAGTTGCTCGATTTAAACCGGGACGTTACCAATGTCAACGGCAGTGGAGTGGGCCTGGGGCATCCGGTGGGTTGCACCGGCGCCAGGCTGGTGGTTACCCTCCTTCACGGGATGGCCCGGCGCAACCTGCGCTATGGTTTGGCTTCCCTGTGTGTGGGTGGAGGCATGGGCTATGCCATGATTCTGGAGCGGGAGAAAGAGTAAAACAGGCGGAATTTGTTAAAAAACCAGTAAAAATCAACCATGGAGGGTCATTAAATGTATGAACTTTCCGAGGAGCAGGAAATGCTGCGCCAGATGGTGCACCGGCTGGCCGAGCAAAAAGTGGCCCCGCGGGCGGCGGCCATTGATGAAGAAGATGCTTTTCCCTGGGACTTGAAGGAACTTTTTGCCGGGCAGGAACTGCTGGGGGCCGGGGTGCCGGAAGCATACGGCGGCACCGGGGCGGGGTTGCCGGCGGTTTGTGTGGTCGTGGAGGAAATCGCCCGGGTATCGGCTGCCGCCTCGCTGATCGTAGCCGCGCAGGAACTGGGGCTGATGCCCATTTTGCTGGCCGGTTCGGAAGAACAGAAGCGAAAATACCTGCCCGGGTTGGCCGCCGGTGAATTAATCAGTGCTTTTGCCTTAACTGAGCCCAACGCCGGTTCCGATGCCGGCAGCGTACGGACCGGCGCCCGGCGGGAAGGAAGCAAATATGTGCTCAACGGTCAGAAGTGTTTTATCACCAATGGCGGCCTGGCCGATGTTTACACCGTTTTTGCCAGCACTGATCCGGCCAGGGGAATCAAGGGTTTGAGTGCTTTTATTGTGGAAAAGGATGCGCCCGGTTTTGCGGCCGGTAAAAAGGAAAAGAAAATGGGCATCCGCGGTTCCCAGACGGCGGAATTGATTTTTGAAGATTGCGAGGTACCGGCTGAAAACTTGCTTGGCAAGGAAGGGGATGGCTTCAAGATTGCCATGATGACCCTGGATCACACCCGGCCGGTAATCGGCGCCCAGGCGGTGGGTATCGCCTGCGGGGCGCTGGAATACGCCCTCAATTACGCCCGGGAGCGTGTGCAGTTCGGGCGGCCGATCGCCGGGTTCCAGGGCATCCAGTTCATGCTGGCCGACATGGGTACCAGGGTGGAAGCGGCCCGGCAACTGGTTTACAAGGCGGCCTGCTTCATTGAGGAAGCCGGGGTCAAAGGTGCACCGCCGGCGGAGATCAGCCGTTATTCTTCCATGTGCAAACTTTTTGCCTCGGACGTGGCCATGCAGGTTACGGTGGATGCCGTGCAGATCCTGGGCGGTTATGGTTATATGCGGGAGTATCCGCTGGAACGGATGATGCGCGATGCCAAGATCACCCAGATTTATGAGGGCACCAACCAGATTCAGCGCCTGGTTGTTGCCCGGTCCATGCTGGACAAGCGCTAGCACCCGGGGAGCAAAAGGCCGGCCGCCCGAAGCGTGCAGCCGCCCGGTCCCGCACGGCAATAAGCCGGCTGCGCTTGACAGGCGGCGGTTCCTGTTTGGCAGGGCGGCGCTGTGATTGTTTGCCGGGACATTGGAAAACATGCCCGGGATTCCTGCGGCGGCCGGTAAAACACGGAAATTAATTTTTTGGGAGGAGATGTTATTTATGACTGTTAATACCATTGCAGTCATCGGCGCCGGCACCATGGGCGCCGGCATTGCTCAGGCGGCGGCCATGGCCGGTTACAAGGTAGTTCTTTCCGATATCAAGCAGGAGTTCGTCCAGCGCGGGCTGTCCACCATCCGGGCCAGCCTGCAGCGTTTGGCGTCCAAGGGCAAACTGGGGGACGGGGATGTTCAGGCGGTCATGGACCGGCTGGTTCCGGAGGTCGGTCTGGAGGCCGCGGGGACGGCGGATCTGGTCTTCGAGGCGATTGTTGAAAACATGGAAGCCAAGAAAAACCTTTACCGCGAGTTGGATATGACGTGCTGGCCGGAGGCGGTTTTTTGCTCCAACACCTCCGGACTGAGCATTACGGAAATGGCTTCCGTCACCGGACGGCCGGACAAAGTAATCGGCACGCATTTTTTCAACCCGGTGCCCGTAATGAAACTGGTGGAAATCATTCGCGGCTGCGACACTTCGGATGAAACTTTTGACACGGCGCGGGAAGCCTGCCTGCGTATGGGCAAAACCCCGATCCTGGTCCAGGAAGCCCCCCTGTTTGCAGTCAACCGCATCCTGGTACCTATGATTAACGAGGCCATTTTTGTTTTGCAGGAAGGTGTGGCCAGCGCCAAAGACATTGACACCGGCATGAAACTGGGCGCCAACCACCCGATCGGCCCCCTGGCCCTGGCTGACTTGATTGGCCTGGATGTGCTCCTGATGGTCATGGACACCCTTTACCAGGAAACCTGCGACTCCAAATACCGGCCGGCGCCCCTGCTGCGCAAACTGGTGCGGGCGGGTCACTACGGGCGCAAGTCCGGTAAAGGGTTCTACGAATACAAGTAAACCGGGGGTGGTTGAATTGATGCGCTATCCATTGCTGCTGCGCTCCATTTTGGAACGGGCCAGAAAACTGTTTCCGGCCAAGGAAATAGTTTCCCGGGATTTTTCCGGGCTGTTTCGCTATGACTACGGCCGGTTTTACGAGCGGGTTTGCCGGTTGGCCAATGTGCTAAAAGAATTGGGGGTCGAACCCGGCGACCGGGTGGCCACGCTGGCCTGGAACAACCACCGTCATCTGGAGCTTTATTTCGCCCTTCCCTGTATGGGAGCCGTAGTGCACACGGTCAACCTGCGCCTGTTCAAAGAACAGATCATTTTTATCCTCAATCATGCTGAAGACCGGGTTATATTCATTGATGAAGATCTGGTGCCCGTAATTGAAGAGATCAGGGAGCAGGTTCAGGGGTTGAAGCATTTCGTCATCATGACCGATAAAGACGGACCGCCCCCCACCAGTTTGAGTCCAGCGTACTCTTACGAACAGCTGTTGGCCGGGGCTTCGCCCGATTACCGTTTTCCCGCGGATCTGGACGAATGGTCTCCCGCTTCAATGTGTTATACCACCGCCACCACCGGCGACCCCAAGGGCGTAATGTATTCACACCGGGCGTTGTATCTGCACAGCCTGATGATCGGCATGACCGATACCTTCGGTCTGTGTGAGCAGGATGCAGCCATGCCGGTGGTGCCCATGTTTCACGTCAACGCCTGGGGTATACCGTACGGCGCAGCCTTGGTGGGGGCAAAGCTGGTCCTGCCCGGTGCGCGCCCCGATGCCCGGGTGTTGTGTGAACTGATTCAAAATGAAAAAGTCTCGGTGGCGGCGGGGGTGCCGACTATCTGGATGGGTTGCTTGAACCTGCTGGAGAAGGAAAATTATGATTTCAGCAGTTTGAGCCGTCTGCTGGTGGGCGGGGCGTCTTCCCCGCGCGCCCTGATCGAAGCCTATGAGAAAAAACACGGTATCCCCTTTATTGTAGCCTACGGCATGACGGAAACCACACCGCTGACGCTGCTTTCCCGCCCGAAGAGCTATATGCGGGACTGGCCGGAAGAACGGGTTTATGCTCTGAAGGTGAAACAGGGGCTTTTTGCTCCCGGACTGGAAATGCGGGTGACCGGCGAAGATGGTACCGATGTTCTCTGGGATGGCTGTACGATGGGTGAGCTGCTTTTCCGCGGCCCCTGGATTACCGGCGAGTATTACCGGGATCCGCAGCGCAGCAAAGAGGCGCTGCGGGGTGGCTGGTTCAGAACGGCCGACATCGCCACTGTTGACGCCGAGGGATATGTAAACATATGCGACCGTTCAAAGGATTTAATCAAAAGCGGCGGGGAATGGATTTCTTCGGTGGAACTGGAAAATACCATCATGGGTCATCCGGCGGTGGCCGAGGCGGCGGTGGTGGCCTTGCCGCATGAGAAATGGCAGGAACGGCCCCTGGCCTGCGTGGTAATCCGGGAAGAATTCAAGGGCCGGGTAAAGCCGGAGGATATACTGGAGTATTTACGCTCCCGGGTGGCAAAATGGTGGCTTCCCGACCGCGTTGAATTTATTGACGAAGTGCCCAAAACCAGCGTGGGTAAATTCGACAAGAAGGTTTTGCGCCGCCGGTTCAGCTAAGCGGGCGGAATGGCGGTGGAGCGACCGGTTGGTGTGTTGACCGGGTTAAAGGCGGTGTGCTGTTTTGGCCGGGTGCCTTTTAACCGATAAGTTCATGGCGTTCCCTTGCATTATTTTTAACGGGGGGATCTATGTGGAAAAAATGCTGAATGAGCTTTCCGATACCGACAGGCAGAGGTATATGGAGATAAATGATGAAAACCTGACCTTCCTGCGCAGCCGTTACAACAAAGTCAACCGTTGGGTGATCGCAGACATGGTTCGTCGCAGCGCCTACCGTTATCCTGAAAAACCGGCCTTGATATTCGGTGATTCGGCCATGACCTACACCCGGTTGGAAGAGGTCAGCAACCAGTTCGCCCGGGCGCTGCTGGATCACGGTCTGAAGAAGTACGACCGGGTGGCCGTGCTGGCGCACAACACACTCCATCATGTCGTCGCCTGGCTGGGCACGGCCAAAGCAGGCGGCATTTACCTGGCCATTAACTATTTGCTACGGGGAAAGGACATCAGTTACTGTATCAAACATTCCGAAAGCAAGGTTTTTGTAGTGGAGGACGCCCTCTACCCCCTCGTGCAAGACGTAATGAGCGACCTGGACAATGTGAACCATTTGATTTGGTCCGGCCAGGGCCGGGGAGAAACCGCCCCGGACGGTTTTATCGATTTTGACGCCTGGTTTGAAAGCTATCCGCGGACTGAACCCGGAATCGAACTGCACATTGAAGATCCGGTGCAGATGACCTATACAAGCGGCACCGAGACCCTGCCCAAGGGTGTGATTCTGACCAACCAGGCGCTCCTGTCCGAATATACCGGTTGCATCATTGACGGGCAATATTCCCCGGACGATATCAACCTCAATGTTATGCCTATTTTTCACTGCGCCCAGCGGGATGTGTTTTTAAATCCCTGCCTGATGCTCGGCGCTGTCAATGTACTGTTGTTACAGCCGGATCCGGTGCAAATCATCACGGCCATTGAAAAGTACCGGGCGACCATGTTCTTTGCCGCCCCCACGGTGTGGATTGCCATGTTGCGCCATCCCGGCTTCGACAGTCATGATCTCGGTTCATTGAAAAAGGGATATTACGGTGCGTCGATCATGCCGGTGGAAGTGCTGCGGGAATTGCTGCGCCGCATGCCTAATTGTCAAAGTTTTTACAATTATTATGGTCAAACGGAACTCAGTCCCTACCATACAATGCTGAAGCCGGCCTTCCAGTTGACCAAACCGGGTTCGGCCGGGCAGGGCGGTTTGAATATGGAAACGCGCCTGGAGGATGATCTGCACCGGCCGGTCACTGAACCGGGAAAACCGGGCGAAATATGCGGCCGCGGTCCTCATGCCATGCTCATGTATTTCAAGGAACCGGAAAAGACTGAAGCGGTGCTGGCTCACGGCTGGTTCCACAGCGGGGATATCGGTGTGCTGGACGAAGACAATTTCATCAGTGTGGCGGACCGGAAAAAGGACATGGTTAAAACAGGCGGGGAAAATGTACCCAGCCGGGAAGTGGAAGAAGTAATTTACCTGCATCCGGCGGTTTCCGAAGTGGCCGTAATCGGACTGCCGCACGATAAATGGGTGGAGGCGGTGACGGCGGTGGTTACTTTGAAACAGGGGCGGAGCGCCACCGAAGATGAAATATTGACCTTGTGCCGGCAGCATCTGGCCCCTTTCAAGGTACCCAAAGGAATAATTTTCACCGCAGCCTTGCCCAAAACGCCCAGCGGCAAGATATTAAAGCGGGATATGCGCCAGCATTACCGGGAGTTTTATGTTGATTAATCCAAAAAATCCGTTGCAGACCACCGGCCTGCAGTGCGACGACCAATGCGATGCCACAAATTACCAGGGTGAGATGCTTTTTACGCTGTAACCATTTGCCATTGCTGCCAATAAGATGTTACCAAAATTATTACATCTTAAGGAGGATTATCATGTCCGAGGCAAAGAAGGAAGCAGCCAAAAGCGTTGAGGCATCATCCTGGGGATTGTTTGAAGGCGGATTGCTTTCCGAGTTCAACGCCAGTGTTTTACAGCCGAGCAACACGAGCGGCGCGATCACCCCGCCCCTGCCCCTGTCGACGGCGCCGACCGTAATCGCGGCGTTGATTGGTCCCGCTTCTATGAGCATTGACGATTTAGCCGACCGGGTATGGTTGACCGGAACTGTAGGTTGGTTGGCAGTCACCCTCGGTACCGGGGCGACAAGTACCGATGTTGTCTTCCGGATTTACCGGAATGCGCCGATTACCGGGCCGCAGGTTTTCAGCACCCGGTCCAGCGCCACACCGACTGTTCCATATGTGACCACCAGCTTTGATCATGTGGATCAAAATATAATCACTACCCCCGGACAGCAACTGGTGCCTTATTTCCTGACGGCCGAACTGCCCCTGGCCGGCAGCGCCGCCAACATCATCGGTCCGATTACTTTCACCGGTGCGGAGATCGAGGGCAACCCTGTAACCCCGTAATTCCATGAATCATGTGCGCTGCATTTCCATAACCCGCAGACCGTTTTAGCGGAAAAGCCGCAGGAGCCAATCCTGCGGCTTTTTATCGCTTTTGAAAATTCCCTTGAAAATATATGGTCCATAGTATAAACTTGAGACAAATTTCGATTTTCCTAAAGCGGGCGTCCAGACGGCAATGTATCGCACTTTCGCCTTGCCTGACGGGACGACAATGTTAAAACAGGCGCTTACGCCCCGGAAATTTGGTGGTGCCGGGCTGTATCCAAGAAGGGTGAAGGAGATGAAGAAAATGCATTTCGACGGTACTGCGGATTATATCGTTTCCGATGAACTGCGGGACGTGGTGAATATTGCCGCGGCTCTTGGGCGGCCGCTTTTGGTCAAGGGGGAACCGGGCACGGGTAAAACCATGCTGGCCAAAGCGGTGGCCGATTCCCTGGGCATGCCGCTGATCATCTGGAATATCAAGTCCACCACCAAAGCGAGGGAAGGACTGTACGTTTACGATACGGTGCAACGCCTCTACGACAGCCAGTTCGGGGATCACGACGTGTCCGACATCAGTCAGTATATCAAACCGGGCAAACTGGGTGAGGCTTTTGCGTCCGAAAAGCAGGTGGTGCTTCTGATAGATGAAATCGACAAGGCGGACCTGGAGTTCCCCAATGACCTGCTCTGGGAACTGGACATGATGAGCTTCTATATACCGGAAACGGGGGAAACAGTCACCGCCCGGCACCGCCCAGTGGTAATTATTACCAGTAATGCGGAAAAGGAGCTGCCGGACGCCTTTTTGCGCCGCTGCATTTTCCATTATATCGCCTTTCCCGGTGAAGCCTTGATGACTGAAATCGTGCGGGTGCACTTTCCGGATTTGGACCGCCGCCTGCTGGCCGAAGCTTTGAAAGCATTTTACTGGCTGCGGGAGTTGAGCGGGTTGCAGAAAAAACCGGCCACCAGCGAATTGCTGGATTGGTTGCAGGCGCTGGTCATCGGCGGCGTACCCTATGATCAAATTACTGCCGAAATACCCTTTATGGGTGTGTTGCTTAAAAAGAACCAGGACCTGGATATGGCCCTGCGCCGCCTGCAGATGCAAAAAGGCGCGGTAAGTGCGGGCCGCGGGCGCTGAAAATGCCCGGCAATTAGAGTTTGAAACAGGGGGGTGAGCTGATGTTCACCGGCTTGTTTTTTACCCTGCGGGAAGAGGGGTTGCCTGTTTCCTTAACCGAGTGGATGACTCTGATGGAAGCGCTGGACAAGGGATTGTCCGGTCCCGGCCTGACCGGGTTTTACCACCTGGCCAGAGCCGTGCTGGTGAAAAGCGAGAATCATTACGACCGCTTCGACCTGGCCTTCGCCCGCTATTTCCGGGAGGTGGAAACTTCACCGGAACTGGCCGCACGGGTGGCCCGCTGGCTGGAGAAATCATTGCCCCCGCTGCGGGTGGAACCGGGGGCGCGTGCACCCGCCCCGTCCTGGAACCTGGATGAAATGCGCCGGGCGCTGGCCGACCGGCTGGCCCGCCAGGACGGGGAGCATCACGGCGGTTCCCGCTGGATCGGCACCGGCGGCACCTCGTCTTTCGGCTACGGCGGTTATCACCCGGCCGGCTTACGGATCGGCGGGCAATCAGTAAACCGCTCGGCGGTGCAGGTGGCCGCCCGGCGGCATTACCGGGACTACCGCACCGATGAAACGCTCACCACCCGGCAGTTCGCCGTGGCCCTGCGCAAGCTGCGCATATTGAGCCAGAATGAGGGCGGGCCGAAGGACGAACTGGATCTGGAGGCCACCATCGACGCCACCGGCCGCAATGCCGGGCGGCTGGATCTGGTGTTCACCCGGCCGCGCCGGAATACGGTCAAGCTCGTTTTAATGATGGATTCGGGCGGCTCGATGAACCCCTACCTGAACCTGTGCAGCCAGCTCTTCCAGGCAGCCAGGAGCGCCAACCACTTTAAAGAAATCCGGTTTTATTTCTTTCATAACTGCGTTTACGACCGGCTTTTTCTAGATCCCTTCTGCCGCCCGGCCCAATCCGAATCCACGCTGGATGTACTGCGCCGGTTGAGCGGCGAGTACATGCTGATCATGGTGGGCGACGCCAGCATGGCGGTGAGTGAACTTTTGATGGCGGGCGGCGCTGTGGACTGGATGGAATACAACGAGGAAACGGGCCGGGTCTGGCTGGAAAGGCTGATCCGGCGCTTTCCCCGCGCGGTCTGGCTGAACCCCATCCCCCGGAATATGTGGCCGGTTGATGAAGGGCGGGAAACCATCGCCCTGATCGGACGCATCTTTCCCATGTTCGAGCTGACCATAGACGGTTTGGAGCAGGCGATTAAAGTTTTAAAGGCAAGGCGCTGAGGATATATTACGATTAAGCGGCGGTCAAGGGCCGGGCGGTTTGCGCCTGCCGGCTGTTCCGAGATAAGGCGTGCGCGCGGACATGAACCACGGCCCGGAAGGCCGGCGGCGTGAGATA
The DNA here is from genome assembly GCF_001655685.1 of Desulfotomaculum copahuensis. Lineage (GTDB taxonomy): Bacteria > Bacillota > Desulfotomaculia > Desulfotomaculales > Desulfovirgulaceae > Desulfotomaculum_G > Desulfotomaculum_G copahuensis. Next base: position 125,766 of record NZ_LYVF01000047.1, read on the forward strand.
CAGATTGATCGCAATCACGGACCGGGGCGCAACTTAATTGTCCAACCGGACGGTGCCCGGCCGGTTGGACAACGAATAAACGGAGTGATCTGATTTGGAACTGACCGGCCGTTTGGCCGCCATAGCCGCATACGTACCGGCGGGGCCGGTGGTGGCGGACATCGGCACCGATCATGCCCGCCTGCCTATTTACCTGGTGGAGAAAGGCATCTGCCCCCGGGTGCTGGCCACGGACTTGCATGAAAAGCCGTTTCAAAGCGCCTGCCGGGCGGTGAGCGAGCACGGTCTGGCGGACCGGATCGAGGTGCGGTTGGGTGACGGTTTGCGGCCGCTGGTTCCGGGAGAGGCCGGCGTGGTGGTGGTGGCCGGCATGGGCGGCAACACCATCCGGCGGATCCTGGCCGGCGGACCGGCAGTACTGGCCGGAGTGAAAAGTCTTGTCCTGCAGCCCATGGCGGATGCGGGGGACCTGCGCCGCTGGCTGGTGGATAACGGCTGGCGCCTGGTGGAAGAAAGCCTGGTGGAAGAGGACGGTCATCTTTATACAATCATGGCGGCTGAACCGGGCTGGGAGGAAATAAGCGACCCCTGGCTGCTGGAGGTGGGTCCCCGCCTGGTGGAAAGGTGTGATCCGCTGCTGCTCAAACATCTGGAGCGTATAAAATCCGAATACCAGCGGGTGCTGTGCTGCCTGGCCAGAAGTCGCAGCCAGGCGGCGGAAAGAAAGGCGCTTGATTTGACGGTAAAGCTGAACCGGATAAGGGAGGTGCTGGCCCGGTGCCGGTGACGGTAAACGGTGCGGTCATCAGCAATCTTGTTGAGGAACTGGCCCCTTTGGAACTGGCCGAGGAATGGGACAATTCCGGCTGGCAGTTGGGAGATCCGGGGGCGTCCGTGCGGCGGGTGCTCCTGGCCCTGGATGTGGATCAAGATGTATGCCGGGAGGCACGGGCACGCGATGTCCAGTTGATCGTCAGCCACCATCCGTTGTTTTTCAAAGGCATCAAACAAATCCGCCTGGACCGGCCCGCCGGGGTGCTGGTGGCGGAGTTGCTGCGGGCCGGCATCGGGGTTTACGCCGCCCACACCAACCTGGACAGCGCCCGGCGGGGAGTCAATGATGTGCTGGCGGCCGGGCTGGAATTACGGGAAACAGCTGTCCTGAAGCCCGGCGGCCGGGAGCGCTATCTCAAACTGGCGGTCTTTGTGCCGGCGGACCACGCTGAAGCGGTCAAAAGAACTTTGGGGGATGCCGGAGCGGGCTGGATCGGCAACTACAGCCATTGTACTTTTGCCGCCCCCGGTACGGGGACTTTCCTGCCTCTGACCGGTACCAACCCCTATACCGGCCGGGTTGGACAACTGGCGGAGGTGGCGGAAGTGCGCCTGGAGACCATTTTGCCCGCATCCATCGCCGGCCGGGTGATCGAGGCCATGCTGGCGGTCCACCCGTACGAGGAGGTGGCTTACGACCTTTATCCCCTGGCCAACCGGGTTAAACCAACCGCCGGTTTGGGCCGGACCGGGATGCTGCCGCAAGCTTTGCCCTTAGCTGACTTTGCCGGCCGGGTGCGCGGGATCTTATCCTTACCCGGTCTGCGCTGGGGCGGCGCGGCCAACCGGGCGGTGCGGCGGGTGGCCCTGTGCGGCGGCGCCGGGGCCGGTTTATGGCCGGAAGCGCTGGCTGCCGGCGCCGATGTACTGGTCACCGGCGATGTCGGCTATCACGCGGCGCGGGACATGCTGGCGGCCGGGATGGCTTTTATCGACGCCGGCCATTACGGCACGGAAAAGGTGATACTGCCGGCGCTGCGGGACTATCTGGCACAGCGCTGCCGGGAAAAGGAGCTGCCGGTGGAATTTATGGTCAGTGAGGCGCAGGCGGACCCCTTTTCATTTTCCTGATTACATGGCAGTCACACGCCGGACAAAGATCTTGTCTCAACGTGAGACTCCATCCTATATTGAGATGGAGCGGTTATGCCTGCCACCGGCCTTATGATTCACCGACAATCCAGTGGACAAAAAATTCCCTCCGGCACAGATCCGGAGGTTTTTATTTTTGACGGCTGTTATTTGCCCGGAATACCACGCAGTGAAAAGTCCGCCCGGGTAAATGCGTGCGCCTTCCGCCGCCCCCGTGCACTGTCCCCGCCCCGCACGGGCGGCGGGCCGGAAAAAGCAGCCGTTTGAAAACACTCCACCGGTATGACATGCTGTTTCTGGCACAAGCCTTGCAATGATTGTTTGCCAATCAGGGGGAGGTAGAAAAAAATGGCTCAAGTCTTAACAAAAACAATTACTACCCGGGTGGACATTCAACGGGCTTTGTGCAAGAAATGCGGTATTTGTCTGGCATTCTGCCCGGCCGGGGTTTTCGCCCGCAACGAGCGGGGTGAAGTGATCGTCGCGCATGCTGAAAGCTGCAAGCATTGCGGCCTCTGTCAGTCCCTCTGTCCCGATTACGCGGTGACGGCGCAGGAGGCGATCGCATGACGGAATATACGCAACCGCGCCTGATGCAGGGCAACGAGGCCTGCGTCGAGGGGGCGCTTGCCGCCGGCCTGAATTTTTTCGCCGGGTATCCGATCACTCCGTCCACCGAGATCGCTGAATCGCTGGCCGGCCGGCTGCCCAAAGCCGGCGGGGTGTTTATGCAGATGGAAGATGAAATTGCCAGTATTTCGGCGGTGATCGGCGCCTCACTGACCGGGGCCAAAGCGATGACCGCCACCAGCGGTCCGGGCTTTTCCCTGATGCAGGAGGGGTTGGGCTACGGGGTGATGGCCGAGGTGCCTTGCGTACTAGTCAATGTGCAGCGCCTGGGACCGAGCACGGGTATTGCCACGGCGCCGGCACAGGGAGATGTCATGCAGTCCCGTTGGGGTACTCATGGCGATCACCCGGTGATTGTAATCACTCCTTCCTCGGTGGCCGAGGTTTACACTCTGACTGTGCAGGCCTTCAATCTGGCGGAGCGGTACCGTACGCCGGTTATTTTGCTCATGGATGAAGTTGTCGCCCACATGCGGGAAAGCGTGGTTCTGCCGGAACCGGGACAACTGCAGATAGTCAACCGCCCCCGGCCGGAAACCCCGCCGGGGGTGTATAATCCGGCGGAACATGCCGGCCGTCCGGTCAGGCCGATGGCTTGCTTTGGCGACGGCTACCGGGTGCATGTGACCGGTCTTGCCCATGACGCGACCGGTTTTGCCACCTCCCGGCCGGAAGTGGTAAATGTGGAGATGACGCGATTGAATGAAAAAATTCCCGCCACCGCCGGGGAGATCATTCCGCCGGAAAAAATATGCTGTGACGATGCGGACATTGTCCTGACGGCGTTCGGCGGTACTGCCAGGGCGGCCATGCGGGCCATGAGGCTGGCGCGGCGGGATGGCCTGAAGGTGGGGCTGTTGCGTCCGGTTGTCCTGTGGCCGGTTCCGGAAAGGGCAATAGCCGGCCTGGCCGCGGCCGGCAAACGTTTTCTGGTGGTGGAGATGAATTTCGGCCAGTACGGCCGTGAAATAGAGCGTGTAGCTGCCGGCCGGGCGGCGGTATACGGACTTTACCGGGTGAGCGGGGAGTTGATCACGCCCGCGGAAATTCTCGGGCGCATCCGGGAGGTGGCGTAAATGTTGCCGGAAATAGAAGGGTTTTTCCGTACTGATAAATTGCCCCACATGTGGTGCCCGGGCTGCGGCAACGGCATCGTACTGCACGGTCTGGTCAAGGCTATTGCCGAACTGGGGCTGGATAAGAACAAAGTGACCATTGTTTCCGGCATCGGCTGTTCGGCCCGGGCGGCCGCCTATCTTGACTTCGATACCGTGCATACCACCCACGGCCGGGCGCTGGCCTTTGCCACCGGCATCAAACTGGCCCGGCCGGAACTGAATGTTTTTGTGCTTATGGGGGACGGCGACTGCTCGGCCATCGGCGGCAACCATTTGATTCACGCCGCCAGACGCAACATCGACCTGACGGCACTGGTTTTCAACAACAGCATTTACGGTATGACCGGCGGCCAGGCTTCACCCATGACCCCTTCCGGCAAGCGGGCCACAACCGCCCCCACGGGTACGCTGGAGCGTTCCTTCGATTTGTGCGAACTGGCCCGGGCGGCCGGAGCGACCATGGTCGGCCGGGCTACGGCCTTCCACACCAGGCTTTTAACCGGGTTGCTGGTGAAGGGGCACCGGAACAAGGGATTTTCCCTGGTTGAAGTAATTACCCAGTGCCCCACCGCTTACGGCCGGCGCAATAAAATGGGCCAACCGGCGGATATGCTGCGCTGGCAGAAGGAGCACGCTGTCGACATCAAGGCCGCCCGGAACATGGATTCCGGGCAACTGCAGGATAAAATCATCATTGGCGAATTGCACCGTTCCACTGCGCCGGAATTGACCACCCGTTACCGGCAACTGATCCAGGAACTGCGGGAAGGGGGTGGCTTCCTTGACTGATTTTTTCATGCCGTATAATACAGCCGCTGCGCTGAATGCCGGTAATGATTTGTGCGGCGTCAACAATCCGCCGGAAACCAAAGAGATCCGGTTGAGCGGATCCGGCGGTCAAGGATTGATTCTGGCCGGCATTATCCTGGCCGAGGCTGGCATACGGGAAGGTAAAAAAGCCGTACAGACCCAGTCTTACGGACCGGAAGCACGGGGCGGCGCGAGTAAGGCGGAAGTGATTTTAAGCGACGGGCCGGTGGATTACCCCAAAGTGGAGTATGCCGGCATCCTGCTGGTCATGAACCAGGAAAGCTGCCGGAAATATATGCCCTTGCTCAAGGAGGGCGGGGTGGCCATTGTGGATACCACTTATGTACAGGATATACCGCCGGTCAAGGGAAGGGTTTATGCTCTTCCGATCAGCCTTCTGGCGCGTCAGAAAACCGGTAGGGAACTGGTGGCCAATATCGTGGCGCTGGGTGTGCTGGCCGGTATCACCGGCCTGGTGGGCCGGGAAAGTCTTGAGCGGGCGGTGATCGCACGCATCCCGCCCGGTACGGAGGAGTTGAACCGGAAAGCGCTGGACGCCGGCTATCAGGCTGCGGAACAGTTGCTCACGCAGGAACGGACGGCGGTGCAATGAAAAAGTGGTGAACAATGGCTGGTTCCCCGGTTTGCCCCCGTTCATTTGCTTACCGGATGATACCGGGTCTGATGCGTTTCACCGCAGTATCCCTTCCGGTAAATGCCTGTTGGATCGCCAAAACTGTTATCTCTGTTTGCGCAGTCTCATCGTTTGTGTTAAAATGTAAATAGAATATCGCTGTGAGTAAACCGGGTGATCGCGGGCGCAGAAGCCGAAAGGCGGCGTCTGAGGAAAGTCCGGGCTCCGCAGGGCAGGGTGCTGGGCAACTCCCAGTGGGGGTGACCCCAAGGATAGTGCCACAGAAATGCGGACCGCCGTTTGAGAGGTGGGATGTGGGAGGCTGGAAAACAGTTCTCACTTCCCACTTCTCAAACGGCAAGGGTGGAACGGTGCGGTAAGAGCGCACCAGCGGCCGCGGCGACGGGCCGGCTAGGTAAACCCCACCCGGAGCAAGACCGAATAGGGGGACACGGGAGCGGCCCGCTCCGTCCCCGGGTAAGGTCGCTTAAGGCGCCGGGCAACCGGCGTCTCAGACAGATGATCATCCATGACAGAACCCGGCTTACAGGTTTGCTCACAGCAGCTTGAAAAGGGCGCGCTTCATGTACAATGAAGCGCGCCCTTTTCATCTGTCATGAACTAATATTCCCATTGGAAGCCGGCCACTTCCGGCTGGTTTAACAGCGCTTGCCGCATGATCTCCGTGATCCGGTCCAGTTCCTCACCGGTGGCTGCTTCGCAGCGGGCGACCAGCACGGGCTGGGTGTTGGACGCCCGGACCAGGCCCCAGCCGCCGGGGAACTGTACCCGCACGCCATCCACATCGATCACTTCGTACTTTTCCCGGAACAGGGCGGTGAGCCTTTGCACCACCGCGAACTTCTCCCGGTCGCTACAGGGCACCCGGGTTTCCGCGGTGGAGTGGTAGCGGGGCAGGGTGTCCACCAGGGCGGAGAAACTTTCCTGGCTGTTGGAAAGCAGCCGCAGCAGGCGTCCGGCGGCGTAGAAGGCGTCATCGAAGCCGTAGTACTCGTCGGCGAAAAACATGTGCCCGGACATCTCCCCGGTGAACACGGCCCCCAGTTCCCGCATCCTGGCCTTGATCAGCGAGTGGCCGGTGCGGTAGAAGTACGGCCGGCCGCCCAGGCGTTTGACCTCGTCCACCAGCCCCTGGGAGCATTTTACTTCGATGATGGCCACCGCACCGGGGTGTTTGGGCAGGATCTCCCGCCAGAACAGGGCCATCAACTGATCGCCCCAGATCACCCGGCCCGTGTCGTCCACCGCCCCCAGGCGGTCGCCGTCCCCGTCGAAGGCGATACCCAGGCCGGCCCCTTCTTTCCGTACAGTTTCTACCAGGGTGGTCAGATTGGCCCGTTTCACCGGGTCGGGGTGGTGATGGGGGAAATGCCCGTCCGGTTTGCAATAAAGGGGAATTACCGTACAGCCGAGGGAGGTCAGGAAATCAACGGCGAAAAGAGCAGCCGTGCCGTTGCCGCAATCCACGGCCACCTTCGGTTTTTTCGGCCCCAGCCGGATTTTCTCCGCCAACATGGCCAGGTATTCCGGCGCCGGATTGGCGCCATCCAGTGTGCCCCGGCCGGTAACAAAGTCCCCGTTTTCCATCAGCCGGCGCAGTGACTGGATCTCTTCCCCGTAGATGGTGCCCGGCCCGCAAGCCAGTTTAAAGCCGTTTTCGTCCGGCGGATTGTGACTGCCGGTGATCATTACCCCGCCGTCCACCCCGTATAGTTCCCGGGCATAATAAAACAAGGGCGTGATCACTGTGCCCAGATCCACCACCCGGCAACCGGTGGACAGCAGCCCTTCCATCAGGGCCTCCTTCAAGCGGGGGGAACTCAAACGGTTATCCATGCCCACCAGCGCTTCTCGGCGCCCCCGCCGCTGCAGCCAGGTACCGAAAGCGCGGCCTAAAGAAAGCACGGTTTTGTCGTCAAGGTCCCGGGCGGCCACCCCCCGGATGTCATATTCACGAAAAATAGCAGGATTCAATCGATTGCCCTCCATTAGATTATAATTGTCCAATATACGACAGCCGGGCTCAAATATCCTGCTATTCTTGTCCGTTGGAGACTGGTTCAGCTTGCCTTGGGAGTTGAAACGCACACAATCAAGAATTGATTGTAAATTCGCCCGGACGGAGTCTGTAGTGCAATCTGACAGGCTGTGCTGTTCATTGCCGGCACATATGATCCGGCAATGAATATTGTCGTGCTTTTGCTCTCCGCCGGATCTTGGCCGGTGTGTACGCTTACGCCCGGTCCGGGTTGTCCCCGGGCAGCGTAACCGCCCAGGTCCAGCGGTTGTTGGCGTAGTAGTTCCAGATGGTGGCGGCCAGGATGCCGGCGGCATTGGCTGCCGCACCGGGCAGACGCAGCAGTCCGTGCAGGGCGGCCAGCACGGCCACGTTAATCAGCACTCCCAGGCCGCAGCACAGGTAGAATTTCAGAGCCCGCTCCCAGGGATTGCCTTCCTTGCGGTGGTTCCAGGTAAAATGGTCGTTGAACAGGAAGTTGCCGCTCATGGCCAAAACGGCAGCGCCCAGGGCGGCTGGGATCGCACCCAGGGAAAGCAGGCGGGTGAACAGAAAAAAGAAGACCATATTCACCACCACGCCGCTCGTGCCCACCAGGCAGAATTTCCAGAAGCGCAGGTCCTCCGGACTGTCCGCCACCAGGCGTAAAATATGGCGCAGGTAGTTAACCTGCTCCCGCAAATTCATTTTCGACCGTTCTTCCCGTCGGCTTCTAAATGTGTAGGGTACTTCGGCCAGGTGTTGAAAATGCCCGCGGACCATGATTTCTGCCAGGATCTTCCACCCCAGCGGTGCCAGAGCCACGCCGGCAATGACTTCTTTTTTGAACATGAAAAATCCGCTCATCGGGTCGCTGGTCCGGCGCAAGTCCTTCAGCGCCAGTTGGCCGATCAGTCTGGCCGCGTTTGAAACCAGCCGGCGCAAAAGACTCAAACCACCATTGCTGCCGCCTGGAACAAAGCGGGAGGCAATCACTAGATCGCTCCCTTCCTGGATACGCCTCAACAGCACGGGCAACATCTCCGGCGGGTGCTGCAAATCGGCGTCCATTACAGCCAGCACGTCTCCCCCGGCGGCGGCAAATCCGGTTGCAACCGCCGAGGCCAATCCCCGCCGCCCCGGGCGGTGGATGAATCTGATCCGCCGGTTAATCCGGCACAGGCGGGTGAGCACTTGCGGTGTGTTGTCCGTGCTGTCGTCCACAAAAAGGATTTCATAGTCGGTGTCCGCCAGTGCCCGCACGATGCGTCCGGCCAGGCCGGCTACGTTGCGCTGTTCGTTGTACGTGGGGATGATTACCGTAAGCAAATGAAAGACCTCCCGTCAGGCCACCCAATGGCCGCGTGCAAAAATAACGTACAAGAAGAAAAACAAGGCCGCTGACAGGGCCAGGATGAAATTATGCGCCCCTTCCCCCCTGAAGCGGCGGGCCATGGTCAGATACAGTGGAAACAGCACCAGTACGAACCGGGGCATGCTGTACAACGGAGCGTGGGGGGCCGGGGAAAAAAGGGGCAAAAACAGTCCGGTAAAAACAAAGATGCTATATGAAGCTCTCTCCCGTGTCAAGGAAAGGCAAAACAAACCAAAACCGGCCAGGGTGAAAGTCAGATCCAGCAATTGCCTGCTGAAATGATAATCGGCACGCATTAAAACAAGCGCCCGCCAAATACTGGCCCAGGGCCAGCCAAAGCCCCGGTGCCAGTATTGCTGGGCGTGGATGAAGGCCAATGGATCACCCAGGTGTTGTTTCAGATAAAACATAAAAATCAGCAGCCCTAGCGGAATCAAACCCAATGACACGCCATCACGCTTTATTTTTCCTCCCGTGGCCCGCAGGTATTCCCATGCCAGCGGCAGAAACAGAAAAACACCCGTGTTGCGTGTGGCCGCGGCCAGCATGCCGGTCACGGCGGCCGGCAGCCAGTGGTGCCGGCGGGCCAGGTAAAAGCTGAGCAAAACCAGCAACAGGAATAGTGATTCGGTATAAATGACCGACAGAAAAAAAGCGGTCGGGAAAAAGGCAAGATACCATAATGCCCGTTCAGCCTCCCTGCGGCTGTGATCCAGCCGGGCCAACCGGTAAAAAACAGCCAGCGCCCCCAATAGCGCACCGTTGGCCACCAGTGCTCCCGCTGTCTCCGGGGTCACACCCAGGCGGCTCAGCAGGTGGATGAGCAGCGGGTAAAAAGGGAAAAAAGCAGCCGTCTTTCCGGTATAGCCCTCCTTGGCGATGGCCAGATACCAGCCCGCATCCCAGCGGTTCAACCCCCGGGTGACGATTTCGGCGGCCCTGGCGGGGTCATAGCGGCCGGGGAAAAAGACGACTGCGCAATAGCCGGCCAACGCCATCAGCAACTGATGGGCCAGATAAACCGCGATCACAATTTGCCTGCCATAAATGCTCTTCATCATGCTTACTGGTATTTTCCCTGGGCAACGCCGGTTTATACATTCCACAAATTTTACATGCTTTTGCCCCCGGTTTGCCACAGGGGGGCGTTATATTACAACCGCCGGACCGGTGGTTGCGGCCCGAGTTTGATTGTACCCATTGTGCAGCCGCCTCCTTTCGTATTATATTTAAGGAGAAGTCCGGGAGGGGATGGGTTTGAAGACCGTTTTCATTGTCGATGACGATTTGAATACTTGTAAACTGGTACGCCAGTATCTGCGTCAGGAAGGTTTTGCCGTGGAAATCTTCGGCTCGGTTTCCGCGGTGGAGGAGCGGCTGAAAACCGGTTTTCCGGATATGTTTGTGCTGGATATCATGCTTCCCGGTGAGGACGGACTGGCTTTTTGCCGGCGCATACGTGCCGGAAACCGGGTGCCGATTATCTTCATTTCCGCCCGGGGGGACGAACTGGACCGCGTGCTCGGACTGGATCTGGGCGGCGACGATTATCTGGCCAAGCCCTTCAGCCCGCGGGAATTGGTGGCCAGGGTAAAAGCCGTTTTCAGGCGCGCCGGGACAGCAGGTGAACAGGTCCCGGAAGCGCTGGCGGTAAACGATCTGCGCATTATGCCGGGCGAGCGGCGGGTGGTTGTTTCCGGACGAGAGGTGGATTTTACGCCCAAGGAATTTGAGTTGCTCCATTTATTGCTGCGCAACCCCGGGCGCGCTTTCAGCCGGGAACAACTGCTGGATGCCGTTTGGGGGTATGATTATGTGGGGGATGTCCGGGCGGTGGACGACCTGGTCAAACGGGTACGTAAAAAGCTTCGCGAAAGGGGTTCACCGGTGGAAATAGCCACTGTTTGGGGCTATGGTTACAAGTTGAGCGGCGAATAAGTCCGCCGGTGGTCAAAGTGCCGGGGACGCCGTTAACGCGGACTGGTTCGGCAGCCGGGGAAAAGCAGGTGATTTGATGCGTTTTAGAGGTCTGGCCGGTAAAATTGCCGCCGGTTATCTGGTTATTGCCCTGTTTATCACGCTGGTGTTGGGGACGGCGTCATTTTTTCTCATCCGCAGCCACCTGGTAGCTCAGGCCAAGGAGAACCTGCGCCAGAACGCCCTGGCCATCGCCCGCATTCTGGCCGCCCAACCGCTGAACAAGGCGAGCGTGACCAGTGTGCTGCCGGAACGGCCCCTCTTCCGTCTGGCCAACCGCCTGCTGGGCGGGCACTACGTGGTGTTGGACCGGCAGGGGATAATAATAGCCAGCAATCTGGGCGAGCGTTTCAAGCCGGGCATGCGTTTGAATGAGTTGTTGCCACTGCATACCTGGCAGGCGGAATTGGCCCGGGGCGAACCGGTGTCCTGGCAAAACAGGGAGTTTGTGGCGGCGGCTGTGCCCATCAAAGGGGGCGGCGGCAATACCGGTACGCTGATCATGCTGGCGCGCATGAGCAATTTGCAGTCAATCGGCCGGGAACTGGCGTTGATCATCGTGCGCAGTCTTGTCCTGAGTACTCTGTTGGCCCTGGTGCTGGCATTTTTTCTGGCCCGGCACATCGCCCGGCCGCTTTCCCTGCTGCAACAACGCACACGCCAGTTGGCCCGGCGGGAATTCGGCGTCGCGCCGGTGGAGTTGTCCACCGGCGATGAAATAGAAGAACTGGGCAAGGACTTCAATATAATGGCCGCCCGTCTGGCCGAGTATGACGCTGCCCAGAGGCGTTTCCTGCAAAATGCCTCACATGAATTAAAGACGCCCCTGATGAATATCCAGGGTTATGCCGAAGGAATATTGGACGGCGTTTTCCAAGGGGGGGAGGTCAACGGGGGGTTGCAGGTGATTGTCAAAGAAAGCAGGCGGCTGAAAAACATCGTGGACGAAATTATTTATTTAAGCCGGCTGGAAAGCCCGGCGGAAAAATACTCTCCGATGCCGGTGGATCTGGTCGCGCTGATGCGGGAGGTGCAGGAAACCTTGCGTCCTCTGGCTGGTGAAAAACAGGTCCGGCTGAACGCCCCCGGGGAATTGTGGCTCTCTGCGGACAGGGAAAAATTGTTGCGTCTGGGTATGAACATCGTCAGTAACGCCCTGCGCTATGCCCGGCGGCAGGTGGCCGTCGAAATATATGCCGGTTCAGCCGGTACGGCCGTCCTGACCTGCCGGGACGATGGACCGGGTTTCCCGCCCGCACAAATGGCTCACCTGTTTGAGCGGTTTCAAAAAGGTCCCGGTGGCCATACCGGTCTGGGCCTGGCCATCGTCCGAGCGATCGCCGAAATGCACGGGGGGGAGGTGAAGGCCGCCAATGGCAGTCACGGCGGCGCGGAAATAACCGTCGTCCTGCCCCCGGGGGAAAAACCGGCTTAGGTTCCATGCACACAAGCCGGCTGTCTTGTCATCGCGGCCGGTTATGAATGACAGGTTCAGGTCATCGTGCGGACACCAGTCCGGACCGTCCCGGCTTACCCAGCCCGGGGCCTGCCGGTTGGTAACGGGGCCTGTTCACCCGCATAACCGGCGGCATCATTCGCCAGTTAATTCCGTTTCAACGCGACCTTTTACCGCCGGAATTATTATGCGGATCCTGTACAAAACTTGTTGCCGGAGAAAAGCGGTTCAGCTATTTTGTTTTACCGGAGGCACCGGTTGCAGGTGAAAGTGCCGGTGTTCCACCAACAGCCTGTGACAAACGCCGCAGTGCGGGCAGGTTACCTGTTCACCGTCTTGAAAGCGCATTTCACCAATGTAATCACCGCAACAACTGACTTCAATGCTGATTACCCGGCCCTCCTGATTCTGGTTGACGCGGTAATCCGCCTGATTTTTTCCGGGCATATGATATTCACCCCCTGCCGGTTATTGACCTTATTATACCGCAGATTGCAAATTTGCCAAGCATCTTCCATGGGTGGCGCCGGAAGATTTGATTAAACCGGCCGTTGGTGATATTTATCCGTTTTAAAGGGATTTCAAACTTTTTCGCGAAAAAACAGGTTATGAATTTTTATCAAAATTAGGAATGAGGCAAGACCATGAGCGTACCCCGAAAAGTATCTTGTTTTTTCATATTCATATTTCTATTTTGTTTGTTTGCTGCTGTTCCGGCCTTTGCATCCGGGAGTGTGACGGTTTTTACCATTGGTTCGCCTGTTTATACTGTTGACGGCCGGACGCACACGATGGACGTGGCTCCGTATACCCAGAACGGCAGAACTTTTCTTCCGGTAAGGTATGTTGCCGAAGCCATCGGTGTGTCCCCGGACAATATTTTATACCGCGCCGGCACAATTACGCTGTCGCGGGGTGATACCACCGTCCGGTTGACCATCGGCAGCAATGTGATGGAAGTTAACGGTAAACCCGGGACGATGGACGTAAAAGCAACCACCCTCCACGGGCGGGCCATGCTTCCGGCGTCCAGTGTCTGCCGGGCTTTCGGCACCGTTCCCGGGTGGAACGCAGAGAGCCGGACCGTGACTATAGAGGAATTGGACCCTCTGAACTCCGGCAACCAGGACGGTTCGCCGGATGTGACAAGCACGTCCGGCGTCAACAATCCCGGTACTGTTCCATTTGACGCGGTGACCGTTTTGCCGCAACAGCCGCCGGTGGAAATAATTCCGTCGCTGAAATATCCTGCTTCGCTTAAAACTGTTGGTGAGGACTACCAGTGGCAGTACAGGGGGATTACTTACCGCTGGCATATGGATGTGCCGGTTGACCTGCTTGACTGGGATCGGAAAGTGGCCGGATTGGTAAATGATTTTTACGCCGGCGATGGAGTTGCTCAGGCTGTCATGCTGTCATCCATGCCCGGTGATTTGCAGCAAATGGTTCTTTCCTGCTCGGATGCGGCCAATGGTGATTATGTTCCGTGGGTCAATGAAAACCTAAATTACACCTATGCGGGTATCCTGGCCAAGTGGCTGTCCAGTCAGGCCCGGGCCGACGGGTATGATTATTTTCATGCCGCCGAATTCGTGCAGAGTTTTGTCGGCGGGGCAATCCCCTACAAGATAACCGCAGAACCCCAATTGCCCGCCCAAACATTGGTTGATGACGGCGACTGTAAAGACAAGTCGATATTGTTGGCCGCCATTTTAAAGAACATGGGGTATAAAACAGCGTTGTTGTCTTATTCTCCGCCGCCCGGACAAACCGCCGGCCACATGGCGACCGGGATAGCCTTTGACGATAGTGAAATTACAACGGACCGGATGCTTTCGTATTACCTGAGCGGCAATGTAAAATATTATTTTGCTGAAACTACGGAACCCGGCTGGCTGATTGGACAAGTAAGTGACGAAAAAATGGAAAAGAGCGGTTATGTTTACCCGGTAAACTAGAAAGTCAAGCTTACCGGCGGTGTTTTTGCGCCGGAAAATGCATTACCAGCCGCCGCTTGAAACCGCCCGGCCGGGTTGTTGAATATGACCCTAAGCGCTGCGGAACAATTTGGTGGGTAGAAACTCCCGGTGCCCGAGTACCTCGGAACTGGTCAGACGGCCGGCGGCGGTGCGCAGCACCATGTCCATGAGCATGTCCCCGGCCTGTTCAATGGTGATTTCCCGGGTTAGCAGGCCGGAAACATTCAAATCGATATGTTCGGACATGGTGGAAACAGTCAGCGGATTGGCCGACAGCTTGATCACGGGTGTAACCGGACAGCCGACAATATTGCCCTGACCGGTGGACACTATTTGCAGGGTTGCGCCGGCTGCCGCGAACAAGGTGAGTACTTCAGGTGCCGCGGAAGATGTTTTCATGAACCAAAACCCCTTGTCCGGCGGCGGCTCGGCCGGAGCCAGCACACCGTCAATCAGCGCGTTGCCAAGCTTTTGGATGTTGCCAAAGGCTTTTTCCTCAATGGTGCTCAGCCCGCCGTGAATGTTTCCCTGACTGGGCTGGCTGCCCAATAGGCTGGCATGCTCGTTTTCAATGAAGCTGGTGTATTCATTGTATGCCTGACGGAACTTTTCCTGCTCTTCCAGTGACTTGAAACGATCGGCAATGATATGCTCGGCGCCGGTCAGTTCGGAAGTCTCGCCGAACATGACGGTAGCGCCCCAATCCAGCATCCGTTCCAGCACCCGGGCTACCGTGGGGTTTGCCCCCAATCCGCTGGTGGTGTCGGATTCACTGCACTTGATGCCAAGGATGATTTCCGCCAGGTTGATTTCCCGGGGCTTGATCTCACTGGCATAATGAATAAATTCCTTGGTCTTCCGCGCCGCCCGTTCAATGACGGCAAGATCACCGGCTCTTTCAATATAGAATGAAGCGACCGGCTTTCCCGTTCCGGCTATGCCGGCGGCAATCTTGTCCGTCCAGTCCGGTTCCATTCCGATCACTACTGCCGCCGCCACATTTGGGTTACTGCCCACACCGGTCATGGTCTGAAAAAACAATTCCAGATCTCGGCCGAATTGGAGTTCACCAAAAGGATGAACCAGCGCTTCCGCGCCATGAATGATTTTGGATACGTTTTTGGCGGCGGCATTGGATACGCCGTCTACTGGAATGATCGTCACATGGTTGCGAATCGCCGCCTTGCCGTTCTCCCGCCGGTAGCCCTGGAAGGTCAAACCAGCCATTACCGCCACCTCGCGCTTTTCATGTTATGCACATGCACATGTTCCCCCGCGCTGATCGGTTGGGAGGCATAGCCGCAGGACCAGCCGTAAATAATTATTTTCTCCCCCGCCGCCACCGGCTTCAAGGCAATTTTGTGCCCCAGGGGAATATTGCTGCATGCCTCCAGCTCAAACCCGGTATTATTTTCAGTCACCAGGCCGGCCACTTTTTCACCCACGGCTATATTGGTAATCACCACTCCGGTCGAGTCCCCCGGTTTGTGTACCAGCACCTTGTATTCCATGATAATTACCCCGTTTCAACGGAAAAGTAATCCCTTGTATAATATGCATCATGATATAGGGCAATATTTATGGGTAATGATTGCTGCGTATGAAAAAATTTCCGTCCAATCCAGGTCTCCGGCAAAGTTACGTGATGCATCAATCAGTGAAAGGCAAGTTCTCGATCTCAACCCGGTTTGCGTAGGCCGGCGTCAATATCTTAAATCCATGCAGATCAAAAGACTGATTGCCAAGTTCGGGTTTTCGCCGCGTTCCGGGAGTATGTACGTTTCAAGACAGATCAAAATCGATTAATTTTAAACAATATGCTTGGAAAACCGGGGTATTCTCCCGGTTCTTTTTTGTTCATATTTTGTTCACGGTTTTTTCATGGTTCGGTAACAAGTTTTTAGTACTTTGAATTACGCGAAGGGTGGTGTTTATTGGTATGTAAGTAAAATAGAAAACTAACGGGAGACCGGGCAAACCGGGATCATGATGGCGTTTCAACAATCCGTGGGGTTTTCACTGTTGTTATGAGACAATTCAGGAGGTGTGGATATATGAAAAACAAAAAGAGATTGCTTTGGCCGGTAATGATCCTCCTGCTGCTGATGGCTGCCCTGGTTGCTGGATGCGGCAATTCCACGACGTCTGGAACCGCCACGCCGGCGGGAAACAGCGGACAAGCAGCGGGTAATAGCACCACGCAGAGCACCTGGAATGCCTCCACGGCAAAACTTTTTGGCACCCTGCGGCGTGTGGAAGGACTGACCGGGGACAAGAAATACCCCTTAACTTCGGAGCAGGCCAAAAAAATCCTGCCCATCGTCAAGGACATTGCCGCGCAGAAGACCATTGCCGCTGATTATGCGAGCGGGAAACAAAAAGAAATTATTGCTGTGCTCAGCCCCGAGCAGCAAAAAGTGATCAGCACCATACCGCACCGGCCGCCCAACGTTAAAAAAGGCGCTACTAACCGGCCTGCAAATTCCGGCAACAGCAACAACCGGGGGGAAGCACAGAACGCATTCCTGGAGCGCATGATATCGGCTCTTCAGCAGAAGGCCGACAGTTGATTTATTTTTGAGCGTACGCTCTTTGTACGGTGTGGAATGTGATTTGAATAATACCTGTAATAAATGTTGCGATTTTGTCCACGAAACCGCAACATTTTTTATGGCCAGGTTAAAATTTACCCCGGGTAGAATCCGGCAGTTTTTGATCATCCATAAGGCATGTTATTTATACTGATCATATATGATTCTGATGCGAACGTACATGGAGAGCCAAGGAATAGGTTTACAGAGCGGTTGTTCATCAATTGTTCACATTTCTTTCATGTACTGGTAACAACTCTATGGCATTCTAGAAAACGAGAAAGGTGGTGGTTGTTGACATGAAAAATTAAACGCAACGAAAGCGCAGGCGTATAAACGATCCAGCTTAATTAAAAATTGGAGGGGAATTGGATGGTTAACCTAAAAAAATATGCTATCACAATAATGATTCCTTTATCGTTATTGGCTGGTGCATGTATGCCCTACGGCACTGCTTTTGCCGATACCACTCTTACTCGGATTACTGCCACCGCCCCGGCTGCCACCGCATATACGGTGAGCGGGGTGGTGACGGACAATTCCGGGAACCCGATCAGCGGCGCCATCCTGGCCATCAATGGTGAGAACTCTACAACCACCGCATCTGACGGCAGTTACAGCCTGAGTCTGCCTGACGGCACATACACCCTTACTGTATCTGCAGCAAATTATCAAACCGCCACATACAGCCTGGATGTGGCCGACTCCAATCTCACCGGTCAGAATATTGCCTTGACTCCGGGAACATCAAACATGACTTGGAATAACCCCGACACCTGGAATCAGATGCTTACTACCGGTTGCTTGAATGGTAAGCATGTAACCAGGGCAATGTTTATGGCCATGCTGGTGAATAGGCTTAATTTGAGCAGAGAAGCGAATATTAATTTCATTGACGTACCTGGCAATGCCTGGTATGCCCATAGCTTGAGACTGGCGGTGGGAGCCGGTCTGATGCATGGGGTAGGAGCCAATAGATTTGCTCCAAATCAAATTATTACTGTTAAGCAAATGCAAGCTATGGTTAATGCCGCTAAAAAATTTAATTCACTTTTTAACCAAAGTGGTTATTCCCGGGTATACAGTGGATATATGAACCATTTTAATAGATAATTAAAGCATATTATCGTTACTGGTTGCATAAGCCAGCTCCAAAGCCAGGGGCTGGCTTTTTAAACTTTCCTGAAAGCGAACGGTCTCATGCAGCATGTTCCCTACAAAACGAACTCGGTGGCCGGCATGCGGTGGGCCGGCAACTGTGGATAGGCATATTTGTGAAAAGCCTCGTAGCCGTAATCAAATGTGATTATCACTCAGGGCAAAAAGAAAACGCCTCAAGTAATACACTACATTACCTGGGGCGCCACGTCAATAGAAATTTATTTTCCGTCGTGTTGATATGTATTCAGGCCAAAGGTGAATATCGTATCCGCCATTGCCGGGCGGGGTATTGCCGGACCGGTTGAAGACAATAGCGTCAGCAATGGGAGACACTTACGCCAATTCATCCAATCACCTCTTTTACCACATTCATCCAAGGTTATACTTCGACATTGCATGACAACCTCCTCTGTTAAATAATAACAATGCTCCATTTTTTAAACTCTCTGCAATGCAAAACATTTCTTAAAAAAAGACCCCAAAGATAAAGAGGCGATTGGCCAATGCCACAAAGATGATGAAGGTGATTTGCCGCCGGTGGCGAATAATTTATTTCTGTATAAGGTTCCTGATGTCTTATTCTTCAAGCCTCTTATACAGTTGGTTCAAATCGTGTATAATGTAAACAGTAAAACACTAAGGAGGCAGTTTATTGACCACCGGGAAAAAGTCCCCGGACGGGGGGAAGCGCCGACTGCCGCACCGGCGGGAGGTTAAAGCGGCGGCGCCGCCGCTAAAACTGGATCCGTTCCAGGAAGAGGCCATTGCCGCCCTGCTGGCAGGTCATAACGTGTTGGTGGCCGCGCCCACCGGCACCGGGAAGACTCTGATCGCGGAGAAACTGCTGGCGCAGATACTGGCAAAAGGCCGGGGAGCCGTCTATACTTCACCGATCAAGGCGTTATCCAATCAGAAATTTCGTGATTTCGGACAGCTATTCGGCCGGGAACGGGTGGGATTGATTACCGGCGACCTGTCAATCAATGAAAACGCCGGCTTGCTGGTCATGACTACGGAAATTTTCCGCAACTGGTGTTTTGCCAACCCGGAGGCACTGGAAGACACCACCCATGTGATTTTTGACGAGATGCATTATCTGGATGATCCGGACCGGGGCACGGCCTGGGAGGAAAGCATTATTTTCGCCCCGCCGCACATTAAAATTCTCGGTCTGTCGGCTACGGTGCCCAACGTAAAAGAAATCGCCACCTGGATGGCCGAGGTGCGGGGGGAGCCGGTCAGGGTGATCGAAGAACACTGCCGGGCGGTACCGCTTGAGATAGCCTGGATCAGCCCGGGCGGCGAAGTGCTGGATGAATCCGGGGCGCGGGAGGAAATCGAGGAGCGCATGGAGGTGCGCCGCTGGCGGCAACGCCGCTGGGACGGCGGCATGCTGGCGGCCGGACGCGAATTCGAATAGGTGGTGAAATGATTTGCCCGCCATTAACCCCAGTCCCACTTGCGGGGATGTGATTGACGCCATTTCCGCGTACCTGCCGGTTCTTTATTTTACCTTCAGCCGCGGCCGCACTGAATTGCTGGCCGATGAACTGGGACGTCAGTGGGATTTCCTCAATCCGGGGGAAAAAAATGACGTCAGGGAGTTGATCCGGCGGGCGGAGACGGATAACCCCGGTCTTTTCGGCCCGCGGCGTAAAAACCTGCGCCGCTTGTTGCAGCAGGGCATCGGTTACCACCATGCCGGCCTGTCACCTTTATTAAAGGACCTTGTCGAACGGCTGTACGAGTCAAGACTGGTTTTTGTCCTTTTCTGTACCGAGACATTTGCGGTCGGAGTAAATTTTCCCGCTGCCAGCACGGTTTTTGACTCCTGCCGGAAATGGGACGGACGGGAATTCCGCTCCCTGTTGAACCGGGAGTTTTTCCAGATGGCCGGCCGGGCCGGACGGCGCGGCTTTGATCCGGTCGGCCGGGTATATGTGCGCATTGATGAACGTTTTCCGGATCAAACCGGTTTTTTTCAGGAGGAACAGGTCGAGCCGGTGCGCGGCCGCCTGGTCATCTCTCCCAATACGGTGTTGAGCCTGTTGCATTGGAAAACAGATGATGAGATTAAACGTTTTTTGGAGCGGAACCTGGCGGTATTTCAAAACAGCCGGGAAAGCAGGCAGATCAAGAACGAACTGGACGGCCTGGAAATGCGCGCCGGCGAACTGACGCAGTGTTTTTGTCCGGATCGGGGGCAGCCCTGTTGTCAGCTTTTCCGGCTCAAGTTGCGCCGGGAACTGAACCAGTTGGGTAAACGCAAGCGCCGGCACAGGCCCGGAACAAAGGAAAGAAAAGAAGAAATTCACAGTTTGATGCAGACGGCACGAAAGAAATGTCAGTATAAAGCGTGTGTGGATGCGGAAAGAAAAGTACGC
Source organism: Desulfotomaculum copahuensis (assembly GCF_001655685.1). Lineage (GTDB taxonomy): Bacteria > Bacillota > Desulfotomaculia > Desulfotomaculales > Desulfovirgulaceae > Desulfotomaculum_G > Desulfotomaculum_G copahuensis. The sequence goes on from NZ_LYVF01000047.1 coordinate 145,824, forward strand.
CGGTTGGAGGACCGGATGCATCTCCTGCACCAGCGCGTCAGACAACTGGAAAAACACTCCCGCAACTACGGCCGGGACTTTGAAAACGTCTGGCGGCTTTTGGAACGTCTGGGCTACATTCAAGACCGGGAATTGCTGCCGCGGGGGCTGTTTGCCCTGTACGTGCACGTGCAGGAAATCCTGGTCACGGAACTGGTTTTTTCCGGTATCCTCTTTGAAGTGCCTCCGGTGGAAGCGGTGGCCATTCTGGCCGGGGTCGATTACCAGCCCGGACGGGACGAACAGGTGGTTCCGCCAGCTTTCAACCTGGACCGGGTGGTGCATTTACGGCAACTTTTATTACAAAACGGTGTACCGGAGCAGTTTTGTACCTGGTCCCCCCTGCCGGCCGCCCTGGCCGCCGCCTGGTATGAGGGGGCCGGTTTTGACCAGTTACTGGCCATGTGCAACCTGCAGGAGGGAGACGTTTTTTCTGTTTTGCGCCGGGAAATCGATTTGTTGCGCCAGATGGAGAGGGCGGCCGGACAAGATCACCTGTTGGCCCAGTTGGTGCAGGATTTACGCCGTGCCCTGGACCGGGATGAGGTGGCCGTAATGGGCGTATAAGTCCCATAACTCTCAAGGATAAAAAAATTCCCTGATTTGCTCAGGGAAATGGAGTGGGGAAAGAGAGAAACCCGGGAAATACAAAAGATTCCAAAATGCGGGCCCTTTTCAGGGCGGGGGACAGGAGAGGCTAAATTAAAATAGCGCCCGGGACCGCCTAATCAGTTTCTAAAGGAGAACGTGATAGCAATCACTTGCGTATTATTTTAACACATGTGAAGTTATTATCAAGGCTGGTTTTTTCCCGGTATATGCCGTTTTAAAATAATAGGTGATGCATTCGCTTATTTTCTTTATATATGTGCAAAATTGATAATTATTTAAAAACCGCGGGGCGCCGGCTGATTCCGGCGGCCCGCGGTTTTACGCCTGGAGTCAAAAAGCCCGGTATTGTCCCTGTCCCGCATAATTGCCGCCGCCTCCCGGAGGCTGGTAGACGGCCTGGCCGGCATTGGCTTTTCCGGCTTTTTGGGCTGCTTCGCCCTGCACCCGGGAAATATCCTGTTGGTGTGCCTGCATGGGCATGTGCCAGCCGCGGCGTATCATGGCGTCCATAAAGATGTGCACGTGGCGCTGCTCGTCCTGGTAAATGCTCTGAAACAGCTGCAGCAACTGGGGGTTGGCGGTTTCAATAGACCGGATGTTGTAATCACCGGATTCGTGTTTGTCACTGACCATGGCATCCAGCAGCATCATACGGTCATCGAGCATAAGATCCCCTCCTGTTTTAATGGTTGGCATTCTGATTAAGATATTGGACCAGCGAGTTCAAATGTCTTTGTTCATCCTGTTGTACGGTGCTAAAAATTTGTTTCAGTTCCGGATCGCCGGTCTGGTTGGCGTAAGCGCCGAACTTCTCGAAGAGCAATTGCTCGGCGGTGATTGCCGCCTGAATGGAAAGCAGGTCTTTCTGGCTGAGCAATGAACATCACCCCTTGTCATTTTGCTGTTATTATGTCCTGTTCAACCGTTTATATCAGAAATGTCCCATTTTTTTTGCGATCCAGGCAGGAGAGCACTGCCTGCGGGACGAAATATCTTGCCAGACGTCACAGAACCCGCAGAAATTTTCCACCGTCTTCCGGGGGATGAAACGACGGCAGCCGGCCTTCCGGGGGGGTGAAAGAAAGGGGCTTTTGCATTGCTGCTTTTTTCGCCTGTTAAAGTTGGTTCCTTGCAATTGAAAAACCGCCTGGTTATGCCGGCCATGCATTTGGGCTACTGTCGCGACGGAGAGGTCTCCACGCGGCTGGTGGATTTTTATGCCCGGCGGGCGGAGGGCGGGGCCGGCCTGATCATTGTAGGCGGCTGTGCCGTGGATGAGCACGGCTATCCCTCCATGATCAGCGCGGCCGGGGACCGTTACATACCGGGTCTGGCCCGGTTGGCCGCAGCCATCAAAGAAGGCGGTTCGGCGTCAGCCGCCCAGCTTTTTCAGCCCGGCCGTTATTCCTATGCTTATCTGGAGGGGATCGAGCCGGTGGCTCCATCCGCGCTTGCTTCCCGCTTGACCGGCCGCCGTCCGCGCGAATTGACCACCGGAGAAATCCACCGGTTGATCGATGCCTTCGCCCGCGCCGCCTTCCGGGTGAAACAGGCCGGATTTGACGCCGTGGAGGTGATTGCCAGCGCCGGCTATTTGATTTCCCAGTTTCTTTCCCCGTTAACCAACCAGCGGCAGGATGAATTCGGCGGCGATCCGGCACGGCGTATGCACTTCGGTCTGTCCGTGGCCCGCCGGGTCAGGGAGGCTGTGGGTGCGGAATTTCCGGTCATCTTCCGGATCAGTGGTCATGAATTCATGTCCGGCGGCAATACCACGGAGGAGATAATTTTGTTCTGCCGGCAGCTGGAAGATTGTGGTGTGGACATGTTCAATGTTACCGGCGGCTGGCATGAAACTCCCGTACCGCAGATCACCATGGATGTGCCCCGGGGGGCCTTTGTGTATCTGGCACGGCAAATCAGGCAGGCGGTCAGCGTGCCGGTGACGGCCTGCAACCGGATTAACCACCCCGCCCTGGCCGAAAAGATACTGTCCGACGGTTCGGCCGATCTGGTGGGGATGGCCCGGGCGCTGATTGCCGACCCGGATTTGCCGGAAAAGGCCCGGACGGGTAAATGGGAGGAGATCCGCCCCTGCATCGGCTGTAACCAGGGCTGTCTGGACGCTGTCTTCGGCCGGCGGGATGTGTGCTGCCTGGTCAACCCCCGGGCCGGCCGGGAGAGCGCCCACCGTCTGCAGCCGGCCCTGCGCGCCAAACGCGTGCTGGTTGTCGGCGGCGGGCCGGCCGGCATGGAAGCGGCCCGGGTGGCCGCCGTCCGCGGGCACCGGGTGACTTTGTGGGAAAAAAGCGGCCGGTTGGGCGGTCAGCTCAACCTGGCCGCTGTACCACCGGGACGCGGTGAGTTTAAAACGCTGGTCGGTTACCTGTGTGGACAGTTGGACCGTTTGGGTGTGGAGGTGTGTTTGAACCGGGAGGCTACGGCGGAAAATGTTACGGCCGGCGGATTCGATGCGGTGGTGGTGGCCGCGGGAGCGCAACCCGCGGTGCCGCAGATTCCCGGTGTGCACCGTCCGCATGTGGTGCAGGCGCATGATCTGCTGGCCGGCCGGGTGACGGCCGGCCGGCGGGTGGTGGTCGCCGGTGGCGGCGCCGTGGGTTGTGAGACGGCGCTGTTTTTGGCCTCACGTGGAACGCTTGATGCCGCCGCCTTTTACTTTCTGGCCGTCAACCGGGCGGAACAAATGGAAAAACTGCTTGCCCTGGCCACCTGCGGTGCCGGAGAAGTAACCCTGCTGGCGCGTAGCGCCGTGGGCAAGGATATCGGTCAATCCACCCGCTGGGTGATAATGCAAAGCCTGCACCGTTTTGGCGTGCGGGTGATCAGTGAGGCCGGTATCGTTTCCATTGATGAGGATGGTGTGCTTTACCGGAAAGGGGAACGGGAAAAGAAAGTACCGGCAGATACAGTGGTGCTGGCCGCCGGTTCCCTGGCGAACAGCATGCTTGGCGAGGAGTTAAAAGAGAAAGTCAGGGAAATTTATGTGGTCGGCGACGCCATAGCTCCGCGTCATGCCATGGAAGCCATTGCAGAAGGCTTTTGCGCCGGGGAGGTTTTATGAAGCCGGCAAAACAAAAAACATTCCCGCGGGTGCAGGAGGGCCGGTATTGCTACCGGCCCTGTTTTATTCAACCAGCGATTGCTGGTAGGTCAGTTCATCGAAGGCCCTGATGTAGGTTTTATTCACGTCCCGCCCGAAGCGCACCATGAGCATGTTTGCCGGATGCTCCAGAATCTCCGGGTCGTCTGTGCGCCGTCTTTTGAATCCGACCCGGCCGAACAGGCGGGTGAGCATTTTTTGGTAATCCCAGACGTCCAGTCCGCTGCCTTTCAGATCCCAGTGCCAGAAATACTCGGTGGTAATTACCACGAACTGCTCCAGCAGATCACTGGCGAAAGCTCTTTGCAGCAGGGCGGTGGCCAGTCCGCGCCGCTTCCAGGCGGGACTGATCTCGATCGCCCCCAGTTCGAGCAGGCGGGGATGCCTGCTCCAGCGGCTGTGCCGGTTGGGGGGATGGAAAAGCACATAACCGATAATTTTCTGTTTGTGCCGGACAATATAAACCATTCCGGAAGGGGAGTCCGCTACAATTTGCAGTGCCTCCTTCTGCCGGACAGGGTTGCGGAAATTGCGCAGCCCTTCATTCATGACCAGAGGCTTTAGATAAGAAGCACTCACCGGTCCCTCAATAGCTATATCCGCTGTTTTTACCGCAGCCTGCGGTGCATTGCTCATGTTGATCATCACCGGTCTTTCCCAGAATTAAGCCAATCTACAAAAGTAAGATACAGATACCCTTATTTAAAATATTCTGAATAAGATTAGATAAATCCTGCTTTTGCGCAAAAGTTTTCTTTAAAATTTTAAAACCTCTCGGTATTCAAGCCATATTTTTGCGCCCGGTACAGCAGTGCGGAACGGGTTATGCCCAGCAGTTGGGCGGCCCTGGTTTGATTGCCGTTGCTTTTTTCCAGTGCTTGCATGATCAACTCCTTCTCCACCGTCTCCAGGGAAATGCCCTCATCGGGAAAACGAACCACCAATCCGTCTTCGTTCCTGGGCGATGTAATCAACTCCTTGGGCAAGTGCTCCGGCTTGATTTCATCACCCTGACAGATAATGGCCGCCCGTTCGATTACATTTTGCAGTTCCCGGACGTTTCCCGGCCAGTGGTATTTGACCAGTTGCTCCATGGCCGCCGGGGAGATGCTCTGTGCCGGGTAGGCATGTTTAAGCCGGGACAGGAAATGATCGGCCAGCAGGGGAATATCTTCTTTTCTTTCCCGCAGGGGCGGCAACTTGATTTGAAACACATTCAAACGGTAAAAAAGATCTTCCCGGAAAAGTCCTTTTTCAATGGCCTGGGCCAGGTTGCGGTTGGTGGCGGCAATGACCCGGACATCCACATGTACTGTTTCCGTACCGCCCACCCGTTCAAAAGACTTTTCCTGTAATACGCGCAACAGTTTGACCTGCATGGCCATGGGCATCTCGGCAATTTCATCCAGAAAAATAGTGCCCTGATCGGCCAGCTCAAAACGGCCCAGTTTGCGGCCGGCGGCGCCGGTGAAGGCGCCCTTTTCATGTCCGAAAAGCTCGCTTTCCAGTAATTGTTCCGGCAGGGCGGCGCAGTTGATCGCTACAAACGGCCCTTTGTGACGCAGGCTGTTCTGGTGGATGGCCACGGCCGCCACTTCCTTGCCCGTGCCGCTTTCCCCGGTAATCAGGACGGTGGCGTTGCTGGCGGCCACCCTTTCGATCAGCTGTACCACCTCCCTGATTGCCGGGCTGTTGCCGATCATATTGCTGTATTTGTTGGTTAATTCGGCGCGCCAGAAATCAACCTCATTGACCAGGTGGCTGACCTTGAGGTTTTGTTTGATCACCAGTTTCAGTTCGGTTAAATCAAAGGGCTTGGCAATAAAATCCGCCGCTCCCAATTTCATCGCCTCAATTGCCGATTCCATGGTCCCATGGGCGGTAAGCATGATTACTGGCAATTTCGGTTGCAATTTTCGTGCCCTTTTTAATACTTCCAGGCCGTCCATTTCCGGCATTTTGAGATCCAGCACGACCAGGGAAGGGTTTTTTTCCTGTATTAGCGCCAGACCATGCCGGCCGCCGGTGGCTGTAAGCACACTGTAGCCCTCCTGGCGCAAGGCACGCTCGAGCGCCCAGCATAATTGTTCTTCATCGTCAATGATCAGGATGGTTGGATGCTTCATCAGGCATACCTCCCGCGGTGCTTTGAGCCGGCAGGCAAACGCAAAAAGTAGTTCCGCCGGGTGAGGTGCCGGTCACCTCAATACTGCCGCCGTGTTCTTTGACAATTTGATGACTGATGGACAGGCCCAGGCCGGTGCCCTTGTCCCGCGTGGTATAAAAGGGGTCGAAAATATGGGGCAAGTCGGCGCTGTCTATACCGCTTCCCGTATCAGTGAAAAAAATACATACTGTTCCGTCTCCCCCCCCGGTCCGGATGGTTAAAGCGCCTCCCTCAGGCATGGCCTGAATGGCGTTCAGGATCAGATTGACAAACACCTGTTTCAAACGCTGGCCGTCCGCATCCACCGGGGGCAGGTTCCGGGCCGGATCCAGGGTCAGCTGAATTGCATTCTGCCGTAACATGGGCGCGGTAAAGGTAAGCACCTGTTGCAGCAACTGGTTGATCAACAATGGCTGACAGAAATATTTCTGCGGCCGACCGAAATCAAGCAATTCCTGAATGATCCGGTTTTGCCGGTCCACCTGTTCATTGATTACGGCCAGGCTTTCTTTTAACTCCGCTGACTGGCCGGCTTCCCCTTCCAGCACCTGCACGGTGGTCTTGATTACGGCCAGCGGGTTGCGCAGTTCGTGGGCCACTCCGGCCACCAGGCGGCCCAGTGAGGCCAGACGCTCATTCCGGTATAATTCCTCCTCCAGTTTTTCCTTTTCTGCCAGCGAAGACGCCATACGGTTGATTGCCCGGGCGATCTGGCCGGCTTCGCCGGGCAATTCGGGCAACCGCCGGCCGAGATCTGTTTCCAGCCGCCCCAGACCTTCTTTGAGCCGCTTGACGTTGCCGGTCAGGCTATGCACCAGCAGCAGCGTTCCCGCGGCGCAGATAAAGAAGACAAACAGGGCCACATAACGGGAAACCAGCCGGAAGTACCGGCTTTGGGCAAAGATGGGATTCAACCTTTCATCCATCCAGACGATGGCCGCCATTTTGTCTTTTATCCGGACGGGAGCCAGGTATTCAAAGGTCTCGTCGTTCAAGCTGGTGGTCAAACGGGAGAAAGGGCGCTGGCCGGCGAGCACGGCAGCCAGGCCGGAATCAGCCTCGGTCAGGATGCGTTTCTCCCGCTCCCGGGTTTGTTCGGGCGACTCGGGGCGGAACTGGTGCAAAAAGCCATGTACAAAAACCTGGCCGGTTTGCGGAATATAAAGTCCAAAACGCACACCCGGAAAATTGGGCACCAGCGGGGAAACTGTTTCGTCAAAAGCGGTGCGTATGATGCTGGTGCGTGTTTCCGGATCCAGGGCGGCAAAATCTTTTCCGGCCAGTTTTTCCACCGTGATTCTTGTAATGCCGGGTACCATCCGGTTGAGCAGCACCGAACCCATGCGTTCCTCCATGGAGCTGAGCATGGCCTCATCACTTTTGCTGGCAAAAAAGATATCATACAGGAGCAGTAAAACGGGGATAAGCAGCAGTACAGTGATGAGCAGGACAATTTGAAATTGCAGGCTGCGCCAGCCGGTTTTGGCGGCCATAGCTATCCCTCCCGGGCTACTGCCGGAAATCAGACAGCCGCTGTATGAAAACAGACAACTGCTCATGACTTGTAATCGCGTTCACAATGGGTTTTTCTGTTTTTGACTGTTTGTTTTTATACACTACGGAACTTTGCCGGCCTAAAACCCGGGGTGGTAATGTCGGTTTCAGCCTTTTGACCGCTGGCATGGAAACTGCATTAAAAATTTATAACTTTTTTCACAAACTCTCCGGTCTATTATAGCACAGGTGACAGCATTTTTTAAGGCCGGATTGCAGAAATTTTCTGGTTTGTGAAAGATGATGTTGGCCGGACTTGTGCACGGCCGCACAATCATTTCCGTCCGGGAGGTGATATTATTTAAAAGATATTTCCTGATATTAAAGGGGTAGTTTGTTATCGGGGAAGCGGATATTAAGAAATGCGGCGTGACCGGCGGGCCGGTAGGGGGAACCGGACGACAGCCGCCGGTGCAAGACCGTACAAATTCACTCCCTGAACTGAAACTGTATTATTTTGGGTTGAGAAGGAAGACAGAGAAACAATAAAAAGAAGTAGAGGAGTGAGGGCTTATGAGTATTTATCTGGCTGTTGCAGGCATGCCGGTAAACATCTTCTTGATCATGGGACTGGGCGGCCTGGTCGGGATAATGTCCGGACTGTTCGGCGTCGGAGGCGGGTTTTTGCTCACCCCGTTGCTGATGATGGTCGGTGTGCCGCCGGCGGTGGCCGCCGCCTCGGATTCCAACCAGATTGTAGCCGCCTCCAGTTCCGGGGCGATTGCCCATAAGCGCCTGGGCAATGTGGATATGAAAATGGGTATTATATTTCTGGTGGGCGGCGTTATGGGCGGTACTGTAGGCGCGCAGCTGGTCAAGATACTGCGTGGCATGGGCAATTATGATTTTGCGGTAAAGGTGATTTACGTAGTGGTTCTGGCCGGCATTGGCAGTTTCATGTTCATTGAAAGTTTAAATGCCCTGCGGGGCAGGGTAAAACAGGCGGATGTGAGCAAACCGTCAGTTTTCAAGCGGCTGATGATATCCATGCCCTTTCAGACGGAATTCAAGGTCAGCGGTATCCGGGCTTCCATTCTCTTTGTGGTCGGACTGGGGTTCGTGGTCGGTTTGATGGCAGCGTTAATGGGTGTAGGGGGCGGTTTCATCACCGTGCCGGCGATGATCTACCTCTTGGGCATGCCGACCATGGCCGCCATCGGCACCGACCTGTTCCAGATTGTGTTCACCAGCATGAATGTCGTATTTCAACAGGCGATTACCAATCATACGGTGGATATTGTGCTGGCGGTGCTGCTTTTCTGCGGTTCCACCATCGGCGCCCAGGTGGGTGCCCGGTTCAGCAAGCGCTTCCGGGGCGAGCAGTTGCGCATCCTGCTGGCGGTGATTGTGCTGGCGGTGATGGTGCAAATGTTCATCGGACTAATCAGTGCGCCGGCGGATATAATCGGCTTGACCAAGGGAGGAGGCGGCCATTGATGAAACCGTTGAAAGCTGTTTGTCTGGTTGTGATGACGTTCTTCCTGGTTTTGACGGGCGCACCCCTGGCCATGGCCGATCCGGTGACTGTAATCACGCAGCCGGACACGGTGGAAGTGGGTGTGAACTTTTCCGGTTCCCAGCTGAAAGTATCCGGCCAGGTGCCGCCCGGCTGCCAGGTACTGCTCAAGATGGAGTCGCCCGACCGGCCGGTTGGATTAAGCAAGAAAGGTAAAAAAGGCGGCCTGTTTTACATGACGGTGGCCACGGTGAATGTCAAAGGTATGCCGGGTATGTACAAAATAATGAGTAGTGACAAAATTTCCGCCCTGCCGGCCGGTTTGCAAAGCCGCTTGGGGCTCGATCCGGATTTCAAAGCGCTCAGCAGCAAGGCGCAGGTAATTCAAAAACATGAAGAGCAAAGCATCATCCTGCCGCCGGCACAGGCGCAGGAATACCTTGACGGACTGGTGCGCCTGAATAAAAGCCGCGGTTTATACAGCCTGGCGGACTACGGTGTAAAGGTGGATGGCGGGCAATATCAGGCGGTGATGGATGTCCCGGCGGACGTGCCCCGCGGCAGCACCAAGATCACCGCTTACGCAGTCAAGGACGGCCGGATAGCGGCCTCCGCCGTTACGGAGTTGCCGGTGGTCAACATCGGTCTGGTACGTACACTGGGCAACATGGCCCAGACTAATGCAGTAGCCTATGGTGTATTATGCATCGCCGTGGCTTTGGCGGCAGGCATTATTATTGCAAGTTTGTTCAAGCTAATCAACAAATATGTTTTCCGGGACGAAGGGGTCAGCGCGCATCATTAAAAAATCCGGTTTCAGGGCGCTTGAACCGGGGCGGGCCGGGCGGCGGTGGTTGCCGCCCGGCATAGCCCGTTCTCCGGCACCGGATAATTTATTGCGGGAGGTAAGAGCAATGCAGGAGCAGGATTTTATCGAGGTATTCAAAAAGCAAAAGGAGGCCTTTCTCAAAGATTGCGAGGCCGGACGCCGGACCTGGCCGCCCGGAGGTTCCCGCGCCGCCGGGGAGCAGAAAAAAGTACTGGACTGGTTCGAGCGCTGGTTGAAAGGGGAGGCCGTACCGGAAACGGAGGAAGAGTCCGCCATACCGGTCAAATCTTTCGGTGAATTTATGGATGAGGTATTGGTTATGACCCGTGAGATTCTGGAAAAACGGAATATCAAAATGATTTACGCCCTGCCCGGGCAATACCTCGGAATCAGCGAATCGTGGAAATGTATCCAGGTTTTCGGCAATCGTAATATTTACTACCGTATCGGACGCACCCGTCCACGCAAGGGGACCAGGCGGGGAGAAGATTTGCTGGTGCTGGATCTGGTTATGGACGGATATAAAAAGCAGGTTTTTTTGCCGGTGATCGAACAAAAGGAACATCTGGAAAAGCTGCTTGGTGAGACGCTGGAGCGGGAACTGCCCAAAGTGGAAGCAACCGGCAAGTACCGCCTGAAGGTGGCGCTGCCCTATAAAATAGCCCAGCAGGGCAACGCCCCGCTGGTAGCCAAAAAATTGGCCGATTTCATTACCGTGACCAAGCCGGTCTTGAACGATCTGGGCATTGTTTGATCTAGCGGTGTTGATGCGCCGCGGCCGTCTTGATCCGTTCCGGCCGGATGCGTTTGAAAAGGCCGTATCCGGAAAAACAAATCAGCATCAAAGCACAGCACAGGACGATGCCGCCGAGGGTGATGATACCGGCAGTTTCGCCTGCTCCCGCCTGTTTGGCCGGCAGGGATGCCGCCGCCAGCACCATCATGGCAGCGCAGGCCAGCCTTGGGAACAGGGAGCGGGTTATACTTTCCGTCCAGAGTGAACAGGTGCTCCGTCCAATGATCAGACCGGCAATCAAGATAAGCGAAGCAATTACTTCCAGCCTGCCTGACAATGCCCATGCAAAGAGCGCTCCCGTACTGATGATCAGCCCGCTTAAACGGGCGGTATCCCTGGCCACCGGCACTGGTGCCCCCAGATAGCGGGCTAGCATTGCTTTTCCCGTCCAGGTGCCACCCAGGCCCAAAAAGCCGCTTAAAAAACCGGTCAACAATCCCTGCCAGGCCGCATCCCGCCAGCTGAACCGGATGGTATTCAATTCCGTCCGGGGTGGAGATAAACGGGGGAACAGCGTGCCCGGCCAGTCGCGTTTCCCGAAACGGGTGAGCAACAGCAAAAAGACGGCCATGAGCAGCAGCAGGGTATAAATTGCATTCATTACCGGTGCTGCGGCGTTGATCCCGGATAATAAAACCATGATCAGACAGCCGCCGGCTGCTCCCGCCAGGCCGAAAAGGGAAAGCAACAAGGCCAGGCGCCGATGGGCGTTTTTGAATTGCGCCCGCTCGAACAGGGAAACAGCGGAACGGCTGAAATCACGGGTTACCCCGGTGCTTACGGCAAGCGCGGCCGGCAGGCCGAAAAGGTTGAGTACGGGTACCAGCATCAGTTGGGCGCATGATCCAATAATGACACCGGTCATGCCGACGCAGACACCGGTGATGAAGAGCGCCTGCGGATTGATGAATAAACCGGCCAGAGGCAAATAAAGCATAGTTTTCCCTCCTTGTTTTTCTTCTTCACCGGCTACTCCTTGTTTCGCCCGGAAAATGGCCAGCGCGCCGCTGCTTCCAGGGTTACGCCCGCGGCGCAAAAAAACAGTACGGCAAAAACGGCGAATAAGACCTGGTAATTTTGATAAAGATGAAGCAGATAATTGTTCCAGCCTTCGATCATCCCAATCACCCCCTTATGACCATTCGCATGTGTCCTAAATAACAAGTATGGATTGGTCTACTTTCCCCTGTAATAATCGTTCAACAAGCATTTTATATCAAAGACGCGGTAATCACAAAACTTGAAAAAGCATGGATATGTGAATTAGGTCACAAGTAAGAAGATTTTCTTTGTTTCTCTGACCCGGAAGCAGTTTCAAAAAAATTGCATTTGTTCATATAACGGGGCAGGTTATTCCCGGCTTGCAGAATGTTTTGTTTTTGGCAATTGTCAGGGAAAATTGTTATCTGCCGTAAATGTCCGAAAAACGTAACAAGGTCGAGGAATCAAGCAAAATATTTAAAAAATAACTGTCTGCCGGTTTTGACAGCACGGCCCGGGGGGCGTAAACTATGTGAAAGTGAATGAGATCACAAACATCCCGCAAGGGATTTTTAAAAATGGTGAATTGTGAAATAATTATCAATCTTGCCGGTTCCGGTTCCGGCCGGCAGTAGTTGACAATCTGCAATGCGCTTTAAGGAGGTGATGCCGTTCAATCAGGCCGGTGGCGGTTGCCGGATGTACGTGCGGTTGAAATTCGGCAGTATACGTGTGGCGGGCGGAACATTGATCTTGACGGGGTTGGGCGGGGCTGCGGCTTGTGTTGCGACGACGGCCGGCGCCCCGGGAGTGCGGTGCACCGGTTTTAATCCGGTTTCCGCCCGGTGCCGTCCGGGCTGGCCCGGACGGGTAAAAAGGTTAGATCAGGAGGTGTTTATTTATGGGTATGTTCAAACGTTTTATATCCGGCTTTTGGACCGTTGGTGAAATGATGACGGCCGGAGTAAAAGCCGAGGCAAAATGGGAGTACGAGATGGGCAAGGTGATCCTCGGCCGGCGTAAAAAAATGCTTTTTCTGGCCTTATTGCCGGTTATTCTTGGCGTCGGAGTCGAGCTGGCCATGGCCGGTACGCTGCCGGATACCATCGGAGGCAGCAAGGCGTATATGCCCACTTTCGTGACCTCACAAATGTTCATCGGCTCCATTTTTGTCGGTCTGATGGCCGGGTTGATCACCGGTTGCATTGGTGCCGGCGGCGGTTATGTGCTCACCCCCGCCCTGATGAGTATCGGTGTACGCGGGATCATGTCCGTGGGTACAGACCAGTTCCACCTGTTTGCCAAAGCAATTATGGGTACGGTAATTCATAAAAAACTGGGCAACGTCAATCTGTGGATGGCGGTGTGGTTTGTGGTCGGTTCACTGACCGGCGTTACTGTCGGGGCCACGCTGAACCGGGCCGTTTATGCCAAAAGCCCGGCCTTGAGTGACGCCTTCATCAGCCTGGTCTATGTGGTTATCCTGGGTATTTTGGGCGCCTATTCCCTTTATGACTGGATCCGGCTGAGCCGGACCAAGTCGGTGCAGTCCACTAAAGAAGCCACCACGGCTTTCGCCAAATGGCTGCAGGGCATTCCGCTCAAGCCGCGGGTGACATTCGATCAGGATATTGTAGCCGGCGGGCGCAGCATCTCCATTTACCCGCTGATCATCGTCGGTTTCATCGTTGGTATGGTGGCGTCCGTGATGGGTGTGGGCGGCGGTTTCCTGACCTTCCCCATTTTCGTCTATGGTCTGGGCGTTTCCACTTTCACCACGGTCGGCACGGACATTTTACAGATTATCTTTACCACCGGGTATTCGTCCGTCGCCCAGTACGCCATTTACGGTTATGTGTTTTACAGCATCTGCATGGGCATGCTGCTCGGCTCACTGGTCGGCGTGCAACTGGGCGCCCTGGTGACCAAGTACGTCAAAGGCTCTCAGATCCGCGCCTTTTACGCGCTGACCATTCTGGCCGGTTTTGTCAACCGTATTTGCGCCCTGCCCGGAACATTGACCAACGCCGGCTATTTGAAAGTAAATACGGCTACAGGCAATATAATCAATCAGGTGGGTAATGTGGTGTTCTTTGTTCTGGTGGCGATCTTCTCGGTCTGGATTCTGATCGCCTTCTTCCAAAATGCCGGCAAGGCCCGTGCTGCCGAGATGTCCAGCCCGGTCAGCGTGGAGCGATAGTAAAGGGGGTGTCTTTACATGATTATTGTTCATAAAAGGCAATTTTTCGTCGGTCTGATCATGCTGCTTTGTTTCTTCGCTGTGTTCGCCGTGGTGCTGAGCCCGGTAATGAACGGGCGGACAATATTGCAGTTCAGTGACAACCTGTTCGATTCCCTGAGCAAGGGGTCGACATATAAGATTCCCGGTGTGGTGAAAAGCGCAGACAAGTTCACCGGTCAGCAGTTCACCGTCACAGTGAAGACAAAATCAGCGGACCAGGCGACTGGCATAAGCAACCTGCTCACGGCGGCCGGGGCCGCGGTGAAAGTAAATAAATTGAATGTGACTGTCAACGGGGATCTGGGCCTGCTTGCCAAAAAGGCGCTGGCCGACGCCGATGTTGCCTTCAAGCAGGGAAGCAAGGCCGGGTCGACGGTGCTGCCCGGCATGAAGGCACGGGAGGCCACCTATTACTGGTGGACGCTATTCAGCCCGCTGCAAAAGCAATATCTGCAGCAAAATGACGCCACGCGGGGACAGTTCGCCGGGTCGGTGATGACCAAGGCGCTTGAGCCGGCCTATAACTTCGGCGACATACCGGCGGTAAAAGTATCCGAACGGGGCAACACACTGACCTTCATGCTGCTTTTCTATATGGTCTATACCATCTGGTACGGGTTTGCCATCATGTACCTCTTTGAGGGGCTGGGCATCACCACCACCAGGGCAAAGGAGAAGCAGGAAGCTTAAACGGTGCATGGCGGTTAAAGATATGGTTCCAGTCGCCGCCTTGAAAACGCCGTGATGGCGGTTCCGGGGCGCGGCCGGAAAAGAACGGGCAATGACATCAGTGTCCTTGCCCGTTCTTTATTTCACTATGTAGGCGGTGGTGCTGTTTTTATAAACGTGAGCTTATTCACAGCATATATTAAAAAGAAACACTTACAAGCATAAGATTTACTTTACCAGCCCAAGAATTTACCGGCAACATTATAAGCGGCCGGGAAAAATGCTTTGGCCACCAATGTGCCTGTTAACACGAGAATCGATGTAATCCCCACTCCGTCTACAATCGCGGCGGCAACCTGTACCCACCGGGGTTCCTGGACGCAATATTCTCTTTGCGGCATAGCCGGCACCCCCTTTGTTCATATAGTAGGGTAACCGGGGATAAATGTCAAGAATATTTAGTCAAGTTAATTATTTCACTTGTAAATTTATTCTTTAAATGTAACCTGAGTCACAATCAAAAAGTAACCTGAACCATCTGATACTTGATGGTCAGGGGGAAATTGGAGAACGTTCGCCGGTACAAAGCAGGGTTTTTATCGTCTGCAGCGGGTGCCCGAAGACATAACGACCTACGCCGAGCAGAAAAAGCAGGCCGATCAGCCAGTAGGGCAGGCGGCCTGTTTTCAGCGCCCGGAAGGCGGCGTGAACGGCCCAGCCGTAGCTGTGGCCGCGGATTTCCTCCCGGGCCGCTGTGAGCAGCAGGCGGTTGAACCAGGGACGGTGTCCCAAACTGTTGTTCAGGTTGAACAAGGCTATGCCGAGCAGGTTTTCCCGGCTGAACCGGTGCAGCGGCCGGTGGTAGTAGCGGGCGAAATCCCGGCGGGTGATGCCGTGGTAAAAAACGGTGCGGGCGGCCAGCCAGCTGCCCCAAAAGGCGGCGAAATAGCCGTCTTTGAGCACGCGTCCGTAACCCGACAGATCCCCGGCGGCCACCCAACCGTCGCCGTAAAAGCATGGTGATGGGCCGGAATAAATAAAAGCCGGGCAGACCACGTGGCAGCGCAGCGCCTCCACCGGATTGGGCAGGTCGATGATTTCCCGGATCGACGGATGGGCGAAGAGGAGACGCAGGTCGTGGAAGTCCAGTTTCTTGTTCAACGCCGTCAATGTCAGCCAGTTTTTCCCTTTCGGAATAAAGGCCAGCATGGTGCCGGGCACAATACCGTCCAGCATGTAAACCCGCCGCCCGACCCGGTTGACCAGGGCGGTGGAAGTATTTACTTCTGTTACGCTAGCCTGAAATACGGGCGGCGGAGTATAGCCGGTGCTCTTCATGAACCGGTTGAGCATCGGTTTGTGCAGGGAATTGAAGCCGCTGGCCAGCACCACCAGGTCGGCGGACAGCTCCTGCGGGGTGTGATCGGGATTGCGCCGGCTCAAGATTACCCGCCAGCGGCCGCTGGAAGTGGCGTGCGGTGGAATCAGCCGCTTGACCACCGTCGGTTCAATCAGCGTGAACAAATGACCCAGGTCTTCCAACCCTTCCAGGATGCGCATTTTGATTGCGTCGTCGAAACCCGGTACGCCGAAGCGGCTGGTGCGCAGGGTGGAAGTAAGCGGCGCGGGCAGTTGTACGGCCACGCTGCCCTGGCGGTTGACATAATGGCATCCCTCGATTTTTTCCAGCACCAGGTTTGGCGGCATTTCCAGCTCATACAGCTGTTCCATGGTTTTCCGGGCCAGATCGGTGACCAGTCCGCCACAATAATTGCAGCCGGTGCTGTTCACCAATTTGATATTGATACTCCTGTTCTCCCGCCGGCAAAGCATTAGCAACTGGCGGGCAAAAGCGCTTCCAGCCAGTCCGCCGCCCACAATCACCACCGTGGACCCCTCGGGCAGGCCGCCGGTGGGCTGGTGGGGCCAATGCGGCGTAGGAACGGGATGGGACAGCCGTGCTTCCAGGAAGCGGATTAAAGGGGAGGGACCCATGCCATGTCTCCTTATAACCGGGAATTATTATTATTTTATTATTCGCTGTCGCTGCTTCATTTTCCTTTTTGGTCCGCAAACTGTTTCATGGTCGTCCGGGCGACAGACGGTACGGTAAACGGCGGGTAAAATATAAATAAAAACCGGGGGAGTGGGATAAATGTGCCGTGTATGCGGACGGCAGGACGTAGAGATGGTGCCCGGACTCAACGTTTGTGAAAAATGCTGGAATATCTATGACGCCGTAAGACAGTTGGTGGTCAACCGCGCTTTCTGCGGCGGTTGCGCGGCCTGGCAAAAGAAGATGTTTGCGGGGGAGACGCCCCAGTGCCAGAAATGTTCATAAAAGCTTTGCGCAAAATAAAATTCCGGCGGGCCGGCAATTAATTGCCGGCCAGTACATTTTCCCGGGCGGTCAGGGCCGGAAAACAGACCCGGAATTCCGTACCCTGGCCGGGCCGGCTGTGTATCTCCACCCGGCCGCGATGGTTTTCTACAATACGGTAGGAAACGGTCAGACCCAGGCCGGTGCCGGTTTCTTTGGTGGTGAAAAAAGGAGTGCCCAGCCTGGACAGCACTTCTTCGGACATGCCCTGACCAGTATCGCGGACGGATATCACCACATAATCCCCCTCCCGCCCGGTGGCCAGGGTGAGCACCCGGCGCGGCGAGCTTTCCATAGCCTGCAGGGCGTTGTGAGTCAGGTTTAAAAAGACCTGTTTCAGTTGATCCCCCTCGGCTTTAATCAAAGGTAGATCAGGGGTCAGTTTCTTTTCCAGGGTTACCTGCATCAGTATGCACTGGCTTTCCACCAGAATGGACAACTGTCCGAGCAACTGGTTGATGTCCAGTGGTTCGCCCTTTGGCGTCCGCGGCCTGGCGAGCAGGAGAAAATCCTTGATGATCTCATTGATGCGGTCGATTTCCTGGATGATGATATCCAGATACTCCTGATTTTTGGTGTCTTTCAGGCGGCTGCTCAGCAACTGGGCGAATCCTTTTACCGAAGTAAGCGGGTTGCGCAGTTCGTGGGCCATCCCGGCGGCCATCTGGCCGACCATGGCCAGTTTTTCCCGCTGCTGATCCAGTTCCTGTTGTTTGTGCAGTTCGGTGATATCGTGAAACACAGTGACCACGCCGGTAAAGTTGCCCAGGGCGTCGGTAAGCACGTCGGCGCTGACTAATAGCCAGTATTCCCGTCCGCCGATCTGATATTTTACTTCCAGCGGTCCGGCTTTTTGCATTGTTTCCATGGCCCGGACCGTAAGCAGGTGCTCTTTGCCCGTACCGGGAAAAATCTCCGGGATGAACCGTCCCAAAACGCCTTCCCCGGGCAGGTTGAGAATGCGTTCAGCCGCCCGGTTGAGCATGGTGAGACGGCCCGTTTCATCCACCACCATCACCCCGCCGAGCATTTGCTCCAGCACCGTGTCGGAAGTTTGTTTCAAAGTATGATATTTGACCATGGTGCTCACATCCTGGAAAAACAGCACCGTGCCCTCACGGCCGGTGCCGCGCATAAACGGGCAGTTGTCCTGAACCACGTTTATTTTTTCGCCGTTTTTGCGCCTGATGATCACGTGCCGGCAGGCGAACATCTCGCCGTCTTTCGGCGGTGTCAGTTTTTGCCCCGGCAGGGCTTGAATCCGGAGCAGGTTTTCGATTTCCAGGGTGGAAAGGCCGAGCACTTCCGTCTCGTTGTAGCCGGTCAACTCCTCCCAGGCCTTGTTGGCGTAACTGACATACATATTGTTATCCACAGTCAGGATGGCCAGCGGTGTGCTGTTCAGCATGTCAAGGATAAAGGATCTTTCCATGCTTTCTTTTTGGACGCGGGTTTCAGCCAGGAAGTGCTTGTGCCGGATCTGGTAATATTTATACATACCCGGGGCGAGTAAAAGGGCGGTCAGTAAAATCAAGGTGTTGCGTAATGTCACGCTGATGGCCAGTTCCGGGATGGTAGCCACTTGCTTGACCAGTGCCAGACGCCAGGCGGTGTTGCGCACCGGGGAAACGTAAACAATATAGGAATTGCCGTCCAGAAAAATACTTTGCTCCTGGTTGAGCGGGAAGGTTCGCAACTGGGGGGGCAAATCCTTATTTTCTTCCGCTGTGAAAGGTGTTCCCGAGTGAAAAATGAGATTGCCCAGGCCATCCATTAAAATCACCCTGGTATCCTGCAGGGTCAAGCCGGCCAGGCTGGACTCCAGATCGTCAATCGTTACGGAAACAGCCACTACACCGGAGATTTGGCCGTTCTGCCCAATAACCGGTGACTGGGCGTAGATCAGCGGCCGCTTGAGCAAAAACCCCCTGGTGACGTTGGATACAATGGCATTGCCGTCCAGTGTCTCTTTAATGGCACGCAGATCCGGCACCCGGGCGCCCGGTTGTCCGCGCAGGCTGTCCACCACCACACCGCGGCTGTTAATGAACACAATATTGCTGACAAAGGGGAAGTCCTGGGCCAGATTGACCAGGCGCCGGTGCAGGCTGGAGCGGTCCTGTTCGTGGATGGAATCCAGGGAGGCGGCGGCCCGGCTGAGCATGAGCAATTCATCGATGTAGCCTTCCAACCGGCCGCCCACGGCCTGCTGAACCTCCCGGCGGTTGCTGGCCTCCAGCCTGGCGTGGATGGACAGGTTCTCGTAAAAGGCGAAGTAAAACAGCAACATTACCAGCGGCGCCACCATCATTGACAGACGCCATGTTTTTTCAGACATACGGCCGGCCACCTCCAGGAAAACTGATCACTAATTTGACGTGTCCGGCTGTAATTCCTCTTTTAACCAGCCCGGCCATGTCAAAGTTTTCCGCAGTTTAACTTGCCAGAAGAACAGCTTTATGTTAGAATACTTCCTGGTGTAAACTACACACGCGCGCCGGATTTCTTCAGGGGTGCCTGCTTAATGCGGGTCCTGGCGGGAGATGACGGCGGCGGAGGAAAAACCGGGCGGGAGGAGGTGTTAATGTGGCAATTATTTCCATGAAACAGCTTTTGGAAGCCGGGGTGCACTTCGGACATCAGACCAGGCGCTGGAATCCGAAAATGGCTCCTTACATTTTTACCGACCGCAACGGCATTTATATTATTGATCTGCAGAAAACCGTGCGCAAGGTGGACGAAGCTTATAATTTTGTCAAAAACCTGGTTGCCGGCGGTGGTACCATTTTGTTTGTGGGTACCAAGAAGCAGGCGCAGGACTCGGTGCGTGAGGAAGCGGAGCGTTGTGGCATGTTTTATGTCAACCAGCGCTGGCTGGGCGGTATGCTGACCAATTTTCAGACCATCCGCCGGCGCATCGACCGGTTGCATGAACTGGAGCGCATGGAGGAAAAAGGCACCCTGCAGTTGCTGCCCAAAAAGGAA
Source organism: Desulfotomaculum copahuensis (assembly GCF_001655685.1). GTDB lineage: Bacteria > Bacillota > Desulfotomaculia > Desulfotomaculales > Desulfovirgulaceae > Desulfotomaculum_G > Desulfotomaculum_G copahuensis. Next base: position 165,655 of record NZ_LYVF01000047.1, read on the forward strand.
GTGGCCGAACTGATGCATGAAAAGGAACGGCTGCAAAAGTTTTTGGGCGGGATCAAGGAGATGCGCCGGTTGCCTGGCGCCCTGTTTGTCATCGATCCGCGCAAGGAACGCATTGCCGTGGCCGAAGCGCGCAAGCTGGAAATCCCCATCGTGGCCATCGTGGATACCAACTGTGACCCCGACGAAGTGGATTATGTCATTCCGGGCAATGACGACGCCATCCGTGCCGTCCGTCTTTTAACCGGCAAGATGGCTGATGCCGTGCTGGAAGGCAGGCAGGGCGAACAGCTGGCCCAGGCACAATAAAGAGCTGAAAAGGTGGGGGGCCCGCAATCGTTTAAATGCCGGGTAACCCCTGCTTTTTTAAGTTTGAGGCCTTTATTTTATGGCAATAATACATTTAGGAAAAACCTGGCATCAAAGGGGGATGCATATGGCTGAGGTAACTGCGGCCATGGTCAAGCAACTCAGGGAACGCACCGGCGCCGGTATGATGGACTGCAAAAAGGCATTGGCCGCTACTGACGGCGATATGGAAAAAGCAGTTGATTTTCTGCGCGAAAAAGGGTTGGCTGCGGCGGCCAAAAAGGCGGGCCGCATCGCTTCAGAAGGCGTGGTGGACTCCTACATACACGGTGGCGGCCGCATCGGTGTGCTGGTGGAGGTTAACTGCGAGACTGATTTTGTGGCCAAGACAGACGATTTCCGCAGCTTTGTCCGGGATATCGCCATGCAGATTGCCGCCGCACGGCCGGAATACGTCTGCCGGGAGGAAGTGCCGGACAGTGTGCTGAACCGGGAAAAGGAAGTACTGGCGGCGCAGGCGGCCAATGAGGGCAAGCCGGAGAAAATCATTCAAAAAATGGTGGAGGGCCGCCTGGAAAAATTCTATAAAGAAGTTTGCCTGTTGGACCAGCCCTTTATCAAAGATCCCGACATTTCCGTGCAGCAGTTGTTGACGGAAAAAGTAGCTAAAATAGGGGAAAAAATCAGCATCCGCCGTTTTGTACGCTACGAGTTGGGTGAAGGACTGGCCAAACGGCAGGATGATTTTGCCGCCGAAGTGGCTTCCGCCACCCGGAATGATTGACTGCTTTGGAAAATTTGCCGGGTGGGAAAAGGATTTTTTAACCTGCCGTAGAATTATTCCGGGAGACTGGAGGCTTGAGCTGTGACAGAAACGCCCGAACATGAGCCGGTCACAGTGTATGATCTGCGCGGTGGGATCATAGATGGCACAGAGATACCAAAATACAAACGGGTGATCCTGAAGTTGAGCGGGGAGGCGCTGGCCGGCAACCGTGGTTACGGCATCGACCCGGATGTGGTCAAATCCATCGCCTGTCAGATTAAAGAACTAGTCCAGATGGGCGTGCAACTTGCTGTAGTGGTGGGTGGCGGCAATATCTGGCGCGGCGTGGCCGGCAGCGCCAAGGGCATGGACCGGGCCACGGCCGATTACATGGGCATGTTGGCCACGGTGATCAATACCCTGGCCTTGCAGGACGCCCTGGAAAAACTGGAAGTGCAGACCAGAGTACAAACGGCGATTGAGATGAAGGAAGTGGCCGAACCTTATATTCGCCGGCGGGCCATCCGGCACCTGGAAAAAGGGCGGGTGGTCATCTTCGGTGGCGGCACGGGCAATCCGTATTTCTCCACTGATACCACCGCCGCCTTGCGGGCGGCGGAAATCGAAGCCGAGGTCATACTCATGGCCAAACAGGTGGACGGGGTTTATGATTCCGATCCCCTGAAAAATCCCTGTGCCTGCCGCTTTGAGCGGCTGAGCTATATTGAGCTGTTAAACCGGGGTCTGGCGGTGATGGATGCTACCGCCACCTCCCTGTGTATGGACAACCGCATTCCGCTCGTAGTGTTCAACCTGAACCGGGAAGGCAACATCAAGCGGGCGGTGATGGGTGAAAATGTCGGTACCTATGTCGGAGGTGATCAGGTTGGCTAATCAGCACATTGTTGAAGCCGAAAGCAATATGAAAAAGACCGTGGAAGTGGTCAAGCGGGAATTCGCCTCCCTGCGCGCCGGCCGGGCCACTCCGGCTTTGCTGGAGAAGATTATGGTTTCCTATTACGGTACGCCGACCCCGATCAACCAGCTGGCCAATATTTCCGTCCCCGAGGCGCGCCTGTTGGTCATTCAGCCCTGGGACAAATCGGTCCTGCCGGAGATCGAGCGGGCAATCATGAAATCCGATCTGGGCATCAACCCCGCCAGTGACGGTACGGTAATCCGTCTGGCCATTCCCCAGTTGACTCAGGAGCGGCGGGCCGAACTGGTCAAAGTGGTTAAAAAGAAGGCTGAAGAAGGCCGGGTGGCCGTGCGCAATATCCGCCGGGACACCAATGAAGCGGTCAAGCAACAGCAGAAAAACGGTGACATATCCGAAGATGAGTTGCGCCGGGCGACTGATGACATTCAAAAAATCACTGACAGATTCATCAAGGAAATCGACGGCCTGGTGACTGAAAAAGAAAAAGAAATTATGCAGGTATAGATCCATGGACGTGCCGGATGTGCTGGCCATGGATTTACCTGCCGCCCTGGCCTGCTGTGCGGCTGCCGGGTGGATGGTTGAGATCCGGGAAACCGCGCCGCCGGGCGGTAAACCATCCGGGAAACCCCGGGTGGTCCGTTTTGAGATTACGGGCAGCCGGTGCGGTGTGCTGACGGTGGCCCGGGAAATGGGAAAGGAGGTGTAGCGGTGGCCTACCGGATTACTGATGAATGTCTGGCTTGTGGGACATGTGCCGAGTCCTGCCCCAACGAGGCGATTAATGAAGGTGACATCTACCAGATTGATCCCGATAAATGTGAGAATTGCGGCACCTGTATTGATGCCTGCCCCACCGGAGCCATTATCGAGGAATAATGGAAATAACCCCCTCTTCCGGAGGGGGTTGTTTATATAAATTGTTCCCCGCAGCAGGTAAGAAGGAGGATTATCCGGCCCATGCTCAAGGACCTGGTGCGCAATTGGCGTGAGCGTAAAAAAGGCCAACTGTCGGAAGAGGATTTGCTGGCCCGGTTGGACCGGCAGCGCCTGCCCCGGCATGTGGCGATCATCATGGACGGCAACGGGCGCTGGGCGCGGCGGCGGGGAATGCCCCGCACCTTCGGTCACCGGGCCGGCATGGAATCCATCCGGGATATAGTCCGCTTGAGCACCCAGTTGGGCATTGGTTATTTGACCCTGTACGCATTTTCGACGGAAAACTGGAAACGTCCCACGGACGAAGTGAATTTTTTGATGAACCTGCTGGTGGAGTATTTGCACAAGGAAATTGACGAACTTTGCCAAAACAATATCCGCATTCACCCGATCGGACTACTGGACGAACTGCCGGCAAAAGCCGGGGAGGCGCTGCAGGTGGCTGTTGCACGGAGCAGGCACAACAGCGGGTTGACCTTGAATCTGGCCCTGAATTACGGGGGACGTACCGAACTGGTGGAGGCCGTGCGGGCGATCGCGCGGGAGGTGGCATCCGGCCGCCTGTTCCCCGAATCTATTGACGAGCCGGTCATTGCCGGTTATCTTTATACGGCGGGTCAGCCGGACCCGGATTTGTTGATCCGGCCGGCCGGCGATTACCGGGTAAGCAACTTTTTGCTCTGGCAGCTGGCTTATACGGAATTCTGGATGACGCCGGTAATGTGGCCCGACTTCCGGAAGGTGCACTTGTTGCAGGCGCTGGTGGACTACCAGCGCCGGGAGAGGCGCTTCGGCGGTTTAATCAAATCTCAGGCTGGTGAAAATTAGTGCTCCGGCAGCGAATTTTAAGCGCAGCGGCAGGCATTCCCCTGATTATACTGGCGGTCTGGCATGGCGGTATCGCCCTCTTGTTGCTGGTTGCCGTTCTCATGTTGCTCGGCATTCTGGAAATCGTGGGGATATTTGAACGCCTGAACCTGCGCCCGCCCCTGTGGCTGGCCATGCTGGGCAGTCTTTTGCTGCTGGGCAGCGCATATCTATACAAGGACGAGGGATTTGCCGCCGCCATCACACTGGTGGTGATTCTGTTCCTGGCCGTCACGGTACTGTTGTATCCGGGCTACACGCCGGTGGACGGGGCGGCCGCCCTGCTGGCCACGCTTTATATCGGTTTGTTCGCCTATCTTTACTTGATGCGTTTATTTGACGCCGGGTGGATCTGGCTCACCTTTACCCTGGCCGGCACCTGGGCCAGCGACACATTGGCTTACTTTGTCGGCCGCTCTTTGGGCCGCCATCATCTGGCACCGGTGTTGAGCCCGGGCAAGACTGTCGAAGGCGCCGCCGGGGGGGTGGCGGGCAGCGTTTTGGCGGCGCTTGTGTTTCTGTATCTCTATCCTTTTCTGCCTCGCGGACCGGTTTTGCTTTTAGGGGTGCTGCTGGGCGCGGCCGCCCAGGTGGGCGATCTGGTGGAGTCCGCATTTAAAAGACAAGCCGGTGTGAAGGATGCCGGCGGACTGATTCCCGGTCACGGGGGTATTTTGGACCGTTTCGACAGCATGCTCTTTACCGCGCCCCTGGTATACTACTTTGTGGCCAAGTTTATAATAAGTTGAGGTGACTACCGGTGCCCAGGTATATCCGGGTAGCCGTTCTGGTGACCACCGTCCTGCTGCTTTACCTGGCCTGGAAGTACGTGGTACCGGAAGCGCTGGTCATATTGAATTTTGTTCTGATGGTGCTGACGCCTTTTATTCTGGCGGCGGCCATCGCTATTTTAATGGAACCGCTGGTCCGGTTGTTCAGCCGGCGGCTGAACCGCTCACTGGCGGTAGCACTGGCCATGCTGGTGGTCATCGGCGGCCTGGGCGGCCTGCTCACCCTGCTCATCCTGCGCCTGGTGGGCGAGTTGAATGAGCTTTCGGTGCGCCTGCCTCACTATGCCGGGCCGGTCCAGGACAATATCAGCCGTTTGGTGGAGCAGGGGAAAATTTTTTATTTTCAGCTGCCGCCGGCGGTCACCGCTCATCTACAGAAAAACATGGGCACATTCACCGACTGGCTATCGAACTTTGCCGGCAATGTAGCCGTATGGCTTTTGCACCTGGTTACCTCCCTGCCCAACGCGGTTACAACTATCGTGGTGGCGCTGGTGGCCACCTACTTTATCAGCCGGGACCGCCACCTGATTGTGAACCTTTGGCTCAAAGCGGCCCCGGAACCATGGGGCGCCCGGGTGCTGGATGTGGTCCGGCAGGTGGTTGGCGCCGCGCTGGGCTATATTCGCGCCCAGTCCCTGTTAATCACCCTGACCACCGTGCAGAGCATCGCCGGCCTGTATCTGATTGGGGCGCAGTATTCCCTGACCATCGGTCTTTTGATCGGACTGTTCGACCTGATCCCGGTGCTCGGACCGGCTTCGGTATACATTCCCTGGACCGCCTGGGCGCTGTTCAGCGGTCATGTGGCCTTCGGGCTCAAGCTGCTGTTTCTTTACCTGCTGGTCTGGGCCGTGCGCCAGGTGCTGGAGGCGCGGGTGGTGGCCGCCAATCTGGGTCTGCATCCCCTGGCCGTGCTGCTGGCCATGTATGTCGGCCTGAAGTCAATCGGGGTGGCCGGTCTGATCCTGGGACCGCTCTCCTTGATTGCGCTGCAGGCGGCGGTGAAGACTATTTACGGCAGCCGTTAGAATGTGCGTGAGCCGGGTTTGGTTTGTGTGTATGCAGACCGTTTCCACGGCCGGTTGGAAATGGCATAATTGAATGCAGGGGTGTATAATGAAGGAAATAGTTATCCTGGGCAGTACCGGCTCCGTCGGCCGGCAGTCCCTGGAGGTAATCCGCCGCCTGCCCGGGCGCTACCGGGTGGCCGGGCTGGCCGCCGGGCGCAACTGGCGTTTGCTGGCGGAGCAAATCAAGCAGTTTCATCCCCGGGTGGTTTCCCTGGCCGGGCCGGAAGAAGCCCGGGAGTTGGCGCAGCATTTGGACGGCGGCGGCCGGCCGCCGGAAATCCACTGGGGCGAAGAAGGACTGCGGGCTGTGGCCACCTGCCCCGGTGCGGCTGTGGTGCTTTCCGCCGTCACCGGTACGGCCGGCCTTGAACCGACGGTGGCCGCGCTAATGGCGGGCAAGAATATCGCTTTGGCCAACAAGGAGACCCTGGTGGCCGCCGGGGAACTGGTGATGGGTCTGGCCAAAGCAAAGGGTGTCCGGATTCTGCCCGTGGACAGCGAACATTCGGCGGTCTGGCAGTGCTTGTCCGGCGCACCGCCGGGCGCGCCGGACAGAATCATTCTCACCGCTTCCGGCGGGCCGTTCCTGCATGAACCGGCGGATTTGTCCGCGGTCACGGTGGAAATGGCCCTGGCCCATCCGAACTGGCACATGGGCCGCAAAATCACAATTGATTCCGCTACCATGATGAACAAGGGCCTGGAGGTCATGGAAGCACACTGGCTGTTCGGAGTGGCTCTGGACCGGATCCAGGTGCTGGTACATCCGGAGAGTATCGTTCATTCCATGGTGGAATTTGTGGACGGGGCGGTGCTGGCCCAGCTTGGAGTACCCGACATGCGCCTGCCCATCCAGTATGCCTTGTCCCATCCCGGGCGCTGGCCCGGTCCGGTGCCCCGTCTGGACTGGCGGCGGGCGATGAGGCTGACTTTTTTGCCACCCGATACGCGCCGCTTCCCCTGTCTGAAACTGGCCTCCGCCGCTGCCCGCACGGGGGGGACCATGCCGGCGGTGTTGAATGCAGCCAATGAAGTGGCGGTGCAGGCTTTCCTCGACCGGCGCCTCGGCTTTACCGGTATTCCGGTTCTGGTGGAACGGGTGCTCGATGCCCACCGGGCTGTTTCCGGCGCCTCCCTGGAGGAAATACTGGCCGCCGACGCCTGGGCGCGTGAATATGCGCAGCGGGCATTGGACCGGGAACAGCTGCCGTGCTGCCGCCGGGATTGAAATGGAGGCGATATTATGCAGACACTTTGGGCTTCCATTGTTGTTTTCGGTCTGCTCATTTTCTTTCATGAGTTCGGCCATTTTATCGTGGCCAAACTGGCCGGGATAAAGGTGCATGAATTCAGCCTCGGGTTCGGCCCCAGGCTGGCCGGCCTGCCACGGGGGGAAACCACCTACAACCTGCGCCTGCTCCCGCTCGGTGGTTTTGTGCGTATGGCCGGCATGGATCCGGAAGACAAGGAAGCGGACGATGAACGCGGTTTTAACAAAAAGCCGGTTTGGCAGCGGGCGCTGGTTATTGTGGCCGGTCCGCTGATGAATTTCCTGCTGGCGGCGCTTTTGCTGGCGGTGATTTTTGCCGCCCAGGGGATGCCCGCTCCCACCACCACCGTGAGCAAGCTGTTACCGGGTCAACCGGCAGAAAAAGCCGGCCTCCGGCCGGGAGACCGCATTGTAGCCATCGACGGGCAACCGGTGCAGAGCTGGGAGCAGATCAGCCAGTTGATCAGCGGCCTTCCGGACAGGCGGATTGATTTAACGGTTGTACGGAATCAAAACCGGAAGAACATCACTTTGGTCACGGCCAGGGATCCGTCCGGACAGGGTAAAATCGGCATATACCCATCCCAGGAAATGCAGCGGATGGGCTTGTTCACCGCCGTGGGCAAAGGAATGGAATACACCGCACGCATTTCAGTTTTAATTCTGGATTTTATCGGCAAGATGATTACCGGACGCGCCCCGGCCGAACTGGGCGGGCCGGTGCGTATCGTGCAGGAAATCCACACCGCCGTGGGTATGGGCATCTTTTACCTGCTGCAACTGGCTGCCTTTTTAAGCATCAATCTGGGCCTGTTCAACCTGCTGCCCATTCCGGCACTGGACGGCAGCCGGGTGGTTTTTCTGGCTGTGGAAGGCCTGCGCGGCCGGCCGGTGGATCCAGCCAAGGAAAACTTCATTCATCTGGTTGGTTTCGGCCTGTTGCTGCTGCTCATCGTGGTGATCACCTATAATGACGTGCTGCAGATCATGTAACCGGAGCGAGGGGGGAGTATCGTGCAGCGCAGGAAAACCCGCCCGGTCCGGGTGGGTACGGTGCAGGTGGGCGGCGGCGCACCGGTTTCCGTGCAGTCCATGACCAATACCGATACCCGGGATGTGGCGGCCACCGTGGCGCAAATCAACCGCCTGGCCGCGGCCGGCTGCGAGATCGTGCGGGTGGCCGTGCCCGATGCGGCAGCGGCGGACGCCCTGCCGGCAGTCAGGGCGTCGATCGGCATTCCGTTGATTGCCGATATCCATTTCGACTACCGCCTGGCCCTGGCCGCGCTGCAGGCCGGTGTGGACGGACTGCGCATCAACCCGGGCAACATCGGCAGTCGCGAAAAGGTGGCTGCCGTGGTGGAAGCGGCAAAAAAACGGCAGGTACCCATCCGTATCGGCGTCAACGCCGGATCGCTGGAGAAGGACCTGTTGGCCAAATACGGCGCCCCGGCCGCACCGGCGCTGGTGGAAAGCGCCCGGCGGCACATCCGCCTGTTGGAAGAACTGGATTTCCGGGAAATCAAAATTTCCCTCAAGGCGTCGGACGTGCCTTTGATGATTGAGGCCTACCGCCTGCTGGCCCGGGAAGTGGACTACCCCTTTCATGTCGGGGTCACCGAGGCGGGCACGGTGCGCTCGGGCGCGGTGAAGTCGGCGGTGGGTATCGGCGCCCTGCTGGCTATGGGCATAGGCGACACCATCCGGGTTTCCCTAACCGGTGATCCGGTGGAAGAAGTGCGGGTGGGGTATGAAATTTTGAAGGCGCTTGGTTTACGCCGGCGGGGCGTTGAATTGATCTCCTGTCCCACCTGCGGCCGGACGCAAATTGATTTGATTCCCATCGCCAACCGGGTGGAAGAACTTTTGCAAGACATCGACCGGCCACTGAAAGTGGCCGTAATGGGTTGTGCCGTCAACGGGCCGGGTGAAGCCCGGCACGCCGACGTGGGCATTGCCGGCGGCAAGGGCGACGGTTTGTTGTTCCGCCACGGCCGCGTGATCCGGCGTGTTCCCGCCGCCGCACTGGTGGACGAGTTGGTGCGGGAAGTGAGAAGGCTGGCGGGGGTGGAGACCGGGATCCGGCGGGCAGGAGCGGGAGAAAATTCACCGCGTCCGGCCGGAAATGAATAGAAAGGTATTTGTTCCGGCAATACTGCCGGGATGGCGTAAAGAATGGGGCCGCATTGCGGCCCGGCGGGGGAAATTAAATTACCCGTGAAAAAAGAAGTTGTTTAGGGGGATTGGTGGTGCGCGCAAGTCAGTTGTTTATTCCCACTTTGCGGGAAGTGCCGGCCGAAGCCGAAGTAATCAGCCACAAACTGCTGCTCCGGGCCGGATTCATCCGCAAGGCCGCGGCCGGGGTTTATACCCTGTTGCCCCTGGCCTGGCGGGTGATCAAGAAAATCGAGCAAATCGTACGGGAAGAAATGGACCGCGAAGGCGGCCAGGAAATCATGATGCCGGTGATTCAGCCGGCCGAGTTGTGGCAGGAGTCGGGCCGCTGGGACGTGTACGGTCCGGAGCTTTTTCGTCTGAAAGACAGGCACGGCCGGGACTTTTGCCTGGGGCCGACACACGAGGAAATCATCACCGACCTGGTGCGCCACGAGATTTCCTCCTACCGGCAACTGCCCCGGCTGCTTTACCAGATTCAGAACAAATACCGGGACGAGCGGCGGCCGCGTTTCGGACTGATGCGCGGCCGGGAATTCATCATGAAGGACCTTTATTCCTTCGACCGGGATACCGCCGGACTGGATGAAAGTTATAAAAAGATGTACGGGGCCTACACACGCATCTTCCAGCGCTGCGGCCTGCGCTTCCGGCCGGTGGAAGCCGATTCAGGCGCCATCGGCGGCAAGGACACTCATGAATTCATGGTTCTGGCTGAATCGGGCGAGGCCACGGTGCTCTTTTGTCCGCAGGAAAGCTGCGGCTACGCCGCCAATGACGAGCGGGCGGAAACACCGCCGGACCTGTGGACCGCCGGCGGGGAACCGGCACCCCTGCAGGAGGCGTCCACCCCCGGCAGTCATACCGTGGCCCAGGTTACCGCCGCTTTGGGCGTTGATCCCCGCCAAATCATCAAAACCATGCTCTACCGGACGGAACAGGGCGTTGTCGCCGCCCTGGTACGCGGGGACCGGGAAGTAAACGAAATCAAGCTGCAAAAAGCGGCGAACGTACTGCGCCTGGAGTTGGCCGACGCATCCACAGTGCGGCAAATTACCGGCGCCAGAGTGGGCTTTGCCGGGCCGGTGGGCCTGCCGGGCGTGAAAATAATCGCTGACCGGGAAGTGATGGCCCTGGTCAACGCGGTGGCCGGGGCCAACCGGGATGAAACCCACCTGATCAATGTCAACCCGGGCCGTGACTTCACCCCGCACCTGGTGACCGATTTGTGCCTGGCGCGGGCCGGGGATCCCTGTCCGCATTGCGGCGCCCCCCTGGAAGCGGCCCGGGGGATCGAAGTGGGGCAGGTGTTCAAACTGGGGGAGAAATACAGCCGGGCTTTAAATGCCACCTATGTGGATGAAAACGGCCAAACCCGGTACATGGTCATGGGCTGCTACGGCATCGGAGTCACCCGTACTATGGCTGCTGCCATTGAACAAAATCACGATCAAAACGGCATCATCTGGCCGGTGTCCATCGCCCCCTATCAGGCGGTGGTGGTACCGGTGAGCAATAAGGAACCCGCGCATATGGCGCTGGCGGAAAAAGTTTACCGCGATTTGGCCGCTGCCGGCATGGAAGTGGTGTTGGACGACCGGGACGAACGGCCGGGAGTAAAATTCAAGGACGCCGATTTAATCGGCTATCCGCTGCGCCTGACCATCGGCAACCGGACGGTGGAAAGCGGCCAGGTGGAGGTCCGCCGGCGGGGTGGCGGGGAGACCGTACCGGTTCCGGTGGACGATGTGGTGGAAACGGTGCGGCAGATTTTAGCTCAAAGTTAGAGGGGATGATTATGGCCTTCCTCGAACGGGTGGTAATCCTGTCCGTGTCGGCAGGCGCGGGCCATATGCGTGCGGCTGCGGCCCTCAAGGCCGCCGTGCTGGAGACAAATCCACAGGCCGGGGTAATTATACTGGACACGTTCCGTTACACCAGTCCCTTGCTGGAAAAAGTCATGCTGGGCACCTATATGGAAATGCTCAAGATTACCCCGGTGGTTTATGGATATCTTTACCGGCAGGCGGAAAGCGGTCAGCCTCTTTCCGGATTTGCCAAGCAGGAATTCAGCCGCATTTTAAACAAGCTGACCGCTCCTAAGCTGGTGCAGTTTTTAAGACAGCATCAACCCCAGCTGGTGGTCTGCACCCACCCCTTTCCGGTGGGGATTCTGGACCGCTTGAAAGAGCAGGATATGTTCAACGTACCGTTGGTGGCCACCATAACAGACTTTACCGTGCACCCCTTTTGGGTCTTCCCGGGTGTGGACGCCTATACGGTGGCCGACCGCCAGTTGGGCCGCCTGCTGGAGGAGCAGGGTATCGCCCCGGCCAAAATACATGCCGCCGGCATACCGATTGATCCTTCCTTTGCCCGGCCGGTGAACCGCCGGGCCGTGCGTGCCGGTTTGGGTCTCGCGGACGGGTTGCCTGCCGTCCTGGTGATGGGGGGCGGACTGGGTATGGGCCCGCTGGCCGATGTGGTGCAGGCGCTGGGCAACAGTGATGTTCGCTGCCAGATCATGGTGGTGGCGGGCAGCAACGAGCAGTTGCGCGCCAAACTGGAACGCATAGCCGGAACGCTGCAGAATCCGGTGCGGGTGTTTGGTTTTATTCAGAACATCCACGAACTGATGTCCGCCGCCGATTTAATGGTGGGCAAGGCCGGCGGGCTAACCTGCGCGGAAGCCCTGGCCAAGGGGTTGCCCATGTTCATCAGCGACCCCTTGCCCGGGCAGGAGGAACGGAACGCCCAGTTTCTGCAGCAGGCCGGAGCGGCGCTGCAAGTGGACGGTACCAGGGAACTGGTGGCCGCATTGACTGCCTGCCTTTCCTCCCCGCAGCGCCTGCGCCTGATGTCCGCCGCCGCGGCCCGTCTGGGGCGGCCGCAGGCGGCGCGGGCGACGCTGGAACTACTCACCGGCCTGCTGGAGAACGGTGAGGCGGGACGGGAAACGTATGCAAATGAATTTGCTCCGTGATCAGCCCGGCGTTCTCCCGCGTTAAAAGCTCATGCCGCCGGGGAGGTGCCGGCGGAAAAATGACCGTCACCTTTACTTCCAGGGAACTGTTGATCGTTTCATTGGCATGTGCTGATGTCATCCGGCGCGGCTGTTTTACGCCAGCGGGTTGTGCCAGGGAGGTGACACCCGGTGCTTACCGAAAGAGAAGTAATCATCCGCCTGGCCCTGGCCCTGGTCCTGGGCGGGCTGATCGGGCTGGAGCGGGAGCGTCTGTACGTGGCCATCCGTACTTATTCGGCCGGCTTCCGTACGCATATTCTGGTCTGTGTCGGTGCGGCGCTGGCGATGATAGTTTCAGAGGGACTGCATTTTCAATACAAAGGGGACGCCGCCCGGGTGGCCGCCCAGGTAATCAGCGGCATCGGCTTTCTGGGGGCGGGGGCCATATTGCGGGAAGGTATCCTGGTGCGGGGTCTGACCACGGCAGCAAGCCTGTGGGTGGTGGCCTGTGTGGGTCTGGCGGCGGGCGGCGGCTTTTATCTGGCCGCCACTTTGGGCACGCTGCTGGTGCTTTTTGCCCTGATCATCCTGGGTGCCCTGGAGGATGTGGTGCGCAACTGGCGCCGGCAGGACACGCTGAGCATTGTGGTGGGCAACCAGCCCGGCGATGTACAGATGATTGGCACCGTACTAAAGGAATTCGGCATTCAGGTCAAGCGTATAGATATACAGAAGATTCCCGAAAGCGACCGTCAGCTGCTGGAGGTGGCGGTAACCTTCCCTTACCGTGTCAACCGGGTTGAGGTCTTGAACAAACTGGCCTCCCTGTCAGGCGTGCACCGGGTGGAAAACCAGGTGTTATAGCCATGGAGCGCTGCCGCCGTACTACGGACATCTTTTATTTCCCTTGTCAATGGATTATTTTTATGATATACTTTTTTTTGGCTTCTTAAGCCTTGTTTTGCGCCAATTGTTCAAGAGTGGGTAACGCCCACTCTTTCGTCTTATACTATACCTTTAATCGATATTTTTGACCGGTTGCCGGCGATTTGCCGGTTTGCCGGGAAAAGGAGGTAGCCGGTCATCGTCAGGCACAAAGTGGCGGCGCAGGTGGAGGAAGCGGCCGCACCGATGGCGGCCGCACTCGGTCTGGAACTGGTGGATGTGGTGTATGTCAAGGAGGGAGGTAACTGGTATCTGCGGTTGTTTATCGACCGGGAGGGCGGGGTGACGCTGGACGATTGCCAGGCAATGTCCGAAAAGCTGGATCGCTGGCTGGATGAGGTGGATCCCGTCCCCCAGTCCTACCACCTGGAAGTTTCTTCACCGGGTCTGGAGCGGCCGTTGAAAAAACCGGATGATTTCCGGCGTTTTCAGGGACGGATGATCCAGTTGAGCACATTTGCCCCGGTTGAAGGAAGGAAAAAGTTTACCGGCCTTCTGGTGGGCGCCGGTGAAGAATCGGTGCAACTGGAAATACAGGGCCGGCAGTTGGTCATTCCAATGGAACAGGTGGCTGCAGCGCGGTTAAAAGCGGAATTTTAATCGCTCTTTAGGAGGCAGTGGTTAAAGATGAATACCGAATTTCTAACGGCTCTGAAGGATCTGGAGAAGGAGAAGGGCATCGCTACCGATATTTTGCTGGAGGCCATTGAGGCGGCGCTCCTTTCCGCCTACCGGCGCAATTTCGGTTCCCTGCAGAACGCCAGAGTGGTTATTGACCGGGACAACGGGGACTTCAAAGTATATGCCCAGTATGCCGTGGTGGAGGACGTTGCGGATCCGCGTCAGGAAATTTCCCTGGCCGAAGCGCAGCAAATCGATCCCCGTTATGAATTGGGCGACGTTGTAGAAAGGGAGGTAACGCCGCGCAATTTCGGCCGTATTGCGGCGCAGACGGCCAAGCAGGTGGTGGTGCAGCGCATCCGGGAGGCCGAACGCAATATCGTTTTTGAGTCTTATGCCAACCGGGAAGGCGATATCATCAACGGTGCCGTTCAGCGGGTGGAACAAAAAAACGTGTTTATCGAATTGGGCAAAACCGAAGCGGTGCTGGCTCCTTCCGAGCAGATGCCGGGGGAGGATTACCGGCCGGGCACCAGGCTCAAACTGTATATCGTTGAAGTGCGCAAGACAACCAAGGGACCGCAAATCATGGTTTCCCGTACTCACCCGGGTCTGTTGAAGCGGCTTTTGGAACTGGAGGTGCCGGAACTGGCCGAAGGACTGGTGGAATTGAAATCCGTGGCCCGGGAGGCCGGTTACCGTTCGAAAATAGCTGTTTACTCACGGGATGAAAATGTCGATCCGGTGGGTGCCTGCGTCGGTCCCAAGGGGGCGCGCATTCAGAGCATTGTCAATGAACTGAACGGAGAAAAAATTGATATTATAAAGTGGAACAGTGATGCCTCAAAATATGTTGCGGCGTCCTTGAGCCCGGCCAAAGTGGTGGCGGTGGAAATCTGGGAAGAAGAAAAAATAGCCCGGGTGATTGTGCCTGATTACCAGCTTTCCCTGGCCATCGGCAAGGAAGGTCAGAATGCCCGTCTGGCTGCCAAATTAACCGGATGGAAAATCGATATCAAGAGTGAATCCCAGATGCAGGAGATTTACGCCGAAGAATACCAGAATTATTATCAGGATCAGCCGGCCGGTGAGCAGGATCTGGAAATCTAGTTCAAAGGTGGTGACCGGGTGTGCCCCGGGTAAAAAAAATACCTTTGCGCAAATGCGTGGGGTGCCAGGAAATGAAGCCGAAAAAAGAACTGATCCGGATTGTGCGCACCCCCGAAAACAGGGTGGAAGTGGATCATACCGGCAAGCGTGCCGGGCGGGGCGCCTATATCTGTCCCGATCCAAACTGTTTGCAGCAGGCGGTGAAAGCCAGGCGGCTGGAAAAAGCGTTGCAGAATCCAATTGCGCCGGAGGTTATCGAATCTCTCCGACAGGGGCTGGCCAAACAATGAGCGCAAAAGTACAGCGGTTACTCGGTTTGGCGCGGCGGGCCGGGCAACTGGTCAGCGGTGATACGGCTGTGCGGCAGACTGTCAACCGCGGCCGGGCACACTTGTTGGTGCTGGCCGGCGATGCCGCGCCACGTACCGCCAGGGCGTTTCAAGAACTGGCGTCGGCGGCCGCGCTGCCTGTAATTATTTTTGGTTCGCGCGCTGAATTGGGTTGTCTGCTGGGATGCCCCCTCAGGGCGGTGGCGGTGGTTACGGACAGGCATTTGGCCCGGGGAATCCTGGCGGTCATTGACGGGGAAGAGAATGAAAACTAGTCGTTAGCCGTTGGTGGTTAGTGGCGGGACGACTAACGACCAACGGCTAACGGCTATTCACCAGTTTTGGAGGTGTTTACATGGCAAAAAAAAGGGTGCATGAACTGGCCAGGGAGCTTGGCCTGGAGAATAAAGAGTTGATGCAGCGGCTGGGTGAGATGGGCATAGAGGTAAAATCATCCCTGAGCACGCTGGAGGACAGTGTGGTCGCCCGTTTAAAGCAGGAACCGGCCGCCGGTGGAAAACAGCCGGCAGATGACAAAACGGTTGACAATACCGCCGGCGCGGCAAAAAGGGCGGCCGGCAATGCCGGCGCGGCGGGAAAAGGGCCGCAGAACAGCGCGCCGGATGCCGGAAAGGGGCTGCAGAACAAAACGCCCGCCGGCGGGGATAAAAAACGGTCCGGCGAGCGTTCCCGGAACGCCGACGGGCGCCGGAACAACCCCCCGCGTTACGACCGGGGGCCCGGGTTGGTCGACCGGGTGCCTTCACGCCCGCCGGATAAACGTTTTATGGAGCGTCCCTTGAAAGTGGATTTGCCCGGCCAGGCACAGGGCGCCAGGCAGCAACAACCGCCGCGGTCCGCCGCTCCTGCGGTGGAGACGACGGCGGAAGCCGGCGGGCAGGGCCAGGCACCGTCCGCCGGGCAGCAGCCGGCGGGGCGCGGGGAAACCGGCACCCGGGCCGGGGAACGGCAACCGTCCGGCACTGCGGAAACCGGTTCCCGGGTAAGGGAGCAACGTCCGGCCGGCGCGCGTGACAACCGGGCGCCGCTGCGGGAGCAAAAAAACACACCCGGCGCCGGGGATGTCCGGCGGACCAACCGGGTAACGGAAAGGCCGGCCGGTGCCCCGGAGCAACAAGGACGTACCCGGGACAATACCGCCAGGCCGGAGTATGTCCGGAACAACGGTTCCCGGACGGCCGGCGGGCAGGCCGGGGGAACTGGAAACAGCCGTCCGGAAGCCGGACGATCCCCCGGTCGATACAACGGGGGACGGTTGTCCGGAGGGGCCGGGACCGGTCAGGGCAGGCCGTCAGGCGGTGCCGGTCAGGGGCGTTCGTTCGGCGCCGGTCAGGGCAGGCCGTCCGGGGGGACCGGCCAGGGCCGGCCGCGCCCCGATCAATTGAAGGTGCCCAAAGTACCCCAGGAGATCAAGGCGATCAGCGACAAGGTAAAGGCCGATAAAACCCGCGGCAAGCAGGATAAGCTGCGGGAGGCCACCCGGCAGGCGCCCGCCCGCGGCCGGCGCGAGCATGACGAACATCAGCCCGACCGCAAGATGCGGCCGGGACAAAGAAAAAAAGGTTACCGCCCGGACAACAGGCAGCAGGTTAAACAGCCGCCCGCGCCGGTGGAAAAGAAACCGGTGGTGATTGGGGAATCGGTTACCGTCCAGGAACTGGCCGAAAAAATGAAAAAGAGCCCGGCCGAAGTAATTAAAAAGTTGATGATGCTGGGTGTATTGGCCACGATTAACCAGGAAATCGACAGTGAAACCGCCACCATTGTGGCCGGTGAATTCGGCTTTGAAGTGGAGATCAAGATTCACCTGGACGCCGAGGCATTGCTGGAACAGGAACCGGAGGAAGATCCGGCTCTGTTGCAGCCGCGTCCCAGTGTGGTTACGGTGATGGGGCACGTGGATCACGGCAAAACCTCCCTGCTGGACGCCATCCGGGAAACCAATGTTACCGCCACCGAAGCCGGAGGCATTACTCAGCACATTGGAGCCTACCAGGTGGAGCACAATAATAAGAAGATCACCTTTGTGGACACCCCGGGGCACGAAGCCTTTACGGCCATGCGCGCCCGCGGCGCCCAGGTCACCGACATCGCCATCCTGGTGGTGGCGGCCGATGACGGGGTGATGCCCCAGACGGTGGAGGCAATCAACCACGCCCGGGCGGCCGGGGTACCGATTATCGTGGCCATCAACAAGATGGATAAACCCGGGGCAAACCCGGACCGGGTCAAGCAGCAGCTTACCGAATACGGCCTGGTGGCCGAGGACTGGGGCGGGGATACCATCCTGGTGCCTGTTTCCGCCAAAACCCGTCAGGGCCTGGAGGATCTGCTGGAAATGATTCTTCTGGTGTCGGAAGTGAGCGATTTAAAGGCCAATCCCAAACGGCCGGGACGGGGGACGGTGATCGAGGCCGAGTTGGACAAGGGACGCGGCCCGGTGGCCACCATATTGGTGCAGAACGGCGCCTTGAATATTGGTGACAACGTGGTGGCCGGCACAGCCTGGGGCCGGGTGCGGGCCATGATGGACTACAAAGGCCGGCGGATTAAAAAGGCCGGACCCTCCACCCCGGTGGAAGTGCTTGGCTTTTGTGAAGTACCCCAGGCCGGGGATCTGTTCTATGTGGTGCCTGATGAAAAATCAGCCCGCCAGGTGGCCGAAAAGCGTACCAACCGCCGGCGGGAGGAAGAATTCAAGGCCGCGCAGCCCAAGATTTCGCTGGACGATTTGTTCAAGCACATCAAGGAAGGCCAGGTCAAGGAGCTGCCGGTGGTGATCAAAGCCGATGTACAGGGTTCTGTGGAGGCGCTGAAACAATCACTGGAGCGCCTCTCCAACGATGAGGTGAAGGTGAACATCATCCACGGCGGTGTAGGGGCGATTTCTGAAAACGATATCATGCTGGCTTCGGCATCCAACGCAATTGTTATTGGTTTCAACGTGCGGCCGGACATCAATGCTTTGCGGGCGTCGGAAATGGAAAAAGTGGATATCCGCATGTACCGCGTAATCTACGACGCCATTGGCGATGTCAAGGCTGCCCTGAGCGGTCTTTTGGATCCGGAATACAGGGAAGTGGTGCTTGGCCGCGCCGAAGTGCGCAAAACCTTCAAGGTATCCCGTCTGGGCACCATCGCCGGTTGTTATGTGGTGGACGGCAAGTTGCAAAGAGACGCCGGGATAAGGGTGATCCGTGACGGTGTGGTCATTCACGAGGGGAAATTGGATTCCCTGAAACGTTTCAAGGATGACGTGCGGGAGGTTGTGCAAGGCTACGAATGCGGTCTGACCCTGGAAAAATTCAATGAAATCAGGGAAGGAGACTACATCGAAGCATTTACCACCGAAGCGGTCAAACGCGAACTGGCTTAAATCAGTGAGCAGCCGTCAGAAGCTAAAATGCGGGAAGCATTGCTTAAAGCCAAAAGATACCGGGGTTCTCCGGTAATTCAGCCTGTGGAGATCACGCTGGCGCGGACGGGAAACCGTTTAGTCATGGGTCGATGAGGCAGGAATTTCTTGATAGATATTTTTTCTATGAAGAAAGGAACGGTGTCGGGCATGTCTCATCGTCCGGAACGCCTGGCGGAAATAATCAAAAAAGAGGTTTCTGATCTGCTGCAAAACGAAATCAAGGATCCGCGCCGGGGCTTTGTTACCGTTACCGGTGTTGAAGTTTCCGCGGATCTCCGTTACGCCAGGATTTTCGTCAGTGTACTGGGCACGCCGGAGGAGGAAAAGGCCGCCATGGAGGTGTTGAACCGTGTCCAGGGTTATGTGCGTGGTGAACTGGGCCGGCGCATCCGCCTGCGTTGTACGCCGGAGATTACTTTTAAACTGGATTCATCCATCGCCCGGGGCACACGTGTGATTGAACTGCTGCAGCGGGTCAATAGCGACCGGGAGGAGGCGCCCCATGAATGATTTGTCCGCAGTCGCCCGGGCGCTGGAGGAGTGCCGGCATGTGATCCTGTGCGGCCATGTCATGCCCGACGGTGATTGTCTCGGTTCGGCGGCGGCGCTCGGTTTGGCCCTGGAAGCACGTCAAAAGCGGGTAACCCTGGCCAGTCCCGATCCCCTGCCGGATATCTACGACTTTTTGCCCGGGGCGGAGCGGTTCCGGATCGGGGAGGCCGGTCTGGACGGGGACTATGACCTGTTCATGGCCCTGGATTGTTCTGTGCCCGCCCGCCTGGGGGCGCTGCGCTTACTGCTGGACAGGCCGTTAACGGTGGTCAGCGTGGATCATCATGCCGGCGGCGATGCGAACTTTGCCCGTTATTTTTATGTGGATCCGCGGGCGGCGGCCACCGGGGAGATTATCTTCGACCTGCTGCAATTAATGCAGATTCCGGTCACACCGGATATTGCCGCCTGCCTGTATACGGCCATTGTCACCGACACGGGTTCCTTCCGTTATCAGAATACCACGCCGGCCACCCACCGGCGGGCGGCCGCGCTGATCGAACAGGGGGCTGACGCGCCGCTTTTGAACACCCTGCTTTTCAGCCGGAAGTCGCTGCTCCACCTGCGCTTGCTGCAGGCCGCCCTGGCCAACCTGAATTTGTCCGCCGGCGGGCGGGTGGCCTGGATGCACGTCACTGCGGAAATGATGACAAGTCTCGGAGCCAGGGAAGAACATTCCGACGGGCTGATCGATTACATCCGTTCCATCCGGGGGGTGGAAGTGGCTGTCATCTTCCGGGAAACATCGCCCGGGCAGTTTAAGATCGGCTTCCGCTCCAAGGAACGGGTTGACGTAAACAAACTGGCCGCCCTGTTCGGCGGCGGCGGTCACGTGCGCGCCTCGGGGGCCGTGGTGGCCGGAGAATTGGACCGGCTGACCACCCAGGTGATTGCGGCGGTTGAAAAAGCGGTGCAAGAAGCATGGACGGAATAATCAACCTGTTAAAACCGCCGGGCATGACCTCTCATGACGCAGTGAACTATTTGCGCCGGCTGAGCGGGCAGAAAAAAGCCGGGCACACCGGAACCCTTGACCCGGGGGCGGCCGGAGTGCTGCCAATCTGCCTGGGCCGGGCCACCCGGTTGATCCAGTTCATGGAACACGACAAGGCCTACCGGGCGGAAATAACCTTCGGCTACCGCACGGACTCGGGCGACACCTTTGGACGGGTGACCGGCATAAGTGACGCCCGTGGTCTGACCATGGAACAGGTGGCCCGGATCCTGCCGGAATTCACGGGTGAAATCAGCCAGGTGCCGCCGATGACCTCCGCGGTGCGCTATCAGGGTAAAAAGCTTTACGAGCTGGCCCGCCGGGGTGTCGAAGTGGAAAGAACGCCCCGGCGGGTGATCATCCACCGAATCAGTCTGACGACGGGAACCGGTTGGGGTACCGCCCGCCCCCGGGTGCTGGTGGATGTGGAGTGTTCCGCCGGTACATATATCCGCTCCCTCTGTCAGGATCTTGGCGCGCGGCTGGACTGCGGGGCCACGATGAGCTTTTTGTTGCGCGTTCGCGCCGGTGTTTTCACCCTTTCCGGCGCCATCACCCTGGAAGAACTGGCCGCGGCGGCTGGAAAAGGCCATTTGGCCGGGATGATCACGGATGCCGATTGCGCCCTGGCGCACCTGCCGGCCGTACAGGTGAGGGACTCGTCGGTCGCGGCGGTGCGGCACGGCAACTGTCTGTACCAGCCGGGAGTGGCCGGCATGCAGGGCATCCCGGAGCACGGCGGCATGGTGCGCCTGCGGGCGAAAGACCGGTTGCTGGCGGTGGCACGCGCCCTGCCCGACGAAAGACGCCCCGGCCGGTACTGCTTCCAGCCGGCGACAGTAGTCGATAATACATAAACACGGTTAACGCACCCTGTAATTAACCTGAACAATATATAACCGGGCAAGTTTGCCGGCCGCGGGGAGGCAGTGGTTATTCCGCGCCGCTGCAATGCCCCGGTCAGTGCGAAATAATGGCAGAGTCCCGGGATGAACCGGGGCAGTGCCAAAGAGTTTTTTTGACACCCGGCATCCGACTTCTGACCACTGCTTTTTGGAGGATTGAGCACAGTGCAGGTTTATGAAACGTGGCAGGGAATCAAGGGAAAACACCCCCGGATCGTTGTCGGCCTTGGCAATTTCGACGGTGTTCACCTGGGTCACCGTAAGCTGATCGAAAGTTTGGTCGCCGCCGCCCGGGAAACCGGTGGTACGCCGGCCGTATTCACCTTTTATCCCCATCCCATGGCCGTGCTATGTCCCGGACAGGCACCTCCCCTGCTGCTCACCCAGGAAGCCAAAGGGCGTATGATGAACCGTCTGGGCGTGGCGGTGCTGTTGCGTGTACCTTTCACCATGGAATTTGCCCGCCTGGAGCCGCAGGCGTTTATTGAAGAGGTACTGGTAGACAATCTCGGGATCCAGGCCGTTTTCGCCGGATACAATTATACCTTCGGCCACCGGGGCCGGGGCAACCCGGAATTGCTGCTGGAATACGGCCGCCGGTACAGTTTTGATGTACACGTGGTGCCACCGGTGGAGGTGGACGGCCGGGTGATCAGCAGCACGCTGATCCGCGGCCTGCTGATGGACGGGGATGTGGCCGGGGCGAAAAAATACCTGGGCTATACCCCTTTTGTAGAAGGAACGGTGGTGGCCGGGGAACGGCGGGGCAATACACTGGGCTTTCCCACGGCCAACCTGGAGCCGGAGCCGGATCTTTTGCTTCCGGCCAACGGTGTATATGCCGTACGGGTGCTGATGGACGGGGATTCCTTCCTGGGGGTGGCCAATGTGGGTGTCAAGCCCACTTTTCACGGCAACAATCACCGGCGCAATGTGGAGGTTCACCTGCTGGACTTCCATGGCGATCTGTACGGATGCTGGATGCTCGTCCGGTTCGAACGGCGCCTGCGGGCGGAAAGGCGCTTCGCTTCCCCGGGGGAGTTGGTGGCCCAGATCAGGCGGGATATTGTCCAGGCGCGCGGTGTGGAATAACGAAACCGGACTGGAAAAATATAAGTGGAAAATCATATCCGTTAATGAATATAAATGCTACAAATGTTTACTTGCTTGCGGGATTATGCTAAAATTAATACGTTGAACGTCCCAGTTTGAAGGCACGGCTCCGGAAAGCCGCCTTGAGCCTAAAAGGAGACGTAAAACATGGGTGTACCCAAATTCGACTCGCCGGAGGAAGAAATTAAAAAGTGGCTTAATCATATCGCCCTGATTTGCCTGAGCGAAGAATTCCAGGAATTAAAAAAAGAACTGGAGCAGGTTTACAGCCGTGCGCAGGTGGAAAACTACGCGCTGGTCGCCTTCGAAGACGCACTGTATACCTTCCTGGCCCAGGAAGAAGAATTTCCGGCCTGCCGGTCGGAAACAAGTTAGGACGTGCGTCATGCGGATCATCATCACCGAGCATGCGCGCAAGCGGTTAAAGGATTTGCGCCAGGACGGCATTTCTACGGCTGATATTATCAATGCCGCCGGCAACATCCCCGGGCGTATTCCCACCGCCACCCGCTTCCGCGGTTTCTTCGCCCGGTCGGGGCGTATTTTTGATCTGGTTGCCAAGGACATTCCGGGCGGTCGTTTGGTCATCACCATTATCGGGAAGTAAAATATATCCCGTGAACTGCCGGCTAGGGAACCCGTTCTCCGGCGGTTAGCTTGGCCGGCAGCGATTCAGACAGACAAGGAGGTGAATCACCGTGTCCATCACAACTGCGGAAAAACAAACTATCATCACTGAACACAGACTGCATGAAAACGATACCGGTTCGCCGGAAGTCCAGGTGGCCATACTTACCAGGCGGATCAATGATCTGACCGAGCACCTGAAGATTCATAAAAAGGATCACCACTCCCGGCGCGGTTTGTTGAAAATGGTCGGACAACGTCGTGCGCTGCTGAATTATTTGCGCAATTGTAATTTCGACCGTTACCGGCAGCTGATCGAAAAACTTGGTTTACGCAAGTAGAGCGGGTTACCCGCTCTACTTTGCTGTTACGGCCGGCGGTGTGTTCTTCGCCCGCCCGGGGAACGAATTTTATGCCAAGCCGGTTGCCGGCGGTGTACAAGCCGCCGGTTACGGACCGGCTTGCCGCCGCTGTTTGTTACCGGGGAGGAAGTATTTTTTCACCCTTTTGCAGGAAATACTATTTATTATGTAGAAGAAAACATGGTTGTTAATATTTGCATAAACGAGGAGGTCCGCTATTTTTTAATGTACCAGAATCCAATTTTAAAAAAGGAAATGTCCATCGGTGGACGTACACTCAGCCTGGAAACGGGCCGGGTGGCCGGGCAGGCCGGTGGTTCCGTGCTGGCCCGCTACGGGGATACAGTGGTGCTGGTCACGGCCACTATGGCTGAAAACATCCGCGAGGGCATCGACTTCTTTCCCCTCACTGTGGATTACGAGGAAAGACTTTATGCGGTGGGCAAAATCCCCGGCGGCTTCATCAAGCGGGAGGGCCGTCCGAGCGAAAAGGCCGTCCTTTCGGGACGGCTGATTGACCGGCCGATCCGTCCGCTGTTCCCCAAGGGGTGCCGCAATGAAGTGCAGGTGGTGGCCACGGTACTATCCGTCGACCAGGATAACGCGCCGGAGATTGTTGCCATGATCGGCGCTTCGGCGGCGCTGCACATCAGTGAGATTCCCTTTCAAGGACCGGTTGGCGGAGTGATCGTCGGTTTGGTGGACGGGGAATATGTGATCAACCCGACTGTGGAGCAGGCGGAAAAAAGCCGCATGCACCTGGTGGTGGCGGGTACGTCCGGGGCTATTATGATGGTTGAGGCCGGCGCCAAAGAAGTGCCCGAGGAGCAGATGCTGGAGGGTATTTTGTCCGGCCACGAAAAAGTAAAGGAAATCGTGTCCTTCATTGAGCAGTTTCGTGCCGGGGCACTGTCCATGGGGTTGGCCAAGGAAAAGGTCGAACCGGCCGTAGTTTCAGTGGACCCGGGTGTTGAGGAAGCGGTGGCCGGCACGGCGGAGGAAAAAATCGCCGCCGCCGTCAGGCATTGTGTGGATGCGCGGCTGGATAAAAAGAGGCGGGAAAAATATCTGGATGAAGTAAAAGCCGGGTTGCTGGCCGGCTTCCTTGAAACTTATCCGGAAGAAGAAGCCGTCATTACCGCCGTTCTTGATGCCGTGGAGAAAAAAGCGGTCCGCCGGCTGATCCTTGATGAGCAGGTACGTATAGACGGGCGGCGGCTGGACGAGGTGCGCCCGATCACCGTGGAAGTGGGTGTGCTGCCCCGTACACACGGTTCGGGACTGTTTACCCGTGGTCAAACCCAGGTGCTTTCGGTAGCTACCTTGGGAGCCATTTCCGAAGAACAGATCCTGGACGGACTCGGTTTGGAGGAAACCAAGCGTTTCATGCACCATTACAACTTCCCGCCCTACAGCACCGGTGAAACCAAGCCCATGCGCTCACCGGGCCGGCGGGAAATCGGACACGGCGCTCTGGCCGAACGCGCACTGGAACCGGTCATACCAGGGGAAGAGGTTTTTCCCTATACCATTCGCCTGGTGTCCGAAGTGCTTTCGTCCAACGGTTCCACTTCCCAGGGCAGCGTTTGCGGCAGTTGCCTGGCCCTGATGGACGCGGGGGTGCCGATCAAGGCGCCGGTGGCCGGCGTGGCCATGGGGCTGATCAAAGAAGACGAACAGGTGGCCGTGCTCACCGACATCCAGGGAATCGAAGACCATCTGGGAGACATGGACTTCAAGGTGGCCGGTACGGCGGAGGGTGTCACCGCCTTGCAGATGGACATCAAAGTCCCCGGAGTCACCGGCGGCATTTTGAAACGGGCTTTGGCCCAGGCGCACGCGGGCAGGATGTTTATTCTGGGCAAAATGCTGGAAGTGATTCCCGGTCCGCGTCAGGAATTGTCACCTTATGCGCCGCGGATCATCCACACCAGCATCGATCCGGACAAAATCCGCGACGTAATCGGACCCGGCGGCAAGATCATCAAAAAAATCATTGAAGAGACCGGTGTGCAGATTGATATCGAAGATGACGGGCGGGTATTCATCGCCGCCGTGGATCCGGCGGCCGGCAACCGGGCGCTGGAAATTGTCCGCAACCTGACCAGGGATGTGGTCACCGGCGAGGTCTACAACGGCCGGGTGACCCGGGTGACCGATTTCGGCTGCTTTGTTGAAGTTGTTCCCGGCGTCATGGGTACACCGGGCAAAGAAGGCCTGGTGCATATTTCCCAGTTGGCGCATCACCGGGTGAATAAAGTGGAGGACATCTGTCAGGAGGGCGACACCATCACAGTCAAAGCCATCGGCTACGACAACCAGGGCCGTCTGAAACTTTCCCGTAAAGAAGCGGTGCCGCCGGAACCGGGCGAACTGGAGGAGGCGCGTGCGGCCGCGGCCAGTTCCGGACGGGAGGGCGCCGGTCATGAGAACGGCGGCCATGAGCGCAAGAGGCCGCCCCGGGCCAGGCAGGGCCGCCGCTAAACTTATCTTTTCAAGCAGCGGCGGACGAAAATTGAGCAGGCATGAAGAGGAAAACTCATCTCTTGGTAAAACAAGTCAGCCGGGGATAAAACGCCCCGGCCCGGGCACAACTCCCTACCACGGCAAACCGGGTGGGGTTTTGTATTTTCGGCAAACTATAGGCGGAGGCGGCCGCCTTTTTGTAATTCAGGGGTATTTACATTTTTGCCGCCATTCGGGCGGGACAGCCCTATCAGGGGAAAAAGATCATTGTTGTAGTGTGTTCTCCGTCACAGCAACCAGTGCAGTTATATGATAAATTAGCCCCAAAAGACGGAAAGGGGAGTGGAGCCGGTTGTCAACGGAAACCGCTTTGGACGCCGGAGGCAATGAAGACGCGCGGTCCGGTGTCGCCGCTTATTTTTTGAAAATGAAAGGGGAAAAACGGGTTGCTCCTCTGGCCGCACCGCCCGCTTTGGACCTGTTTGTTTCCTGGTTGGGCGCTTTTGCCGGCATAAGTGTGGTGGCCATGCTGACGCTGGTTTATAAAATGCCCATGCTTGTGCCTTCATTCGGCGCTTCCGCCGTGCTGATTTACGGCGTGCCCGAAGTGCCTCTGGCCCAGCCCCGTAATGTGATCGGCGGGCACGTTGTCTCGGCCGCCACCGGAGTGGTCGTCTACGCGCTGTGCGGCCTCACCTGGTGGTCCGCGGCGATGGCCACGGCGCTGGCCATCGCCCTGATGCTGGTCACCAAAACAGCGCACCCGCCGGGCGGCGCCACGGCTTTGGGGGCGGTCCTGATTAAAGCTTCCCCGCAGTACATACTCGCGCCGGTGGCCCTGGGCGCCGTTATCCTGGTAGCCGTCGGACTGCTCGTAAACAATCTTTCACCTCACCGCCGTTATCCGCGCTACTGGTTGTAAAGCGGGCCGGTGGCGGCATGCCGCGCTGCGGAAAATGACATTCTGCGGGCAAGGGACACGGCGAGGCCGGCGCCTGCGCCAACGGGGAGCGGGGTAAGCGCCGGAGCAGTTTTTATGGACGCTGCGCCGCTCTACTGCGGATCGACGGCAAAGCCGGCGGTGGGATGCCGTCAGTCCATTGTACGTGAATCGCCCCCGCCGGGCGCAGTCCCGTTTGCCGGGGAGGCGGGACAGAAAAAACGCCGGTGGATACAGCCGGCCGGGCCCGGACCGCGGCGCCCAAATTTCCAAAGGAGCTGAAAACTATGACCACTCAACCGCACATACTGCCGGAGGACCTGGAAGCCGCCCTGGGAGAGCTGGGGGAAGTGGTGGATATTACAACCGAAGATCTGATGAAGATTATCAATCTCACTCTTGACGAGGCGGAAAAGCGCAGCCGGACCTTTGAAGGCAGGGAGCGGGCGGGCCAGATTATGAAGAGCCCGGTAATCACCTGCAAACCCGATACGCCGGTGGAAGAGGCGGCCAGACTGTTGCTCGAACACGACATCCACTGCCTGCCCGTGGTGACGGAAGGGGAGAAACTGGCCGGCATCGTCACCGAGTCCGACCTGATGTTCCAGTTTTCCACCGTACCGGTGAGCGGCTCCATCAAGGATCTCTTTTCCCGCAAGCGGGCTCACCGGACCGGTCGTCTGGCCGGCGAAATCATGGTCCACCGGGTGGCCACCGTACATCCGGACGATCCAATTCAAGCCGCTGTCAACCTCATACTCAAGCACGGCTATGGGAGAATTCCGGTGGTGGACCACGAAAATAGACTGGTGGGCATCGTGGCCCGCAAGGATATACTGCACTTTTTGAAATAACTGCCGGAAAACCATACCGCGGGCGGTCCTTCTGCAGCGGACGCTCTGAAAATAGCGGGTTCGTAATGAATCGTATGCGAATTGTTTTCGTTTTCTGATGGTGCCGAAAAAGCGGCATGGCGTTCAACTGGAAAAAGTTATCGCTGGGGGATGAATATGGCGGAAAAAAAGTCGCCCTTGCTTAACAAACTGCGTTTTTTCCGGCCCCGGGAGCGGTACGCCGGCGGCTGGAGCGAAGCGTCGCCCGGCGGCCGGGAATGGGAGGAGGCCTACCGCGCCCGCTGGCAGCACGACAAAGTGGTCCGCTCCACCCATGGCGTCAACTGCACCGGTTCGTGCAGCTGGAATATATTTGTCAAAGACGGCCTGGTCACCTGGGAAAACCAGTGCACCGACTACCCCTCCACCGGTCCCGGCATGCCTGAATTCGAACCCCGGGGCTGCCCCCGGGGGGCGGGCTTTTCCTGGTATCTCTACAGTCCCCTGCGGGTGAAATATCCCTATGTGCGGGGTGTACTCATGCAGATGTGGCGGGAGGAACTGGCGGTTGCCGGCGATCCGGTGGCCGCCTGGGCTGCCATTGTGGAGGATCCGGAGCGGGCAAAGCGCTACAAATCCGCCCGGGGGAAGGGCGGGTTCGAGCGCGCTTCCTGGGACGATGTGCTGACGCTGACTGCGGCGGCGCTCATTTACACAATCAAGAAATACGGCCCGGACCGCGTCTTCGGCTTTTCCCCCATACCGGCCATGTCCATGGTCAGCTACGCCGCCGGCTCCCGCTTTCTTTCGCTGATCGGCGCCCCGCTGCTCAGCTTCTACGACTGGTACTGCGACCTGCCTCCCGCTTCGCCTCAAATCTGGGGTGATCAGACCGACGTACCGGAAAGCAGCGACTGGTTCAACGCCGGCTACCTGCTGGTTTGGGGATCCAACCTGCCCATGACCCGCACCCCGGACGCCCACTTCATGACCGAAGCCCGCTACCGGGGCACCGGGGTGACGGCCGTCAGCCCCGACTACGCCGAATACGTCAAATTCGCCGACCACTGGCTGGCCCCCCGGCCGGGCACCGACGCCGCCCTGGCCCTGGCCATGGGACACGTGATATTAAAAGAATTTTATGTGGACAAACCGGACGAATACTTCATCCATTACGCCAAAAATTACACCGACCTGCCTTTTTTGATTATTCTGGAAGATAAAGACGGAGCACTGACGGCCGGCCGTTTCCTCAACGCCGCCGATCTGGGCATCAAAACCAATAATGCGGCATGGAAAACGGTGGTCTTCGACGCAAGCGCCGGGAAACCGTGCGTACCCCGGGGCAGCCTGGGCTTTCGCTGGGGCGGGCGGGGCAAATGGAACCTGCACCTGCAGGACGAAGACGGCCGGCCCATTGAGCCCGGGCTGGGCCTTTTGGGCGTGGAAGACGCAGTGGTCACGGTAAAGCTGCCTTATTTTGAACCGGGCGGCTGCCGGATGCTGGAGCGGGCCGTGCTGGCCAAACGCCTGGAAGTCGATGGGGAAGCTGTCTACGTGACCACAGTCTACGATCTCGTCCTGGCCAGCTACGGCATCGACCGAGGGTTGGGGAACGGCTCTCCCGGCAGTTACGACGATCCCGCGCCGTTTACCCCGGCCTGGCAGGAGGCAATTACCGGGGTGGACCGCCGTGAAGTGATCAAAGTCGCCCGGGAGTTCGCACAAAACGCCGCCGAAACCAAAGGACGCTCCATGATCGTGATGGGGGCGGGGATCAACCACTGGTACCACGCCGACACCATCTACCGGGCTATCATCAACCTGCTTCTGCTGACCGGCTGCCAGGGAGTCAACGGCGGCGGCTGGGCGCATTACGTGGGCCAGGAAAAACTGCGCCCGGTGGAGGGCTGGCAGACAGTGGCGTTTGCCCGCGACTGGTCACTGCCGCCCCGGCTGATGAACGGCACCAGCTTCTTTTATTTCGCCACCGGTCAATGGCGCTATGAGGACGGGCCGGTGGAAAAGCCGGCCCCGCCCCCGGTGCCGGCGCCGCGCTACCGGCACTGCGCCGATTACAACGTACTGGCGGCCCGCCTGGGCTGGTTGCCCGCCTATCCCCAGTTCGACTCGAACCCCCTGGAGCTGTACCGGCAGGCGGTTGCACACGGGGCCAAAGCGCCGGCGGAAGTCGCCTCCTATGTTGCCGGCGAACTGAAAAAGGGTACATTGCGCTTCGCCCTGGAGGATCCGGACGACCCGCGCAATTTCCCCCGGGTGCTGTTCGTCTGGCGGGCCAATTTGATTTCCAGCTCCGGCAAGGGGCACGAATACTTTTTAAAACACCTGCTGGGCACGTCCAACGGGCTGTTGGAAGACGACCGGGCAGGCCTGCGCCCGGAGGAAATAAAATGGCATGAACAGGCGCCGGAAGGCAAGCTGGATTTGCTGGTGGACCTGGAGTTCCGCATGTCCGGTACGGCCCTGTATTCCGACATCGTGCTGCCCGCCGCCACCTGGTACGAAAAGAGCGATCTGAGCAGCACGGACATGCACCCCTTCGTCCACCCCTTCAACCCGGCCGTGCCGCCCCAGTGGGCATCCCGTTCCGACTGGGACATCTTCAAAGAGTTGGCCCGGGTTTTCAGCGGCCTGGCGAAGCGCCATTTCGACGGGCCCTGCCGGGAAGTGGTGACCACGCCCCTGATGCACGACTCGCCGGACGAACTGGCCCAGCCCGGCGGCCGCATCCGGGACTGGCGCCGCGGCGACGGGGAACCGGTGCCGGGGCGGACCATGCCCCACATCCATGTGGTGGAGCGGGATTATTCCCTGGTTGATGCTAAAATGACCGCCCTGGGGCCGCTGGCCGGGGAAAAACCGCTCGGGGTCAAGGGCATTGCCTGGCCGGCGGCGGAAGAATACCAGGCGTTAAAGCAAATGCTCGGTACGGTCCGTACGCCCGGGGTGGCCCGGGGCTGTCCGGATATCAGCACGGACCGCCGGGCGGCCCAGGCCATCCTAACCTTGTCCTCCACCACCAACGGCCGGGTGGCAGTACGTGCCTGGCAGTCCCTGGAGGAAAAAACCGGCCTGGAGCTCAAGGATCTGGCGGCGGAAAGGGCCGAAGACCACTTTACCTTTGACGGCATCACCAGCAAACCGGAGACGGTGATCACTTCCCCCGCCTTCAGCGGATCGGAAAAAGGGGGGCGGCGTTACTCCCCCTTCACCACCAATGTGGAGCGGCGCATCCCCTGGCGCACGCTTACCGGGCGCCAGCATTTCTACCTGGATCACGAGCTGTTGTTGGAATTCGGTGAAGCGCTAGCCACCTATAAACCGGTGCTGGCCCACCGGCCCTTCAATCAGCCGGGCGGCCGGCCGCAGGCCAAAGGCAGGGAACTGGTTTTGAACTACCTGACGCCCCATAATAAATGGTCCATCCACAGCATGTACTTCGACGCCCTGCCCATGCTCACCCTTTTCCGGGGCGGGCCGGTCATCTGGTTGAATAAAGACGACGCGGACGGGGCGGGCATTGGCGACAATGACTGGATCGAATGTTTCAACCGCCATGGGGTGGTGGTGGCCCGGGCCGTGGTCACTCCCCGGCTGCCCCGGGGGATGGCTTACATGTACCACGCCCAGGACCGCACCATCAACGTGCCCGGCACGGCGATCACCGGTGAGCGGGGGGGCACCCACAACAGTCCCACCCGTATCCATGTAAAGCCCACCCACATGATCGGCGGCTACGCCCAGCTCAGCTACGGCTTCAACTACTACGGTCCCACCGGCAACCAGCGTGACCTGAACGTAATTGTGCGCAAACTGGAGGGGGTTGACTGGCTTGAGGATTAAAGCACAGACCGCCATGGTGATTAACCTGGATAAATGCCTGGGCTGTCACACTTGCAGTGTCACCTGCAAAAACACCTGGACCAACCGCCCGGGGGCGGAGTATATGTGGTGGAACAACGTGGAAACCAGGCCGGGTACCGGCTACCCCAAACAGTGGGAGAACCAGGATAAATACCGGGGCGGCTGGCTGCTCAAAAACGGCAAACCGGCACTGCGCGCCGGCAACCGGGTCAACCGGCTGCTGCACATTTTTCATAACCCGGACCAGCCGTTGCTGGATGATTACTACGAACCCTGGACCTATAACTACGAGCGGCTGACCGGCCAACCCGCCGGGCGGCGCCAGCCGGTGGCCCGGCCGGAATCACTGCTCGCCGGAAAATACATGGACCTGACCTGGGGGCCGAACTGGGAAGATGATCTGGCCGGGACGCACATCACCGGGCTTCAAGACGCCAATCTGCGCGGAGTGGAAGAAGCGGTGTGCCGGGACTTCCAGCGCATCTTCATGGCCTACCTGCCCCGCACCTGCGCGCACTGTCTCAACCCGGCCTGCGTGGCGGCCTGCCCCTCCGGCGCCATCTACAAAAGAGACGAGGACGGCATTGTGCTGGTGGACCAGCAGGCCTGCCGGGGCTGGCGATTTTGCGTCTCGGCCTGTCCCTATAAAAAAATCTATTATAACTGGCAGACCAATAAAGCGGAAAAATGCATTTTCTGTTTTCCCCGGCTGGAGTCGGGCCTGCCCGCCACCTGCGCCGAAACCTGCGCCGGCCGGGTGCGCTACCTGGGGCTGGTGCTCTACGACGCGGACGCAGTGGCGGAAGCGGCTGCCGCCCCGGAAGAAAAGGAAATTTGCCGGCGGCAGCGTGACATTTTCCTGGATCCCGCCGGGCCAAATATTATCCGGCAGGCTGAAGCGGACGGCATTCCCGCGGACTGGCTGGAAGCGGCCCGGCGCTCCCCCGTCTATAAACTGGCGGTGGAGTGGGGGGTGGCCCTGCCCCTGCACCCGGAATACCGCACCCTGCCCATGGTCTGGTATATACCGCCTTTGAGCCCGCTGGCCGCGGCTTGTGGGGGCGGGCAAAACACCCTTTTCCCGGCTGTGGACGAAATGCGGTTGCCGGTGCATTACCTGGCCAACCTGCTGGCGGCCGGGGACGGCGCCCCGGTGCGTGCGGTACTGAAAAAACTGATTGCCTTGCGTATCTATATGCGTGCTCTGAACCTGGGCAAAGAACCGGACCGGCGGGTACTGGCGGACAACGGCCTGGACGAAGAAACCGCCCGGGATATGTATCACCTGCTGGCCGTAGCCAAATACAGCGACCGCTTCGCCGTTCCCCCCGCCCACCGGGAATTGGCGGCCGGCCTGGCGGTGAAGCAGGGGAGTTGCGGTCTGGATTTCCGCGCCGGTCCCGCCGCCGGACGGTGAAGGGGCGGGTGACATGCTTTGGGGTCCGGGAAAGGTTGTGGCGGGCGGCCGGCCACCCGGTTCTGGTAAACAGGTAGGGACCGGCCTTGCAATCCGTTAAAAAGTGATCTGTGGTTGGCCGGTCTTTTATCCGGTAAAGGTCCGGCCGGGGAACTGTTCCCCGGTCCGTATTGACACAGCGGACGTCCTTTGGCCCGGGAAGGGGAATGGCGAATGAAGAAAGAAACGGCACGGCGAATTTTCCGGCTGGCTTCCCTTTTGTTCCAATATCCCGATGAACACTGGTGGAAGGAGCTGGCGGATCTCCACCGGGAGATGACAGTGCTGCCGGACGGGCCGGCGGCTGGCGCTTTGGCCCGTTTTATGGACATCGTGACACGGACTGACCGGCCGGCCTTCAGTCAAGCCTATGTAGAGACTTTCGATTTTGGCCGGCAGGCCGGTCTTTATCTGACTTGTTCCCGTTATGGCGATGAGAGGCAGCGGGGGGATGCGCTGCTGGCTCTGAAGCAGCAGTACGCCCGGGCCGGCCTGGTTTCCCATTTACTGGAGCTCTTTCTTTAAAGCACCAGTGATCACGGCCGGCCTGCTCACGGCGGTTTACTCCATGCTCACTTCCCTGATCCGGGTTTGGGGCGGGGGTGTATCCGACAAAATTGGCGGTGCGCGTACGGGTGTGCTGGCACTGACCGTAATGCTGATCGGGGCGCTGGTGATGACTTTTTCCCACGCCTACCTGCTTTCCCTGATTGGGGAGATCGTTATGGCTTTCGGTATGGGCGTGGCCAATGCGGCCGTATTCAAGCTGGTACCCCAGGCGGTGCCGGAAGCCGTGGGCGGGGCCACCGGCTGGGTCGGCGGCCTGGGCGCTTTCGGCGGCTTCGTCATCCCGCCGCTTTTGGGCCTGTTCGTGCAGCATTACGGCGGCAGCGGCTACGCCCTGGGCTTTCTCATCTTCATCATCCTGTCCGTTGCTGCCCTGACCATCCTGCGCAGTTTCGGTAAAACGGCGTGCACGGCCGGAACCTGAGCGTGAAAAAGCGCGGCCGTGCCTCATTGTATCAAAATGCCGGTCCGGCAGGCTCTTTTTTCATGTGACCCTGATCACTGTAGAGAGAATGCAAATGGGTGTATAATATCCAATGAGTGAAGTTTCTATAAATCTTTGGGCCGCTATTTTTGTTTTTCCTGTAATGGCGGCCTGTAGCGGGGTGAGCATATGCGGTACGATATGAACCCGGGCCGTCCGCCTTTTGCGGAAGGCGGCGACCTGTTCACCATCACCAGATGTCCCACCTGCCCCAATGCCGTCATCGATACCGCCCGGGCGGAAGAGCTCATGCGGCGGGTGATGCTTGAGCATGACTTCAACGCCCGCCTGAAAAAGCGCATCCATACAAACCGGCCGCTGCACCATCAACTGCTGCACCTGGCCGTGGCCGGCTGCCCCAACTCCTGCAGCCAGCCCCAGATCAAAGACTTTGCCGTGCAGGGACAGACCGTGCCGGAAGCGGTTGACGGCTGCATTCTTTGCGGCAGTTGCGCGGAGGCCTGCCCGGAACGTGCCGTGGTTTTAGTAGAGCCCCGCCCTGACGGTGCTGTGGCGGCAGATGCCTCCCCCGGTGTTTCCGCGGTGGCGGAAGACTGCCCCGGCGGTGCCGCGGCGGGTGATGCCTGCCCCGGGAGCGAGGCCAGAAAGGATGCCGCACCCGGCGGTGCCATTGCCCCGGATCACGTGGGGCCGTCAACCGGCCGGGAGAAAAGTTTAAACTGCGGCCTGCCCGGGGAGCATGCCGCCGGGCGGGACCAGGTGCACATCGACCGGGAGAAATGCCTGAACTGCGGCCAGTGCGCGCGCGCCTGTCCGGCCGGGGCGCTTACGGCTGTGCGTACGGGTTACCGTGTGCTGGCCGGCGGACGGCTGGGCCGTCATCCGGCCCTGGCGCGGGAGGTGCTGCCTATGGCCACGGAAGAGGAATTGGCCGGCCTTTTGGGCGCGGCGGTGGATCTCTTTCTTACTGCAGGCCACCCCGGCGAGCGCTTTGGCGCCCTGCTGGACCGGGTGGGAATGGCAAGGCTGGTTGATAGTTCAAACCGGTGCAGCAGGTGAATGCAGTCCGCAATTGACGGGGAAGGCGCCTTACGGTTACGCCGTAATTCGGGTTCTGACGCAGAATCTGTTTCGCATGCCGGAAATCGCAATCCGGTGGTGCTTTTACCGGCAGCCGGCCCGTGCGGACCGTGCGCCAATCGACCTTTTCACGAATGGAGGTATGCAGCCCATGGGCTTTGCGCTGACCACGGAACAATTCGATGCCTTTTTGGCCGGCCTGGCGCGGGACTACGACATTTACGCCCCCAAGCGCCTGGCCGGCAAGGGTGCCTTTTCCGGCACCGATCTAATTGCTTACGCGCCGGTGCAGTCGCTGGCCGAAATCGTTTTCGACCGGAAAACATTTTATTCACCTAAAGAAATACTCCTGCCAATCAGCCAGACACTGTTTTATTTTACCGAGGAAGCCTACCGCGAACCGCAACAGCAGCAGCGGCCGGTGATTATTTTCCTGCGTCCCTGCGACGTGCACGCGGTCAAGCGGCTGGACCAGATCTACCTGCACAACGGCGATCAGGCCGACCCCTATTACCGGGAGCGCCGGGAAAAGGTCAAATTTTTCGTCATGGAGTGCACTGAAGGTTTTGACAGCTGCTTTTGCGTCTCCATGGGCACCAACCGCACCGGTGAATATGCGGTGTTTTTGCGTTTGGAAGCGGACCGGGTGCTCTGCGACGCCCGGCCGGAATTCACCCCGGCCCTGGCCGCTTATGGCCGGGAAGCGCCCTTCACCCCGGCCTTTATTGAACAAAATAAAATCAGCGTAAAGACGCCGGAAAAAATCGCTCCGGCCGTTTACGGCCATCCGCTGTGGAGCGAATACGACAGCCGTTGCATCGCCTGCGGCCGCTGCAACGTCTGCTGTCCCACCTGCACCTGTTTTACCATGCAGGACATCTTTTATGAAGACAACCCCCGCTGTGGCGAGCGGCGCCGGGTATGGGCCGGTTGCATGATCGACGGCTTTACCGATCTGGCCGGCGGCCACAGCTTCCGGAACAAATACGGCGAACGCATGCGCTTCAAGGCACTGCACAAAGTTTACGACTTTAAAAAGCGCTTCGGCGATCACATGTGCGTGGGCTGCGGCCGCTGTGACGATGTCTGCCCGGAATATATTTCCTTTTCCCGGATCATCAACCGGCTGGCGGAGGTGAGTGACGATGAATAACCCCTATCTGCCCGTCAAAGCGAAAATCCTGGATATCCAGAAGCAGACTGCCATTGACTACACCTTCCGCCTGGCCGCCGGCCTGCACGTACAGAGCGGCCAGTTTGTGGAGTTATCCATTCCCCGGGTGGGCGAGGCGCCCATCTCGGTCAGTGACTTTGGCGACGGCTTCATCGAAATGACCATCCGCCGGGTGGGCAAACTGACCAACGTAGTCCACGAGCTGAAACCAGGGGAAGAACTGTTCATCCGCGGTCCTTACGGCCACGGCTTCCCCCTGGAGCAGTTCCGCGGCCGGCACCTGGTGGTCGCCGCCGGCGGCACCGGCCTGGCCCCGGTGAAGAGCGTGCTCAACCGCTATTACCACAACCCGGAAGAAGTGAAAAGCCTGAACCTGCTGGCGGGCTTCAAATCGCCGGCGGACGTTCTGTTTGCCGCCGAACT
This sequence comes from Desulfotomaculum copahuensis, assembly GCF_001655685.1. Classification (GTDB taxonomy): domain Bacteria; phylum Bacillota; class Desulfotomaculia; order Desulfotomaculales; family Desulfovirgulaceae; genus Desulfotomaculum_G; species Desulfotomaculum_G copahuensis. Next base: position 202,013 of record NZ_LYVF01000047.1, read on the forward strand.
GGAAAAATGGGCGCAAAAGTTTTCGGTTACTGTTACTGTGGACAAAGGGGACGAAAACTGGACCGGCAATGTGGGCCTGATCACCGGGTATGTGCAAAAGCTGGTTCTGTCCAATCCGGCCGGGACGCAGGTGATTGTGGTCGGCCCGCCCCTGATGATGAAGTTCACCATCCGGGAAATCCTGGGTCTGGGGGTGCCGCCGGAAAACATCTGGGTTTCCTTTGAGCGCAAAATGTGCTGCGGCCTGGGCAAATGCGGCCACTGCAAGATCGGCGACACCTACGTCTGCCTGGACGGCCCGGTCTTCAACTACACCCGGGCCGGCCAGTTGGTGGATTGACGAAGGGGGGAGCGCAAATGGACGTCAATACGAAAAAAATAATCAAAAATGCCTGGCGGGTGACCAAAGAGCGCGGCGTCACCTGCCTGCGCATCCGCGTGCCCGGCGGGCACCTGGAAGTAAAGTACCTCGATCTGCTCAAAGAGATCGCCGAAAAATACGGCAACGGCACAGTGCACCTGACCACCCGCCAGGGCTTTGAAATACCGGGCATCCAGATGAATAAGATCGACGAAATCAACCAGATGCTTGCTCCGGTCATCCAGGGTCTGGAAATGGAACTGGGCGTGCCCGTAACGGACGAAACCGCGGGCTACCCGGCGGCCGGCACCAGAAATGTTGCAGCCTGCATCGGCAACCGGGTCTGTCCCTTCGCCAACTTCGATACCACGAAGCTGGCCGGTAAAGTGGAAGCTTTAATTTACCCCAACGACTTTCATGTCAAAATTGCCATTTCCGGCTGTCCCAACGACTGCATCAAGGGTCACCTGCACGACATCGGCGTCATGGGCATGGTTGAGCCCGTTTACAACCAACAGCGCTGCATCGGCTGCCAGGCCTGCGTGAAAAACTGCCGCCAGGTGTCCACCGGCGCCTTGAGCTTTGTCAACTACAAAGTGCGCCGGGATCCCCTGCGCTGCACCGGCTGCGGCGAGTGCGTGCTCAAGTGTCCGGCGGCCGCCTGGACGCGGGGCAAACAATCCTACCGCCTGGTGATCATGGGCCGCACGGGCAAGAAAAACCCCCGCCTGGCCCGCCCCTTCCTGGAGTGGGCGGACGAAACCGTGGTGCTGCAGGTGATCAAGAACATGTACGCCTACATCGACCGGCATATCGACCGCAGCCTGCCCAAGGAGCATGTGGGCTACATCGTCGACCGCACCGGCTATCCGGTCTTCCGGGAAGAAGCGCTGGCCGGCGTGACCCTCAACCCGGAGGCGCGGGTGGCCGCCTGGATGGACTGGAGCGGCTACCGTTATGAACGCACCAGTAATATGGTGTAACAGTGATTGAAGGGAGGCCTGTCATGAAAAAATTTACCGGCAACTGTCTGATTACGGCCATGGGCATACTGCCCCACGACAATTTGGAGCAGGCAATGGATGTGGCCCTGTCCGTGGACATACCCTTCTGGCCGCAACTGCCCCGCTTGAGCTTCTACGAGGACATGTACGTGCAGATCAGCGAGCATTTCCCCGGCATGCGGGTGTACGAGGACCAGCTGCGGGTGCAGCTTTCCCAGCCGGCCTTTTACGAGGAACTGATGGATTACGCCGTAAAGAGTGAAAACGACGAACTGTTCAAACTTTCCCCGGCTTACTCGGTGGCATTGGACGCTTTTCTGTCCCGGGACCTGTCCGCATATTACGCCATCCGGGGGCAGACCATCGGCCCGATCAGCTTCGGCATGAAGATTACCACTGAAGACTTGAGACCGATCATCTACAACGACGACGTGCGGGAGTTCCTGTTCGACTTCATCGCCCGCAAAGTGAATGTGCAGTACCGTCAGCTCAGGGCCGTGCATCCCAACGCTTTCGTCTGGGTGGACGAACCGGGCCTGGAGATTATCTTCGGCTCTTTCGCCGGCTATACCAGCGACCGGGCTAAAAAGGACTTCCTGCGATTTTTGGAGGGGCTGGAAGGACCGCGGGGCGTGCACCTGTGCGGCAATCCGGACTGGTCTTTTTTGCTCAGCGGCCTGGACCTGGACATTCTTTCCCTGGATGTCTTCGGCAACGGCGAAATTTTTTCCCGCTATGCCGGCGAGGTGAAACAATTCCTGGACGACGGGCACATCATCTGCTGGGGCATCGTGCCCACCCTGACCGAGGAATTCAGCGCGGAAAGCGTGGCCTCACTGGCCGCCCGGCTGGAAGAGGTGTGGGACCGCCTGGCGGCCAAAGGGATAAGCAAAGAACTGATCGTCAGCCAGGCCTGGCTGGCCCCGGCACGCTGCTGCCTGATTAACGCCGACGGCCACGCCACGGTGGAAAACGCCTTCGCCTCCCTGCGGGCGGTGGCGGAGCACCTGCGTAAAAAATACGGCCTGCCGCCCGGTTAAAAAAATGGAACGGGGCATGACTATCGGTTATAATATGTTCAGAGGTGGTTGTTATGCCTTTGCTGACGGCTTTTACCGGTGCGGCCATGCATGAAGCAAAGTATAAAATACTTGGCGACGGGACCTTTTGGGCGGAAATTCCTTCCTGCCCGGGTGTGTGGGCCAATGAAGCAACTCTGGAGAAGTGCCGGGAGGAACTGCGCGAAGTATTAGAGGAATGGATTAATGTAGGGGATATAAATGTTTCACTGCTGAAAGAGATTTTAAAGCAGGCCGGTATTACAGAAACCGAATGGGAAAAAAGCAGGTAAAGTAGACATGTTCCACTTTCATCCGGCATAGGAATACTTTAGAAACATTGCCGGAAGAGGTGGCACTTTCCATGCATGTATACGTTTTAAACCGTCAGCGCGTGTGGCGCGGGGTTGTTTTAACCGGCCTGGGACTGATGCTGCTGGCCTGGGGATACTGGTTCGACCACACCCTGCGCCGCACTGTGCCGGCGTCCGCCATGCAGCCGGTCTACCAGGGCAGCGCCGAACAAAAAGAAGTGGCCCTCACCGTGAACGTCTTCTGGGGGGAAGAGTACCTGCCGCGCATGCTGGCCATTCTGAAAGAAGAAAATGCGCCGGCCACTTTCTTTATCGGCGGCCAGTGGGCGGAACAGTTTCCCAGGATGGTACAGGAAATCGCCGGGCAGGGCAATGAAATCGGCAATCACGGCTATTCCCACCCCCACCCGGATCAGCTTTCCGTGGCCGGTAATCTGAATGATATCCGCCGGGCGGAGGAAATCCTGGCCAAAATCAATGGTTCGCGTCCGCAGCTTTACGCCCCGCCTTACGGCGAACACGGCCCGGCTGTGCTGGAGGCCTCCCGGGACGCCGGCTGCCGCACCATCCTGTGGAGTGTGGACACCATCGACTGGCAGAAACCGTCGCCGGAAGTAATCAGCCAGCGGGTGCTGGGCAAAGTGCACAACGGGGCGATCATCCTGATGCATCCCACCGCGCCCACGGTGGAGGCGCTGCCCGGCCTGATCAAGGAGCTGAAAAAGCAGGGTTACCATCTGGTCACCATATCCACCATGCTCAAGCACATGGAGGGGGAAAAACAAGACAGGTAGAAAAAAACCGGCGCCGGCCGGTTTTTTCGCTCCTGATGAACTTCTTTATCCATGTCCGGCAGGCCGGGAATGTCATACCGGAGCAGCAAACTTCCGTAATATTATTTATAGTCAATGGCTGTCAGTGTCCGGCACAAGGGCACAGGTTTTCCATAACGGGTTCTATAAACAGTTACGGTATCATATTTATTTAAACCGGGCAATTTAGAACCATCCCGGCGTATCACCCGCCAGGCGGTACGCCGCGCAAGTTTGATAAGTTTCAAGGGGTGGTTCGCTTTGCGCCGTTTTTTGATCCGGTTGAGATTGCTTGCTTTGGTTCCCGGCCTGCTGTCCTTCGCGTCAATCCTGATGCTGTGCCTGTACCTGCCGGCCATTGCCGCCGCGGGACAAAAACAGCCGCACAAGCCGGAGCCGGTTTACCCGGCGTTGCTCAACCTGGGGGAAATGCCGGCCGGCACCCCGCCCGTTAATACGGCTCCGTCAATCAGCACCGGTGCAGACGGCAAAAATGCCCGGTCCATTGCCGCCGCGCCGTCCGTCACCGCCGCTGCGGCTGTGCTGATGGATGCCGCCACCGGCCAGGTGCTCTGGGCCAAAAACGCCCGCCAGCCCCGGCCGCCGGCCAGCACCACCAAGATCATGACCGCCCTTTTGGCGCTGGAAGGGGGGAAACTGGACCGGGTGGTCACCGTCGGACCGCATGCGGCGTCAGTTGGGGAAAGCAGCATGCACCTGTTTGCCGGGGAAAAGCTCACTCTGGAGCAGCTGTTGTACGGCGCCCTGCTCCGGTCGGGTAACGACGCCTGTGTGGCCATTGCCGAGCACATCGCCGGCAGCGAGGGCAATTTTGTGCTGCTGATGAACCAGAAGGCGCGGGAACTGGGCGCGTTAAACACGCATTTCTGTAATCCCAACGGACTGCCGGCACAGGGGCATCTGTCCAGTGCCTATGACCTGGCCCTGCTGACCCGCTACGCATTTCAGAACCCGGCATTCAACCGGATTGTTTCCACCCGGACCAAAGACCTGGGCGGCCGCTACTACTTCAATAATACCAACCATTTGCTTTGGAGCTACCAGGGCGCCGACGGAGTGAAAACCGGCACCACCAACGCCGCCGGCAAATGCCTGGTGGCCTCGGCCACCAGGGAAGGGCGGCGCCTGATCACAGTGGTGCTGCACAGCGACGACCGCTATGCCGATACGATGGACCTGCTGGATTACGGCTTTGCCCGTTTCAAAAATGTAAAGGCCTGCCGGGCCGGCGGGATCCTGGCCCAAGTGCCGGTGTCTGAAGGAGTGATGCCGGAGGTGCCGCTGGTTTGCGACCGGGAACTCACTGTCACTGTGCCGGCGGACCGGCCGCAGGTCCTGACCACCCGGGTGCGGACGCTCCCGGCATTGACCGCGCCGGTGGCGGACGGTATGCCCGCCGGTGAGCTTACCGTGCTGGTGGACGGTCAACCGGTGGCCGGCGCCCGCCTGCTCACCGGACAAACAGTGGAGCGGCTGCCTGCTTACCAGTTGTGGTGGGGGCGTCTTACCGCCGGCCGGGAAAAGAGTGAATGCTAAAAAATGGCAGGGGAAAGTCTTAACACGGGAGCACCGGCGCAATAAGCAAAACAACCCTGCTCTAGTTGGCCCTGATCCACGTTTTGATCCGGATTTCGCGGTACTAAATTCGAGAGGGGACAGTCCCCCTTTGGGGTTATATTCCACATGCCTGATAAAATTTTCACTGAAAAAGGGTTTTCCCTTACCGGTGGCGAAAGCAGGAACAATCAGACGGGGGGAAATTCCTTTTCCGATCTAACCCGGGGATGAAATCCCACCTTGCTGATACACAGACACGCATGCGGGGGATGGAGTTCCGTCCGGGTCACCTTTCTAAAATAGGCTTCATATCAACGTTCGACATAATTCGAGATGAGGCAGTCCCCCTTTGAGGGCATTTACCATGGAGAGATTCCAAAGGAGTGGTCCATTTGTATCAAACAGTCACCCTGGATAACGGGGTCAAAGTGCTTACCGAGGATATTCCCTACGTGCGCTCGGTGGTCATCGGCATCTGGGTGAACGTGGGTTCCCGGGATGAAGACCCGCCGGTGGCGGGAATTTCCCATTTTATCGAGCATATGATGTTCAAGGGCACGGAAAAGCGCACCGCCCGGGACATCGCCGAGGAACTGGACGCCGTGGGCGGCCAGCTGAACGCCTTCACCACCAAGGAATACACCTGCTACTATGCCCGGGTGCAGGATAAACACTTCGACCTGGCAGTGGATGTATTGTTTGACATGCTGTTCCACTCCCGTTTCGCCGCCCATGAAATCGACCGGGAACGCAACGTGATCATGGAAGAAATTAAAATGTATGAAGATACCCCCGACGAACTGGTGCACGACGTTTTTGCCACCACCATCTGGCACGGCCACGCCCTGGGCCGGCCGATCATCGGTACCGCAGAGGTCGTCGGTGGCCTGTCCCGGGAAGCAATTTTACAATACTTTCAAAATCACTATGTACCGGAAAACATGGTGGTGGCTGTGGCCGGACACATAGAGCACGGCCGGGTGGTGGAAATGCTGCAAAAATCCTTTGCCGGCCTGGACGGCAGGGCTGCCGCACGTACAATGGTTAAACCGCAGCCGCGCCCGGAGGTCACCTGCCGCACCAAGGACACCGAACAGGTGCACCTGTGCCTGGGCGCTCCCGGGCTGCCCCTGGACGACGAACGCATTTATGTCTTCCAGCTGGTCAACACCATCCTGGGCGGGGGCTTGAGTTCCCGTTTGTTTCAGGAGATCCGCGAGCAGCGGGGCCTGGTTTATTCCGTCTACTCCTATCACAGTTCCTATCATGACGCCGGCCTGTTCGGCATTTACGCCGGCTTGAGCAAAGAAAACGTCGGTCCGGTGACGGAATTGATTTTCAAGGAGATTCGCGACATTCAGCAAAACGGCGTCACCAGTCAGGAACTGCGCCGGGCCAAGGATCAACTCACCGGCAACCTGTGGCTGTCCCTGGAAAGTGTAAGCACGCGCATGAGCAGGTTGGGCAAGTCCCAGCTCTATCTGGGCAAGATTCAAACCCCGGAAGAAATTGTGGCCCGGGTGGAAAAGGTGACCGCGGAGGAAATCAAAGCACTGGCCCGTGACATGCTGCGTCCAGAATTGTTCGCCATGGCCAGCGTCGGACCCTGGGACGACTGCCACGCCCTGAACACCGCCGCCGGCCGGGCCGGGTTGAAAACGGAAGCTTGACAACTGCGGGCGGTGGTGCGTGCGGTCCGCGGTGTTGCAAATGGATGGGAAAGGAAACAATGTCCGGCAAGTTGGAATAAAACCCTTGCCGGCATCTGTTGTTTGATAAGCTGCTTTTAAGCCGCACTTTTTTACGTATAAAGCAATTTGGATGGCGGTCCCGGCCGGGTTCTGTTCTAAAACCTGTCCCGCTCCCATATAAATGCTAACGGGGGTGGGACAAAGTGTTTACCGGGACGTTTGCCCTGGCGCTGATGATTTTGTTGTTTGTCTTATTGTCCCTGCAGGAGCGGGTAAGACTGAGTATGGTGCGGGAAAAGCCTCTTGATCTCGCCGGCAGCAGCCGGCCGTCGCCCTTTTCCGAAGCTGTGGCCGGTCTGGTCGGTACAGCGGGCGGGATTTATCTTTCCCTGGTCTTGCTGACCAGTTTTCTTGAGATACAGATTCCGGCCCGCATACACCTGGGCGGCATGCAGATGGAGCCGCTGGCCGCCTTTTCCATCGCCCTGGCCGTCGTGCAGCCTTTTCTCATTAGGTTCTGGCAGGCACTGCACCGGGCTTGAAGTGCGGTATGGATGAACAAACGGCTCAGGGGCGGCCAATGCCGCTTTTTTACCATTTTGTTTGGCGGAGGGATATATTCATGAGGATGACCGAACTGGCCGGCAAAGAAATTGTTAATATTTACGATGGAGCGCGCATGGGGGTGGTCGGTGAAAGCGACCTGGCTTTCGATGCCGATTCAGGCAAAATCCAGACCATTATCATCCCCCGCCGGAACAACCCGATCAGCTTCTGGTTCGACCGCCAGCACATGGTCATTCCCTGGGAGGCCGTGCGCAAAGTTGGTGCGGAAGTGATCATTGTGGACATCGATCAGGCCAACCCGAACTTTAACCGTTATCCGGTGTGAGTGTGCGGATCAGCCGGGTAGGGCAGTTTGTTCCGGCCGGCAAAAAGTGGCCAGCCCGGGACGAGCAGTGTTTTCATGCCGATCCCGGCGTAAAATGCCGGTTTGCCCGTCCGGACAGGCCGGAGAATGTACCGTTGTGCGCACCCCCGGCCCGGGGGTTAAGTTTTTACGAAAAGCGGTCCTGCGGCGCGGAGATGAATGCAGTTGACAGTGGTGTAATTTCGAGCTATAACCTTTCTTTTTGCCGGTCATACTAATATTACTTGTCCCGCCCGCCCAGGGGGGATTCGCCGTATGCCTCGGGGCAGCGGGAGTTTTTCCCCGCCAACGGCGGCTGACGGCTTGACGTGAAGGAGGACATCATGGGCCGGGAAGAAAGAGTGAAAATAATCCGGGAGATTTCCCGCCGTCGTGCCAGCGGCGTAATCTGCTATCTCACCGGGGACCGGGAAAATGTAAACACGCGCATCGCTCCTGATGTCACGCCGGTGCTCCACCGTCACCTGGAATTGCTCGGCCCGCAGCCGCGCATCGACCTGTTCTTATATACACGGGGCGGTGATGTACTCACTCCGGTACGCCTGGTGCACCTGATCCGGGAATATGCGGAGCACTTCGCCGTGCTGGTTCCCTACCGCGCCTACAGTGCCGGTACGTTGCTCTGCCTGGGGGCCGATGAAGTTGTGATGGGTAAAATGGGTGAATTGGGACCGATTGATCCCAGCGTGGTCAACGCCTTCAACCCCCAGGATCCAGTCAACGCCTGCGCCCGGGTGCCGGTGAACGTGGAGGACGTCTATTCCTACCTTGCTTTGGCCAGGGAAAAAGCTGGCGTCAGTGAAACCTTGCTGCCCGGTATCTTCAACCAACTGGGGGAACGCATCCACCCCCTGGCCCTGGGCAATGTACACCGCAACTACCTGCTCATCCGCTCACTGGCGCACAAACTCCTGCAGTTGCGCCGGCAGCCGCCGGAACCGGACGCTGCCCAGGATATTGTGGATTGCCTGACGGAAAAATTTTACGCGCACAACTATATGATCACCCGCAGTGAGGCCGCCGGGGAAATCGGCCTGCCCGTTACCGCTCCGGAGCGGCAATTGGAAACAATGCTTTGGCGGCTTTACCGGGATTACGCCGACGAACTGGCCCTGGACGAGCCTTTTGATCCGGAGGAATACGTTCACGGTCAGCGCAGCAGTTTCAAGGTGGCGGCGGGTTTGGTGGAGTCGGTGCAGGGACGGGACTGCTTCGTTTTTTCCGGAATCATTGACGCTCCGGAATATCCCCACCATGGACAGATCAACGTAAATATTCAACAGCAGCGCTGGCACCGTGAATAGAGCCGTCCGGCACAGGTGATCCCGTCCGGGAAGGCAGGCGGCGGGGTAACGGGCCTTCGTCCGGCAGTATGGATGGACATGCCCCCGCCGCCGTCAAAATTGGATCCGGCTGCTGCCGGACATAGGGGCGACTTAATTTGGAGGTAAAGATTAATTTCAACTACACCGCCGGAAGTGTCAAGTATTACCTGCTTACCGGCAATTCCGGCTACGCCTCGGCACACTTTCGTTATCCATGCCGGATCAACGGCGTGAACGGCCTGGTGGTGCCCGTAACGCGGCCCGGCAGCGGGCTTGGCCGGCTAAATTAAGCCAGTGGCCGTTTTTTACTTGACAGATCAATATGAATATATAAAAATTATGGTTATAGCATTCGGAAGGGGGGAACTGATTTCCGCTCCCGTTGTCCGGATGCCGGATCAAGGGCAGTTTCTTGTCCGGTGGCTGCACCGGCGGTGGAATGTTCCGGTGCGGCGTCCGCGGGCGGGAAAAAGGAAATCATCAAGCCGTTGATACGTGTCGCTGTTTCAGGAGCGGCCGGACGGATGGGCCGGGAAGTGATGAAAACAATCCGCCGGACCGAAAACATGGAGTTGGCCGGTGCCTTTGATATCAGAGGCGAGGGGCAGGACGTCGGCGACCTGATTCAGTCCGCCGAAACCAGTATAATTGTGCACCGCGATTTGGAGCAAATGCTGGCCGCCGCCAGGCCGGACGTGGTGGTGGACTTCACTGTTCCCGCCGCTGCCGGTGACAACATCAAAGTCATTCTCCGGCACGGAGCGCGGCCGGTGGTGGGTACCACCGGTATCGACGCCGGAACGCTGGAAGAAGTAGAAGCACTGGCCGGTCAATTGAAAACCGGTTGCGTGATTGCCCCCAATTTCGCCCTGGGGGCTATCTTGATGATGCGTTTCGCCGCCGAGGCGGCCCGGTATTTCCCCGATGTGGAAATCATTGAACTGCATCACGACCAGAAAGTGGATGCACCTTCAGGTACCGCCTTGAAAACGGCGGAATTGGTTGCCCGGAGCCGGGGCGAGTTCCACCCGGACCGTCCGGCGGAAATCGAAAAGATTCCCGGCGCCCGGGGCGGACGCTTTGATGGCGATATTCACCTGCACAGCGTGCGGTTGCCCGGGTTGGTGGCCCACCAGGAAGTGATTTTCGGCGGCCTCGGCCAAACCTTGACCATCCGCCATGACTCCATTTCCCGGGAGTCATTTATGCCCGGGGTACTGATCGCTATTCGCAAAGTGATGCATCTGGAAGGAGTGGTCTATGGCCTGGAACACCTGCTCTTTGATTAACCTGCCCGATCCGGGGCACAAAAAACCGTAATCATGCACTGACAAGCACCACCCGTTACTCTCCCTCATATATTGGGGATCAAAACGGAAGTTCCGGGGAGGATTTGCCGGCAATGCAGCCATTACTAAAGGGAATGACGGTGGCCGTTTTGGGTGGCGATGCCAGGGAAGCGGTGCTGGCCGGCCGGCTGGCGGCGCTGGAGGCTAAACTGCAGGTGGTGGGCTTGCCGGTTGAGGGGCCCAATATCACGGTCTGTGCGGACCCGGCCCGGGCGCTTTCCGGCGCCAGGGCAGCGGTTCTGCCGGTACCCGGGATCAATGAGCGGGGGGAGCTGTATTCGGCCTATCCCGGCCGCCCGCTGATCCTGACCTGGGACCTGCTGGCCGTAATGCCGGCCGGCAGGCCGGTGTTTACCGGGGTTGCCCGCCCGCAGCTCAAAGACATGGTTAACCGGGCGAATCTCCATTTGGTTGAATTGATGAAGATGGATGAGGTAGCTGTTTTAAACGCCATTCCTTCGGCCGAAGGGGCCATCCAGTTGGCGATGGAGAAAACTTCCTTTACCATCCACGGCTGCCGCGCGCTGGTATTGGGTTATGGCCGCACTGGCGCTGTCCTGGCGCAGAAGCTTCAAGCCCTGGGCGCCCGGGTGACGGTGGTGGCCAGGGATCCCGTCCAGCGCGCCCGCGCCTTCGCCTGTGGCATGGAATCGGCCGGCTTTGCCGCCCTGACCGGCCTGGTCCGGGATGCCGGTCTCATTTTTAATACCGTGCCGGCTATGGTGTTGGAAGAAACAGTGCTGGCGGCGGCCGACCGGGAGGTGTTGATCATCGACCTGGCTTCCGCACCGGGTGGCACTGATTTTCAGGCGGCCGGCCGGTTGGGTGTGCAGGCCGTCCTGGCTCCCGGCCTGCCGGGTAAAGTAGCGCCAAAAACAGCGGGAGAGATCCTGGCCCGGGTGATCGCACGCTTGCTGGCGGAGCAGTTGATGCGCTCACCGGTGACAGACGCTGCTGAACCGGCATCCGGGTGATTTTACGTCCGGCGGTGAACCGTTTGATTGCGCGATCAGCGCTGTTCGTCACCGGGCCGGCGTCCCAATTCCCGGTAAACACCAGCCCGCCGGCGGAACAGCGACTGATCCGGCCTGCATGCCGTCATCCCCTGCCCCGGTTTTCCATGGAGGTGCTTGTCATGCGCTTGTCTGGTGTGCGGGTGGGCTTCGCCCTTACCGGTTCACACTGTACTCTGGCGGAGGTGCTGACTCAACTGGATTCGCTGGCCAGGGAAGGTGCTGTAATTTATCCCATCATGAGTGAAGCGGTGGATCTGACCGACACCAAATTTGGTCCCGCCGCCCGCTGGAAGGAAATTATCGCCCGGTATACGGCCCAGCCGCTGGTGAACAGTATTGTCGGAGCGGAACCGATTGGGCCGGATAAACTGCTGGATGTGGTGGTGGTAGCTCCCTGTACCGGCAACACCCTGGCCAAACTGGCCTGCGGCATCACCGACGGCCCGGTGCTCATGGCCGTCAAAGCCCACCTGCGCAACTTGCGCCCGGTGGTGCTGGCCGTCTCCACCAACGACGGGCTGAGTATGAACGCCAAGAACCTGGGCCTTTTGCTGAACACCAAACATATTTACCTGGTTCCTTTCGGCCAGGATAACCCGGCTGGAAAACCAAACTCATTGAAGGCAAAGATGGATCTGATCGTTGACACTGTCATTCATGCCCTGCAGGGTAAACAAATACAACCTGTGCTCGTATCCCCGGCTTAAGCCGGGAAGGACGGATGATGTGCGCGGTTTTTTCGCGGCGTCCGTCCGGAAACGAACGGGCACGCATCCGGTGCCATTTGAACCGGAACGGCCGGAAAATAAAAAGCAATCGGCGCCCGTCTCCCCCGGGCCGGTTTTTTTGACCGGTTGCGGGACGGGCTTGACAGATAAAACTAATCATGCGGGTGAACACAGCCGTCCGGCGATCTCCCGGCGGCGCAGCGGTTGGTCTAATAGATGCATACCATATTGAACTGATTTGGGGAGGGAAAGCAGCTTTGCCGGAATATAATGTAGCAGTAGTGGGAGCTACCGGCGCCGTGGGGCAGGAAATTTTAAAAGTGCTGGCCGAACGCCGTTTCCCGGTGAAAAACCTCAAGCTTTTGGCTACCAGCCGTTCGGCTGGAAAACAAATGGTATTTCGCGGTGAAACCCACACTGTGGAGGAAACCCGGCCGGAGTCCTTTGCCGGTATGGACTTCGCCCTTTTCGCCGGCGGCGCGGCCAGCAAGGAATTCGGCCCGGGGGTGGCGGCGCGGGGTTGTGTGGTCATCGACAACAGCAGCCATTTTCGTCTGGATCCGCAGGTTCCCCTGGTGGTGCCCGAAGTCAACCCGGAAGACGTGAAATGGCACCGGGGAATTATAGCCAATCCCAACTGTTCCACCATCATCATGGTGGTGCCCTTGAAGCCGGTCAAGGATGCGGCCGGAATCAGACGGGTGGTGGTTTCCACCTATCAGGCGGTATCCGGGGCGGGCAAAGAGGCCATCGACGAACTGGCCGATCAGACCCGGACTGTGTTGAACGGTGGTGAATATACTCCGAAAGTATTTCCATACCAGATTGCCTTTAATCTTATTCCGCACATTGATGTATTCCAGGAGATGGATTATACTAAGGAAGAGTGGAAGATGGTCAAGGAAACACGCAAGATCCTGCACGACGAAAACATGGCCATTACCGCCACCACTGTGCGGGTGCCCGTTTACCGCAGTCATTCCGAATCGATAAACATTGAAACGGAAAAGAAGCTTACCGCCGCCGGGGTGAAGGAACTGTTGGCCCGTTTTCCCGGCGTGGTGGTGATGGATGAACCGGCAGCCAAAAAGTACCCCATGCCCCTGTACTGCTCGGACCGGGACGAAGTTTTTGTCGGGCGCATCCGGGAGGACAACTCCGTGGATTGCGGCTTGAACCTGTGGGTGGTGGCCGACCAACTGCGCAAAGGTGCCGCCACCAATGCCGTCCAGATCGCCGGATTGGTGGTCCAATACGGCTGCCTGCCGGGTGGTGGGCGATGAAATTTTTGATTCAGAAATTCGGCGGTACTTCGCTGACCGCGCCGGAAATGCGCAGGCGGGTAACGGCCAAGGTGCTGGCCGCGCGGGAGGAGGGCTATACCCCGGTGGTGGTGGTCTCGGCGATGGGACGTCATGGCGACCCCTACGCCACCGACACCCTGCTTGACGTGGCGCGTCAGGCCGGCCGGGAGATCGACGGCCGGGAAAAGGATCTGCTCATGTCCTGCGGCGAAATCATTTCCGGGGTGGTGATGACCGCCACCCTGAACAGTGCCGGCTGTCCGGCGGTGTTTCTCACCGGCGCGCTGGCAGGCATTATTACAGATGAAAGTTTTAACGACGCCCGGATCATCCGGGTGAAACCGGAAAATATCATCAAGCAGGCAAGGGAAGGAAAGGTGGTGGTGGTAGCCGGATTTCAGGGCGTTACCGGGGAAGGGGAGATTACCACCCTCGGTCGGGGAGGTAGCGATACCACGGCGGCGGCGCTGGGTGTGGCCTTAAACGCCGGGTACGTGGACATTTACACCGACGTGGACGGGATCATGACCGCCGACCCGCGTATCGTCAACGAAGCCAAGCCGCTGGATATGGTTACCTACGACGAAATCTGCCAGCTGGCTCATGAAGGAGCCAAGGTGGTGCACCCGCGGGCGGTGGAGATAGTGATGCAAAAAGGCATCCCTTTAAGGGTGCGGTCCACCTTCAGCGACGCCCCGGGCACACTGGTGACCAGTTCCGGGGAAGTTTACAAGGGGGCGATTGACATCGCCCGTGACCGGACCATTACCGGTATTACTCAGATCCCCGACCTGGTCCAGTTCAAAGTGCCGCTGGAAAACGGTTCCGCCGGGCTCACGCAACAGCGCCGTCTGTTCAAGGGCCTGGCCCTGGCGGGGATCAGCGTGGATTTTATCAATGTCAGTCCCGATCTGGCTGTCTTTACCGTGCGGGAGGCTATCTTCCGCAAAGCGGCGCAGGTTTTGGAAAACAACGAATTCAAAGCAGAGATAAACCCCGGTTGCGCCAAAGTGGCCGCCGTGGGCGCCGGCATGACCGGCGTACCCGGGGTGATGGCGGCCATCGTGGACGCACTGACCCGGGAAGGCGTCCAGATACTGCAATCCAGTGATTCCTATACCACGATCTGGATATTAGTGAAGCGGGAGGATATGGAAAAGTCTGTACGGGCACTCTACCGTCAGTTTATGTCTGTTGAATAAAGTTTGTCATTTACTGTATTTGCATGTTTACTTGCTGATCTGTTTCAGATCAGTCTGGAAGGAAGGTGAATATTTTGACCATTGATTTTGGACGCCTGCTGACCGCCATGGTTACCCCATTCACCAAGGATTTGACGGTGAACTACAATCAGGCCAGAAAATTGGCCCGCCACCTGGTGCAATCCGGTTCCGACGGCCTGGTGATATCGGGCACCACCGGCGAATCGCCGACCTTGACCAGGGACGAGAAGATCGAGCTGTTCCGGGTAATTGTGGAGGAAGTGGGCGGCCAGGCGACAGTTATCGCCGGCACCGGCGGCTACAGCACCGCCGACAGTATCACTCTCACCCAGGCGGCGGAAAAAGTGGGCGTGGATGGCGTTATGCTGGTTTGCCCCTACTATAACAAGCCTTCCCAGGAAGGGCTTTATGAGCACTTCAAAACGATCGCCGCCTCCACCAACCTGCCGGTGCTGCTCTACAACATTCCCGGGCGCACCGGGGTTAACCTGTTGCCGGCCACGGCGGCCCGTTTGGCACAGGTTGACAATATCGTCGCGCTCAAGGAGGCCGCGGGCAGCATGGATCAGGTGAGTGAATTGCGGCGCGTGCTGCCGGACGATTTCACCCTGTACAGCGGTGACGACTCCTTGACCCTGCCCATGCTGGCCCTGGGTGCCAAGGGTGTGATCAGTGTTTGCTCCCATGTTGTCGGCCCGCGTATCAAAGATATGATCAACGCTTTCACCTCGGGCAACACCACTCTGGCCACCCAGATTCATCTGGAACTGTATCCGGTCTTCAAAGGGCTGTTCATCACCACCAATCCGGTGCCCGTAAAGGCGGCCATGAACCTGCTCGGCTGGAATGCCGGCCCGCCGCGCCTGCCTTTGGTGGAAGCCACAGCAGATGAAAAGGAAAAAATTAAAAGTACTCTGGCGGCGCTTAAACTGATCTAACATGCGAACCATAGCATTATAAAAACGGGAGCTAAAAGGCTCCCGTTTTTCAAGGGGAAGGAGTTTATCAAAGTACGCAGCGATGTTATGATTCAACCAATTCGCCGATATAATCCAGAATGTCCAGCGCCCTGATTACCCCGACAGCTTTTTTGTTTTCAAATACCGGGAGCAAATTGACATTATTGTTCATCATCAGCTCAACGGCCTTTGTAACGCTGTCATCCGCCTGGACAAAGGCTTTGACCAGCGGACGGACGGCCCGCCCCACCGTGGTGACCAGGCATTCTTCCAGCACATCCTTATGGTAGAACAAAGCCCAGGACATGAATATGTCCGCCTCCCCCGGACACTTGCGGTTTTTTTTGATGGTATTGAGGATGTCCCGGACAGTCAATATGCCGACCAGTTCCTTTTCTCCCGCCACTTTTTTCGTTTTGCTGAACACCAGGAGTGAACGGTGCGATTTGCCTTCATTCAAGTATTCCTTGAGTACCCTTACCGCATCTTTTAACGAATCGGTATCATAAACGAACGGATATTCCGCCAGAGAAACCATTAGTTCGCCGACTTTTTTCCCTCCCGGCATTGCTTACACCTCCCAAAGTTATTTATTTCACAATTAATTTTAGCACTTTTTACGGTAAATAGCAACAAAATTATTGTAAAAAATTCTTAAATTGGGTAACTATGAGATTACAGTTTGATGCGAAGATCCTTTTAAAAAAAATTCCCTTTACGCCGCGCCGGCGGTGCTTGTTTAGCGGCCGTTTTTTTTGTATAATATATAATTGAGAGTATTTCGGACGGCTTTCCTGATGACAAGAGAATATCTCCCCGCCTTCTCCTGTTCTCTCACCGTTACCATCCAATGGTCACTTTTTCACGAAACAGGCAGGAGGTGTCATTTTTGTCCAGAGACAAATTAGCAATCATTCCCCTCGGAGGAATGGGCGAGATCGGTAAAAACATGACGGCGGTGAGATACGGGGAGAATATTCTGCTCATCGACTGCGGATTAATGTTTCCGGAAGAAGAAATGCTGGGCATCGACGTGGTCATCCCGGACATTACTTATTTGCTGGAAAACAGGGATTGCGTGCGCGGAATAGTGCTCACCCACGGTCACGAGGACCACATCGGTGCGCTGCCTTTTGTGCTGAAGCAGCTCAACGTACCCGTGTACGGCACCAGGCTCACCCTGGGGCTGCTCCAGGGCAAGCTGAAGGAACACGGTTTGAACGGCGTACAGCTGCAGGTGGTCAAGCCCCGGGATGCGGTGCACATCGGACCGTTCAGAGTGGAATTCATCCGGGTTTCCCACAGTATTCCGGACGCAGTGGCCATTGCTGTGCACACGCCGGTGGGCGTGCTGGTGCACACGGGGGACTTCAAGATCGACCAGACCCCGGTGGACGGACAGGTCACCGACTTCTGCCGCCTGGCCCAGTTGGGGGAAAGAGGCGTGCTGGTGCTCATGTCGGATAGCACCAATGTGGAGCGGCCGGGCTACACCATGTCCGAGCGGGTGGTCGGCGCCACCTTTGACGAAACCTTCCGCCAGGCCAGGGAACGGATTATTGTGGCCACTTTCGCCTCCAATGTGCACCGCCTGCAGCAGGCCATTGCCACCGCCCGCCGCTATGACCGTAAAGTGGCGGTGGTCGGGCGCAGCATGGTCAACGTACTCAGTGTGGCGCAGGAACTGGGCTATATTGAAGTGCCCGACGGCACCCTGATCGAACTGGACGAGGCCAACCGCCTGCCCAAAAACAAGGTGGTGCTGCTGTCCACGGGCAGCCAGGGCGAACCCATGTCCGCGCTCACCCGCATGGCCATGTGTGATCACCGCCAGGTGGAGATCATCCCCGGCGATACGATCATCATCTCGGCCACGCCCATTCCGGGCAATGAAAAACTGGTCGCCCGCATCATCGATCAGCTCTTCAAACAGGGCGCGCATGTGATCTACGAAAAGGTTTCCGGCATTCACGTCAGCGGACACCCCAGCCAGGAAGAGCTGAAGTTGATGATCAACCTGGTGCGGCCGCGCTTCTTCGTGCCGGTGCACGGCGAGCACCGCATGTTGATCAAGCACGCCGAACTGGCCCGGGGTATGGGCATCCCGCCGGAAAACATCTTCGTGCTGGAAAACGGCCAGGTGCTGGAGTTCAACCGCAAGGGCGGGCGCATCGCCGGGCGGGTCACCGCCGGGCGGGTGCTGGTGGACGGCCTGGGCGTGGGTGACGTGGGCAATATCGTGCTGCGCGACCGCAAGCAGCTTTCCCAGGACGGCATATTGATCGTGGTGGTGACCATCGACCGCGAATCCGGCCAGGTCATCGCCGGACCGGACATCGTTTCCCGGGGCTTCGTCTACGTGCGCGAATCGGAGCAACTGATGGAAGACGCCCGGGAAAAGGTAAAATGCGCCCTGGTAAAGTGCACGGGCAACGGCGTGTCCGAATGGGCTGCAATCAAATCGCAGGTCAGGGATACATTGGGAAAGTATCTGTTCGAAAAAACCAGGAGAAGGCCGATGATCCTGCCGATCATCATGGAAGTTTAAGAAGCTTTCCGCACCGCGGGAAGGGGCCGGGCAACAGTTGCCCGGCCCCTTTGGCACAATGCGTCTTACAAATATAATTTTACCAATCAGGCAGGACTTTTTAAATTTTGGTATAATTATTCCTAATGCGGAAAAAAATTGCCTTTTCTCGACGCTGCCTACTGTTATTGAAAAAGCGTTTCCGGGGGGTGTTGCCGCGTAATTTGTGGTGACCGGTCAGATGCCGACGACATCAAACCAAAAGAGGAGGGTGACTCGTTTGAAGAAACTTTTTTACCGGTGGGGGGCAAACCTGATTGCCTTGACTTTCATGTTCTCCTTAATGTCCGCTTGTATCCCGCCCGCTTCAGCCGGCAGTCTTTACGACAACTATAACCAATTGGTCAACCAGTTTCCCGGTTATGTGGACAAACTCAAACAAAACGGTGTCAGCGACCAGGAACTGCGTAATTTTGTGCAGGACCTGGATAAAGCGCTGCAAGGCAAGCAGCTTACCAGCAGCAATTATAACGAAACCATGCTGAATACAATTTTGGAAGTGGCCAAAGACCCGCAGTACAGCAATATAAAGCCGGCGGCTGTGAATTCCCTTTCGAATCAGGACATCAGTCAGATTGTCAGCGGACAGGTGCCGGATGATCTAAAGAATGTTGAAACCGCTGTTAAAAACGTTGTACCGCCCGTGTCCGGTGGTGGTGGCGGCGGTGGCGGCGGCGGTGGCGGCGGCGGCGGTGGCGGCGGTTCAGTGCTGCCCGCTACCATCAGCGACAGCGTTTTGAATGCAGCCATACAGAGTGCGGGTGCCGCCGGACCGGTGACCCTGACGGCCGCCGGTGATTCCCTGAATTTAACCCTCGACCAGCTGAACCGGATACAGCAAACCGGGCTTTCCCTGCTCGTGAATATTCACGGCATGCAAGTCTTGTTGCCTTCCGCTGTCCTTAAGATATCACCGCCGTCCGGCGCGGTGCAGTTCCAATTGACGGTACAGCAGGCTGTTTATCAGGATGTGCAGGATCTGTTGCAGTCCGTGTCCGGCCGGTGCAAGCTGGATGGCAATGTCTATACGCTTGCTGCCGGGACACTGGCCGGCGATGGTTCGGTGCAGTCAATGCCGCAGTTTGGCGGCCAGGTGACGGTGCTTCTGCCGGTGCCCGCGGCGGCGCAGAATGCGGCCGCATCCGGCAAGGTCAAAGCCTGGCGTTATTTGGGTGAATGGACGGAAATGGGGGGCACGTATGATTCCACCAGCGGCACAGTCAGCTTTGCAACACAGCAGGGCGGTAAATATGCCTTGCTGGAAACATTGGTCCAGCCTCAGCCCCAGCCACAGCCCCAGCCGCAATCACAGCCGGGGCAATTCACCGACATAAACGGCCATTGGGCGCAACAGGAAATTGACGCCATGGCAGTTAAGGGTTTTGTGAGTGGTGTGGGTGAAGGCAAATTCGCCCCAGAAGCCACCATCACACGGGCCGAATTCGCCACCATCCTGGCCCGCATGGCCGGTCTGACCGCCGCTCCGGACGGGGCGGTGCGCTTCAGCGACGTGCCGGCCAATGCCTGGTACCGCGGTATGGTGGGCGCCGCTGTGAAGGCCGGTCTGGTTTCCGGCGTGAGTGCGCATCAGTTTGCGCCGGGCGAATTAATCACCAGGGAACAGATGGCGGCTATGATGGTGCGTTTGATGGCCAGGGATGGTCTGGATATGACGATCAGCAACTCCGGCATAAGCGGGGCGTTGGCTCCCTTTGGCGATGCCGGCGGCATTTCCAGTTGGGCGCGTTCCTCCGTGGCTTTGATGGCGCGTTGGCAGATCATGGGCGGCCGGGAGAACGGCAAATTTGTTCCCCGGGGCAACGCCACCCGGGCGGAAGCGACCGTGGTGCTCTACCGGGTGCTGCAAAAACTGCCTCAATAGCGCACCTGCCGAAGCAGAAATATGATTATTATTCGGGGGCGGCCTGTCCGCCCCCGTGGTAAAAAGTTGGGCCGGCAGGAAAGAGGTAACCTTTGTCGAATTATTGTTATGCAGGCTGTTTGCACGGCCACAGGCAATATGAAAGCGGGCGTTATGCCCGCTATTTTCAGGGTAATGCCGCTTGAAACGCCTGAGGAGAACTCCCAATAGCCACCGGGGGAGCTGTTTAAATAATCATGCCAGTACAAAAAACCATTCGTTTGTTCCAAGATCTGCTCTACCTCAACATCCTCTCCCTGATCCTGGCACTGGTCATTATAGCCGGTGATTTTGGCTGGTGGCATTACATCCGGGTGGCCCTGGGCTTGCCTTTCGTTCTCTTTTTTCCCGGCTATGTTCTCATCGCCGCCCTTTTTCCCAAAACGGGCGACCTGGAAGGCATTGAACGGGTGGCTTTGAGTTTTGGCTTGAGTATCGCTGTGACGCCCTTGATCGGCCTGGGGTTGAATTATACTCCCTGGGGGATCCGCCTGGCCCCGATACTGGTTTCATTGCTGCTTTTCATTGCCGCCCTGTCCGCTGTGACATTCCTCCGGCGACGGAAACTGTCCCCGGAGGAGCGTTATTACCCCGTATTTTCTTTCTCCATCCCGGGTTGGACGGAAATGTCCCGTCTGGACCGGGTGTTGGGCTTCATTCTGGTGCTGGCTGTGCTTTTTGCCGCCGGCAGCATTTATTATGTAGTCACCACGCCCAAGGTGGGCGAAAAATTTACCGAGTTTTACATCCTGGGGCCGGGCGGCAAAGCGGAAGGCTACCCCCGCGATCTGGCGGTGGGGGAAAAAGGCCGGGTTATAGCAGGTATTGTCAACCACGAAAACCAGCCGGTCAGTTATTATGTGGCAGTGGTTATGGACGGCCTGGTCAAGCAAAAAACCGGCCCCGTTCTACTGGCCGACAAGCAGAAATGGGAACAGCCGCTGGCTTTTTCCGCCGCTGCGCCGTATCAGGACATGAAAGTGCAATTCCTGCTCTACCGGGCGGGGGACAAACTGCCCTACCGTTCCCTGCACTTGTGGGTGAACATAACCGCTCCGGCTGCTTCACAGCTGCCCGCAGGAAGTGTAGTTCCTGTGAAAAGGAAAAATGTATCCCGCTATCCTGTGCGTCAGCGGCCATTATCGACTGTGCCCAAACGGGCCCCGATCCGGCGGGAAAACACGCCTGCCGGCCGGGACGGGGCCGCTGCCGGTGCTGGAAGCCAAAAACCGCCGCCTGCATTGCCGCCGGCCGGAAGTGGTGCTTCAACCGCCGGAAACCTGGAACGGATCACCGTTCCAGCTCCCTCCGGTGGCAATCTTTCCCCCGCCGAAAGCGGAGGGCGGGTTGCGGCGCCGGCCCCGCAACCCGCTCCCGCTCCAGCCGCGGCAACAAGCAACCGTTGATTCAGAGGTGAAACTATTGTCCAAGGATCGGGCCGCATATCCGGGGGAAAAAGCCGCTGGTGACCAGGCGGCTTGCAGCACACGGCCGGTTCCCCGGCCACGGAGAAGTACGGGTACCCGCCGGCGCCATTATATGCCGGTGGTTCCCTGGCTCTATGCCCTGGGTATCGTCGGGGCGGAAATAATGACCGGCTATGTCAATGTACGCTGGGGCCTGCTCATGCATTTTTTCCTGCTGATCGCACTGCTGGTACAGGCCGCCCTGACTTATGGCCGACCGGTGACCGGTGGACTGAACGCTGGGTTGCCGTTGCGGGAAGAAGTAAAGGGCCGCTTTGATGGCGAAAAGATGCACCGGCTTTACCTGTCGCTCACCCTGTGTCCCCTAATCCGCATCTTGAGCTTGACCATTCCACTACAGGGGATTCCCCTCATTTACTGGTACGTCATTATCGCCTTTCCCCTGCTGGTGGCTGCCTTTCTCATTATCAGGCTTAATGGCTACCGGTTCAAAGATGTTTCTCTGACGCCGGGCAACCTGCCGGTGCAGTTGGCCATCGGTCTGACAGGTTTTCCCCTGGGCTTCATCGAAAACCAAATTTTGCACCCGGCTCCGTTGATTCACACGACGGGCCTGGCCCAACTGATTCCGCCGGCGTTGATTCTGCTTGTCTTCACCGGTTTTTTCGAAGAATTGATCTTCCGGGGGGTTTTGCAAAAAGCGGCCCGGGATGTAATGGGTGCAGGCGCGCTGCCCTTTGTGGCCGTCCTGTTCGCCTCCCTGCACATTACCCACCTCTCTTTGACAGATGTCTTCTTTGTTTTCGCCGTGGCTGTACTTTTTTACTGGTATGTCCTGCGCACACGGTCCATTTTGGGCGTCACCCTGGCCCACGGCCTGACCAATATCGGTCTGTACTTAATCTGGCCCCTTTTTCCGGGCTGGTGATTATTTATTAAAAATCTCCCTTAATTGCCACCGGCGGAAGGACTTTCCTTCCCGTTGTCGAAATGTTTGTTTTAGAAAGATAGAAAGGAGGCCTCAGGACATGATTTCCACCGTGACCACCACTACTGTGACCACCATCGCCAGCACCACTATGGCAGCCGGGTTTGGCTTGCTTGCCACCATGGCACTGATCGTCCTGCTCATTACCAAGGAGTTGGCTGGCTCCGGCGTGCAGTCGGCCGGCAGCACCGGAGAGTTGACTGTATCGCGTGCCCTGGACCGCGTTCTGAGCGTGGCAATTGTGCCGTTGCTGTTCGTCTTCGGGTATATTGTAATCGTTAAAATCATTGCTGTGCTCCGCTAAGCAGCACAGCGACATGGCGGTGGTCCGGCCCAAGCGATTTTTCCGGCCGCCGGAACTGTCCGGCTGTTCGGAAAATTGCCATGTCTTGCACCCTGTGCGGAAACGATCCGGCATCAGGGTTGTTTTTTATTCTCCAGGATGCTGTCTCCGGCTGTTAAACGGCCTCAAGCGGGGATTACAGTTTGGGACTTTTTGAAATGTTACAAAAAAAACAGGAAAAAACCGGGATGCCGGCGAATTTACTGCTTAAATGTTTTCCAAGCGGAGGCAATGACCTGCGGTCCGTATGTGGGCGCCTGGACTGTAGAAAGCCGCTGGTGCAACCGGCCGCTGCACTTCCTTGATAACCGTCTGATATATGTGATGAAAGGATGGCAGCGAATGGATTATGATCTGGTAGTGATTGGCGCCGGGCCGGCCGGTTGTGCCGTGGCCCGGGACGTGGCCGCCGCCGGCAGACGGGTGCTGGTGGTGGAGGAGCACGGACAGGTGGGGGAGCCCATGCAGTGCGCCGGGCTGATCAGTGCCCGCACGCTGGAACTGGCCGCCGTTTCCCGGGAGGTGGTGCTGCAGCATCTGAAGGGTGCCCGGGTGCACGGGCCCGGCGGACAGATCCTTACCCTGGCCGGCAGCCGGTCCTATGCCCTGGCTGTAGACCGGGCGGCTTTTGACCGTGAGCTGGCCCGGCAGGCTGCAGCCGCCGGGGCGCGAATCATCTATAACCGGCGGGCGGTGGATTTTTCATACATAGCCGGAGGTGTGCGGGTAACACTTGCCGCCCGTGATAAAGCGGCCGGTTCCGCTTTCGGCGAACCGGTCCGGCCGGCGTTATCCGGCGGTTCCATTCCCGCTTCATTAAATTGCGGCTTTGTTTCGCCGCCGGCAGGGCGTGCCGGCTTGCCCGGCGCGGCGGATAAACCGGGTGGTGCAGGCAGTGTTTCTGCTCAGCGGGCCGTTGGTGTTCCCGGATCCGTCACCTGCCGCCTGGTGGTGGGCGCCGACGGTCACTGCTCCGCCGTCGCCCGTTGGTTGGGGCTGTCTCCGCCGGTGGAGAAAATAGCCATGTATGCCGCCGAAGTGGAACTGCCGGCCGCCAGCGATGCCATGATCGATATTTTCCTGGGCCGCCGGGTGGCCCCGGGCTGGTTCGGCTGGATCATTCCCGCCGGCGGCGGCCGTGCCCGCGTGGGCGTGGGCAGCGGTTTAGCCGGCACTTGCGACCGCGCTGCCGGAAGGCAGAGTCCGCGCGCCTTGTTTCAACGGTTGGTGAATAGATACCACCGGCTTTTTCGGGGCCTGAAAATCATCCGTCCCACCGGCGGTCTGGTGCCTGTCGGTTTCATGCCCCGTACCTACGGTCCGCACGCATTGCTGGTGGGTGACGCCGCGGCCCAGGTCAAGCCCATTTCCGGCGGCGGCCTTTACCTGGGCCTGCTGGGGGCGCGCCTGTGCGCCCGTACGGCGCTGGCCGCTTTGGAGTACGGTGAATTCGGCCCGGCCGCCCTGGCCGTCTATCAGCGTGCCTGGGAAAAGGAGGCCGGTATGGAAATTCGCTGCGGCTTGCGCCACCGGGAAACTTTTTTGAATATGAGCGATCAAGAAATGGATATGTTGTTGGCCTTCTTCGACCGGCCCCAGTGGCGCCGGATCATTCTCAAATACGGCGATCTGGACTACCATTCACGCATTGCGGCCAAACTGGCCCTGGCCCCGCCCTGGGCGCGGCGGTTCGTCACCGGCGGCCTGATTCCCCTATTGCAGCTTTTCCGCACTCCCGCTGCCGGGGAAGAAACCCGGCTTTAAATATTGGTCAGCCGTCAAAGTTTCTTGTGACCGGGTTGGAGCCCCGCTCGTTATTGTGAAAAAGGGGCCTTTTCGCTGTTTTGTTACATTGGTATTGCCCGGCTCTACCTCGTTGCCAGCAGGCATAATTGATAAATCAGCAGGGCCGCCGCCAGACGGTAGAAAATGCTTAGGACCAATGCCAGAGATTTCAAGGTTTTCAGAGTATGGTCCATTTCCCCCACCTCCTTTCTGCGGGCGCGGAAAAATATTGTTATTTTACGGAAGTTGCGCTTTATCCGGTTGTGCTGATGGTATAATAAATATTTAGTATACCCAGTTCCTGGCGCTAGTGCACAGCGGCATTCATACTACCGGTGCGGCTCCGGCGGCATGAATCGCCTGTTATCTTGAAACAGGGGTGGAAAATTTGTGCTCCAATGCGATCGCCTTTTCCGGCGCCCGGGTGCTGGTCACCGGTGCCGCCGGCATGCTGGGTGTTGATATGACGGATCAATTCCGTTGCCGGGGAGCGGAAGTGATTGCCCTGTCCCGGATGGAATTGGACATCACCAAACTGGACGCGGTACGCGGTGTTATGCGTAAGTACCGGCCGGTGCTGGTGATAAACTGTGCGGCTTACACCAATGTGGACGGGGCGGAGGACGATTTCCAGCGGGCGCTGCTGGTCAACGGCCTGGGGCCGCGTAATCTGGCCCTGGCCTGCCGGGAGGTGGATGCCGTTTTAGTGCAGGTGAGCACCGACTACATATTTGACGGCAGCAAGTCCGTGCCCTACGGTGTATTTGATCCGCCCTCACCGGTAAACGCATACGGCCGCAGCAAGTGGTGGGGGGAGCAGGCCGTGGCTGCCGCCGGAGGGCGCTTTTATATCGCGCGGACAAGCTGGCTTTTTGGCCGCGGGGGCGGGAACTTTGTGGAAACGATGCTGCGCCTGGGCCGGGAGAAGGGCGCGATCCGGGTGGTGGATGACCAGCGGGGTTGCCCCACCTATACTGTGGATTTGGCCCGGGCTGTCGCCGATCTGTCCGCCACCGGCTGCTACGGCGTTTATCACGTTACCAACAGCGGTCCGGCCACCTGGTATGATTTCGCCGCCGCCATTTTTGCCGCCGCCGGCATGAAAGTTGATCTAATGCCTTGCGCCACGGCCGCTTTTCCCCGTCCGGCGCGCCGGCCGGCCAACTCGGTGCTGGATCCATTTCCGCTCCGGGAGACGATCGGCTATTTGCCGCCTCCCTGGGAAGACGCCTTGAAGCGCTATTTATCCCGGTTGGAATAGCTCCCCCACAGGGGACTGTCCCCTCCCGGTGTTTGTTGAAAAAGTAATAGGGGGAGTGGGTGTTGTTTGCTAAACGCAGGCGGGATGATTTTGATGTGGTGCGAGCACCGGAACATTCCGGCGGGAAGCGCTTGAGACGGTGGTTGATGACGCTGATACTGCTCCTGGCCGGTTTGACTGCTTTGGGTTGGGCCGGGGCCAGGCAGTTGGGGGTGGTGCCCCCGGCCGGTGTGCTGGCGGGGATTATTCGCGATCAGTTGAGCGGCAAAGGGCCGCCGCAGATGTTTTCCGGGGGCGGAGCGGCGGGTTTTACCGGTGATGGTATGCCGGGTGCGGGACCGGCCGGTACCGGCAATAATATGGCCGCGCTGGCCGCTGGCGGCGGAAGTTCCGCCGGCGGGAAAGGGGCGGTCCCGGGTGG
>NZ_LYVF01000048.1 GCF_001655685.1 Desulfotomaculum copahuensis
AGTGGGCGACGAAGTAACGGCGGGAGAAACCTTCGGCACCGTAGAGTCGGTGAAATCAGTCTCCGACCTGTTCGCCCCCGTCAGCGGCAAAGTAGTCGACGTCAACGACGCGGTCATGGATCACCCGGACCTGATCAACAAAGAGCCGTATGGAGACGGCTGGATGATTGTGGTGGAGATGTCCGATCCCTCCGAAGCGGACAAGTTGATGGACGCTTCCGGTTATGAAAAAATGGTGAAAGAGAGCTGACTTCCGTTGAAATACATTCCCAATACCGCCGCCGACCGGCAAAAGATGCTGGCGGACATCGGCGTCCCGGCGGTGGCGGACCTGTTCGCCGACATACCGGAACCGGTCCGCCTGCAGCGGGAACTGGACCTGCCGCCGGCGTTGTCCGAACCGGAACTGGTCAGCCATATGCGCCGGCTGGCGGATAAAAACGGCACTGACTATACCTGTTTTTTGGGCGGCGGGTATTACGACCACTATATCCCCGCGGTGGTACCGGCGCTTTTATCCCGTTCCGAATTCTACACCGCCTACACACCCTACCAGGCGGAAATCAGCCAGGGCACCCTGGCGGCGATCTATGAATTTCAGACCCTGATCTGCAACCTGACCGGAATGGATGTAGCCAACGCCTCCATGTACGACGGGGCCAGCGCGCTGGCCGAGGCGGCCGCCGTCGCCCTGGTCCAGACCAAAAGAAAACAGCTGGCGGTGGCCCGCACCGTGCACCCGGAATACAGGCGGGTACTGCAAACCTACCTGGTTCCCCGGCAGGCGCAGATTGTCGAACTGCCCATGGCGGCGGGGAGCACCGGCGTGAGCGATCTAGCGCCGTTAATCGGCGCACAAACAGCAGCCGTACTGGTGCAGCAGCCCAACTTCCTCGGCTGCCTGGAAGACGTGTCCGCCCTGGAAAAGGCGGCGCACGCGGCCGGCGCAATGTTCATCGTCAGCGTCGATCCCGTTTCCCTGGGATTGCTGCAGCCGCCCGGGGAATACGGCGCCGACATCGCGACAGGCGAAGGGCAGCCCCTGGGCCTGCCGGTGAGTTTCGGCGGACCGGGATTCGGCTTCTTCGCCGCCCGGGAAAAATACCTGCGCCGCATGCCCGGGCGTATGTCCGGGGCCACCACCGACGCCGCCGGCCGGCGGGGGTTCGTGCTCACCCTGCAGGCCAGGGAACAGCACATCCGGCGGGAAAAGGCCACCTCGAACATCTGCTCCAACCAGGCCTTGTGTGCCCTGGCGGCCACCATCCACATGTCCGCCCTGGGGCCGCAGGGCATGCGCCGGGTGGCGGAGCTTTGCGCCCAAAAGGCGGCCTATGCCAGGGAACGCCTGTCCGCAATCAAGGGCTTCACAGCGGCCTTCCAGGCGCCCTATTTCAAAGAATTTACACTCAAGAGCGACTACCCGCCGGACAAAGTACAGGCCGCCCTGCTCAAACACAAACTGGCCGCCGGCCCGGAACTGGGACGCTTTTACCCGGAACTGGCCGGTCACTGGCTGATTGCCGTCACCGAAAAACGCACCAAAGATGAAATCGACCGGTTGGCGCGCGCACTGGAGGAGGTGGCGGCGGTATGCTGAAGCAAGGACCGCAGAAATTAATCTTTGAACTGGGCGCCCCCGGACGGCAGGCCATCTCCCTGCCGGAAAGCGACGTACCGCAGGCGGAACTTTCCATCCCGGCGGCCGCCCGGCGCCAACAGCCCCCGGCCTTTCCGGAAGTGAGCGAAATAGAACTGGTGCGGCACTTCACCGCCCTGTCCAACATGAACCACGGAGTGGACACCGACTTCTACCCCCTGGGCTCATGCACCATGAAATACAACCCGAAAGTCGACGAAGCAGTGGCCGCCCTGCCCGGCTTTACCGAAATCCACCCCTACCTGCCGGAAGAACTGGTCCAGGGCGCACTGCAGCTGATTTACGAAATGGAAAAATACCTGGCCGAAATCGACGGCATGCAACGGGTGACCATGCAGCCGGCGGCCGGCGCGCACGGAGAACTGACCGGCATCCTGCTGATCCGCGCCTACCACGAACAGCGCGGCGACAAACGGACAAAAATACTGGTGCCCGACTCCGCGCACGGCACCAACCCGGCCACCTCGGCCATGGCCGGCTACCGGGTGGTGGCCATCCCCTCCGACGCCCGGGGCGGGGTGGACGTGTCCGCGCTGGAAAAGGCGCTGGACGATCAGGTGGCCGGTTTGATGCTCACCAACCCGAACACACTGGGCTTGTTCGACGAGAACATCCACCTGATCACCGATCTGGTGCACCGGGCCGGCGGACTGCTCTACTACGACGGGGCCAACGCCAACGCCATATTGGGGTACAGCCGTCCGGGGGACATGGGCTTTGACGTGGTGCACTTCAACCTGCACAAAACCTTTGCCACCCCGCACGGGGGCGGCGGACCGGGTTCCGGGCCGGTGGGGGTGAAGAAAGAACTGGTGCCCTTCCTGCCCGTGCCCCTGGTGGATTATGACGGGAAGCGCTACCATTTCAACTACGACCTGCCCCATAGCATCGGCAAGATGCGCTCTTTTTACGGCAACTTCAATGTGGTGGTCAAGGCCTACGCCTACATCCGCTCCCTGGGCGCGGCCGGCTTGAAACAGGTAAGCGAGGATGCGGTCCTGAACGCCAACTACCTGATGCAGCATTTGAAAAAACATTTTTACCTTCCCTACGACCGTGCCTGCAAGCATGAATTCGTCATCTCGGGCAAATGGCAGAAGGAACGCTACGGCGTGCGCACGCTGGATATGGCCAAGCGCCTGCTGGATCACGGCTTTCACCCGCCGACCATCTACTTCCCCCTGATCGTGGAGGAAGCGATGATGATCGAGCCGACCGAAACGGAGAGCAAGGAAACCCTGGACCGCTTCATCGCCTCCATGGAGCAGATTGCCCGGGAGGCGGCGGAGGAGCCGGAAAAAATCCACGGCGCGCCCCACACCACGGTGGTCGGCCGGTTGGACGAGACCACGGCCGCCCGGCAGCCCAACCTGCGCTGGCGGGGGTAAGC
>NZ_LYVF01000049.1 GCF_001655685.1 Desulfotomaculum copahuensis
CCGCGGCTTCGGTGCAACGCTTGAGCCCCGTTTCATTTTCGGCGCAGGGTCACTTGACCAGTGAGCTATTACGCACTCTTTGAATGGTGGCTGCTTCTAAGCCAACATCCTGGTTGTCCGGGCAACCCCACATCCTTTTCCACTTAGCGTCGCTTGGGGACCTTAGCCGGCGGTCCGGGCTGTTTCCCTCTCGACTACGAATCTTAGCACCCGCAGTCTGACTCCCAAAGATCAAACCGGCGGCATTCGGAGTTTGATTGGGTTCGGTAACCGGTGAAGGCCCCTAGCCCAGTCAGTGCTCTACCTCCGCGGCTTTGCTTTGAGGCTAGCCCTAAAGCTATTTCGGGGAGAACCAGCTATTTCCGGGTTCGATTGGCATTTCACCCCTACCCACATTTCATCCACCGCCTTTTCAACGACGGTTGGTTCGAGCCTCCACTAAATTTTACTTTAGCTTCACTCTGAACATGGGTAGATCACCCGGTTTCGGGTCTGCTCCAACGGACTTTTCGCCCTTTTCAGGCTCGCTTTCACTCCGGCTCCGGCTTTCTTGCCTTAACCTCGCCCGCTGGATGCAACTCGCCGGTCCGTTCTACAAAAAGTACGCCATCACCCGTTTAACGGGCTTTGACTGTTTGTAGGCATACGGTTTCAGGTGCTTTTTCACTCCCCTCCCGGGGTGCTTTTCACCTTTCCCTCTCGGTACTGGTTCACTATCGGTCGCATCGGGTATTCAGCCTTGGAAGGTGGTCCTCCCGGATTCCCGCGGGGTTCCACGTGTCCCGCGGTACTTGGGATCCTCCCCGCTTGCATGCTTGTTTTTACCTACAGGGTTGTTGCCTTCTGTGACGGGGCTTTCCAGCCCGCTTCGGTTAACTGCATGTTCGCTTGTGGGAGTCCCTCAACCCCGGAGCTGCATGCAGCTCCGGTTTAGGCCCGCCCCTGTTCGCTCGCCGCTACTGGGGGGTTCGCTGTTGCTTTCTTTTCCTCCGGGTACTAAGATGTTTCAGTTCCCCGGGTGCCCTTCCTGCACCTATGTATTCAGTGCAGAATGACGGGGGTTTGCCCCGCCGGGTTGCCCCATTCGGAGATCCACGGATCGATGCCTGTTTGCGGCTCCCCGTGGCTTTTCGCAGCTTGCCGCGTCCTTCGTCGGCCCAATGCGCCAAGGCATCCACCGTATGCCCTTTGTAACTTGACCGTTCTCGACGAACTTGTCTTTTTCGCTGTGAAGTTTTCAAGGAACATT
>NZ_LYVF01000050.1 GCF_001655685.1 Desulfotomaculum copahuensis
GCAGCTTACCCGCTTTTTACGCGTTAATGTTATTCTACGCCCTGAAAATCATGATTTACGTTAGCGCCGACAGGATCGGCATGCCCACCACCAAGAAGTTTTTCGTTGACCTCAATGTCCTTGGCTTCTTTCTCTTTGAATCCGGTACTTTTTTCAGTGTCAATGCCCTGTTTATCCTGTACCTGAGATCCCTGTTGCACTTTTAAATTATCTTTGTCCATCATACTTTTTATTTCCCTGTCCGGGGCCTGCTTTTGCACTGACCGGGTTACCGCCGCCGGGGCAGTCGCCGCCGGCACTGTATTGGCATGTGCGATACCCATACCTATAGCGGAACTCAATAGAAGAGTTCCTGTTCCTAATGATACCAACCACTTCTTGTTCATGTTACATTCCCCCTTGTTTATTTTGCCGTCATTTCTTCCGGCTTGGTAATATGGTAATACCGGCTGTTTAAAATGTCCTTAGAAGAAGCTTAAAATAGAATTAGATATTTTGATTGTAATCATAACTTCCTTACGTTTTACTTATCAGTAATAAAAAAAGGAAACGTTAAAACCGGCTCATCTTTTTATATTGTGCCGGGGAGGCTAAATGGAAATGCCTCTTGACAAGGAATATATCAAGTTGACCTTTATAATTTTTATATTTAATCTTATTTTAATCTTTTCGGGTTATACTGGATATAGTGCCTGTAGGAGAAAAGGATGTCGATTATTAAAGGAGTAATACTTAATGTGCGGTATTTGCGGTGTGGTGTACAATGAAAATGACTTCATCCCACCTGTATACTTACTGAATAATATGTGCCGGCAGTTGTTCCACCGTGGTCCGGATGAACGGGGTATGCACCGTGAGGCGGGCCTTGGCCTTGGTTTCCAGCGTTTGAGCATTATCGACCGCCGAAGCGGTCATCAACCCATGGCAAACGAAGATGAGACACTATGGCTCGTGTGCAACGGCGAAATCTACAACTATCATGAACTGCGGGAAATGCTGCAGGCCAAAGGTCACAAGTTCGCCACCCGCTCCGACGTGGAAGTGATCCTGCATCTTTATGAAGAGGAAGGAGATAACCTGCTTGCCCGGTTGAGGGGCATGTTTGCTTTCGCCCTCTGGGACGGCAAAAAGCGTCAGCTCATGCTGGCCCGGGACCGGTTGGGGATTAAACCTTTATACTACACCATGTTGCCCCGCGGGCTGGCTTTTGCTTCTGAAATTAAAGCGCTGCTCACCCTGCCGGAAGTGAAAACAATACCCAACACCGAAGCCTTGCACAGCTACTTGACCTTCCGCTATGTTCCGGCGCCGGAGACTTTTTTTCAGGGGATCCGGAAAGTTAAACCCGCCCACTATCTGATCTGCCGTCAGGGGAAAATTTCTGAGCACAGGTACTGGGATTATCTTTCCATCACTGCGACCGGTTACAATGAAGACGAGTGTGCGGAAAGTCTCCTGGATTTGTTACAGCAAACAGTGAAACAACATTTGCAAAGTGAGGTGCCGGTGGGCGTCTTTCTGAGCAGTGGTCTTGATTCCAGTACTATTCTGGCGCTGGCCGCAGGGGCGGGAGCAAATTTAAATACGTTTTCGCTTGGTTTTTGCCGCGACGGCCAACCACACCCCGGTTTTTGGGAATTATCCGGGGCCAGGGAAATAGCGGATATGTACCGGACCAGGCACCGTGAAATTGAAGTGTCGCCCCATCAAATTCCGGGCGCTCTGGCCGCCATCGTCCGGCAGGTGGAGGAACCACTGGGTGATCCGACGGAAATCCCGCTTTATTTTATCAGCCGGGCGGCGGCCGAAGACGTGACCGTGGTTTTATCGGGCGAAGGCGCGGATGAGATATTTGCCGGTTACGAGATTTACCTGGAACCACAGGCGGCCCGGCTTTTTCAGTTATTACCTGCCTTTATCCGCCGGCAGTTGATTGTTCCGTTGGCCGGACTGTTGCCGGCCGGTTTCCCGGGCAAGAATTTCGTCCGCCGGGCATCGACATTTCTTCCGCGCTGGTACCGGGGTGTGGGGTTCACCTTTAGCGAGGAAGAAAAATCCATGCTATATACTGCACAAATGAAACAGGCCACCGCCGGTAAAGACCCCGGTGATATAACGGCCGCCAATGCGGAACGCTTGGAAAAGCTGGATCCGCTGAACCAGATGCTTTACCTGGATACGCAATTCTGGCTCTCCGACGACACTCTGCTCAAGGCTGATAAGATTACCATGGCCCATGCCCTGGAGCTGCGCGTGCCATTTCTGGATCACCGGGTGGTGGAGTTTGCCGCCTCATTGCCGGCCGGTTTCAAGGTCAAGGGAAAAACCCTGAAATACATCCTGAAAAAGGCGACTGAGGTTATTCTACCGGATGCGGTCATCAACCGGAAAAAGATCGGCTTTACCGCACCAATCAGTTCCTGGATTACCGCGGAATTAAGGCCTTATGCGGAGGATTTGCTTACTTCACCGCGCTTCCTGGAACGCGGTTATTTCAATCCCCAGGCCGTGGCAGATCTGCTGGCGGCCAGCCGGAAGGGAATTTGTGTGCAGACCAGGCAGGTGTATACGCTGATGGTGCTGGAACTCTGGCACCGGCTGTTCATTGACGGAGATTGTGAAGCGGTTATGTCGCCGGAATCCCTGAAACAACGGGTGTGCTTACCGGTTACCGGTTGAACATTTTGATCAGCTGTGGAGTGTGATACCGTGCATTGATCAAGTTTTTTACCAGGCTCGGTTAAAGATGGCAAACCGGATCCAATTGAGAAGGCACTGGAATTAGCTAACAAAGGTGATCTGGTGTTAATCGCAGGTAAGTGTCGTAAGCAAAGTATGATTGTGTACTGACAATATCCTTTACCCCAAACTGTTTTTTGTGCAGGTTCCTTCCCTCATGCCGCCCGGC
>NZ_LYVF01000051.1 GCF_001655685.1 Desulfotomaculum copahuensis
GTGTGTTTTGCAGATAGCGCACCGCTTCAATAATGTCCGCCGCATACCAGGTGGATTCGCCGGCCTGGCGGGCGTCTTCGAAGGTGAAGCGTTCTTTGATCGCCGCCCGGGCGCGGTTCAAGACCGGCACGCAATCGCCCAGGGTTTTGATTTCTTCGCCGCTCAGGCAGCGGATGACCGGCAGGTAGTAGGCGGTGTCCGGGTAGCCCACCGGATGGTTGGCGCCATATTTACGTATAGCCTGGTTGAGCAGGATTTCGGCGTAGCTGACGGCGGTGATGGCGCCGTTGTATACTTCATGGAAGAGCTTTTTGGGCTCCCGGCCCGGCTCGATTACGCCCTCAAAAATCTGGTCGAAGTTAAGTTCCTCGGACATTTTGTCTCCCCCTTTCGTTCCCGCTCTAATAGTTCTGGCACAGGGCGGTTTCCATGTCTTCAGCCACGGCCCGGTGCACGCCCAGTTTCCAGGTGCGGTATTCCAGCGCGCTCAAGATCTTGCTGGCAGCTACGTTGGGATCCATTTCAAAGATGAAGTAGCCGCCGTAAACATCGCTGGCCACCTGGGTGATAATGCTGTAAATCAGGTCGCTGCCTTCCACGGGCGGCATGGCGCCGACATGTACCGGAACACCCATGGCCACAAACCAGGTGCCGATGGAAACGGCCTTGCCGCTCATGGCTTCGGGAGCGGAGGCGACGAAAGGTACTTTTGGCGTGTCCACACCCATGGCGTTGGCCATGTCCATGAGCAGGTCGGAGGCGCGGGTGTTGTCCACACAGGAACCCATGTGGAAAACGGGCGGCAGCGGTGTGCTCAGGTTGGCCTTTTCACTAATCCGTGCCAGGAACTTCTTCAACCCTTCACCGGCGAACTCCACCGCTTCCGGAGCCATCATGCCCAGTTTGGCCAGGCCCTGGGCGGCGCAGCCGGTGGCCACCACGAATACGTCGTTCTTGAGCAGTTCCTTGGCCAGGGTGTCGTGGGTATGATCCTGGAAACGCTTCAAGTTGTTGCAGCCGGCCAGCAGGGCCACACCCTTGATTTCCCCGGCCATAATGGCGTCGGTGAGTGCTTTTACCGGTTCGTCCGGATTGACGGTGCGGAACAAATCATACAGTGCCTCCAGGCTCCAACCGGCCACCACGGTGTTCTTCACCTGCGGGATGTGCACCTTGTCCGGATCCCGCCGCTTGAAGGCTTCAATGGTCAGGCGGATGGCCGCCTTGGCGTTTTCCAGCGCCTTGTCGGTCTGGAAGTCCAGGTAATAGGAGCCCGGGATTTTGGCAATGGGCGAAGTGGTGATAATCAGTGTATGGAAGCACTCGGCGGCGGTGCGGACGGAGGGCATTATGCACTGCACGTCCACCACCATGCCGTCGATTGATCCGGTGGCGATGGCCAGTTCCTGGGAGGCAAAGGAAGTCACCAGCGGTACGCCGTGGCGCATGAGCACTTCATTGCCGGTGCAGCAGATGCCCATCAGGTTGATGCCGGTGGCGCCGGCGGCTTTGGCTTCGGCTTCCATTTCCCGCGCCGCCTGTACGATGATGTCCGACAGGACGGGGTTGTGTCCGTGCAGCACCAGGTTTACCTTGGACGGATCAATGACGCCCATGTTGGCTTCACTGACCACCGGTTTCGGGGTGCCGAACAGGACGTCCGACAGGTCGGTGCCCACGTGCATGCCCACGTAATCGCCCAGGGCCACCCGGATGGCGCTGAAGATAATGTTAACCGGATCGTTGTCCATGCCGATGTGCGCTTCGGTGACCAGGTCGGAAATAGTGTTGTACACGCCGCTGGGCATGACATTATGGGTGCGGAATTTGTTCAGGCGTCCTTCGGTAACGGTGGTCTGCACCCAGGTGGATTCACCGAAGCCGTTCAAGCGGCTGTAGTCGGCCATGGCTGCGGCGGTCAGTTCTTTGGTGATGGTGATGTCGTCCTTGCCTTCCACTTCAATGCCCACGCGTTTGGCCACCCGGCGCAGTTTGTCCGGATCCTTGATGCCGTAATCGGGGGCGTGCCCTTCCACAAATTCATGCAGTGTATGCGCTATATGGCTGGCGTGTTCGCTGTGGGAGGCGGCGCCGGTGAGCAGCATCAGGCCGACGCTGCGGGCCACCACGGTCCACACGGAAGCGCCGCAAATGCCCCGGCTGGCCGGGCCTTCCTCCGCCTTGATCCGGCACGGGCCGGCCATGCAGAAGCGGCAGCAGATTCCCTTGTAGCCGAACTGGCACTGGGGCTGCTGGGCCACCACCCGGTCGAAGGCGGTGATCATTCCCCGTTCTTTGGCTACATCGATCATTTCCAGCACCGCCGGGTCAATGGACCGCTTGACCACTTTCGGATCCACTACCCGCGGGGCGTCGGAAGGCCGGCAGGTATGGCCGGGATCTCTAAACCTTGGCATTACTTTAACCTCCTTAGTTGTGAAGTCAACTCTCTAATTGGTTGGCTTTCGCTCTCTAGCTGCCTGTTCGTCTGTTCGTGGTTGTAACGGCTGGATTGCAACAGGCCGGGAAAAGCAAAAATAAATAAAACCTCTCCCCGCGTTTTCAAAACGAAGTAATTCTAACCCTGTCTCTCCTCTCCCTGCGCACTACCACCTGCCTCTCCCAAAATTTTCCCGCGCACCTCCCTCATGCCTTTGAGCAACTCCTCACCCGCCGGCGTTGAGTTCGGTTCCATGGCGCTGTCCCAGATGGTGTCGTTAAACTCAATAAATCCCAGCACCTCACCGGGCTGGAAACTGTTTTCGATAAATTCCCTTTCTTTCGCTGAACGTATTTTATTGCCGATTACCCTTACCCTGTCAATTCCCAGATCAGCGGCCAGTTGCTTGACCAGGCGGGCTGTATTGACACTGTTCCGGCTTGGTTCCACCACCACCAGCATCAGATCAACCCCGCCGGCGGTACCCCGGGACAGGTGCTCAATGCCCGCTCCCATGTCCATGACCACCACTTCGTTGCTGTCCAGCAACAATGAAGTGATCAGGGCATGCAAGAAGGTGTTTTCCCGGCAGTAGCATTCCGAGCCGCCTTTTTTGACGCCGCCCATGCGCAGGAACTTGATGTTGTTGTACTGGTAGCAATAATCATCCAGAACGTCGTCCAGTTTGGGGTTCAAAGTATAAAACGCGCCGTCGCCGGTTTTGGCCCGGATGGCGTCCCGCATTTCCACCACCGGTTTCAAGCCGGCGGCCACTCCTTCCGGGATGCCGATTGCCGCGGCCAGACAGGCATCCGGATCGCCGTCAATGGCGTACACTGTGCGGTGGGTTTCGGCAAAGGACTTGATTAAAGCCGCCGCGATGGTTGTTTTCCCCACTCCACCCTTTCCGGAGATGGCCAGTTTCATGAACATTCACCTCGAATAAGCATGTTTTTCGCCAATACTTTCAGGCAACTCCAGGGGTGCGGAATTTCTCGACTTTTCAGTTGATTAAAGGTTCTACACGGCTGTGGCAGATTCCTGCATCCTCGATCTATTTTTAAAATTTTGAAGATACGATTTCGACAGATCTAAAAAAATTCCTGCTCAAAAAAAGAAAATGTTTTGAGCAGGATTAAGCTAATATTTATAGAACCCCGCCTCTGAAAACCCACCCATGATTATGAGTAAACTTTCGCGGAGAAGCCTCCGGGCTTGTCCCGGAGGTAATTTACTCCGTGCGGTCTTGTTTTTGGGCCAACCGTTCCTCCAACCGGTCGAGCCGGGCGCTCAGCCCGGCCAGATCCTGCCTGGTGGCCAGGCCCAGTTCATCGCGCAGGTTGAATATTTCCCGGCGGATGGCTGCAACCAGTGTGTTCCGCTCCTGTTCGCCCTTGTTGATTAAATCCCGAACCATGTTTTTGGTTTCGTCGTTGCTTGCCTGCCCCCGGTCGGACAGTTCCTTGACCACCAACTCCGCCTTTTCCCTGGTCAATGCCGCGGCCCCGATGCCGGCCAGCATTATCTTCCTGGCTGTTTTAAACACTGCTTTGCACCTCCTCCCGCTTGATTCTGATTCCAGTATAACACAGCCCGGCCCTTTTATTACACCCGGGTTGAAAATATTCATCAACCGCTTTCCCGGGAACCTTGTTTATGCGGACGACGCGGCCGTCACCACCCTGGGATTAAATTTATTTTAAAAAGTATAATCGGGGCAAAGCGGGGAGATAATATGAATACTCCGCTTTGGTGAGTTCTATCTCTCCCCGTCCAGCGCAAGCTGGACATTTTTTTGTCAGCATATACCCTTGACGGACATGCATGATTCGGGCTATAATAAATATTACTGCGGGATGTGGCGCAGTTTGGCTAGCGCGCTTGCCTTGGGAGCAAGAGGCCGGGGGTTCAAATCCCTCCATCCCGACCATTTCAGAAGTCAGAAGCCGGATGTCAGAAGCCGGAAGAGAGGAAGGCGTAAGTGAGTTTGCGCTAAAATGACGGCTGATCACTGAAGATAAAATACGGAGGGGTTCCCGAGTGGCTAAAGGGAGCAGACTGTAAATCTGCCGGCTGTCGCCTTCGTAGGTTCGAATCCTACCCCCTCCACCAGCATTATGGGCCATTAGCTCAACTGGTAGAGCAGGCGACTCTTAATCGCAAGGTTGGGGGTTCGATTCCCTCATGGCCCACCAGACAAGGGTTTCAGGGTACGGTTGGTACGGTTTTACGACAATCTTACCTCAACCAGAAAAAAGCCGGGGTCGCTACCCCGGTGTAAGAAACCATCGATTGCCCTTAATAAGGGGCTTTTCTTTTTGCCCGAAACGGCATCCGGTTTTTGCGCCGCCCCTCGATTGTCTGCGAAATACGACCGGTTTGTGCCTTCTTCCCGCCCGGCTTTTATGTGGCCGGTCTGTTTGTCCCGGTCCGGCGGGAGCGCCTTTTGCTTGCTGCAGCCGCGCCCGTCTCCCAGACCGGTTTGTAGCCGCGCCGGTTGCTGCCGGGTACGCGGTAGTTGAGGATTACTCCCTGCACTTTGTGCCTGTTTTCTTTTTGCTCGTCCAAGTCCGCATTCCTCCTTTTCCGGTTGATACTATTTTACCTTGGTGGAAAATAAATTATTTTAAACAGGCAAGGCAGGATTTTTCCCCCGCCCGTAGAAAATTACAAGCAAATGTTTCTTTAAAAGGGGGAGGTTCCTTTGGCCGAGAAGAAAAAGTTCAAATTCAATTACCAGATTGACGCCGGCGCCTGCATGTCCTGTGCGGCATGCGAGCTGGAATGCCGGGACGACGGCATTTATATCGACGAGACGGTGCATTATAATATCAATCTGGATAATTGTACCCGTTGCGGCCGTTGCTTCCGGGCCTGTCCGGCCGGCGCCATTTCCCGGGTGAACAACCCCGCCTGAGCGGAACAACTGCAATTACCCTGCGGGGACACGGCATGCCGTGTCCTTTTGTTTAACCGCTGTTCTTTAACGCTTTTAAGGACGTGTGTGCATGAATTTAAAACAGTTGGAAGCCTTCCTGCTGGTGGCCGAATTGCGCAATTTCACCCGCGCCGCCGGGCAACTGGGCATGAGCCAACCGGCGGTGAGCTTTCAAATCAAAGCCCTGGAAGAAGAGCTGCAAGTCACCCTGCTGGAACGGACGGAAAAAAAGGTGGTGCTGACCGAAGCCGGCCGCCTGCTTTATCCCGAGGCCAGGCAGATGCTCCGTCATTACCGCAAAATCAGGGCGGTGGTGGATGAATTGCGGGGTTTGAAGAGCGGCCACCTGATTCTGGGCGCCACCGACGTGCCCGGGGAATGCCTGTTGCCCGTTTTCATCGGCGCCTTCCGCGAGCAATATCCGGGTGTGCGCGTCACCCTGCGGGTGGGAAGCAACGCGGTGATCTTACGCTGGCTGCAGGAACGGGAAGTCGATTTGGGCATCCTGGGCCTGACTGCCGCCGGGGAAGGCATCCGTTATTACCCCTGGCTGGAGGAACAGCTGGTTTTCATTGTACCGGGCTGGCATCCCCTGGCCGGCAATCAGGTGAATCTGGAGGAAGTCACCCGTGAACCGCTGCTGATCCGGGAACAGGATTCCGGTACCCGTCAGGTTTTGGAAAGCAAACTGGCGGAGCACAATATTTCGCTGCAGGACTTTCCGTCCGTGTTGGAATTGGGCAGTAGCCAGGCGATCATCAGAGCGGCGGGCGCCGGTCTGGGCACCGGGGTGGTTTCCCGCCGCGCCGCCGCCGACGCCCGCGCCGCCGGCCGGGTGAAGGAACTGACGGTACCGGGCTGGCAGCTGAAGCAGACCTTTTACCTGGCCTGGACTCACCAACCGCCGGCCAGCAACCTGACGGTGAACACTTTCCGGGAATTCATCCAGGACCGGGATACCTGTCAACGCCTGCTGGGTGAATAAAAAAACCTTCCTTTCGCCTGGAAAGGAAGGTCTACTGTGAAAACAGGCGGGACTGGTTTTAAAACTGCCCCCTTGGTTCGTAATGTGTGTGCAACAATTCATGGGACTTGTACCCCAGGGGCTGTTCCAGGAACTCCTTGTAAAGTGCCTGCACGGCGGGGTTTTCGTGTGACTTGCGCCGGGGCATCTCCCGGTCGGCCCGGTAAATGCCGGCGATGCGTTTGGCCCGTATTTCCGTGTTGGTGGGAATGGGCTGCCCGCCGCCACCGATACAGCCGCCGGGGCAGCACATGATTTCAATAAAATGAAAAGTCTTCTCTCCACTAGACACTGCATCCAGCACTTTCCGGGCGTTGCCCAGCCCGTGGGCCACGGCCAGTTTCAATTCTGTGCCGTTCAGGTTCACGGCGGCTTCTTTCACCCCCGCCATGCCTCTAACCGCAGTAAAGTCTACCGGTTCCAGCGTTTCCCCGGTAACCAGTTCGTAAGCCGTACGCAGCGCAGCTTCCATCACCCCGCCGGTGGCGCCGAAGATCACGCCGGCGCCGGTGGAAATACCCAGCGGGTCGTCGTATTCCTCTTCGCTCAAGGAGTCAAAATCAACCCCGGCCTGCTTGAGCATCTTGCCCAGTTCCCGGGTGGTCAGCACCACATCCACATCCTGATACCCGCTGCTGTTCATTTCCGGCCGGCCGGCCTCGAACTTTTTCGCCGTGCAGGGCATGATTGAGACCACAAAGATATCCGCCGGATCGATGCCGGCTTTTTGTGCGTAGTAAGTTTTGGCCAGCGCGCCGAACATCTGCTGCGGCGATTTGCAGGTGGATAAATTGGATAACAAGGCGGGATAGAAGTGTTCGATGAATTTAATCCAGCCCGGACTGCAGGAGGTGATTAAAGGCAGCCGGCCGCCTTCCTTGAGGCGGGAAAGCAGCTCACTGCCCTCTTCCATGATGGTCAGGTCGGCGCTGAAGTCGGTGTCGAAGACCCGGTCGAAGCCCAAATGTCTTAAAGCCGCCACCAGTTTGCCGGTGACCACTTCGCCCGGCTTCAGGCCGAACATTTCGCCGATGCTCACCCGTACCGCCGGGGCGGTCTGCACCACCACGTGTTTTTGCGGGTCGGCCAGCGCGGCCCAAACCGCGGCCGTCTGGTCCTTTTCGTGAATGGCCGCCGTAGGGCAGACCAGCGCGCACTGTCCGCAGTTGACACAGGCCACCGATCCCAACGGATCCAGAAAGGCCGGCGCTACGATGGTGTTGAAACCACGTTCCTGCACGGAAATGGCGCTTACCCCCTGCACCTGCTCGCAAACGGCCACGCAGCGCCGGCAGAGCACGCATTTGCGCGGGTCGCGCACCAGGGCGGGGCTGGAGTCGTCCACGGGGTAAGGGGTGATTTCACCTTCAAAGCGGATTTCCTCCAGTCCGAAATCAGCAGCCAGCTGCTGCAGTTCACAATTGTTATTGCGCGGGCAGGTCAGGCATTCCCGCGGGTGGTTGGACAGAATCAATTCCAGGTTCAACCGGCGTGCCTGCAGAACATCCGGAGTGTTGGTGCGCACCACCATACCCTCGGCCACGCGGGCCACACAGGCCGGTTGCAGCGCCCGGGCGCCTTCCACCCGGACCAGGCAGAGACGGCAGGCGCCGATTACATTCAATTCCTCCAGGTAACAAAGAGTGGGGATTTTTATTCCCGCCCGCCGGGCGGTTTCCAGGATGGTGGCGTCCGCTTCCGCCTGCACCGGTTTTCCGTCAATGGTTAAATTAACTGATGACATGTTGTTCCCTCCAAATGGCTACAGGGTATGAATGGCCTGGAATTTGCACTTCTCCATGCAGGTGCCGCACTTGAGGCATTTTTCCGGATCGATGTGATGCGGTTGTTTCTTTACCCCGGAAACGGCGCCCGCCGGGCAGACCACGGCACAGCGCCCGCAGCCGGTGCATTTTTCTTCGTCAATGACATAAACGGTCAGTGCCTTGCAGACGCCGGCCGGACAGCGGTGCTGGTAGATGTGTGCCTCGTATTCTTCCCGGAAGTGACGGATGGTGCTCAATACCGGATTGGGCGCCGTTTGTCCCAGTCCGCACAGTGCGCCCGCCTTGATTCCCCGGCCCAGTTCCTCCAGCAGTTCAATATCGCCGTCCCTGCCCCGTCCCTTGGTGATGCGGTCAAGAATCTCCAGCATCCGCCGGGTCCCGATGCGGCAGGGGGAACATTTGCCACAGGACTCGTCCTGCACGAACTCCACAAAAAAGCGGGCCAGGTCGACCATACAGGTATCTTCATCCATGATGATCAGACCGCCGGAGCCCATGATTGCCCCCAGTTCGGTCAACGATTCATAATCCACCGGCACATCCAGGTGTTTGGCCGGGATGCAGCCGCCGGAGGGACCGCCGGTCTGGGCGGCCTTGAATTTCTTGCCGTTGGGGATGCCCCCGCCAATATCGAAGATGATCTCCCGCAGGGTGGTGCCCATGGGTACTTCCACCAGGCCGGTGTTGTTCACCTTGCCGGCCAGGGCGAAAACTTTGGTCCCTTTGCTTTTCTCCGTGCCGATACCGGCAAACCAGTCCGCGCCGTTTAAAATAATCGGCGGGATATTGGCCCAGGTTTCCACATTGTTGATCACGGTGGGTTTGCCCCACAGTCCTCCCTGGGCCGGGAAGGGCGGTTTGGGCCGCGGCTCGCCGCGCCGTCCTTCTATGGAGGCCAGCAGCGCCGTTTCTTCACCGCAAACAAAAGCGCCGGCCCCCACCCGGATTTCCACGTCAAAACCAAACCCGGTGCCAAAAATGTTTTCCCCCAGCAGCCCGTACTCCCGTGCCTTCCTGATCGCCAGATTCAGCCTTTGTACGGCCAGGGGATATTCGGCGCGTACATAGACATATCCCTGACCGGCCCCGGTGGCGTATCCGCAGATGGCCATCGCCTCAAGCACGCTGTGCGGGTCCCCCTCCAGGATGCTGCGGTCCATGAAAGCGCCGGGGTCGCCCTCGTCGGCGTTGCAGACCACATATTTGGGTTTTCCCTGTGCGCGGGCGGAAAATTCCCACTTCAAACCGGTGGGAAAGCCGGCCCCGCCGCGACCCCGCAGGCCCGACTTCTTAACCAGGTCAATCACTTCTTCCGGCGTCATCTTGGACAAGACCCGGCCCAGCGCCTGGTAGCCGTTACGGGCGATGTATTCTTCCACCGATTCGGGATTGATGATGCCTGTGTTGCGCAAAGCAATACGGGTCTGCTTGTTGAAGAAGTCGATCTGTTCGAAAGTCAGGGCGGCGCTGCCGGTTTCCGGCGTCTGGTAAATCAGATGCTTGACCACGCGCCCTTTTAGCAGGTGCTCTTCGGCAATCTCCACCGCATCGGCCGGTTTTAAACGGCGGTAAAATACTCCCTCCGGATAAACAACCATCACCGGGCCCTGATCACAGGGACCCATACAGCCGGTTTCCACCACTTTTACTTCCTTGTCCAGCTTGAGACGGTTTATACTGTCCAGCAGGGATTTTTTTACGGCCTGGCAGTCCGAGGAAATACAACCGGCCCCCGCGCAAACCAGTACATGCGACCTGTAGAGTTCCATTGACCAAATCCTCCTACTTCTTGAGAATCGTCCATTCCTTGATGATTTGCCCGTTAACCAGGTGCTCCAGGACAATTTCCCGTGCCTTGTCGCCATCCACGTGCACATAGGTGACCCGTTCGCCGCCGGGGACTTCCACTTCCACCAGCGGTTCGTAATGGCACAATCCGGCGCATCCCGTCTGGGTGATGGTCACCCCTTTGACGTTGCGTTTTTTCATTTCCTCCAGCAGGGCGGTGACTACTTCCCGGGCGCCGGCGGCGATACCGCAGGTGCCCATGGCCACAGTCACCCTGGTATCCGGCTGTCCTTCCCGGATGCGCATTTCCGCCTGTAATTTTTCCCGCAGCTTATCCAGCTCGTCGAGCGATTTCATAATCTTCACCTCCGTGTAAAATTTCCTCGTTTTCCGATAAATACTGACGCAGCCAGATTAAAACTTCCGGCGTGTCCAGCGGCACACCC
Organism: Desulfotomaculum copahuensis; assembly: GCF_001655685.1. Classification (GTDB taxonomy): domain Bacteria; phylum Bacillota; class Desulfotomaculia; order Desulfotomaculales; family Desulfovirgulaceae; genus Desulfotomaculum_G; species Desulfotomaculum_G copahuensis. The sequence goes on from NZ_LYVF01000051.1 coordinate 10,424, forward strand.
CTGAGCCTGGCCCGTATTTCACGCGTGTCCAGGTACATCTCCCGGCCGTTGAAATTATAACGGTAGAAAATGTCCAGGTGGTTGTTGCCCGCCAGCAGGGTGGCGATTGTTCCGGCTATATCGCCCAGCGGAGCGCGGTCCAGGTGGTGGTAGGGAAATTCGGCCGTCACCCGGGTGCCCCGCCCGGGCGCGCTATGTACCTCCATTCGGCCGCCGCATCTTTCCACCGCGTCTTTCAGCAGGGGCAGGCCCAAACCCACTTTGACCTTTTTGCCGCTTTTGGTGGTAAAGAAAGGATCCATCAGCCGGCGCACCAGTTCCCGGGCCATGCCGGCGCCGTTATCCACCACGCTCAGGCAGCAGTAATTCTCTTCCGTATCCTCGGCCACAGCAATGGTCAGCCTGGTCGCCCCGGCTTCAATGGAGTTCCGGGCAATGTCCAGAATGTGCTCGGCCAGCTCCTCCATGTCCATTCCCCTTTCCGGTGATACTTAAGCCCCTTTGGCCTGCCTTCCCGCCAACCGGTAATTGTCCAGGATTTGAGCCAGCCTTTCCGGTACCACCCGGGCGTATACATCATCATCAATCATCATCACCGGACCCAGACCGCAGGCGCCCAGGCAGCGCACCACGGAAAGGGAAAATTCCCCGTCCGCGGTTGTTTCGCCGGGTTTCAAGCCCAGTTCCCTTTCCAACTGATCGAGCAGTTGATTGGTGCCGCGCACATAGCAGGCTGTTCCCTTGCACAGGCTGATCTGGTGCCGGCCTTTCGGACTGGTGGTAAAGAACGAGTAAAACGAAACCACACCGTAGACCTTGCTCAAAGGGACATTAAGAGCGGCGGAAATCTCTTTCAGCACTTCCCTGGGCAGGTAGCCGTGCATCTCCTGCGCCCGGTGCAGCACTTGAATCAATGCCGCCGGCTGGTCCCGGTGACGGGCCAGCAACTCTTCCCATTCCTTGCTGTCAACCATGTGATAACCTCCTTGAAATGTTCCTGGTTTGAATCCCGGTGCGGTGGCGCAACCGGGCAAATTTTAGGTTTTGCCATCCCGGGCCAGCAGGCCGAACAACCGGCCGGCGGCCGTAAAATTGTCCAGCGGGGTGGAAAATACAGGGAGCAGCTCTTTTTCCGCGCTTTCCAGCGTATCCGGGTTTGGTTCCCGGCCGCCCGTGACGATTACCCCGCTCAGTCCGGCCAGGGAGGACACCGCGATCACATTGCGGTGCTTCTGGATGGTAATCCACAGGCTGCCCGGCCGGGCATGCGCCAGCACGTCACTGAGCAGGTCGCCGCAATAGGCGCCGCTGATCCGGCGGCACAGGGTGAGACGGCTTGTATGCAGTGTCAATTCCAATTCCCGGCATAATTCATCCCAACTAACCGTTGTGACCACCGCCTTCCCGGGATTGTTTCCATTCCCTGCCCATGGCCGGCGGCGGCTTGTGGGACAGTTCCACCATTTCGGCAGCCAGTATCTGTAGGCGCTGCCTCAATTCAAAAATGCAATAGCTGCGCTGGGCATAGCCCTGAACAATGTCTTCCGCCAGCGCCCGGCAACTGGGTGAGCCGCAGGAGCCGCAATCAAGGCCGGGGAGTTCGGCGGCGATTTTTTCTGCTTCCTCCAGCCGGGTCAGGGCCAGTTCTACATCATCGGCCAGTTTGAGCACCGGGCGGGGACGTATGGGCGCCTGCAGGCGGTAGAAGTCAAGATTGCCGGGAAATTCTGCCTTTGACCGGGAACCGTGCTTTTTAACCAGGTTGCGCATGCGCACCCGGACTACAAACGGGTTTTGCGGTACCAGCGGACCGCCGATGCAGCCGCCGGTACAGGCCTGGGCTTCCAGGTAATCAATGTCGTCCAGTCCGCCCCGTTCAATTTCCTCCAGCACGCCGATCACACTGTGGATTCCGTCCACGGCCAGTAGCGAGCCTGTTTTTACCGCTTCGTTTTCGCCGCCCGCGCTGCCCCAACCGATGCCCAGACCGGAGGATTGCGGGTCGATTGTCCGTACCGGGCGGCCTTCCAACCGGCGCAGCACCCTGCCGTAAATTTCAGTCATCGAAATGGCTCCGTCCACGCTCGAACTGCCGCCGAAAGGCTGCTTTACCGCCGTTACTTTGGCCGGACAGGGTGTGATAAAGAAAACGCCGATTTTCTCCGGCGGCAGTCCCTTTTCCCGGACGGCGCGTTCCCGGGCCAGGCGGCCGGCAATTTCCATCGGCGATTCCATCGGGACCAAATGTTCCAAAAGGGCGGGGAAACGCACCTGCATCAGCCGGACCACGGCCGGACAGGCGGAAGAAATCGAAGGGCGTGGATGCTCTTGTTGCAGGTGGGCGGAGATGGCCCGGGAAACAGCTTCGGCGGCCACCGGCACTTCGAAGATGTCGTCAAAACCAATTTCCAGCAGTGCGCCGAGTACGGAGGACGGGGAAACCTCCGGCTTGAACTGGCCGTAAAAGGAAGGTGCCGGCAGGGCGATTTTGTAATCATAGCCTTGTAATTTTTCCAGGCCGTCTGTCAGGGCCAGCTTGGCCTGATTGGGGCACACCCGGATGCACTCGCCGCAGTCGATGCAGCGTTCTTCAATGATGCGCGCTTTGCCCTCGCGCACCCGGATGGCCTCGGTGGGACAGTGTTTGATGCAATTGGTGCAGCCCTTGCATTTTTGTTCATCCAGTTTTACGGAATGGAAATATTTTTGCATCTTCATCCCAACTTTTGATGATTATAAACAACCGCAGTCAATCTGGTGCCGTGATTGATTTCCGACTGAATGTTCAATTTATCGGCATTCTTCCGGATATTGGGCAACCCCATGCCGGCACCGAAACCCATTTCCCGGATGTGGGGCGGCGCGGTGGAATATCCTTCCTGCATGGCCAGTGCGATATCGTTAATGCCCGGCCCTTCATCCACAGCCTCAATTTTTACCTGCTCCGGGCTGACAGTGGCGCTCAAGGTACCGCGGTAGGCGTGAATGACGATGTTCAGTTCAGCCTCATAAGCCACGATAACCACCTTGCGGATGGTCGAAGCCTCCATGCCGGCTAGTTGCAGCGTTTTTTTAATCCTGGCGGTGGCGTCACCGGCCCGGCCGAAATCCATGCCTGCGACGGCGAACTGCATTTGCAATGCTATCCCACCTTACGAACTGCGTAATCCGGCCTGATAAAGCTTGCCGCAACCTTCAAACAGGAACAGGCGGGTCGAAAGCAAAGGTATGCCTCTTTTCTTCGCCTGCGCAATTACTTCCGGGGAAGGTATTTTACCGCGGACGAAAACAATGGCCAGGGCTTCAATCATCTCGCAGATGCGGATGATCTGGCTGTTGGTCAGTCCGGTCAGCAATAAACAGCCCGGCCGGGCGAAGCAAAGTGAATCACTGATCAAATCACAGCCGAAACCGGAATTGACCTCGATTTCGTCAAGCATTTCCGTTCCCAGCAAAACTTCCGCATCCAGCAACTGGCAAACATGTGCAAGTTTAATTGCCGCTCACCTGCCATAAGAAAAATTTAGGTTCAACCGGAATTATTATAAGTTATAATTATTGCATATCATTCATATCGCTTATAATATAATAATACATCTTTTCAGAAAATCAATATATATTTTTATTTTTTTGCCGATGGTATTTTTTGACCGGAATTGCGTTTTCATGTAGCGAAATAAAAAATCCCGGACCGTCGATCGGGCGGTCCGGGTTGTCAGTATATGCCGTTCCTAATAATATGCGGCCAGCGCACTTTGATCGGGCAGCAAAAGAATCTGACCGGGATAAAGCAGATCGGCCCGCTTGATCTGGGGATTGAAATTCATGATCTCCTGCGGGGGAATATGATAATCGGCGGCAATCTGCGACAGCGTCTCACCGCGGGCAACCACGTGGCGGGTAACGCCGGCCGGAATGTTCAGAACCTGCCCGGGGTAAATATGATTCGCATCATTGACTTGTGCGTTGGCAGCCAGCAGATCGCTTATGGACAAACCGAACCGCCTGGCGATGAGCAGCAGGGAATCCCCGGATTGAACCACATATTGGCCGGAACGCAGGTCCGCAACGGCACCGCGGGAGGGCGCGGATAAAAATGTTGTTTCCCGCGGGGCAACCGTCACGCTCATATCCGCCGGATTCCAGTCCAGCCGGTAGCCGAAGGCCGCGGCTACATAAGCGGCCGGCAGGTAGACATGTCCGTTTTTGCTCACCGGCGCTGCATCCATACTCACTTTGCCGCTGCTGGAATAAAGGGTTTTGCTCCCCACCCGCAGGGTTACCGTATAGGCGCCCTTGATCAAAGTCAGCAACTGTGCCCGGCCGTCCCAGCGGATGTCGCCATCCGTGATGCCCAGGGCGTAGGCCAGATAGCGAATGGGCAGGTAAGTGCGCCCTCCGGCGACAAAGGGTGCGCTGTCCATTTTCACCTGCCGGCCGTCCTGAAGGTAGTAGGTCTTGTCCACTGCGAAGACGGTCCATTGTGGTGCGGCTGCAGCAGGCAGAGCCGGCGCCGCTGCCAGGGCAAACAAAAGGAAAGCAAGAGCCAACTTGCGCATAATGTATAATCCTCCCCGCTCAGTTTGTTTGTTCCGCATCCGGGCTGGAGGCGGCAGATAAATGTTGTGACTTATTTGGACAATCTTTTGATTAATATAATAACGTGATTGGTGTTATTTTACATCGGTCGACAGGCTTATTTTATTTTCTACTTCTTTCCCTTTTCCGCCTGGGACGGATCTCCCGCCCGAAGTCAAGCCGGGCGGAAACAAAAAGACGGCTCAAAGCAATAAACCTGCCCGGGCCTGTTTTGCCCGCACTTTTTAATAGAAATTTAATTTAGCGGCGGTAGGACTTTGTCTTTGGAGCACGAAAATTATTAAAGATCGATAAAACGAAGCACCCCGGGGGGGCTATTTTTATGCATTTGCTGCAGGCGCTGATTCTTGCCGTTACCCAGGGGGCCACGGAATTGTTCCCGATCAGCAGCGTGGGCCACGGAGTGATCGTTCCTTACCTGCTGGGCTGGAATTTCAACCGTGAGGCCTTCCTGCCTTTTATCGTCATGCTTCATCTGGGTACGGCCATAGCACTGCTCCTCTACTTTTGGCGGGACTGGTACGATTTTTTCTGTTCGATATTCGACGCCCGCCGGAAAAACGGGCGGCGGTTGCTGCTCATGGTGGTGATTGGGACCATCCCGGCGGCGCTGATCGGATTCGTTTTTGAGAAAAAATTCCGGGCCATCTTCCCCGATGCGGCGCCGGCCTCATTTTTTCTCATGGTGAACGGGCTGTTGCTTCTGCTGGGCGAAAAACTGCGCGGCAAGGGACGCAAGGAACTGGACCGCCTGCGCCCGGTGCAGGCACTGGGCATCGGCCTGGTCCAATCGCTGGCCCTCATTCCGGGCTTTTCCCGCTCCGGGGTGACCATGGTGGGCGGCCTGCTTTACGGTTTTACTCACGAAGCGTCGGCGCGCTTTGCCTTTTTGCTGGCCACGCCGATTATTTTCGGTGCCGGCGTGCTTGAGGTGCCCAAGATGATGAAATACGGCCGCTCCCAGATGAGTGTGGCCCTGCTGGGCGGCCTGGTGGCCGGTGTGGCAGCTTATTTGAGCGTTTGTTTTCTGATGCGCTATTTTAAAAAACGCGAAATCCAGGCGCTGCGGCCTTTCGCTTATTATTGCCTGCTCATCGGCCTGGCGGTGTTTGTCAGAACCATGCTTTAACCGGCGCGCCTGCCAATAAATGCAATATAAATTATAGAAGTTATCGGAGTGATCGTGCTTGAAACGCTTTTTCATCACCCTGGCGCTACTGGTCGTCTGCCTGGCGGCGGTCGCCTTCTGGGCCGCACATGACAGACGGGAACTGCTCATGCAAAAACTGATCAACTCCATTCCGCCGCAGCTTTTCACACCATCAAAAAATTTTACCTACCATGATTTGGTGGCGGTGCTGATGTTTCATGATATCAGCAAAACCGCCAGAAGCTCAAGCACCATCACCCCGGCTTTGTTTGACGCCGATCTGAGCATGCTGGCCAGCGAAGGTTACCATGTCATTCCGGCCGAGCAGTTCGCCCGTTTTCTGGCCGGCAAGTCCACCGTACCGGACAAGGCGGTGGTGATCACTTTTGATGACGGCTACGAGGCCTTTTACAAGTATGCTTATCCGCAGTTGCTGGCCCATAAGATGCCGGCTACGGAATTTGTCATAGTGGGCACCATCGGCCCGCACGGGGCGCCGGTGGCCGGATGGCCGGAGGGGAACCAGATACCCAAGTTGAGCTGGGCGCAATTGAAAGAAATGCAGGCACACGGCATGAGCTTCTACTCGCACAGCTACAACACTCATTATGCCGCTGTGATTGTGCCCGGCGGGAAAAAAGCGCCGGCTCTGGCCTACCCGGTCTGGCTGCCGCGGGAACACCGCCGGGAGACGCCGGCCGAATACCGGACGCGTGTGCGCTATGACCTGCGGGAAGCCAAAGAAGTCTTGCAGGACAAACTGGGCCGCCCGGTGGATCAACTGGCCTGGCCCTTCGGCTGGACCAGTCCGGAAACGGTTAAACTCGCCCAATCGTTGGGTTACCGTTACCTGTATACCATTCAGGAAGGCATGAACGGTCCCCGGACCAACCCGGCACACATTTACCGCATTGAAGCCGGCGGCCCGGATATTTCCCCCCGCCTGCTGAACGCCAAAATCAGGAAATATGCGGTCATTTATAATCTCAAAAAACATTTGAAAAGAGAGATCTGACGGATTACAAAGAAGGGGAAAAGCAAAAAGGAATGGGAAAAGCGTGGGAAAGCCCGCCGCGGTGACGGGCTTGCACCTGAGGAAGCCGGGCATGCCGGCGGGTTCGTTCAACGCACGCCGGTTGTCCGGTTACCCGGGGCCGGCTTTTTTAATGTCAGCTGGTCCTGTATAGAGGTCAATTTTCCCTAT
>NZ_LYVF01000052.1 GCF_001655685.1 Desulfotomaculum copahuensis
CAACACCGCGAGTTTAAGAAACCGGTTTACCCGGTGGTGCTCAACCTGACCGGCCGGCCGCAAAAGAATACCTACGGTTTCGACTGTCTGGACCTTACCGTGGTGGAGTTTAGCTACCGGTTAATTAACCTTTCAGACCTGTCCGGAAAAGAAATATTAAAATGCGGCCCGGTGGGGATTATTCCGCTGGTACCGTTGATGCGCAACCAGTTGCCGGATGAAGAAGTGCTTGCCGCGTGCGCCCGGCGTATAGAAGAAGCGCCTGTTCAATGGCAGCCAGACTTATACCTTGGCCTGGCAGTGTTTTCGTC
>NZ_LYVF01000053.1 GCF_001655685.1 Desulfotomaculum copahuensis
AGATTTTCTTCCAACGCGTCAAGTATGGCCTGCTGTATTCCCTGCTGTATTCCTTGCTGTATTCCCTGCTGTATTCCCTGCTGCATTCCCTGTTGTATTCCCTGTTTCATTCCCTGCTGCATTCCTTGTTTTATCCCTTGCTTCTTACCTTGATCAACCCACTTTTCTCGGATACCGTCAAACAACGGGGAAGCTTCCATCTTTGTCACCTCGATCACTTTTAAGATGATTTCTCTGGTGAAGCAAAGCGACGAAAACACTGCCAGGCC
>NZ_LYVF01000054.1 GCF_001655685.1 Desulfotomaculum copahuensis
GGCGGTGGGGGCGGCGTCGGGGGAACGGGCGGCCGCGGCGGCGGCGGGCGCAAGTCCTACCGCAACCTGGCCGTAGTGGAGAAAACTGTTTTTGATGCCATTCGCCAGCTTTCCATGCTCACGCCGCGGCGGCTCTATTTTGCCCACAATCAGGTGATTGTGCTCTCGGAACAGTTGGTCCGCCACCGGGGAGTCAATGAGATCCTGGACTTTTTCGACCGCAATCCCCAGATCCGGCGGGACAACTGGGTGCTGGTGGCCCGGGGAAAGGTGGGCGATATCATGGATGCACCGCCGGGCATCGAAACGACACCGGCCCAGCGCATTACCGGGGAGATCAACAACCGGGAACAGTCCTCCTTTTTTTCGCCCACCCGGCTGGGCGACTTCATCCAGATGCTGGAGGAGCCGGCCACCGAACCCTATACGGCCATGGTGGGCCTGCTTCCCAACCCCGCTGTCAGCAAGGTGGCCTTTGATCCCGGCGGACCGGGGCCGGAACCGGCACACGATGTGAAACTGGTCGGTACGGCGGTCTTCCGGCGCGACCGGTTGGCCGGCTGGCTGGATGAGCGGGAAACCCGCGGGTTGCTGTGGGTGCGCGGACAGGTGCAGGGTGGTCCGGTCAAGTTTCCCAGCCCGCATGATCCGCATAAAGATGTTGCGGTGGACATTCTGCGCGCCGGCCGGGGCGGTAGTAAGCTGGAGCCGGTACTGCAGGACGGGCGTCCGGGCATGCGCATCAAGATCAAAACCCGGGTCAACCTGGTGGAAACCCAGGATTTACACTTGGATTTGGACAAGCCGGAGGTGATTGAAGAACTGCAAAAGCAACTGGAAAAAACCATCCGCGAGGAGGTGATGGCCGCAGTGACCAGACTGCAGGAGGACTACCACGCCGACTGCTTCGGCTTCGGCAGCGCCTTTCACCGCAAGTATCCGGCCTTCTGGCGGCAGGCTTATTTGCAGTGGCAGGATGTTTTTCCGGCCATTCCGGTGGAGGTGGAGGTGAATGCCGTCATCCGGCGCACCGGTCTGGTCACCCGGCCCATGCGTCCGGGGTCGGGGGAGAAACTGCAGCTGCCGGGGGGTTAGCCTGGCCGGAGAGGGGAACGGAAAAGTAAAAGCCGGCCGGGGGGTAACGCCCGCCGGAAGAAAGCTGTCACAAACAAGAACGGGCTTTATTTGAAAATCTTGGTACTTATTGATGTAGTTTTGCCTGCAGGCAAGACGGGTGTTGGTATGGCTATCCGGTATATTTGGACACGGTTTATATGGCGATGGATTCAAGGCGAAGCCCCGCTCATTCTATGCCCCGGGGCCGCAGCTGCTAAAGGGCTGGTTTCGCTATAACCGGACGCCCGGCGTTCCGGCGTCCCGGACGGGGGGAAAGTGATGGATATTATTTTACTGATCATTGTTTTTGGTCTGATCATCGCCGCCCAGGCGCCGCCGCTGATTAAAAAGAAAATGTGGCGGGAACTGGCCGCCTTCTCTGTTTTGATGCTCATCGGCATGTTTTACAGTTTCGGATTGGCCCTGAACCTGCCACTGCCCAATCCGGCCAAGGCGGTGGAAGCAGTTTTCGCCCCGCTGACCAGGCTGATCCAGAAGGCCTTTATTTGACTGGAATCTTAAACCAGCTGCTCATGCCCGAAGCACCGGTGCAATTGTAGCACGGTCCCGGACAGCATCTCCGGGGTCACTGTTTTTCAGCGTTCGGGCGTGCCTGCCGCCGGCCTGCTGTTCACGCTCCGGGCGCATTTTCGAGCAAAAATTCCATCCGGTGAAATTAATGTAACAGCTTGTCAGGGCATGCACAAAATGATAAACTGTTTAAGGGTATTGCTCTTATCCCCGTGCGGAGAGAATATTTTGGATGGTGAATGCTATGGCCGGCGGGTACAGGCAGTATCAAAGCACATGGGTGCTGGTATTGCTTTTGTTGGTGGGTGCTTTGGTGGGCAACGCCCTGGCCGCCATGCTGGCGCCGGTGGTGCCCTTTCTCAAGGCCAGTTATACGATCGGCCTGCAACCGGCCACCCTGGATTTACAATTGTTCCGGGTGACCTTCGGCTTTAATCTTACCCTGGGGCCGCTGACCGCCCTCGGTCTAATTTTCGGCTACCTGCTTTACCGCAAGCTGTAAACCGTTGTCCGATGGAGGGACGTGGCAAGTTGACACCCATTTTTCTGGCTTCCTCCTCACCCCGCCGCCGGGCGCTGCTGGAGCAGGCGGGCATCCCTTTTACCCTGCTCACCCCGCGGGTGAGTGAGGAGGTAGACGGGGAACCGCCCCCGCCCCACCAACTGGTGGAAAGGCTGGCCCGGCGCAAGGCCGCGGCCGGGGCACGGCTGGTCGACCGCGGATTGATCATCGGTGCGGACACGATTGTAGTGTTCCGGGGACGGGTGCTGGGTAAACCGGCTGATTCCGCCGCCGCGGAAGAAATGCTGCACCTGCTGCAGGGGGCCAGCCATGACGTATTCACCGGCCTGGCTGTGATTGAGCAGCCGGGGGGCAGGACAATGACGGCCTGGGAACGCACCCGGGTAACCTTCCGGACGTTGACGGACGAAGAAATCCGTCTTTATGCAGCCACCGGGGAGCCGGCGGATAAAGCGGGTGCTTACGCCGCGCAGGGACTGGGGGCAATTTTTATTACTTCCATCGAGGGTTGCTATTTCAATGTGGTCGGCCTGCCCCTGGCCCGCCTGGCCGTCATGCTGGCCGGATTCGGCGTGCATGTGCTCGCGCTGGCCGCCGGACGGCCGGCCTTCATCAATAAGGGGCGCCTGGAGGAGTGAGCGTGGATTCCACCGGTTACCATGTAACCATCAAGGACATGCCCGTCGATCTGCGTCCCCGGGAGCGCCTGCTCCAGGAGGGGGCCGGTGTGCTCACCGATATAGAATTGTTGGCCATCATATTACGTACCGGTATCCAAACGGCCAGCGCCGTTCAACTGGCGGCGGCCGTGCTGGGACGTTTTGGCGGCCTGCGCATGCTGGTGCAGGCCAGTGTGGAGGAATTGAGCAGCATGCCCGGCATCGGCCCGGCCAAGGCGGCACAGATCAAGGCGGCGTTGGAAGCCGGGCGGCGGGTGGCCGTCAGTAGCGACTCCTTCCGGCCGGTAATTAAAAGTCCGGAGGATGTAGCCGGCCTGGTCATGGAGGAAATGCGCCACCTGGACCGGGAGCATTTCCGTGCCCTGCTTTTAAATACCCGCCATCAGGTCATTGTCCGGGAAACCATCTCCATCGGCACATTGAATTCTTCCACGGTCCATCCCCGGGAACTTTTCAGAAACGCCATCAAGCGCGGCGCGGCGGCGTTGATTCTGGTGCACAACCACCCCAGCGGGGATCCGTCCCCGAGCAGTGAGGACCTGGATGTCACCAGACGCCTGCAGGAGGCCGGGCGGATAATCGGCATTGACGTGCTGGATCATGTGATCATCGGGGATAACAGGTTTGTCAGTTTGAAGGCGCAAGGACAGATTTGAAAACAATGGAAAGGGGAGGGGAACATGCGCATCGGGCTGTTCTCCAAAGATATGGGTATAGATTTGGGTACGGCCAATTCCCTGGTTTATGTCAAAGCCAAGGGAATTGTGTTGCGTGAACCGTCTGTGGTGGCCATTCAGCGGGATAACGGCCAGGTCCTGGCGGTGGGCGAGGAAGCCAAGCAAATGATCGGCCGCACGCCGGGTAATATTGTGGCCATCAGGCCGATGAAGGACGGTGTGATTGCCGATTTTGACGTCACCCAGAGCATGATCAAGTATTTTATCAATAAATCGCTGCGCAGCCGCACCTTCCTGGTTCGTCCGCGGGTGGTCGTTTCCGTCCCCTCCGGGGTGACGGCGGTGGAAGAGCGTGCCGTGCGCGAAGCGGCACTGCAGGCCGGCGCCCGGGAGGCCTATCTGATTGAGGAACCGATGGCGGCTGCCATCGGCGCCGGTTTGCCCGTACATGAACCCACCGGCAACCTGATTGTGGATATCGGCGGCGGCACCACGGAAGTGGCGGTAATCTCCCTGGGCGGCATTGTGACCAGCCGGTCCATCCGGATTGCCGGTGATGAAATGGACGATGCCATCATTCAGCACGTGAAAAAAGCATATAACCTGGCCATCGGGGAGCGTACCGCCGAGGAGATCAAGATTGAAACCGGTACCGCCTACCCGCAGGAAGATATGGAAACTTATGATGTGCGCGGGCGTGATCTGGTTACCGGTCTGCCCAAAACAGTGCGTATCACTTCGGGTGAAATTTACAAGGCGCTCTCCGAACCGGTGTCGGCCATACTGGAGGCGATCAAGGCCACTCTGGAACAGACGCCGCCGGAACTGGCCGCGGACATCATGGACCGGGGCATAGTCATGGCCGGGGGCGGTTCCCTGCTGCGGGGACTGGACCGGTTGGTCAGCGAGGAAACGGGCATGCCCGTGCATCTGGCGGACGAACCGCTGCTCGCTGTGGCCTACGGCACCGGCCGGGTGCTGGAAAATATCGACGTCCTGCGGCGGGTGCTTATTCAGCCCAAAAAATTGGCCTGAAACAGGCCGCGGGCGGTGTCATCTGCCGTCACCGCCCGCGCATGGATTCGCATTGTATCCCGCCGGCGGGGCGGCTGCATGTATGTGGTTGTATCCCGGGCGGGCGTGCAAGCCGTAAAATCCACGGGCGGCCGCCCGGATGGGCGCAGTTGCCCGGGATTTGACGGGGGTGCGTGCGGCCGGAATTTATGTTTGCAGCATGGCGGAAGGTGTATGTGAGGTGGCTAATTTTTCCGGTAAAAAGATCATCCTGGCGGCCATATTGCTGGTGGCCGTCTTTATGCTTATGCGTGCCACCGCCTTCGGGCGGGTCGGGGTGACACCCCTGGAGGGCGCGCTCAGGGATGCCCTTTCCCCGGTGCAGCAGGTAACCACCAGAGTGGGGCAGGGAATGAGAAACTTTTTTACCGCCCCGTTTTCCCTGGTCGAAGCCGCCCGGCAGGAAAAGCGGCTGTCCCGGGAGATAAAGGATTTACAGGGGCAATTGCGGCAGGCCGGTGAATACCGGCTGGAGAGCCAGCGGCTGCAGAAGTTGCTCGATTTCAAAGAAAACACCGCCGGCAGCGCCGGCTTTCAGACCACGGCGGCAGCGGTGGTGGGACGGGATCCGGGAAACTGGTTTTCCACCATCACTTTGAACAAGGGCACCGCCGACGGGTTGAAGGCCGACATGACCGTGCTGGCGCCGGAGGGCCTGGTGGGCCGGATCATCGCCGTGAGTCCCCATACCGCCCAGGTGCTTTTGCTCACCGACCCGCGTAGCGCTGTGAGCAGCCTGCTCCAGGATACCCGTGCGCCCGGCCTGGTGGAAGGAACCGGCGGCGCCACCGGCGGCCTGCGCATGAAAAACATCCCCACCGATACCCCGGTACATGCCGGTCAGGTGGTGGTCAGTTCCGGCACGGGCAGCCTGTTTCCGAAGGGGGTTCCCATCGGGCAGGTTACCGGCAGCAACCGGGATCCGACCGGTCTTTTTTATGACGCCACGGTGCGCCCCTTTGTCGATTTCAACCGGCTGGAAGAAGTGCTGGTGGTTACCAGTGTACAGCAGCCGGCCAATACGGGGCAAAAAATTTCTGGAAACTGGAGTCAATTTGGCCGCTAGCCGGCCGGACAGCCGGCCCGGCCGGGGGAAGCCCGGGGTTGCCGCCGAAGGGGGCGGCAGCATGAATGAAGCCGGCCGGGCAAACCGGAAGGAACGGCTTTTCGCGGCCGGCGCCCGGCCGGGCGCGGCTTGGAGGCGGGGCGGGTGCCGGGAACCGCGGTTTCGACAGGGGGGGGTTTCTTGCGCGGGTTGGTTCTGCTGGGGCTTCTGGCCCTGGCTTTACTGTTGCAGGGTACAGTGCTGGGAATGCTGCGCATTGGTGGCGTGATGCCCGATCTGGTTCTGATGCTGGTGGTTTTTGTGGCATTTTTAAGCGGTAAAACGGAAGGCGCCTTTTGGGGCTTTGTGGCCGGCCTGATCAAGGATGCGGCCGCCGGCAGTTATTTCGGCCTGAACGCCCTTTCCCTGATGACGGCCGGTTACCTGGTCGGTCTGGCCGAACGCCGGCTGTACAAGGACAGTATTCCGGTGGCCATGTTCGTCACCTGGCTGGCCGCCGTGGTCAGTCAACTGGCTCATTACCTGTTATTGCTCTATTGGGGGATGGATATACCGCCCGGAACGGCGATGCGGGTGATCTTCGGCGTTGCCTTTTATACTGCGGTCCTGGTGCCTTTATTTTACCGTCGCTTCTACCGCTCGCAACTGCATGGCTGGTTGCGGAACCGGCAGTATTAGCCGGACGGAAATGCGAAGACGGTACTTTTTTGCGGCCTTTAATTCCCGCAGATATCCGGAATTGCACCGGTGGCGGCGGCCGGTACGGCGGCCAGGTCATGCCGGCCTTCACCGCACAGGCCGCTAAAAATAGCGGGAAGAGCATCATAATGTCTAAAATATATAGAAAAACAGGGCTGAAAGCCCCGTTTTTTTTTGCGTGTTTTAGCAGGATTTGGTTACAGGCTGTAGAATTTAACATCAGTCGTGTAATAAGGGGAGAGCCTTTGCTCATGGAGATAAAGAAAGCAGCCCCGGGTAAAGGGACAATGGCCTTTTCCCCGGGGGACACCGGGGACTTGATTGACGATAATACTATCCTGGTGCAGCGGACACTTCGTTCCGGTCAAAAAGTGCACTTTGACGGCAATATCGTGGTGCTGGGTGATATAAACCCGGGGGCGGAGGTGGTGGCCACGGGAAATGTAATCGTCATGGGCTCCATCCGTGGGGTGGTGCATGCCGGCGCCGCCGGTGATGAAGAGGCCGTGGTGATGGCTTTCCGTCTGAAACCGACCCAGTTGCGCATTGCCACCCATATTACCCGGCCGCCCGATGAACAGGCCGGTGATCCGGAGCAGCCCGAAGTGGCCCGGATAAAAAACGGGGTGGTCACCATAGAAGCCCTGCTGACCGATCGCCAGGGTGTAATTTGAGGAACACGGAAATGACCGGATGGAAACTGCGAGCAAAGAGGGGGAACTGGCATTGAGCGAGGTAATTGTAGTTACTTCCGGCAAGGGGGGGGTGGGTAAAACCACCACTACGGCCAACCTGGGGGTGGGCCTGGCCAGTCAGGGGCATAAGGTGGCCCTGGTTGACGCGGATATCGGGTTGCGCAACCTGGATGTGGTGCTGGGACTGGAAAACCGGATTGTCTATGACATTACCGATGTTACCGGGGGGCATTGCCGTTTGCGGCAGGCCTTGATTAAGGATAAACGTTTTGAGGGCCTGTTCCTGTTGCCCGCCGCACAGACCAAAGATAAAACCGCGGTCAGTCCGGAGGAGATGAAAGAGCTGTGCGGTGAACTGCGGCAGGAATTTGAATTTGTGATTATCGACTGTCCGGCCGGCATCGAGCAGGGTTTCCGCAACGCCATCGCGGGGGCGGACCGGGCTGTTGTGGTTACTACGCCGGAAGTGTCGGCAGTGCGGGATGCCGACCGGATTATCGGCCTGCTGGAAGCCGCCGAACTGCGGGATCCAAAACTGATTGTCAACCGCCTGCGTTCGCGGATGGTGCGTCAGGGGGATATGATGAGCATTGAAGATATCATCGACATTCTTGCCATTGACCTGTTGGGAGTGGTGCCCGAGGACGACATGGTGGTGATCAGCACAAACCGGGGCGAGGCGGTGGTTCAAGATGACCGTTCCCGATCAGGCCAGGCCTACCGGAACATTGTCCAGCGCATCAAGGGGGAAGCCGTGCCGATGATGAACCTGGATGAGGGCGGCCTGATGTACAGGCTGCGCCGCATGATCGGTTTGAAATAAGCCTGGAAGGGGGGAATGGCCTTGCTTGATTTTTTAAGCCGGATGTTCGGACGGGAAGCCAACGGCAGTAAAAACATCGCCAAGGAAAGGTTGCGTCTGGTGCTGGTGCACGACCGGGCCAGCGTTTCGCCCCAGTTGTTGCAGACCTTGAAAGTGGAGTTGATTCAGGTAATCTCCCATTATATGGACATTGACGAGGAAGCTTTGGAAGTCACGCTGGACAGCAACGAAAATCAGGTCGCCCTGGTGGCCAGCATCCCGGTCAAAGGGATGAAGCGGACAACCAGGAGTCTGGCCGGCAGTATTTAGGAAAGAGTCTCCCGCGGAAAATTGCCAGTACCGCGGGACTTTTTTTATCCGGGCAGGTGTTATATAATTAATATCGTTAAAAAACACCCCGGCACCCGGGCGGTGATCCCGTCCGGTTATTGCTTTGAACCGGGACACGTACCGGGTTTTCGTCGCCCGTGTTCCGGCGGCACAGTCCGGGTTAAGGCGGTGGCAGCAGTTGATTTACCGGCGGTTGTACAGGAGCCTGGATCACACCCTTTTGCTGGCGGCGGCGGCCGTCATTGTGTTCGGCCTGATTGTCATCGGCAGCGCCAAGGTGTCTTTTTCCGACCAGTCTTTCATTCAATTGACCAGACTTGGTTTCTTCATGCGCCTGCTGCATCTGGATTACGGCTATGTGGGCCGGCAGTTTCTCTGGGTGGTGCTGGGCGTTGCCGCCATGGCCGTGACGATGTATATCCCCTATGAAGATATCTGCAAACATTCCCGGGCGTTGTATGTGCTCAACCTGATTATGCTGGCGGCGGTGCTTTTTGCGGGGCACTCGGCAATGGGCGCCCAGCGCTGGATCGGTTTCGGCCCGGTTAAGTTTCAGCCTTCGGAATTTTCCAAGCTGTTGATGATCATCACCCTGGCTAATTTTCTGGCTCTCCGGGAGGGCCGGCTCAACCGTTTGCGGGATTTGCTCCCGGCCTTTGTTTTCGTAGGCGTGCCCATGCTGCTGGTGTTAAAACAACCGGACCTGGGTACTTCCATGGTTTTTGTGGCCATCTTGTTCGGCATGCTGTTTTTCGCCGGCGCCAGGCCGGGGTTGCTGCTGGGCCTGCTTGGAATCGGTACGGTTTTGATCATCGGGTTGTTTATGGTTCACGGCTATCTTTATAATACGGACGCAAATCTCGAAAAACAGCTTATGACCCTGGAACAGCAAAAAAAGGCCGCCACCACGGTAGCAGCCAGGCAGCAGCTGGAAAAACAATATGATCAAACAGCCGGGCAGTACCGGGTGGCGCATCACCGGCTGGATTTATTTTACAAGTATACTCTCAAGGAATATCAGATCAAGCGTCTGACCATTTTCCGCGATCCCCAAACCGATTTGATGGGCGACGGTTATAATATCTGGCAATCGCTGATTGCCGTCGGCTCAGGCGGCATGCTGGGCAAGGGGCTGTTGGAAGGTACCCAGAGTCACCTCACCTTCCTGCCCGAACGGCATACCGACTTTATTTTTTCGGTGGTCGGTGAAGAATTCGGCTTCTTGGGCGCGCTGTTTCTTTTGGTTCTGTTCTTGATTATTCTTTACCGGGGGGTGCAAATTGCCGCGTCGGCCAGGGATTCCCTTGGGCTTTTGCTTGCCACCGGAATCATTTCCATGTTTGCCTTCCATGTTTTTGTCAATGTCGGAATGACCACCGGGATTATGCCGGTGACCGGGATTCCTTTGCCCCTGTTCAGCTACGGCGGCAGCAACATGATTATGAATCTGGCCGCGTTGGGGTTGCTCATGAACGTATACATTCACCGCAAACAAATTCTGTTTTAAACTGATGTATCCCCGGCGGAAAAATGGTGCAAAGTATTAATGTACGTAATTTGCCGGGAGGACGAAACTTTGACGGACAGCGGCGCAGTGCGTCAAAAGGCGCTGAAGGAAATCAACTGGTACGGTTCGGTGACGGCCGGTCTTCCGGTCACCTCCGGGCTGCAGGTATACGCCCGGGTGGAATCGCTGGCCCACCGCTTGCTTGAAAACGGTGTATTACAGGTTAACGCCGTGATTAAACTTTTTGCCGTGCCCGGCTCCGGCAAAAAAAACGGCTGTTTCGGGCAAAACGGGCAGCCGGCCGTGTGCTTTACCGGCCGGGTCGACACCTCCACTTTTATCAAGTTGCGCCCGGTGAAGGGACCGCAGGACATTCTTTCCATCCGGCACCGGATCAAGGTGGAAAAGACCACCGCCCGGCCGGGCCGGATCAGTGTGATCGGCAGTCTGAAAATAGAAGTGGAATACCTTTCACCGGTCAGTTTGAACGGCCGGGTGACGGTGTTTGCCACCGGCCAGCCGCTCAAAGACGCCGCCATCAAGGTGCTGGATATGAATGAAGAGCGCGTGTTGCATGAAACAGCCACCGGAGCCGACGGCACCTACATTTTCGAGGGCATTGAAACCGGTACCTTTCTGGTGCATGCTGAAGCGGAAGGTTTTGAACCTCAGGAGCAAATAGCCGTGATTATGCTTCAGGATACGGTAAATTTCGTTTTGCACCGGCGTGCGTCAGAGCAAAAGGACGCGGTCTGAAAGTGGAGTTTGATCGTCTGGCCGCAGTCTTGCGTTCCGGAACCGATCCGGCGGTTTTGCCTGCGCCTGCGGTTTCAACTTGCCGGAACCCTTGTGCCGCCGGGTGTCCGCTGCCGCGCCGGATTATGCGTATGATTGGCGGTTGCTTTACAGACACGATTTAAATGCGGTTTTCAAACAGGCAAGCCCCGGCCCGGCCGGGGCTTGTCATATTTGTCCCCCTCAATCATATAATAACTTACCAGATGGTTGATCAGGCTGCGGGTAAGGCCGGCAGGCCGGTTTTAAAGGGGGAATGAGTGATGCGCTGGGGCAGGCCGAAAAAGTATTATTCCTTTACGCCCGGCGGGGACAGGGTAAAGGAGACGGACCGGGATCCGTACGGACAGTATTCCCGCCGGCGTCAAGAGGGGGCGGGTCGTCCGGGGGGCGGGTTTATCAACCGGCTGATGGTGGCCGTATTAATACTGGCCTTGTTGCTGATTATCCGCCAGGCGCCGTTTCCGGCCGGTCAACAGGTGCGGGACAACCTGCGTTATATTTTAACCACCGAGTGGAATTTTCAGCCCGTAGTGCAAAAAGTGGTCCAATTGGGATTGCAAATGGTCAACGTGGATCACAACTTTAACGGTGATCTCATTCCCCGCACCAGTCCGGCCATCAGCCCGTCCGCCGGGGGCGGGGAATGGCAGTTGCCGGTGTCGGGCAAGGTGGTGCGCGGATACGGCTGGTCGGTGGACCCCCTGGACAACCTGGAGCGTTTTCATCCCGGCATTGATATTGCCGCCCCGGCCGGGTCGCCTGTCAAGGCCGTGCGGGATGGAAAGGTGAGCAAGGAGGGGAAAGACGCCTCACTGGGCCGTTATGTGCTGCTGGATCACGGCGACGGCTATTATACATTGTATGCCGGGCTGCTGGCGGTCAAGGTGACCACCGGTCAGAAGGTGGATGCCGGGCAGGAACTGGGTACAGCCGGCGGTCCGGGGGATGTGGCCGGCGGGGGGGTGCACTTTGAGTTGCGGGAAAAGGGCCGGTTGGTGGATCCTTTGAGCAAGCTGCCCGTTCCCCGCGCACAATAGGAGGGCGATTGATGCGTGCCGGACGGGTTATGGGCGTGGATCTGTATGTGAATAACTTTTTTTTACTCTTGCTGGCTCTCTTTTTTATTGCCGGCGTACTGGGAAAAGGGTTGATTGCCTTCAGCGTGGTGCTGATCCACGAGTTTGCCCATGTGGCGGCCGCCCGCCGGCTGGGGGTGCCGGTGTCGGATGTGGAACTGCTGCCCTTTGGCGGAGTGACCCGTATGGGCGGCGACCTGGTTATGGATCCGGTGAAAGAAGTATACGTGGCTGCCGCCGGCCCGGCCAGCAACCTGATCATGGCCGCCCTGGGAGTGGCCATGAAAAATTACGGCTTGTGGCACAATGAACTGGGGCCGTTTTTTTTGCAATGCAATTTGTTGATTGCCGCCTTCAACCTGCTGCCGGCATTGCCCCTGGACGGGGGACGGGTCTACCGCGCCCACCTGGCCCGGCAGTCGGGCATCCGGGAGGCTACCTGCCGGGCGGCCGGCCTGGGCCAGTGGTGGGCGGCGGCCATTGCCGTTCTTGGTGCGGCCGGGCTGGTGACGGGCTACAGCGGCCTGGACATTCTGATTACCGGGTTGTTTTTGTTTTATGCCGCCACCCGGGAGCGCAGCATGGCTCCTTACCTGTTCATGGGCCAGCTGGCGCAGAAAAAAAGTGAACTGTTCCGGGCCGGGGTGCTGCCTGCAGAAATAATGGTTTCCCTGGAAGATGTTCTTTTAAAAGAGATCATCAAGCCCTTTTTGCCCCGCAAGTTTCACCTGGTGCTGGTGTTGAACCGGCAGTGGCAGTACCGGGGGATGGTCACGGAAGCGCAGATCATCGACGGCCTGCTGGCCCACGGCCTGGACCTGCCGGTGGGCAAACTGCCGCCGGTGGCGGAGTAATCCGGAATATTGCATTGCAGCCTGAAGGCTGCTTTTTTTGTTTTTTGTCGCCGTCTTCCACGGGCGGGGCGCAGTGCTTTTTGTTTGGCGGTTGCAGGTTTCCATCAAACGGGGTAAAATAATATTATTTGTGAGGAGGAATATTTTACCGCCCGGAGATGGCAATAATAGTGATAGAACTGGAGGATTTTTCGCGGTATGATTAATCTGGAAAAAATCCTGCCCCGGGTGCAAAAGCCGGCCCGCTACGTGGGCGGCGAGTGGAACATGGTGCGCAAGGACTGGGACAAGACGCCGGTAAAAATGGCTTTCGCCTTTCCTGATGTTTACGAGGTGGGTATGTCCCACCTGGGGCTGCAGATCCTTTACCATGTGGTGAACAGCCGTCCGGATACCCTCATGGAGCGTGCTTTCGCCCCCTGGGTGGATATGGAGGCGGAAATGCGTAAAGCCGGCCTGCCCCTGTTTACTTTGGAGTCCCGGCGTCCGGTGAAGGATTTTGATTTGATCGGCTTTACACTGCAGTATGAAATGAGTTTTTCCAATGTCCTGAACATGCTGGATCTGGCCGGCATTCCCCTGCGAGCGGCGGACCGGGGAAACGGTGGTCCCCTGATTTGTGCCGGCGGTCCCTGTGCCTTCAACCCCGAGCCGCTGGCTGATTTTATTGATTTCTTCGTGCTGGGCGAAGGCGAGGAAGTGCTCCATGACCTGCTGGATCTTTACCGGGACTGCGGCGGCCGCACCGCCGGACGGGCGGAATTCCTGCGGCGGGCGGTGCGCATCCCGGGCATTTATGTGCCGTCATTTTACCGGGTCACCTACCGGGAGGACGGGGGGATCGGTTCCATCCACCCGCTGACGGCGGACGTGCCGGAACTGGTCACCAAACGGGTGGTACGCGGGTTTGACCGGGCGCCTTTTCCCACCCGCCCGCTGGTGCCCTCCCTGGGTGTGGTGCATGACCGGGCGATGCTGGAGGTGCAGCGCGGCTGCACCCGGGGTTGCCGCTTCTGCCAGGCCGGCGTGATTTACCGGCCGGTGCGGGAAAAAAGTCCGGCCACCCTGCGGGCACAGGCGGCGGATCTGGTGCGTCAAACCGGTTTTGACGAGATTTCCCTGGTTTCCCTGAGCACGGCGGATTATTCCCGGGTGGACGAACTGGTGCACACCCTGCTGGATCAATTTGCCGGGCTGGGAGTGAGTGTTTCACTGCCCTCATTGCGGGTGGACGCCTTTTCCGTGGCGCTGGCCCGGGAGATACAGCGGGTGCGCCGCTCCAGCCTCACTTTCGCCCCCGAAGCGGGAACACAACGCTTGCGGGACGTGATCAACAAAGGGGTAACTGAAGAAGACCTGATGGCGGCCGTGTCCACCGCTTTTGGCGCCGGCTGGCCGGCAATCAAACTGTATTTTATGATCGGCCTGCCCACGGAAACAGATGACGACCTGGCCGGTATCGCCCGCCTGGCCCGCCGGGTGCTGGCGGAGGGCCGGTGCCAAAAGGTGCCCCGGGGCCGTTTAAAGGTGACGGTGAGCGCCTCTTCCTTCGTGCCCAAGCCGCACACTGCTTTTCAGTGGGAGCCCCAGGACCGCCTGGCGGAACTGCGCGGGAAGCAGGCTTACCTGCGGGATGCGTTGAAGGAAAAAGGGCTGGTGTTTCACTGGCATGAGCCGGAAGTGAGCTTTCTTGAAGCGGCGCTCTCCCGCGGCGACCGCCGCCTGGGCATGGTACTCGAGGAAGCGCAGCGTCTGGGCTGCCGGTTTGACGGCTGGTCCGAATGTTTTAGTTTTGACCGCTGGCGGGAGGCCTTTCGTCGCACCGGCCTGGAGCCGGCCCGGTATGCCTACCGGCGTTATAATTATGACGATATACTGCCCTGGGATCACATCGGCGCCGGCGTGAGCAAGGCCTATTTGATCAAGGAGCACCGGCGCGCCATGTCCGGGCGCCCCACGCCCGATTGCCGTGCCGGTAAATGCCCGGGTTGCGGATTGTGTCCCACGCTGGAAATCAAGCCGGAAATAGACGGGAGGGAAATAAATGCCCCGCTACCGGATCAAGTTCAGTAAACAGGGGGCGGCACGCTTCATTTCCCACCTGGACCTGGTGCGCACCTTCGAGCGGGCTATGCGCCGGGCCGGGCTGCCCCTGGTCTTTTCGCAGGGGTTCAATCCGCATCCGCGGTTCAGTTTTGCCGCCCCCCTGCCGGTGGGGGTGGCCGGGGAGCAGGAATACCTGGATCTGGAACTGGTTGAAGCCTGGCCGGCGGATGCCGTTGCCCGCCGGTTGGCCGCCTGCCTGCCGGAAGGACTGACTGTCGCCGGCGCCTGTCCGGTGCCCGGTCATGCCCCGGCACTGATGGCCTCCGTACAGCGGGCCGATTACCGGGTGCACGTGCAGCTGAAGGAAGCATTGACGCCTGAACAACTGGATGAATGTTTGCACTGCCTTTTGTCCCTGCCGGAAGTGACCGTTATCCGGAAAACCAGGGAGGGAAAAGAAAAATTTTATGACATCCGGCCCGGGATTTTTAACTTGACCGGGCGGATTGACGGGCCGGAAGTTTTGTTGGCAATGACATTGCAGGCCGGCAGCGGCGGCAACGTGCGCCCGGAAGAGGTGATCGCCGCGCTGGCCGGAAAATGCGGCCTGCCGGTGCTCCCCGGTGCGCTGGAGATTGTCCGCACCGGCCTTTTGCTGGCCGGTGACGAAACTATTGCGTAATCCGGTGTCCGGCGCGGATTGAAGGCGGTTTTTGATTTTCCTGAAATTTCTCCCGGTGCCCGGAGGAATGAGTTCATTTCTTTGGTGGCCGCAGGAAAAAGTTTCACTTGTTTGGTTTGAGGGGAAGAAAAAATGTTTAAAGAAATTGTCATTAATGCCGGAGATGAGGAAACCAGGGCGGCCGTACTGGAGGACCGGGTGCTGGTGGAAATGTACATTGAACGTTCCGCCAACCAGCGGCTGGTGGGCAATATTTTCCACGGCCGGGTGGAAAATGTACTGCCCGGCATGCAGGCGGCCTTTGTGGACATCGGCCTGGAGAAAAACGCCTTTTTATATGTTGAGGACGCCCTGCCGCCCCGTTCTCCGGACAACCA
This sequence comes from Desulfotomaculum copahuensis, assembly GCF_001655685.1. Lineage (GTDB taxonomy): Bacteria > Bacillota > Desulfotomaculia > Desulfotomaculales > Desulfovirgulaceae > Desulfotomaculum_G > Desulfotomaculum_G copahuensis. Next base: position 15,555 of record NZ_LYVF01000054.1, read on the forward strand.
TCATCACGGCGGCGCTCTGGGCGGGAATATCGGCGACATTTTAAAACGCGGCCAGGAAGTGATTGTGCAGATTGTCAAGGAGCCGATCGGGACCAAGGGCCCCCGGGTGACCACCCATATCACCCTGCCAGGGCGTTATGTGGTGCTCATGCCGACCATGGATTACATCGGCATATCGCGGCGCATCGATTCGGAAAAGGAGCGCGACCGGTTGAAGGAACTGGCCGGCCGGTTCAAACCGCACGGTATGGGCATGATTGTGCGCACTGTGGCGGAAGGGGTGGATGACGAGGAACTGCGCCAGGATATCCAGTTGCTGAGCAAGTTGTGGCGCAAAATCCTGCAGCGGGGCAGCCACGGTCCGGTACCTAACCTGATCCACCGCGACCTGGAATTGATCCAGCGCATATTGCGGGACGTGTTTACCGAAGACGTGGACCGGTTGACGGTGGATTCCCGTTATGAATACGAAAAAATCATGGAATTGCTGGATATCACCGGTCCCCGGCTGAAGTTCAAAGTTTTTCTGGAGGAAAGGGATAACATCTTTCAGGATTACGGTATCGAGCAGGAGCTGGAAAAGGCGCTCAAGCGCAAGGTCTGGCTGAAGTGCGGCGGCTATATGATCATCGATCAGGCCGAGGCGCTGACGGCGGTGGATGTCAATACGGGCAAGTTTGTGGGCAGCACCAACCTGGAGGACACGGTACTGCGCACCAACCTGGACGCGGCGGTGGAAATCGCCCGCCAGCTGCGCCTGCGCAATATCGGCGGCATCATTGTCGTCGACTTTATCGACATGCAGAAGGAGGAGAACCGCCGGCAGGTGCTGCACGTTTTGGAGGAGGAAATTAAAAAGGACAAGACCAAGGCCAACATTCTGGGCATCACCGGCCTCGGGCTGGTGGAGATGACCAGGAAGAAGGTGCGCCCCAGCCTGTCGGAGGTGCTGCAGCGTCCCTGCCCGTATTGCGAGGGGCGTGGCAAGGTGCTGTCCGAAGAGACGGTGGGCATCCACTTTAAAAATCACATTATCGAACTGGCCCGGCGCACCAGTGCCGACACCATCCTGGTCGAGGCCAACCCTCTGGTGGCCGCCCGTTTAATCGGCAGCGGCGGCTCCAATTTGCGTGAACTGGAGCAAAAAACGGGAAAGAATGTCTATATCCGCGGTTCCCAGGGCCAGCACATTGAATCGGTAAATGTCCGTCCGCTGCATGACAGTGAGGAAATCCGCGCCCATACCCTGCCCGTCAAACCCGGGCAGGTGCTGGAGGTCCGGGTGGAGGAGCCGCATGTCTCCAATACCAATGACGGTATCGCCCGGATTGACGGCTTCATTTTGGACATTGAAGGGGCCGGCGCGCTGGTGGGGGAAAAGGTGCCGGTGGAAGTAAGCAAGGTTTTCCGCACCTATGCCCGGGCAAAACTGGTCAAATCGTAAGCGGGGTGCCGCCGGGCAGCGCGGGTTGACGATATCCGCCGTTGCCCGGATGTCCGGCCGGTTTTAACATTAAAATTTTTCCATCCGGAAAAAAAGCGTTACTTATTGTTGAACACAGGTGTATAATAAAGGGACAAATATGTGAAAATTGCGAAAGGAATTTAAAATTGTCAATCCGGTTTTGTTAACGTGCCGGGCCGGCAGGCCGATCCGGGAGGCACCTCCCGGGCACGGCCGCCGGTGAAAGTGTCAGTCAACTGGCTGGCTGTACCGATTCGCTGCCGGGAATGGTATCAATGCAGGCCTTTTTGCCAAAAAGGAAGTGGGAGCATGCATGAGCTGTCCTTGATCCAGAGCCTGGTTGAACTGGTTGCCTACAGTGCCCGGGAAAACGGCATTACACGGGTGACCCTGGTTAAGCTGGTGGTCGGGGAATACCACGGCGCCCTGCCCGGTGCACTGCAATTCGCTTTTTCCTGCCTCACCCCGGATACCCCGCTGGCCGGTGCCGAACTGGAGATTGAAATAAAACCGGTAAAACTGCACTGTCACTCCTGCGGGCTGGTTTTTTCACCGTCCGGATGGTCCGCCGTCTGTCCGGGCTGCGGTTCCTCAACGCCGGATGTTTTGCAGGGGCGGGAACTGTTTGTCGATTATTTCGAAGGTGACGAAAGAGAGGGGGAAGCCGGTGAAAGTGATAGTAGCCCGGCCGCTGCTGCAGGCCAATGATGTGCTCGCCCGGCAAAACGCCGCGCTGTTGGGGGATTACCGCCTGGCCGCGGTGAACCTGCTCAGTTCGCCCGGTTCGGGCAAGACCACCCTGCTGGAGAAAACCATAACCTACCTGCACGATCAGTTGCGGGTGGGGGTGGTGGAAGGCGACATTTATACCGCCCGGGATGCCGAACGCATTGCCGGACTGGGCGCGGCGGTGGTGCAGATCAATACCAGCGGCACCTGCCACCTGAATGCGGGCATGGTGGCCGGTTCTTTGGAAGAATTGCCCCTGGCGGAGCTGGATCTGCTGTTTATAGAGAATGTGGGCAACCTGGTCTGCCCGGCCTCCTTCGATCTGGGCGAGGACTGCAAGGTGGTACTGCTCAGCGTCGCCGAGGGCGGCGACAAGCCGGCCAAGTATCCGCTGGCTTTTCAGGAGGCACGGGCGGCGGTGATTACCAAGGTGGACCTGCTGCCCTACACGGATTTCGATCTGGCCGGCTGCCTGGTTGAATTGCGCTCCATCAATCCCGGGCTGGAAATATTCATCACTTCCGCCCGGAATGGCGAGGGCATAGCCGGTTGGTGCCGGTGGCTGCAATTTCTGGTGTCGTCCAAACGCTCACCGGATGAGCACAAAGGGGGGGCGGTATAATGTGTCTGGGTATTCCGTGCCGGGTGATCGATGTGGAGCCGGACGGACAGCAGGCGCTGATTGAGACCGCGGGTTTGCGGCAAAAAGTGGGCATCCAGCTGGTTGGAGCGGTACAGGCCGGTGAATACCTGATTGTACACGCCGGTTACGCTATTGAAAAGCTGGATCTGGAGGAGGCCGGGGAAAGACTGCGCTTGCTGGAGGAGTTTCTGCGCTGCGAAAATGAAGCGGCGGCGCCGGCCGGCGCTCCCGGGGGGAGTCCGTAAGCATGAAAAGATTGAACCGGTGGCGGGAAGCGGATATAAACCGCAAGCTGCTGGCCCGGGTGATCGTCCTCTCCCGGGCGGTGGCTGAACGGCTGGGGCGCGTACCAGTTTTTATGGAGGTGTGCGGCACCCATACGGTGGCCATTTCCCGTACCGGCCTGCGCAACCTGCTTTCCGGCCACATGGAATTGCGCAGCGGTCCGGGGTGCCCGGTATGTGTCACCGACGCCGGCGATATTGAACAGATGATCATGCTGGCCCGGGTGCCGGAGGTGACGGTAACCACTTTCGGCGATATGATGCGCGTGCCCGGGCATGCCGCTTCCCTGGAGGAGGAACGCGCCCGGGGCGCCCAGGTGCAGGTGGTTTATTCCCCCGCCGATGCGGTGGAGCTGGCTGAAGCACAACCGGACCGGCAGGTGGTGTTTCTGGGCGTGGGTTTCGAAACCACCGCGCCCACTGTGGCCGTGGCCCTGTCCCGGGCGGTGGAAAAAAAACTGCCCAATTTCAGCATCTATTCCGCACACAAGATTGTGCCGCCGGTGATGCGTGTCCTTTTGCAGGATCCGGACCTGGCCGTGGACGGCTTTATTTTACCCGGCCACGTTTGCGCCGTTACCGGACGGGCGCCATTTGATTTTATCGCCGGGGAGTTCGGCCTGCCGGCGGTGATTACCGGCTTTGAACCGCTGGACATATTAAGCTCGGTTTACCGTTTGCTGGAGCAGATTCTTTCCGGGGAACCGCTGGTTACGAACGGCTATACGAGGGTGGTGCGGGAAACCGGCAACCGGGAGGCACGCGCGGTGATGAACAGGTATTTTAAACCCGTGGATGCCTCCTGGCGGGGTTTCGGCACCGTGCCGGGGAGCGGACTGCAATTGCGCGACCGTTTCCGGGATTATGACGCGGCGTGCCGCTTCCATCTGCCCGCGCCGGTTTATACGGTGCGTGCCGGTTGCCGCTGCGGCGACCTGCTGCGGGGTAAAATCACCCCCCGCCAATGCCCGCTTTTTGCCGCCGCCTGCACCCCGGCGCGGCCGGTGGGGCCGTGTATGGTTTCCTCGGAGGGGGCCTGTGCGGCTTACTATCAGTATGAAAGGAACAACAGTTGAGGGCGCGGGAGGTTTAAAATGATCAATCATCCGGACGGGCAGGTCATCTTGTTGGCTCACGGGGACGGTGGCGCGTTGTCCCGGGAACTGGTGGAACAGGTTTTTTTGCGCCATTTCAAGAGCGAGCCGCTTCTGCCGCTGGCCGATGCGGCGCTTTTGGACGATTCCGGCGGACGCCTGGCCCTGACCACTGATTCCTTTGTGGTGGATCCACTTTTTTTTAACGGCGGGGACATCGGAAAGCTGGCCGTCTGCGGGACGGTTAACGATCTGGCGGTGAGCGGGGCCGTACCCCGCTATCTGGCTGCTTCTTTTATGATTGAAGAGGGGCTGCCCCTGGCCACTCTGGAGCGGGTGGCGGCCTCCATGGCCGCTGCCTGTGCAGAAGCCGGAGTGCAGGTGGCGGCCGGGGATACCAAGGTGGTCCAGCGCGGCCATCTGGACAAGCTTTTCATTACCACCACCGGTGTGGGCTGGCTGCCTGCCGGCGTCGAACCGGGCTACCACCGCCTGGCCGCCGGCGATGTGGTTTTAATCAACGGCTTTCTCGGGGATCACGGCCTGGCGGTGCTTTCCCGCCGGCACGGCCTGGAACTGGACGGCCAGATTGTCAGCGACTGCGCCCCCTTGAACGGAATCACCGGCGCCCTGCTGGCGCGCTGCCCGGGGGTGAAGATCATGCGTGATTTGACCCGGGGCGGGCTGGCCACGGCGGTGAAGGAAATCGCCCTGGCCGCCGGCGTGGATTTCCGTTTGGAAGAAGAAGCACTGCCGGTGCGCGATGTGGTCCGCGGAGCGGCTGAAATGCTCGGGCTGGATCCGCTTTACCTGGCCAACGAGGGTAAATTCCTGGCCGTGGTGGACGCCAAAGAAGCTCAGACCGCGCTTGATGTGCTGCGGGAGCACCCCCTGGGCCGCCGGACCTGCGCCATCGGCCGGGTCGAAGCGGGCCGGGGCAATGTTTACCTGCAAACGGTGATGGGGGGCACCCGGCTGCTTGATTTGCTGGCCGGTGAGCCGTTGCCGCGCATATGTTAAAACGGGCGGTGAGTAAATGAGCACACAAACCACCCGTTTACGCATCACAGTCAACGGCACCGTCCAGGGGGTCGGGTTCCGTCCCTTCGTATATAACCTGGCCCGTACCTGTGGTCTGGCCGGTACGGTGTGCAACACTGGTAAAGGAGTGGAGATCGAGGTGGAGGGACCGCCGGAGGCGGTGCGCCGGTTCACCGGTGAATTGCAGGCCCGGCCGCCGGCGCTGGCCCGCATCACCGGTTTACAGTGCCGGGAAATGCCCCCGTTGGGGGATAGAGAATTTATCATCTTGCAAAGCCACGGGCAGGCCGCCGGGCAGGTGCTGGTGCCGCCGGATGTGGCCACCTGCGCCGATTGCCGCCGGGAAATGCTGGACCCGGCGGATCGTCATTTCCGCTATCCTTTTACCAACTGCACCAATTGCGGCCCCCGCTTCACCATTGTGCGCGATCTGCCCTACGACCGGCCGCGTACCGCCATGGCCTCATTTCCCATGTGCCCGGAGTGCGCCCGGGAGTATCACGATCCGGCCGACCGGCGCTTTCACGCCCAGCCGGTGGCCTGCCCGGCCTGTGGGCCGCAGGTGACCCTGGTGGACGCAGCCGGCCGTTCCCCGGACGGATTATCCGGGCCGGCCGGAGTTGACAGCCGGGACCATGACGTGATCACTGCGGCCCAACAGCTGTTGCAGGCGGGCTATATTCTGGCTGTCAAAGGGTTGGGCGGTTTCCATCTGGCCTGCGACGCCCGCAATGCGGCGGCCGTGGATGCCCTGCGCCGGCGCAAGCACCGGCCTTGCCGTCCGCTGGCCGTGATGTGCCGGGACATGTCCGTGGTTGAAGAATATTGTCTGGTGGCGCCGGAAGAAAGGGAGCTGCTCCTTTCCCCGGCCGCACCCATAGTGGTGCTGGCCAGAAAGCCCGGCTGCCCCCTGCCGGCGGTACTGGCGCCGGGCCTGCAAACCCTGGGCGTGATGCTGCCCTATACGCCGCTGCATTACCTGCTTTTTGCCGGCGGTCCGCCGGCGCTGGTGATGACGAGCGGCAACCGCAGCGGACTGCCCCTGGCCATAGACAACGAGCGGGCATTGAGCGAACTGGACGGTATCGCCGATTATTTCCTCCTGCATAACCGGGAGATTGTCAACCGCTGCGATGACTCGGTGACCATGGTGGTGGGCGGGGAGACCCAGTTTTTGCGCCGCTCGCGGGGGTATGTGCCCCGGCCGCTGGCGGTGCCGGTGCCGGCCGGTGCCCCGGTGGTGCTCGGGATGGGCGGGGAGATGAAAAACACCTGCTGCCTGCTCAAGGCGGGAGAGGCTTATTTGAGCCAGCACGTGGGCCGGGTGGACACGCTGGAAGGCCAGGCCAACCTGGCCGGCAGCCGCGCCGCCCTGGCCCGCCTGATCCGCGCCGAACCGGCCGTGGTGGCCTATGATTTGCATCCCGGATACCACTCTTCCCGCCTGGCCCGGGAGATGGCCGTGCCGGTCAAGACCGGGGTGCAGCACCACCATGCCCACCTGGCCGCCTGTATGGCTGAAAATGGATTGACGGCGGAATGCGCCGGCCTGATCCTGGACGGCACCGGTTACGGCCCGGACGGGACCATCCGGGGTTTTGAAGTGCTGCGTGGTGATTACCGGCGCTTTGCCCGCGAATATTACCTGGCGCCGGTGCCCCTGCCGGGCGGTGACGGGGCGGTGCGCAACCCCTGGATCAGCGCCGTGGCCTACCTGTACACCTTCCTGGGACGGGACGGGCTGGATGCGGCCCGGGAGCGCTTTGCCCACCGGGGAAAGGAACTGGCCCTGGTGGAAACCATGCTGCGCGCAGGCCTGAACACACCGCCGGCTTCCAGCTGCGGGCGTATTTTCGATGCCGTGTCGGCCATGCTCGGAATTTGCGAACAAAGTACTTACGAAGCACAGGCGGCCATTGAGCTGGGCGACCTGGTGCCCCGGTTTCCCGCCGGACGGCGGGAAGCGGCGGAGTTCCCGCTTGATTTGCAGCCCTATCCCTGTTCCTTCCGGGGGGCGGTGATCGATCCGGCGCCGGTGCTGGCCGGGGTCTGGCGGGAAATCAAGGAAGGCGTGCCGGCCAGCCGGATTGCCCGCCGTTTTCACGACTGGGTGGCCGCGGTGGTGATTGCAGCCGCTTTACGCCTGCGGGAAAAATACGGTATAAATAATGTTTGTTTGAGCGGCGGCACCTGGCACAATCGCTACCTGTCCGGAGTGGTGCCCCGCCTGCTGGCCCAAAAAGGGTTTGCCGTCTACTCCCATCACCTGGTTCCCGCCGGGGACGGCGGACTCTCCCTGGGGCAGGCGGTGGCGGGCTGTTACCGGGTTAGCGACGGGAATTGACCGTTCAGGTTTTGAGCGGTACTGACAACGTGAACCGCGGACATGATGCCAGGCAAGGCCCCGGGGGGAGGGGGCAATATTTTTAGCCCGTGAACAGCGGCATGTCAGCCGGCGCAAGGATGCAAAGCTTTCAACGCGCGGGCTGCGGTTCTTGCGCCGCTATTGACAAATAAGGCGGGTATGTTAAAATAACATATTGTAGGCAGTTTTGCGCTGCCGTAACCGCCCGGGGCGGGTGCTTAAAAAGGCGCGGCCTTACCTGGCCCCGGCGAGTCCTGAACGGGGAGGTCATATTTTGTACGCGATTGTGGAAACCGGGGGCAAGCAGTACCGGGTGCAGGAGGGAGATACCCTCTTTGTGGAAAAGCTGGCCGTGGAACCGGGGGAGACTGTAGCCCTGGACCGGGTGCTGGCGGTGGAAAAGGACGGCCAGCTGCGCGTGGGCGCACCGTCCGTGGAGGGCGCCCGGGTGACGCTCAAAGTGATCCGCCACGGCAAGGGCCGGAAAATCATTGTATTCAAGTATAAAGCAAAAAAGAATTACCGGCGCAAGAAAGGGCACCGTCAGCCCTTTACCCAGGTTACCGTAGAAAAAATCGAAGCTTAGGGGGTGTTGATGTATGGCTCATAAAAAAGGTGTCGGCAGTTCGCGCAACGGCCGCGATTCACAACCCAAAATGCTGGGAGTCAAACGGGCGGACGGCCAGTTTGTCACGGCCGGTTCCATCCTGGTCCGCCAGCGGGGAACCAGAATTCATCCCGGCCAGAACGTGGGCATCGGCAGCGATGACACCCTGTTTGCCAAAATAGACGGCGTGGTTTCCTTCCAGCATAAAGGACGGGATAAGAAACAGGTGCACGTGATGCCGGCGGCCGCCCAAGTTTAAAGATTGAGCGGGAAAAACAACCGACTTGTGCCATCCAGGCCAGCCTTTGAGGCTGGCCGTTATTTTCCCGGCCGGCTATTTTGCACCGGTCTGAAGGATTTTCCCGTCCGCCTGTCGAAATGAATGGTATTATCTGGCTGGAGGGGGCTTTATATGGAACTGGGGCCGCTGTTAAATGTAATCCGGTCGCAAAGGCACGATTTCCTGAATCATTTACAGGTAGTCTCCGGCCTGATCCAGATGAACAGGGCTGCTCAAGCGCGGGAATATATCCAGGGACTCAACCGGGAGTTTGAACTGTGGGGCCGGATTATGCACCTGCAGTTGCCGGAGGCGGCGGCTGTTTTGCTGGTGGCACTGCATGAAGCAGCCCAACATCAGATCACAGTGGATAACCAAATTGAATGCACTTTGTCCGGCTGTACGGTACCTGGTGAAATAACCGGGCGGCTCCTGGACGGGGCAATGCGGCAGGCGATTGATTTACTGGCGCCGCCGGAGGTGACAAACCGCCGCCTGGCGGTACACCTGTCCGAATTAACAGAACATTACAGCTGCCGCCTGGTCTTTACGCCGCCGGTTGGAATGGACGGCCGGCCGGCGCAAGAACGGTTGGCGAAGATAAATGAACGCCTGGCGGCCTTCGGCGGAGAGGCCGGGATGTCCATAACGCCGGAGGAGGCGGAAATTTTTCTCAACCTGCCCCGCCGGTCTGAACGGGAACAGACCGGTACATAATAATAAACTGGTGATGTGAAAATGTTCTATGATCAGGCGAAGGTGTTCGTCAAGGGCGGCGACGGCGGCAACGGCTGCGTGGCCTTTCGCCGGGAAAAGTATGTGCCGGAGGGTGGTCCGTCGGGTGGTGACGGCGGTGCCGGCGGGGATGTGGTTTTCCGGGTGGATCCCGGTTTGCGCACACTGGTGGATTTCCGCTACCAGCGTCATTTCAAGGCCGGTCGCGGTCAGCACGGCATGGGCAAGAACATGCACGGCAAAAGCGGTGCCGATCTGGTGGTGCGGGTGCCACCCGGCACTGTTGTGCGGGACACCTCCAACGGCGCCCTGATTGCCGATCTGACCCGGGAGGGGCAGCAGGTGGTGGTGGCCCGGGGCGGCCGCGGTGGCCGGGGCAACGCCCGTTTCGCCACCGCCTTCAATAAAGCCCCCCGTATGGCGGAAAAGGGCGAGCCGGGGGAGGAACGCCAGCTCGAGCTGGAATTGAAATTGCTGGCTGACGTCGGACTGGTCGGTTTCCCCAATGCCGGGAAATCCACCTTGATCTCCCGGCTTTCCGCCGCCCGGCCCAAAATAGCGGATTACCCCTTCACCACCGTCACGCCCAACCTGGGCGTGGTCCGGCTGGAACAGGGGCAGAGTTTTGTTATGGCCGACATCCCCGGGCTGATCGAAGGCGCCCATGCCGGCGCCGGGCTGGGCCACCAGTTTTTGCGCCATACCGGACGCACCCGGCTGTTGCTGCATGTGGTGGATGCGGCCGGTACGGAAGGACGGGATCCAGTGGCAGACTTCCGGATCATCAACCGGGAGTTGTCCCTTTATGATCCGGAACTGGCCCGCCGCCCGCAGGTGGTGGCGGCAAACAAGATGGATTTGCCGGGGGCGGCGGATAATTTGCCCCGCCTGCGGGACGCCCTCGACGGCCGGTATGAACTGTTTCCGGTCAGCGCCCTGTCCGGGGAAGGATTGGAGGCCCTGGTTTTCCACTTGGCCCGCAGACTGGCGGAGCTTCCGCCGCCCGAACCGGCCGGGGAGGAACATGAGCGTCTGGTCAGCGTCCGGGAGGAGCCGCGCTTTACCATCAGCCGGCAGGAAGGCGTTTTCGTGGTGCGGGGACGGGAAATCGAGCGCCATGTGGCCATGACCGATCTGGACAACGATGAGGCGGTGGAGCGGCTGCAGCGCATCATTTCCCTTTCCGGGCTGGAAGACGCCCTGCGCGCGGCGGGCATCCGCGAGGGGGATACCGTGCGCATCCGGGACTTCGAGTTTGAATATGTGGATTCACTCTGAATTTGTCTGCTCTGACCGCTCATAATGGCGCAATTAAGGTTCATCACGGACGGGGATGGGGTGGTTTCATGTCCGTGGAGAGGGACTTCAGCCGGGTCGGCCGGGTGGTGGTGAAGGTGGGTTCCAGTTCGCTGATTTATCCCACCGGCCGTCCCAACCTGGCCCAGATGGAAAACCTGGTACGCCAACTGGCTGATCTGCATAACCAGGGCCGGCAAGTGCTGCTGGTCACTTCCGGTGCCATCGGGGTCGGCGTGCACCGGCTTGGTTTCGCCCGGCGGCCCGCAGACCTGCCGGAAACGCAGGCTGCCGCCGCAGTGGGGCAGGGCATGCTGATGCACATGTATGAAAAGTTTTTTGCCGAATACGGGGTGACTACCGGCCAGGTGCTGCTCACCCGCGAGGACCTGGCCGACCGCCGGCGCTTTTTAAACGCCCGCAACACCATGTACGCCCTGATGCGTCTGGGCGTGGTGCCGGTGATCAACGAAAATGACACGGTGGCGGTGGAGGAAATCAAATTCGGTGACAACGACAACCTGGCTGCGCTGGTGGCCGGCCTGGTGGATGCGGATTTGATGATTTTGCTTTCGGATATTGCCGGACTTTATGACGCCGACCCCCGGCATTATGAGCAGGCCTGTCTGATTGACCAGGTGACGGAAATCACTCCCGCCATGGAGGATGCGGCCGGCGGGGCGGGCACCGGTTTGGGTACGGGCGGCATGGCCACCAAGTTACAGGCGGCGCGCATGGCCATGCATTTTGGTTTGGTCACCGTGCTGGCCCGGGCCGGGGAAAAGGACGTGGTGCGCCGGGTGCTGGCCGGTGAAAAGCTGGGCACTGTATTCTGGCCTTCCGGCCGGTTGGAAAATAAGAAGCGCTGGATTGCCTACGGCTCTTGCGTGAGCGGAAATATCCACGTGGACGGGGGGGCCGCCCGGGCATTGCTGCAGAAGGGCAAGAGCTTGTTACCCTCGGGGATTACCAGGGTGGAAGGCGATTTTGAGATGGGTAATACGGTCTGTATCATCGGCCCGGACGGCGTGGAAATCGCCCGGGGCATTGTCAACTATACGGCTGCGGAAGTTGACCGGATCAAAGGCCTGCAGACCGGTGAAATATTCCGGGTGCTCGGCCATAAAGATTATGACGAGGTAGTCCACCGGAACAATATGGTGCTTGACGCATAAACAAATATTGGACAGCCGCCGGGATGACAAATGTGAAACCGTCGCTGGAATGGCGGCTTGAAGGGGGTAAATTTTTTGGTTGAACAGGAAGTAAGGGAAAAAGCGCAAAATGCCAGGGAGGCGGCCCGCCGCCTGGCCTCACTGTCCACGGAAGTCAAAGACCGTGCGCTTTTGGCCATGGCCGACAGTCTGATCAAAAGCACCGGCGCTATTTTGGGCGCCAATGAAGAGGATGTGCGTGCCGGACGGGACAAGGGTCTTTCCCGGTCACTGATCGACCGCTTGCTGCTGACCCCGGAACGCATTGAGGATATGGCCGCCGGGTTGCGGGCGGTGGCCGCCCTGCCCGATCCGGTGGGGGAGACGGAGCATGCCTGGCAGCGGCCCAACGGCTTGCAAATCGGTCGCCGGCGCGTACCCCTGGGGGTGGTGGGCATGATTTATGAAGCCCGGCCCAATGTGACGGTGGACGCGGCCGGCCTTTGTCTGAAGGCCGGCAACGCCGTGGTGTTGCGCGGCGGTTCCGAGGCGATCAATTCCAACCGGACCATTGCCGCCATTATTGCCCTGGCCGCCGAAAAGGCCGGCATTCCCAAAGGGGCGATCAGTATGATCGAAAACACGGACCGGGAAGCGGTCAACGTGATGTTGAAGCTGAACGGCCTGCTGGATGTGCTTATTCCCAGGGGCGGCGCCGGACTGATCCGGATGGTGGTGCAGAACGCCACCGTACCGGTGATTGAAACCGGTGTGGGTAACTGCCATGTTTATGTGGACGAAGGGGCGGATCTGGAAATGGCCCGGGCGATTGTGATCAATGCCAAATGCCAGCGTCCCGGTGTGTGCAACGCCATGGAAACACTGCTGGTGCACCGGTCGGCGGCCGGGGAGTTGCTGCCGGGTTTGCTGGAAAAGTTGAAAGAGGCCGGAGTGGAGGTGCGGGGTTGTGCCGCCACCCGGGAATTGGTTTCCTGGGTGACACCGGCTGCGGAAGAGGACTGGGCCACCGAATACCTGGACCTGATCCTGGCCGTCCGGGTGGTGGATTCCCTGGATGAGGCCATGGATCACATTTACCGTTACGGGACCCGTCATTCGGAAGCCATCGTGACCGGGGACTATGCCCGGGCACAGCGCTTCCTGCGGGAAGTGGATGCGGCCGCCGTTTACGTCAATGCGTCCACCCGTTTTACCGATGGCTACCAATACGGTTTCGGCGCCGAAATCGGCATTTCCACCCAGAAGCTGCATGCCCGCGGGCCGATGGGGCTGAAGGAACTGACCACGTATAAGTATGTAGTATACGGTGAAGGACAGATTAGAAGCTAACGGCCTTATTTTTTGAGCACAACCCATAAATGGAAAAACCTTGTGGCGCCAGCCGCTTTCTCGGTACGACGCCGCTTTCAAGAGCAGCGATGTAAAGGCCGGTGAATGCCGGAGCGCCGGTGTGTCATCCGGTCCGGTGCCGCTAAAACGGCGTACCGGCCGTTTCCATGCATGCCCGCTGCAAATCTGTTCCGCCGGAGCTTCAAACACCCGGCCGCAGGCCGTAAAGATCGAAATAATAACCGCCGTACAGGCCTTCCAGCGGCCGGTGCGCCAGTGCTTGATCCCGTACAGCCAGGGTGGTTACCGGTGCGGTGGAGCATTTTTTCAACAAAATGTCCTGACGCGTGCACAAGCCCAGGGAGATATTCAAATCCACAGCGGAGCGGTTCAGAGCGGTGGACTGGGCCAGCGGGTCGCAAAGGACGGCACAGCGGGGCCGTTTGCAGCCGTTGTGTACAAATGATTCCTGGCTGGAAACGGTCTGCTGACAGGGAACCATTTTTACGTTAAAGTGGTTTTGCATGATTTTCTCAAACAGTCTGGCCTCCGGGGTGAGTTCGGCACAATAGGCCAGGCCGATGCGCCGGCAGCCCGCCGAACGGGCCAGCAGAATTATTTCTTCCAGTCTGGACAGTTCGTTTTCCTGCGGCCGCCGGTTGTGAACAACCGTCATCCAGGTGTCGCCCCGCCGCGGAGCGGGGAAACGCAACCGGGTGGCCGGGGCGGTGGTTTTGGGCGGGCGCGCAAGCTTCATTTTCGATCACTCCTGTTTACAGACAGGACCCGGCGCTTACCTGGTCTATTGCCGGGTCACGGCTTCAGGTCCGGGAGCGTAGGAAATCCTGTATTTTTTCCGAGGTGATAAAGCGGACGAATTCGTCACAGGCCCGGGACTGAAAGCGGGTTTGGTTGCGGATGATGTTGAATTCCCGGGTGATGGACACATCCTTGATGCGCAGCGGTTTGAGCGTCGACAAGGCAACTTCTTTGCGGATGGCCCAGCGGGACATGAATGAGATGCCCAGTCCGGCTTCCACCGCCTGTTTGATGGCCTGGGTGCTGCCCAGTTGAATGACCCGGTGCGGAGTGAGGCCCAGGCGGTGCAGTGCGCTTTCCGCCGCCAACCGGGTGCCGGAGCCTTCCTCGCGCAGGATAAACGTCTGATTAAGCAGATCCTCCGGGTCTACAACTGTCTTTTCCGCCAGCAGGTGGCCCGCCGGCACAACGAGCACCATTTCGTCCTCAAGGAAGGGCTGTACCTGCAGGTGGGCATGCTCCACCGGCCCTTCCACCAATCCGGTGTCAATGGTGCCGTCCAGAGTATGCTCACAAATCACGGCCGTGTTGCCGATAGTCATGGCCAGCTCCACTTCCGGAAACTTTTTCGCATATGCCCCCAGCAGGCGCGGCAGCACGTATTCCCCGACGGTCATGCTTGCCCCGACCACCATTTTGCCGGTGACCAGATCGATCAGGTCGGTCACCGCACGTTCCGCCTTCTGATGCAGCGCCAGAATCTGCCTGGCGTAGGAGTACAATATATGGCCGGCCTGGGTGAGCTCCACTTTTTTGTTCGACCTTTCAAACAGCCGCGCCCGGTAATATTCCTCCAGGGCGTGAATATGCTGACTGATCGCCGGTTGGGTCAGGTTCAGTTCCTCTCCGGCACGGGAAAAATTTTTCTTTTCCGCCACAGTGACAAAAACCAGCAGTTGATAGTCCAGCATGACCTGCCTCCAGTCAGTTGTTGTTCGCACCTCCCGGAAGCAAGACCGGTTGTTTACGTTATCTTACTATACAGGAGGGCCGGATGGAAAATCGCAAGTTTTTATGATTATGATAACAGCCGGTAATCATGACCGGCGGCCGGTTTTAAGCGGCCGCTGTTTCCTTTGCCGCGGTAAAAAACGGTTGCATTTTATTTTTCCGCCTATTACAATTATACTATCATTTTTAAACTTTTGCATGGTTTGGGGCGAATCAATTGCATAGAATCGGAATGATGGGGGGAACCTTCGACCCGATTCATTACGGTCACCTGGTGGCCGCCGAAGGTGCCCGGCACCGCTTTCAACTGGACAAGGTGATCTTTATTCCGGCCGGCCATCCGCCGCACAAGAGCGGGCGGCAAATCACCGGCGCCCACCACCGCTGGATCATGACCGAACTGGCCGTGGCCAGCAATGCTTATTTCGATACATCAACCCTGGAGGTGGACCGGCCGGGGTATTCCTATACCATTGACACAGTCGGGGAGATGCGCCGGCTTTATCCGGGAACAGAGCTTTTTTTCATCACCGGCGCCGATGCGGTGCTGGAGATTCTGGGCTGGAAGCAGGTGGACGAACTGCTTTCCATGTGTCATTTCATTGCCGCCACCCGTCCGGGCTACCCGCTCGGCAACCTGAAAAGAAGACTGGCCGGCATTGCCGCGGATCAGATCCGGCAGATTACTTCCATGGAGGTGCCGGCACTGGCCATTTCATCCACCGATATCCGCCGGCGGGTCGGGGAAGGCCGTCCGATCAAATACCTTCTGCCCGAACCGGTGGAATCATACATACTGAACCGGGGGTTGTACCGCTGAAAGTATATGGTGCCGCCGGCCGGACAAAAAGCGCCGGACCGGTCTGTTTTCCGCAGTATTTTTAACCGCCGGGAATGAAGCACGGTTGTTGGCCTGTGCCGGTTTAAAAGCCGCCCCGTTTTCCCGGCCGCATATTTCCCTCAACAACTGCAAAAATCAAGGCAGCCCGTTTTCCGGACTGCCTTGTTTTCATCCCGGGGGGGTCTTCAAACCGCCTGGGGCTTGTATTTCCAGCCCACGGCGGCCATTTTGCGCCGGACGAAGGCCAGCTGCATCTGCAGGGGCAGCTGCATCGGACAGTTGTCGTCACAGGCCATCAGACCGACACAGCCGAAGGCTCCTTCTTCGGTGCCCATGATCTCGAAGTATTGCTCCCCGGTGCGCTCGTCCCGCGGGTCGACCATGAACCGGGCAATGCGGTTGATGCCGGCCGCCCCCAGGAAGTCTTCCCGGATGTTGGCCGTGGCGCAGCCGGCGATGCAGCAGCCGCATTCAATACAACGCTCGGCCTCGTAAATCTTCAAAGCCGTTTCGTTGTCCATGCGATCCTCCGGTTTGGCCGGGTCGAATTGCTTGTTGCTGTGCACCCAGGCCTCGGTCTTTAAAGACATGTGCCGGAACCAGGTGCCCGTGTCCACCGACAGGTCGCCGATCAACTTGAATACGGGCAGGGGGAACATGGTGATGCGCGCCGGCAGGTCCTTGGCCAGCGTCTTGCAGGCCAGGCGCGGCTTGCCGTTGATCAACATGGCGCAGGAGCCGCAAATGGCCGCCCGGCAGACAAAGTCGAACATCAGGGTGGGGTCCTGCTCCTCCCGGATTTTGTTCAAAGCCACGAACATGGTCATGCCCGGCAGTTCCTCCAGCCGGTATTCCTGCATGCGGGGCTTGATTTCCGGCGTATGCGGATTATAACGGAATATGCTGAACGTTAATTGACGGTTGGCCATCATTTACCTCCTTTTTTGCCCTGCGGCGCTGGTTTTTCCGGCTGTTTGGGCGCGTTGGCGCCGCTGGATTCCCCGTACCCGCGGTCTCCCGGAGGCAACTCGGTAATGGTTACCGGTTCGTACTTCAACACCGGCAGCTCCGCTCCTTCCGGCCAGTAGGCCAGAGTGCGCTTGAGCCAGTTCACATCATCCCGTTTGGGAAAGTCTTCCCGGGCGTGGCTGCCCCGGCTTTCCTGGCGCTGCAGGGCGCCGTAGGAAATGCACAGGGCCAGGCGGATCATGCCAGGCAGGCGCAGGGCGGAAGCCAGTTCCGGGTTGGCCCCTTTGCCGTTGGACTGCAGCCCCAGCTTTTGCGCCCGCCGGTGCAGTTCCTGCAATTTGTCCACGGCCTTTTGCAGCCCTTCGCCGGTGCGGAAGATGCCCACGTTTTCCATCAATGCGTTCTGCATCTCATCCCGGAGCTGGTAGACGTTTTCCTTGCCCCGGCGGCCGGAGACCAGGTCTTCGATCCGTTCCGCCTGTTTGGCCACGCAGTCCTTGACCAGTTTTTCGGAATATTCCAGAGCGGCGCCCCGGGTGTATTCAGTCACTTTATCCCCGACAATCATGCCCATGGTGATGGTCTCGGCCAGTGAGTTGCCGCCCAGCCGGTTGAACCCGTGCAGATCCCAGCAGGACGCCTCACCCACGGCAAATAGCCCTTTCAGCCCGTAGGCGTAGCCGTCCTTGTTGGTTCTCACGCCGCCCATGCTGTAGTGCTGGGTGGGACGGACCGGGATCAGGTCCTTCACCGGATCGATGCCGTTGAAGTTGCGGCAGATGTTGGCGATTTCGCGCAGGTTGGTGTTGATGTGTTTGGCCCCCAGGTGGCGGATGTCCAGCCAGAGGTGCGGCCCATAGGGGCTGTCCACGCCGAAGCCCTTGCGGATGTGCTGGATCATGCGCCGGGCGACCACGTCCCGGGAGGCCAGTTCTTTTTTCTTCGGTTCATAGTCGGGCATGAAACGGTACAGGTTTTTATCCAGCAGGTAGCCGCCGTCGCCCCGGGCGCCCTCCGTGATCAGAATCCACACCGGCACCATGCCCGTGGGGTGGAACTGCACCGCTTCCATGTTGCCCAGGGGGACGACCCCGGTATCAAGAGCCAGGAACATGCCGCTGCCCTCGTTGATCACCGCGTTGGTGGAGGCGCTGTACAGGCGTCCGTAGCCGCCGGTGGCAATGACCGTGGAACGGGCCAGGTAGACGTGCAGGTCACCCGTGCGCAGGCAGCGGGCCACCACACCGAAGCAGCTTTCCCCGTTATGAATGATGGAGATGGCTTCCATGCGGTCGTGCACGGTGATATTCAGTTTGATCACAATGCTGTCCAGGGTGTACTGGACGGAGTGGCCGGTGCCGTCGGAAGTGTAGCAGGTGCGCCACTTGGCGGTGCCGCCGAAATCCCGGGCGGTGATCAGCCCTTCGTTTTCTTTTAATTCCTCCAACTCCCGGCCGTCCGGCAGTGTCCGCTTGCCGGCCTGCACCCGGTTCCAGGGTACGCCCCAGAAGGCCATCTGCTTCATGGCGACGGGGGCGGTATTGACGAAAAGACGGGCCACATCCTGTTCACAACCCCAGTCGGAGCCTTTCACCGTATCCTGGAAGTGCACATCCGGGCTGTCGCCCCGCCCCATCGCACTGTTTCCCAGCGCAGCCTGCATGCCGCCCTGGGCGGCGGTGCTGTGCGAACGGCGGGGAGGCACCAGACTCAGGAGGATTACGTTCAAGCCGCTGGAAGCGGCTTCAATGGCCACCCGCTCCCCGGCCAGGCCCGCGCCGGCGATCAAAACATCTGTGACATGAGTTTGATAAGTGCTCATCGTGCACCTCCCAACCGGAGCAGTACCCACATAATACCTACACCAATCAGCACAATAATCACGCTGATTGTTTTCAGTACCGCCCCCACGGAATGACGGTTGAACCAGCCCCATTTGACGAACTGGCGGTAAAGGCCGAAGCCGGCGTGATATTCCGAAATGATTAAAAGCAGGGCGTAAAACCACAGGAAGTGGGTCATCCGGCCGGCGCTGATCATCGCCCGGATCGGCCAGCCGCTGGTTACGGCCCAGACGTGGATGCTGCCCAGAATTAAAATGGCCATGCCGGTGATGGTTTGAAACACCCAGATCCAGGTGTCCGTGTGCCCGATCATTCTGGCGTGCCGCCAAACAATTTTTTGCTCCCGGTACCGGTTGGGTATGCGGCGGCCGGCCACCACCAGGTGGGTCAGGAAGACAAGGATTACGGCCGCAATGCCGATGTAAGAAAGATAATATTTATCCAGAAAGATGGAAAAGCGGTCGAAAATATTGGCCCCGAAATAAATTACACCGACAAAGAACATGTGTGTCCATAAAAAACCGACCAGAAACAGGCCGCTGAACAGTTCCAACAAATCCACCAGCATGTCCGCCCGCGGATTGCGCGTCAGAAGTTTTTGTTGCGTTGCCATATTACTCTCCTTTCCTTATGGAAAATTATGTGCAGGGGGATCGGGCCGCAGCCTGCTGTTTGTAAAATTGTTTTTGCGGTGGAATCCCCCCTTCATAAAAATACGATTTTAAAAATTCTGTTTACTCGGAGATATTTATGCAAAAAATATGCCGGTCGGAGAAGCAGGGCATACCGTAAATCTACGCTCGAAAAATGGCTTCCGGTATCGTTGAAAACGTTTATAAACAATATATCCTTCTAAAAATTAAAATTAAAAATAAGAAACCGGTGGCCATTTTTAATTCTACAGACCACAAAAGGCCTCCTGCTGTAAAATATTTACTTGCTTTATTGGCCGTCCTGACGGATAATAATGCAAACGGGCTGCCGCGGGCGTATCAATTAAAAAATAAAAATGGAAAAATTTTTGCCGCCCGGTTTTGCATTAAGGGCAGTTCTTTTGGCCAATAATAATTTACACAGGCAGAAAAATGCAGTGAGGAAAGAGGTGATGTGTGTGGTGAGGACCCTGTATGTGGGTAACCTGCCGTGGGCTACCAGGGCGGAGGAATTGCAGGAAGTATTCGGCCGGCACGGAGAAGTGATCAGTGCCCGCGTAATAACCGACCGGGAAACCGGACGCTCCCGCGGGTTTGGATTTGTAGAGGTGGCGGACGACGATGTTGAGAACATGATTGCCGCCATGAACGGTACTGAGCTGGACGGGCGTGTAATTACCGTCAATGAAGCAAAAGCCAGGGAAGAACGGGCCTGAAAATCAAGGCGACCTCCAGATCCTGCGGGACCGGGAGGTTTTTTCTATATATCGCCTTCCAAGCAATAATCCGCACTGTTGTATTTTCCGGCAGGAACTTTGACTGCGGGAGCGAATATAAATATAATAATAAATGTTATCGTCTTGATTCCGGGCGGCCGTCCGGACGGGCGGTAACTGAAAAAACCTTCGGGGAGGCATGCTGTTTGATATTTGAACCACGGGCGTTGGTCAAGGTTGCCGTCAATGCGGCGGAGGGCAAAAAAGCCACGGACATCACTGTACTGGATATTCGTAAGCTTTCTATAATCGCCGACTATTTCGTGATCTGCAGCGGACGTTCTTCTGTGCATGTGCAGGCTGTAGCCAGGGAGATTATGGAGGCGGTCGAAAAGGAAACGGCTTTGCAACCCCGCCGGGAAGGAATGCGGGAAGGCCGCTGGGTGCTGCTGGATTATGGTGATGTGGTCGTTCATGTCTTCCAGGAGCCGGAACGGCAATTTTATAACCTGGAACGCCTGTGGGGCGATGCCCCGGTGGTGGGCATGCCGGTAAATCTTTAATTTGTCCGGCGCCGGCCGCCCGTTTTGCGGCGGCCGGTTAAAAATATATAGAATACCGTTGACAATGGCCGGTGCATATTCTATAATAGGCTATGTCAATAGCGCAAAGGCAATGACGGGGAGCAGTAAGCGGCCGCGGTTTCTGCAGAGAGCCACCGGTGGGTGCAAGGTGGTGGACCGGTTGCCGAATCTCGCCCCGGAGCTGTCCGGAGGAAGGAAAGTACTCCGGACCGGAGGGTGACCGTTAACACCGTCGAGTGGGTGATGTTCATGGGGCTGTGGCGCAGAGGGAGCGCGCTTCCTTGGCATGGAAGAGGCCGCGGGTTCGATTCCCGCCAGCTCCACCATTACCAATGAGGGTGGTACCGCGAGACAACCTCTCGTCCCTTTGGGGATGAGAGGTTTTCAGTTTTTATACGGGTAGCCGGGAGCGTTGCCCAGGGGTGGTTCAGCAACAAGGAAGTTGTATACCCCCTTTGCTTTAAGGTTCTAACTTATTAAAATAATAAAGGGCAGGGAGGCGTACGTTTTTTATGAACTTTCGCATTACTATCGGGGATTTGCTGGATCAAACAGCCGCCCGTTATCCGGAACACGATGCCCTGGTTTATGCGGACCGGAATGTGCGTTATACTTACCGGCAGTTCCGTGACGCTTGCAACCGCGTCGCCCGCGGTTTGATGGCCCTGGGGATTAAACGCGGCGAGCACGTGGCCATTTGGGCCACCAATGTGCCCGAGTGGGTGCTTACCCAGTTTGCCGCCCCGAAGGCGGGTGCGGTGCTGGTGACGGTTAACACCGGCTACAAACTGTTTGAACTGGAATACCTGTTGCGCCAGTCCGACGCCACCACACTGTTGATGCTCGGCGGCACCAGGGATTCCAATTACATAGAGATGATTTACGGACTCTGTCCCGAGCTGCGCCATTCACTGCCCGGCCGTTTGAACAGCAAGAAACTGCCCATGCTGCGCAACGTGGTCCTGATCGGCGACCGGGAATACCCTGGCATGTACACCTGGGAACAAATGCTTGCCCTGGGCGGGTCCATTTCCGGGCGGGAGTTGCAGGCGCGGCAGGATTCACTGGATCCCGGAGACGTGGCCAACATGCAGTACACTTCCGGCACTACCGGCTTTCCCAAGGGGGTGATGCTTACTCACACCAATCTGGTGGGTAACGCCGGCAGTATTGCCGAATGCCTCAATTTCAGCGCCCGGGACCGGTTGTGCATTCCGGTGCCGCTGTTCCACTGCTTCGGTTGCGTGCTTTCCACCATGACCTGCGTGGTCTCCGGGGCGGCCATGGTGCCGGTGGAAACCTTCAACCCGGTGCGTGTGCTGGAAACGGTGGAAAAGGAGCGCTGCACGGCGCTGCACGGCGTGCCGACCATGTTCATCACCGAACTGGCGGTGCTGGAGCAACAGCACTTTGACGTATCCTCCCTGCGTACAGGGATTATGGCCGGTTCCCCCTGCCCGGTTGAAGTGATGAAAGCGGTCATTGACCGGTTGGGTATGGAGGAAATTGTGATTACCTACGGCCAGACCGAAGCCTCGCCGGGGATCACCATGACCAGAACACATGACCCGCTCGAGGTGCGGGTAAATACCGTGGGACAGCCGCTGCCCGGCGTCCAGGTCAGGGTCGTGGATCCGGCCACCGGCGAGGAAGTGCCCCGGGGGTTCCAGGGGGAGATATGTGCCCGCGGCTATAATATTATGAAAGGTTATTACAAGATGCCCGGAGCCACGGCGGCGGCCATCGACGCCGAAGAGTGGCTGCATACCGGCGACTTGGGCACGATGGACGAAAACGGCTACTGCCGCATTACCGGACGCTTGAAGGATATGATCATCCGGGGCGGGGAAAATATCTACCCCCGTGAAATAGAAGAATTTCTTTACACCCATCCCAAGGTGAAGGATGTGCAGGTGGTGGGTGTGCCCAGCGTCAAATACGGCGAGGAAGTGATGGCCTTCATCCAGCTCAAAGAAGACTGTCAGGCCACAGGGGAGGAAATCAGGGAATATTGCCGGGGCAATATCGCCCGTTATAAAATACCGCAGTATATCCAGTTTGTACCGGGTTACCCGACCACCGCCAACGGGAAGGTGCAAAAGTTCAAGCTCCGGGAGCAGGCCATCTGTACTCTGGGCCTGCAGGAGGCGGCCCGGGTGGAAACAGCTTAGCGGCAAACCGGTGGGACATGAACTTTGACGGCACCGGTTTGTCATCCCGGAGGTTTGGAATCTCAATCTAAAGTTGCCTGTTGCCCCCGGGGTGGTGGATGGGTAAATACCATCCGCTACCCCGATTTTTTCTGTTGAACCGCACGCCGTACGTTGCCCTCCGGCCGGTCGCGCAAACGGTGATTGTTGAGGGGCGGAAACTGTGCACGTTATACATCCGGTCTGTTTCACCCCGAATCAGTCCCGGTGTTTTGCCGGGCCGGGGCAAATGAATGACGGACGGGTCGTCAATTTTTGTGCAATTCTTGTCTATATGCTGCAAATTGTGATAAAATGCCTGTGGGTTTTTGAAGACAGGAGGAATTATGCGTGCAAGACCGTTACGACTTCAAAGCAATTGAAACAAAGTGGCAGGACCGCTGGGCAAAGGAAAAACTGTACGAGGTGCCTGATTTCAGTGACCGGCCCAACTACTACTGCCTGGAGATGTTTCCCTACCCGTCGGGGAAGCTGCACATGGGCCACGTGCGCAACTATTCCATCGGCGACGTGGTGGCCCGGTTCAAAACCATGCAGGGATACAACGTCCTGCACCCGATGGGCTGGGACGCCTTCGGGCTGCCGGCGGAAAACGCCGCCATCAAACACGGTGACATCCATCCGGCGGACTGGACCATGAACAACATCGCCGCCATGCGCGAGCAGCTGAAACAATTAGGCATCAGTTATGACTGGCGCCGCGAGGTGGCCACCTGTCATCCGGGCTACTATAAATGGACGCAGTGGCTTTTCCTGCAGCTCTATCATAAAGGTCTGGCCTACAAGAAAAAGTCGGCCGTCAACTGGTGTCCCTCCTGCGCCACCGTGCTGGCCAACGAGCAGGTCAAGGAGGGCGTCTGCGAACGCTGCAAGACAGAAGTGGAAAAGCGGGAACTGGAGCAGTGGTTTTTCAAAATAACCGGTTATGCCGAACGTTTGTTAAAAGATATCAACCTGCTGGCCGGCTGGCCGGACAAGGTCAAGATCATGCAGGAACACTGGATCGGCCGCAGTGAGGGAGCCGAGATCCATTTTCCGGTGGACGGATTGGATGAAGAGTTCGTTGTTTTCACCACCCGTCCGGATACCGTTTTCGGGGTTACTTACATGGTTATCGCACCGGAGCATCCGCTGGTGGAAAAACTGATCGCCGGGCGGGAGCAGGCGGAAGAAGTACGCGCCTTCGTGCACCGGGTGCGCAACCTGAGTGAACTGGCACGCACGGCCACCAATGTGGAAAAGGAAGGGCTGTTTACCGGCGCCTGCTGCATCAACCCCCTGACCGGGGAGAAGGTGCCCATTCTGGTGGCCAACTACGTGCTGCTGGAATACGGTACCGGCTGCGTGATGGGCGTACCGGCGCACGACCAGCGGGACTTTGAGTTCGCCCGCAAATATCATCTGCCTGTGCGGGTGGTGATCCAGCCGCCGGGGCGGGAACTGGATCCGGAAACCATGACCGAAGCGTACGCCGGGGAGGGGGTAATGGTCAACTCCGGCCGCTTCAACGGTTTGCCCAAAGAAGAAGGCATCCGGGCGGTGATCGCCCATCTGGAGGAAAAGGGTCTGGGCAAGGGTCAGGTGAACTACCGGTTGCGGGACTGGCTGATTTCCCGGCAGCGTTACTGGGGTGCGCCCATTCCCATTATCTACTGTGATCATTGCGGCACATTGCCCGTACCGGAAGAGAACCTGCCGGTGCTGCTGCCGCGCAACGTGGCCTTTAAGCCCACCGGCCAGTCGCCCCTGGCCGAGTGCCCGGAATTTGTGCATACCACCTGTCCCTCCTGCGGCGGTCCGGCCCGGCGGGAAACCGATACCATGGATACTTTCATGTGCTCATCCTGGTATTATTACCGCTATACCAGCCCGCGGGACGAAGCGGCGGCCTGGGACCGGGCCAGGGTGGACCGCTGGCTGCCGGTGGATCAGTACATCGGCGGGGTGGAGCACGCCATTTTGCACCTGCTTTATTCACGTTTCTTCACCAAGGTGCTCTACGACCTGGACCTGGTGAGTAATGTAGAACCCTTCACCAACCTGCTCACCCAGGGCATGGTGCTCAAGGAAGGAAGCAAGATGTCCAAATCCAGGGGCAACGTGGTCAGCCCGGAGGACATCGTGGCCAAATACGGTGCCGATACCGCTCGGTTGTTCATCCTTTTTGCCGCTCCGCCCGAACGGGATCTGGAGTGGAGCGACCAGGGCGTGGAGGGATGCTACCGTTTCCTGCACCGGGTGTGGCGGCTGGTGGCCCCGCTGGGCGGGGAGTTGCTGCACGCACCGGCCGTGCCGTCCGGTAAACTGGTGGGCATCAACCGGGAAATGCGCCGCCTGACCCACCAGACGATTAAGAAAGTGAGCGAAGACATCGGCCAGCGCTTCAATTTCAACACGGCCGTCAGCGCGATCATGGAACTGGTCAACGGGCTCTACCAGTACCGGGAACTGCCGGAAACGGATCGCGATCCGGCGGTGATGCGAGAAGCGGTGGAGCATTTGTTGATTCTGCTCGCCCCCTTTGCGCCCCACATCACTGAGGAACTGTGGGCCGGCACCGGCCACTCGGACAGTATTCACAGGCAGCCCTGGCCATCTTATGATCCACGGGCCGTGGCGGAAGATGAAATCACCGTTGTGGTGCAGATCAACGGCCGGGTGCGCGAGCGCGTGCTGTTGCCCGCCGGCACCGGCGCGGCCGAAATGCAGGCGCAGGTGCTGGCCCAACCCCGGGTGCAGCAATTGGTGGCCGGGAAGCAGATTGTCAAGATCATTCCCGTACCGGGGAAGCTGGTCAATATCGTGGTGAAGTAAAAAGCGCAGCATGAATCAATGGACCACACCGGGAAGGCAAACCGGTGTGGTTTTTGATATTTGATAGAAACCCGCCCTTTTTCCCCGCCCCGGGAACCGGCGGCTGAACCGGGAGGGGGGGGCCGGACCCGGAGCAAGCGTGTCCGGAAGAAGGTAACAGCAGCCTGTACCGGCGGCCTGTGCAAGGGGGATGCCCTGTGCTATAATTAAGCTGGATGATTGATTTATTTAACTGTTAATGGCATTTTATGATCCCATTTAAGCGGGGTGTAATTTAAATGACGGTTGCCGGTACGGATATCTTAAACCGGCTGCGGGCGGTGCTGGATGCGACCTATAACGGTATTATCGAGGTGGACGGGGAGGGCCTGGTAACCACGGTCAACCGGGCCATGGAACGCATCCTCGGCCAGCCGGCGGAGCAATTGACCGGCCGCCACATTCAAGAACTGGTGCCCGGCACCGGGCTGATGGAAGTTTTGCAGACGGGGCAGCCCCAAATCGGCTGCCGCACTGTCATCGGCGGGCGCAGTTATGTGTCCAACCGCACGCCGATCATCCTGGACGGCCGGGTGGCCGGGGCGGTGGCCGTGCTGCAGGACGAAACCGAATTGCAGCACATGCTTGAGGAGTTGGAGTCCACGCGCAATCTCAAGGAACTGCTGGAGACCGTCCTGGACAGTGCTTACGATGGCATTGTGGTGGTGGATGACGAGGCGCGCATTACCATGTTCAACCGGGCCTACTGCGAGTTCCTGGGGGTTAAACAGGAAGACGTATTGGGCCGCAGGGTGCAGGATGTGATTGAAAACACCCGTATGCATGTGGTGCTGCAGACGGGCCGTCCGGAAGTGGGCGAAGTGCAGCGCATCAACGGCCACGATATGGTCTGCTCGCGTATTCCCTTGAAGCGGGACGGCCGGGTCTGGGCCGCCGTGGGCAAGGTGATGTTCCGTGATGTTTCCGACCTGCGCACGCTGGTCAAACGGGTGGACCGCCTGCAAACGGAGCTGGAGTATTATAAGGGCGAACTGCAACGCCACCAGGGAACCCGTTATTGCCTGGACAATATCACCGGCGCTAGCCCCCGCATGCGCGAACTGAAAGCGCTGGTACCCAGGGTGGCCCGCAGCGACTCCACGGTGTTGATCCGGGGGGAAAGCGGCACCGGCAAGGAACTCTTTGCCCATGCCCTGCACAACGCCAGCCCGCGCGCGCACCGCCCTTTTGTCAAGGTAAACTGCGCGGCCCTGCCGGAAAACCTGCTCGAGTCGGAGCTCTTTGGTTATGCGGAGGGTGCTTTTACCGGCGCGCGCAAGGGTGGAAAGATCGGTAAATTTGAACTGGCCGACGGGGGCACCATATTTCTGGATGAAATCGGCGATATGCCGGTAAACATGCAGGTTAAACTTTTGCGGGTATTGCAGGAAAAAGAGATCGAAAGGCTGGGGGAGAACCGGCCGCTCAAGGTGGATGTACGTGTGGTGGCCGCCACCAACCGCAACCTGGAGGAAATGGTACAACTAAACTTGTTCCGGGAGGATTTGTTTTACCGGTTGAATGTAGTGGTGCTGGACGTTCCTCCGCTACGGGACAGGCGGGAGGACATACCCGCCCTGGTGGATTCCCTGCTGAAAAAGCTGGCCCACCGGCTGGGCTGTCCGCGCAAATCACTTGCCCCGGCAGCCCTGGAATGCCTGCTCGACCACCATTGGCCGGGAAACATCCGCGAACTGGAAAACGTTCTGGAACGGGTGTTGAACATAGTTGATGAAGAAATAATCACCATCAACCACCTGCCTTTTTACCTGCGCCGGGAAGAAATGGAGCCGGTGGCGGAAGGGGTGCGGCCGCTCAAGGAATCTGTGGAGAACCTGGAGCGGATCATGATCGTGCGGGCGCTGGAGGCCACGGCAGGTGACTGCCTGGCCGCGGCCAGATTGCTGCAGGTTGGCAAGTCCACTTTTTATGAAAAGCTGGCGCGATATGGGATACCGAAAAAGTAGCCGGTCAGGGACCATATGTCCGCAGTGCGTAGTCTGGCGGTAAACCCTGCTTACCTGCTGTTGCCCGGGGGCAATGGAAACCCTTTTGCATTTACGGCAAGATAATAGCTACCGGGCGAGGCTGACCCTGTAAACAATGCACCGCTCCTTTTGCAGAATATTTTGCCTTTAACTCCTCATATGAGGAGTTTTTTTGTTAATTCACCTGCCGGTATTGACTCCGTATTGGGTTCTAATGTAAGGATTACTTTTATTCCGGAAATCCGGAAATATTTCCGGATTTCCGGAAAGTATCAAATTTATCTTAAATTCTGATTTTCGGGATCGTTAAACCGGCCTTATCATTCCGGAATTCCGGAAAATAGGGGCGAAAAAGCTCGAAAAAGCGTTGGTACGTGCCTTGCTATAATTAACGTAACCTTTTAACCCACGCCGCAAGTTGAGGAGGATAACCATGACTGTGCAGTTCCTTGCTCCGGAGGAAGCCGTGGCGCTAATCGAAGACGGTGATACTCTGGCGATAAACGGTTTCGTCAGCTGCGCCCATGCCGAAGCGTTGACCACGGCGCTGGAGGGACGGTTCCTGGCCACCGGCGCCCCGCGCGGCCTGACTCTTGTTTACGCTGCCGGCCAGGGCGACGGCCGGGACCGGGGGATGAACCACCTGGCTCATGAGGGGCTGATCAAACGGGTAATCGGCGGACACTGGGGACTGGCCCCGAAACTGGGGGCGCTGGCGGTGCAGAACAAAATTGAAGGCTACAACCTGCCCCAGGGGGTGATCTGCCATCTCTTCCGGGATATTGCAGCCGGCAAGCCGGGAACCGTCACCCATGTGGGCCTGGGTACCTTTGTGGACCCGCGCCTGGAAGGAGGCCGGGTTAATGCGGTAACCAGGGAAGACCTGGTGGAAGTAGTTGACCTCTTTGGAGCGGAAAAGTTGTTCTACCGCGCTTTTCCCGTGACGGCGGCCTTTATTCGGGGCACCACCGCCGATGAGCGGGGCAATGTAACCATGGAAAAAGAATCGATGCCCCTGGAAGCCCTGGCCATAGCCCAGGCCGTAAAAAATTGCGGTGGGAAAGTGATCGTTCAGGTGGAGCGGGTGGCTGCGGCGGGGACGCTTGATCCCAAGCTGGTCAAGATTCCCGGCATTCTGGTGGATGCGGTGGCGGTGGCGCCGCCGGAGCAGCACTGGCAGACCTACAGCGAGCAGTATAATCCAGCGTATACCGGCGAGATCAAGGCGCCCGCCGGGTCGGTGCAGCCGCTGCCCCTGGACGGGCGCAAGGTGATCGGCCGCCGGGCGGCCATGGAACTGTTGCCGGATACGGTGGTCAATCTGGGCATCGGTATTCCCGAAGCGGTAGCCGCAGTGGCTGCGGAGGAGGGAATCGCGTCCTACATGACCCTGACGGTGGAGGCGGGTCCGATCGGCGGCATTCCCGCCGGCGGCAAAAGCTTTGGTTCGGCCACCAATCCCGAGGCCATCGTGGATCAACCCAGCCAGTTCGATTTTTACGACGGCGGAGGCATCGATCTGGCCTTTTTGGGCATGGCTCAGGCCGACGCCCGGGGCAATGTCAATGTGAGCAAATTCGGCTCCCGGTTGGTGGGCTGCGGTGGTTTTATCAACATCAGCCAGAACGCCAGGAAAGTAATCTTTTGCGGCACTTTCACCGCCGGCGGGTTGGTGGCGGCGGTGGAAGGGGGACGGATAAAAATCATCCGGGAAGGACGCAGCAACAAATTCATGTCCCGGGTTGAACAGATAACTTTCAGCGGCGATTACGCCCTGTCCAAAAACAGGCCGGTGCTGTATATCACCGAGCGGGCGGTTTTCCGTCTTGGTCCCCGGGGCCTGGAGCTGGTTGAGATCGCCCCCGGTATTGACCTGGAACGGGATATTCTGTCCCAAATGAATTTCAAGCCGGTTATTTCCCCCCACCTCAAACTGATGGACAGCTGCATATTCCGTACCACTGCCATGGGGTTGGGGATGAATAAACAAAATCCGGAAAGAAGGGAGGAGATAGCTTAGCTGGTCAGACCCGGCCGGTTATTGTTTTCACATTGCTCCGGGGCCGGAATATGTTTTCGGGCTTTCTGGCGCCGGAGCAATAAGCATTTTTTCTTTGGGAGGTGTCAGAATTATGGAAGTTATCGGCATTTTATTGAGCCTGGGCCTGCTCATGTTTTTTGCCTACCGTGGTTTTTCGGTCATTCTTTTTGCCCCTGTTTTTGCCCTGCTGGCGGCCTTTTTCTCTGGTGCTCCCCTGCTGCCTAGCTACACCGAACTGTTTCTGGTCAAAGCGGCCGGCTATTTCAAGAGCTTCTTCCCCATTTTCCTGCTCGGAGCTGTATTCGGCAAAGTGATGGAAGACACCGGAGCGGCTTCTTCCATTGCCCGGTCGATTATTAAAGCCATCGGCAGGGAGAGGGCCATCCTGGCCGTGGTGCTGGCCTGCATGGTGCTGACCTACGGCGGGGTGAGCCTTTTTGTAGTAGCCTTTGCGGTTTACCCTTTCGCGGCGGCCCTGTTCAAAGAAGCCGGCATTCCCAAGCGGCTTATTCCAGGCGTGATTGCTCTCGGTTCCTTCACTGTGACCATGGACGCCCTGCCGGGTACGCCCCAGATTCAAAACGTGATTCCGACCAAATATTTCGGCACCAATCTCTATGCGGCGCCAGTTACCGGAGTTATCGGGTCGGTGATCATCCTGGCCCTTGGTTTGCTCTGGATGGAATACCGGCGTAAAAAGGCCCGGGCCGGCGGGGAGGGCTATGGGCAGCACACACTGAACGAACCGGAGCCGGTCAACGGGGACAATCTTCCCCATCCGCTGCTTTCCGCCCTGCCCCTGCTGGCCGTACTGGCGGGCAATCTTTTCTTCACCCGCTGGATCAGCGGCTGGGATGGCGGTTTCCTCAAACCATACGGGGTTACCCTGGCCAGCGTGCAGAGCACCTGGAGCCTGATCCTGGCCCTGGTCCTGGGCGTCCTGCTGGCCATCGGCATCAATTACGGGCGCATCAAGGGCCAGGTGGCCAAGAGCCTGAACGCCGGGACCATTGGTTCCTTGCTGGCTATACTGAACACATCCTCCGAGGTGGGATTCGGCAGTGTAATCGCCTCCCTGTCCGGGTTCAAGGCCATTTCCGCAGCCATGCTGGGTATCAAGGGCAGTCCCCTGCTGTCCGAAGCATTGACGGTAAACGTGCTCGCCGGGGTGACCGGTTCGGCTTCCGGCGGCATGAGCATTGCCCTGGAAATCGCCGGCAAACAGTATCTGGAGTGGGCGCAGCGCCTGCACATCAGCCCCGATGTCCTGCACCGGATTGCCTCCATGGCTTCCGGCGGTATGGATACCCTGCCCCACAACGGTGCGGTGATCACCCTGCTGGCCATCTGTGGTCTGACGCACAAGGACGCTTATAAAGACATCTTTGCCGTCACGGTGATTAAAACCCTGACTGTATTCCTGCTGGTATTGCTGCACAGCATGTTCGTTTTCAGTTAAAAGCTGCGGCTCGTCCACCCTTCAAAACAGCTTAAACAGGGACTGGAGTGGCCGTGTACGGACCCGGGGAATATTAGCGAGGTAATTATGTGGTAAATTATTTAGTAAAGAATAAATACGGAGCCATAAAAAACCTGGGGGTGGTTTGAACATGCGGTTAAAAGACAAAGTGGCCATCATCACCGGCGGCGCCCGGGGGATTGGCAAAGAAACGGCCCTGGTATTCATACGGGAAGGAGCCAAAGTGGTGCTGGGGGATTTCGACGCGGCGGCCGGGGAAGCCGCGGTGCAAGAAATCCGTGCCCTGGGCGGGGAAGCCCTGTTCTTTCCGGTAAACGTGGCCGATCCGGTCCAGGTGCGGGCCATGGTGGACGGCACGGTGGAAAAATCCGGCCGCATCGACATCTTGGTGAACAACGCGGGTATCACCCGGGACGCCCTGCTGACGAAAATGACCCCGGAGCAATGGGAGCAGGTGATTGCCGTCAATCTGACCGGCGTATTCAACTGCACCCGGGCGGTGGTCCCGGTGATGATCAGTCAGGGCGGCGGACGGATAATAAACGCCGCCTCGGTGGCCGGTCTGTACGGCAACGTCGGCCAGACCAACTATGCGGCCACCAAGGCGGGGGTGATCGGCATGACCCGCTCCTGGGCAAAAGAGCTGGGACGCAAGGGAATCACCGTCAACGCCGTGGCGCCTGGCTTCATCGTCACTGATATGACGGCCAAAGTGCCGGAAAAGGTGCTGGACATGATGAAGGAGAAGACGCCTCTGGGCCGGCTCGGCCAGCCGCGGGACGTGGCCAACGCCTATCTCTTCCTGGCCTCGGACGAGGCGGCCTATATCAACGGGGTGGTGCTGAGCGTGGACGGCGGGCTGGTGCTTTGATGTGAAAAATATGGGGTGGCGGGATTCGTTTTAGCAAGAAACAAAATAACTTTTAATAAAAATACGTGCCGTTTCCGCATCACTGGCACGTATTTTTTATTTCCGCTCAACGGCGAAACAATCATACCCGGAACCCGGTTTGAACCGGCGCAAAATGTTATTCATCATATACTCCGGTTTGTAAAGTATGGACGGATGACAGGAAAATTAAGCTGGATGGCGAAATTAATTGCCAGAAGATTTCGATTAGTTCCGGGCGGGAGGTGATCGGGGTTGCGCCGGCCCGAAGAAGGTGAAATGTTAAATGTCGTGTGGAAGTCCTGCCCTCATGGCCTGATTGAAATTGACCGGCAAGGGGTCGTGGTTTCACTGAATCCGGCCATGGAAAGAATTTTAGGCCTTGTTGCCGCCCGGGCAACCGGCCGTCCGCTTCAGGAAGTGATTGCTCACCGGGAGTTGGTTGCCGCTTTGACCGAAGTGCTGCGGACCGGCCGGAGAATATCAGATTCGTCAATTACAAATGCACATCATGAATATGTTTTCAATTGTGTCCCGGTCATTCAGTGTGGATCCGTGGCCGGCGCCGTGGGCGAGCTCCGGGATATTACCCGTTTAAAAAGAGCCAGGCAGGAAACAGCCGCTGCCCGGAACAAAATTGCCTTGCTTGAGGCAGCGTTGGAGGGCATCTATAACGGGGTTATAGTGGTCGACGGGGACGCCCGGGTGGTTATGTTTAACCGGGCTTACTGCGACTTTCTGGGGCTTGCGCCTGAAGATGTGTTGGGCCGGCCGGTTTGGGAAGTAATTGAAAACACCCGCATGCATGTGGTGCTTGAAACGGGCCGGGCGGAAATCGGGGAAGTGCAGCGGATCAAAGGGCATGATATGATCTGCTCCCGGATCCCCTTGCACCGGGACGGCCGGGTCTGGGCCGCTGTGGGCATGGTGATATTCCGTGACGTGGAGGAACTGCGCCTGCTGATGCGGCGGGTGGACCGGCTGCAGTCGGAAGTGGAACATTACAAAGGCGAGCTGATGCGCCAGCAAGGAGCCCGTTATACCCTGGAGCAGATTACCGGCAACAGTCCCCGCATGCTTGAACTGAAGAAGCTGGTGCAAAAAGTGGCCCGGAATGATTCAACAGTATTAATCCGCGGGGAGAGCGGCACGGGCAAGGAATTGTTCGCCCATGCCCTGCACAACGCCAGTCCCCGCTGTGCGCGGCCATTTGTACGGGTGAACTGTGCCGCCCTGCCGGAAAACCTCCTTGAATCGGAACTTTTCGGCTACCGGGAAGGTGCTTTTACCGGTGCCCGCAAGGGGGGCAAGCCTGGCAAATTCGAGCAGGCCAATGGAGGAAGCCTGTTTCTCGATGAGATTGGCGAAATGTCTTTGAATATGCAGGCCAAACTGTTGCGAGTACTGCAGGAAAAGGAAATCGAACGGCTGGGAGATGCCCGGCCCGTCGTAGTGGATGTGCGTCTGGTGGCGGCCTCCAGCCGCAATCTGGAGGAGATGGTGCGCCGGGGCGCCTTCCGGGAGGATTTGTTCTACCGCCTTAATGTGGTGGTTCTGGATATCCCGCCCCTGCGGGAAAGAAGCGGAGATATTCCCCTGCTGGTTGACGACCTTTTGCAAAGGCTTTCCCGCCGCCTGGGCACCATCCATAAATCCATCCACCCGGCGGCCATGGAATACCTGCTCAATTACCACTGGCCGGGAAATGTCCGTGAATTGGAGAATGTTCTGGAACGTGTGCTGAATATTTCTGCCGGGGAAATGATCACGATACATGACCTGCCGGTAAGACCGCTGAAAAAAGCGGTGGAGGAACTGGAAAAGACTGTGCTCCGTCGTGCCCTGAAGGTTGCCGGAGGCAACCGGATGGAGGCGGCCAGAATGCTGGGTATCGGCAGGACTACCTTTTACGAAAAACTGGCCCGTTACAACATCTGTTAACCCGGGACATTTATAAGTATCATTTATGGAAAAGGTGTTCGCCTTTTCTTTTTTTTTTGTGTACAGCATATTTTCCTCGCCGAATGTCCTCCGCCACCCCTTATATTCCGGAGCACCGGAATTGTACGGAAATCCGGAATAGTACATAGATTAGTGCAGTTCATGAAATTAAGCCCGTATGGTCCCTGCTCTTGTACGGAATTCCGGAAAAAAGCCGGCTTGGAACCTGCCAAAATAGTGGAAATATTCTGGCATAGACTTTGCTTCATAAATCCTGCTAAATACTTGTTGAAATCGGGGGTAGGAGCATGGGAGAACGAAGGGAGCAGGTTAACTTTACAGTTGATTTGAGCGGCCGGACGGCACTGGTGACCGGGGCCGGATCCGGCATCGGTTACGGCGTGGCTGAGACCCTGGCCGCGGCCGGAGCCGGCGTACTGGTCAACGACATTTTGCCGGAGCGGGCCGCAGAGGCCGCTCGCAAGCTTGGTCAGGAGCCATTTCCAGGTGATATTACACAACCGGATTTTATTCAGCAGGTAAAGGAAAAACAGGTCGATATACTGGTTAATAACGCCGGATTTCAGCATGTAGCGCCCCTGGAGGATTTTGCGCCGGAGGTTTTCCGCCGTTTGCTGGAAGTGATGCTGGTGGGACCCTTCCTGTTGTCCCGGGCCGTGCTGCCGGGCATGAAAGCCAGAAACTTCGGCCGGATCATCAACGTTGCCTCGGTGCACGCCAAAATCGCTTCCGCCTACAAAGCCGGCTATGTTTCCGCCAAACACGGCCTGCTCGGCTTGACCCGGGTGACCGCCCTGGAAACGGCTACCTTCGGCGTCACCGCCAATGCCATCTGTCCCGGATATGTGGATACGCCGCTGGTGCGCAATCAGTTGAAGGATCTGGCGGCCAGCCACAACCTCACGCCGGAGCAGGCCTTGGAACAGGTCATCCTGCGCCCGGTGCCGCAAAAGCGCCTGCTCACCCCGGCCGAGATCGGCTACCTGGCCCTGTTCCTGTGTTCCGATGCCGCTGCCTCCATAACCGCCCAGGGGTACACCATTGACGGGGGGTGGAGCCAGGTGTGAACCAAACCCGGAGAAGACCGGGGACTGTTTCGTGATCGTTTCCCACAGAGTGCCGGACCGAGTTAATCGCCTGCCCTTGATCTACCCGCGAACCACCTCCCGGTATTGGCCGGGAGGCCCTGTACCTGGCGTCTACCACTTGGCGTCTACAGGAACGGTGTGGCATCAAATGATTTATTTTGCTCTTGCCCGGGGCTCTAGCATTTTGCGTATATCGGAACCGGCGTTTAGGTTTTATCTGTCCGCTACACCGGATTCTGTGTCCGGCGGCAGCGCCACGAGTAATTCCGAGTTGTAAGGAGGGAACGAAAAATGATTAAAGGAAATATTAAAAATTATCTTTGGATACTGCAGGGACTGCTTGTATTATGGATCGGAATCGCCTTTTGGACGAAACATCCGATCGCCGCCGTTTTCCCGACTATTATCTTTTTGGCGAATTTTATGCTAATCGGGGCCGGCTCCAGGGCGGACAAAATGTTTTTCCTGTATCCGTACGGGGCGTTTATTCTTCTTTACGGGGCGGGGTTTTACCTCTTGTTTTATTATTGGAAGTTGTATCATGGTATAGCGCCAAAAACTCTCTGGTTCGGGATGCATCCGGGCAGCGCCATCATTTGGGCAGGTTTTGGATTGATCGGGGGTATTTTAATTACTATTCTTTCTTATACCATATTGTTTGAAAAGAATGTTTTGTCGCAAGAAGACTGGGAAAAATTTATTGAGGATGTGCAACAATTTAAAGCACAGAATAAAGAAGAAATAACTATGTAAGTAAATCACAAGGTCACGTCAAAGTTCCTCCGCAGTGCCATATACTGTGGTAATAGATAAAATGTACTCTATGCATTGTGAATAAATGCAATGTTTATGTAACCGTGAAGTAAAATTTAAGAAAAGGGGGTTATTTTAATGATCAAAGAAATTGAAATTGTAGTAGCCATATTATATGCAGCTGTCATTCTTTGGTGGAGTATAAGTGCGAAAAAGGAAGCTGACAAAGGCGGGACAGAATTTTTTGCTTCCTCAAAGCTGTTTGGCGCTACTGTTGCCGGCCTGGCCGCCGCAACCACAGGGATGAGCGGTTTTGGATTTGTAGGTGGACCAGGTCTAAACTATAAGACGGGGAGCACAGTCTGGTATATGCCTATTTTCTTCACTGTGAGTTATGGGCTGATGATGTGGCTTAACGGTAAGCCCATGCGGATGATGGGTGAGATAACAAATGTCGAGACTTATGCCGATCTTGGTGATGTGAGATTCAAGAGCAAGGCCGTAAGGTTTTTGATTGGAATTAATTTAATCATTTGTGTTTGGGCATATATGGGGGCGCAAATACTGGCAGGGGGATATATACTTAATTCTATATTTGGCGTGTCTGTAAAAGCAGGCGGCATTATTTTGCTGCTTTTCACATTGATATATACGATTTATGGGGGCATGGTCGGCAGTATACGTGTTGATTTCTTACAGGGGATTTTAAAACTGATTAGTATTATAGGTATCGTTATTGGCTTTTTCTATATAACCGGAGGCGTGACAAATGCCACTTTGACAATTGCGTCCAGTAAATTGTTTGGACCAACATTTGTTGATCCGATTGGTAACCCGAGTAATGCCGCTTTACCGCTGGCTTTATCATGGGCTTTTGTGCTTGCGCTGGGCGTTACCGGGCAGCCGCATGTGAATACAAAACTTTATTCACTGAATAATTATAAAAGTTTAAAAACTTTTGGTTTGGTGGGTGGTATCGGTTATGCGATCATGGGTCTTTTGTATTTACTGCCCGGTACTTCTGTGCAATATTTGGTTGCTTCGGGAAAATCTTCCCCGTTAAAAGTGCCTGATGAAACGATATTCCACTTCTTCAATCATTTGCCTCCCACACTGGAAATATTGCTCTTTGTCGGTTTGCTTGCTGCCACAATGTCCACCTCAAGTTCTTTTCTGGTGATTGGATCATCAATTATTACACGTGACCTTACACACTCATTCAATAAAATATTAAGTCAGCAGGAAGAAGTGGTTTGGGGAAGATGGGCCTTGCTGATTTTAACCGTCGGTGCAGCAATATTTGGCCTCTATGGCGGATATATGGTTGGTTTGCTGGGCGTCCTGGGACTGGGTACATTTATCGGTACATCACTGCCGGTAATTATTGGTTATCAATGGCGGAAGGCCTCCCGGGAAGCCGCCATTATCTCGGAGATTATAGTGCTTATAATGAGTATCGGTGTTTCGGTTATTTACGAGCAGGCGCTTAAGGGCCATATGCCGGGCGGTATTCCGGGGTATGCCTATATGATTATACTGGTATTCCTGGTTATGGTTTTTGTGCCCCTGTTTACCAGGGGGGCGGCGGAAGATAGTTTGCCCGCTCAAATGAAACTATATTTTAAGCATATGGAATAAAGCTGAAGGTTCAGCGGGAACATTGACGAAAAATAACCGGTAAATTCATCTTACTGTTGATACCGTGATCATATTGCCGTTATCCAATGCTGAAGAGAACAGGGCGCAAGCCCTGTTTCTTTATGGAGATACCTGATTGTGGCCGGAAAGTTGTTCCGGTGTTCCGTCGGAAGAGGTGCAGGGCCTGAGATGGCGGGGGTGCCCGGCAAAACCGTTGAGGGAAAATTGCGACCATTCAGAATTAAATATCAGCCATTGGCCGGAGAATTATAGACGTTTCGCAAGTAAAATTTTAAAATCAAATTGAAAACTGAATCACATGTCAACTTGGGGGTGGCCGGATGGGACGGACTTCGATTAACGGTGTGAGTATTTACTACGAAGTATATGGTACGGGGGAGCCGTTGCTGCTGATCGAAGGGCTGGGTTACGCCTCCTGGATGTGGTTTAAACAGATCCCTTCGTTTTCCCGTCATTTTCAAACCATTATTTTCGACAACCGCGGGGCGGGGCGGAGCGACAAGCCCGATCTTCCTTATACGGCCGCTATGATGGCCGGTGACGCGGCCGGCCTGCTCGACAATCTTGGTATTGCCCGGGCGCATGTGCTGGGCGTTTCCATGGGCGGCTTTATCGCCCAGGAACTGGCTTTGAGTCACCCGGAGATGGTGGCAAGCCTGATTCTATGCTGTACTTCTTTCGGCGGACCGGACAGCGTGCCCATGACGGCGCAGGCACTGGACAGTATGCTCAAAGTGGATGGACTGAGCGCCGGGCAGGCCATCCGGCAGGGGCTGGCGGTGGCTTTCAGTCCCGGTTACATGGAGGAGCATCCAGACGAGGTGGAACAAATCACTGCCTGGCGGTTGGCCCGGCCCACCCCCCCCCGTTACGCCTGGGAACGCCAGTTTTCGGCTGCCAGGGAATTTTGCAGTAAGAACAGGTTATCAAACATACGTATACCCACTCTGGTGCTGGCCGGTGACCGGGATGTGGTCTTACCGCCGGAAAACGCCCGCCTGCTGGCCGGGCGCATAACGGGAGCCAAACTACGGATGTTTTCAGGTGGCGGGCACCTCTTCTTTATTGAACAGGCGGAAGAGTTCAACCGGTCCGTAATAAATTTTTTAGCCGGGCTCAAGGATAAGAGCTGACCTAATTTGCATTTATGGAGGGAGTGTGCTCATGAATACGGGATGGCCCTGGGTGGTGGATCTCCTGGCCGGACGCAGCTCATTGACACCAGGGTTGCGTGCTGTTTATGACCGTTCTTCCCGGGTTTGGTATACCTTTAAAGACCTGAATTTCCGGGCCAACAAACTGGCCAACTACCTCAAAGATGAACTCGGCCTCGTTCAAGGTGATCGGGTAGCCATCCTGGCGCATAACCGGATTGAGTGTTTTGATCTATTTTTCGCTACTCAGAAAACTAATATTATATCCTTTCCCCTCAATGTTCGTCTGTCATCCACGGAAATGGACGAACTCCTGGCGCAAGCAGAGCCCAGAGTGCTCTGCTTTGAAAATGCCCTTGAGGAAAAAGCCGCTTCTCTTACCTTTCCATTTGAGACGAAAGTCCGCGTCGGCACTGCCAAGCACAAAATACTGGAGACCGAAGATTATGAAGCAATTCTGCAGTCATCAAGCGCATGCGCACCGCAGGCAAACCACTTTTCTTTCCACGACACTCACTTATTATTATCCACCGGAGGCACTACCGGTTTACCAAAATTGGCGATGAGTCCCCACCGGATGGTCTATATGAACATTATCAATGAAATAATGAGCTGGAATATTACCGGCGGGGATTCCGCTACGATTGTTCTGCCCCTTTTCCATACCGGTGGATGGCACTTGTGGAAAACATGGATAAGGTGATCAG
Organism: Desulfotomaculum copahuensis; assembly: GCF_001655685.1. Taxonomy (GTDB): domain Bacteria; phylum Bacillota; class Desulfotomaculia; order Desulfotomaculales; family Desulfovirgulaceae; genus Desulfotomaculum_G; species Desulfotomaculum_G copahuensis. The sequence continues at coordinate 54,759 of NZ_LYVF01000054.1, forward strand.
GTCCCTGAGGACGTAAGATGTCTTTATACGATAGAGGGTAAAGGGGTGAGTTGTTTTGGAAGTGCAATCTGCCGGTAAGGAAACTTACCGGGCCAAAACCAGTAAAGGCGAAGCCACCCGCCAGAAACTGCTTGATGTGGCGGAAGAAATATTCGGCGCTAAAGGGTATTTCCACACTTCGGTGGTGGACATCACCCAGCGGGCCGGGGTGGCCCAGGGCACCTTTTATGTCTATTTCCCGGGCAAGCAGCATATTTTCCGGGAACTGGTGGAAGAGCTGAGCCATAACCTGCGCCGGGAAATTCAGATCGCCGTGAACGGGGCGGCCGGCCGGAAAGAAAAAGAGATCCGCGGTTTTGCCGCTTTCTTCGACTATGTGCGCAAGCACCGCAATCTGTACCGTATTGTCCAGGAAGCGGAATTTGTAGACCCCGCCCTGTATAAATGGTACTATCGCCGTCTGGCCGAAGGATACGTCAAAGGCCTGCAGGAAGCCATGGACCGGGGGGAATTCCGCCGGCTTGATCCGGAGGCGGTGGCCTACTGTCTGATGGGGATGGGCGAATTTCTGGGTATGCGCTGGGTGCTGTGGGAGAAGAAAGACGTGCCGGAAGAGGCTTTCCGGGCGGCCATGGAACTGATCATGGGCGGACTGGAAAAACGGGATTGACTGGTGGAGGTAGAAAGAGCATGTTTGCAGCCCACTGGCTAAAAAAACGGGAGGAACTGACTCCGGACAAGGTGGCGGTTGTCGACACGGTCGCCGGGGCGCGCCACACCTACCGGGACATGCAGGCCCGGGCATTGCGCCTGGCCGCCTTCCTGCAGCGCGAGGCGGGAGTAAAAAAAGGCGACCGGGTGGCCGTCCTGGCGGTCAACCGGATCGAACACCTGGATGCCCTTTTTGCGGCGCAAAAAACAGGCGCCGTCCTGGTCCCCTTGAACCACCGCCTGGCTCCGGGTGAATTGGCCCATATAGTACAGGATTGCCGGCCCGAGGTATTGATTTACGATGCGTGGGAACGCGAAAGCGGCGGCTCAATTAAGAAAAACGGCAGCCGTCAGAGTCTGTGTTTCCCTGGAAGAAAACCGTCCGGGGGGCGAAGATGTGTCGTACCGGGAGATCATGTCCGTTCAGGCCGGGGTATTGGCGCCGGTGGAGGCGGAACTGGAGGACCCCTGGTTGATCTTATACACCGGCGGGACCACCGGTTTTCCCAAGGGGGCGGTTTTATCCCGCCGTATGATCACCTGGAACGCAGTGAATACCGCCGTCAGCTGGCACCTGACCCATGCGGACGTGGCGCCCATTTTTACTCCTTTTTTCTGGTGACAGCGGGCCGGACGCGCCGCCGCGAAACGGCGGTCCGTGGGAACAAAAACGGCTCAAACGCCGGTAAGCGCCCGGGAAGCGGCGGTGGTCGTCGGCAAAGATGACCGGTAACCCCGGATGGCAGGTATCCCGGCCTGACATCCGATCGTGCCCGTCAATGGGTAGGCCATGCCAAAAGGGGTCTACCCATTTACTAATGTTACCAGCTTTCTGTGCCGGATAATATAAGACGGCGTTTGTGCGCACCCGCTACTGGAGACGGTAAGCGCAACAGGATAACACCTTTTAATACTAAAAACGGGAGTGGTTTGAACATGCGGTTAAAAGATAAAGTGGCCATCATCACCGGCGGTGCCCGGGGGATTGGCAAAGAAACGGCCCTGGTATTCGTACGGGAAGGAGCCAGAGTGGTGCTGGGGGATTTCGACGCGGCGGCCGGGGAGGCTGTAATGCAAGAAATCCGTGCCCAGGGCGGGGAAGCCCTGTTCTTTCCGGTGAACGTGGCCGATCCGGTCCAGGTGCGGACAATGGTAGAAGGCGTGGTGGAAAAATTCGGCCGCATCGACATCTTGGTGAACAACGCGGGCATCACCCGGGACGCCCTGCTGACGAAAATGACCCCGGAACAATGGGAGCAGGTGATCGCCGTCAATCTGACCGGCGTATTCAACTGCACCCGGGCGGCGGTCCCGGTGATGATCAGTCAGGGCGGCGGGCGGATAATAAACGCCGCCTCGGTGGCCGGCCTGTACGGCAACGTCGGCCAGACCAACTATGCGGCCACCAAGGCGGGGGTGATCGCCATGACCCGCTCCTGGGCCAGGGAACTGGGGCGCAAGGGGATCACTGTCAACGCCGTGGCGCCGGGTTTCATCGTCACCGGTATGACGGCCAGAGTACCGGAAAAGGTGCTGGACATGATGAAGGAGAAGACGCCCCTGGGCCGGCTCGGCCAGCCGCGGGACGTGGCCAACGCCTATCTCTTCCTGGCCCCGGACGAGGCAGCCTATATCAACGGAGTGGTGCTGAGCGTGGACGGCGGTCTGGTGCTTTGATCTATTGATGCCTGCTTTTGAAGGTGGCGGCCGTACCGGATGAACGGGATAGGAGCAGCGCTACAACCGCAGGATGGCATGCAGACAAGCAATAAAACCCTTACCGTTGATGGTAAGGGTTGTTTCTTGCGGCTGAAAAGGAGACTGTTCCCGCATAAGTGGAGTGAAAGCAGCAAAAAGTAAAGTTATTCCGTAAGACGGAATTCATGTGGAACAGGAGGCGAACAAAATTTCCTTAAAACCCGGGGTGGCCATTATCGGTGCCGGCATTTCCGGCCTGTCCTGCGCGCACGAATTGGAGCGTCTTGGCTGTCGTCCGGTGCTCTTTGATATTTCCCGTTCGGTGGGGCATCCCTTTGCCCATTGCGGAGCGGTGCTGGAAATACTTTACCGTTCCGTCTCCACCAGGGATTTGCTGGAATTGACCCGGGAAGATTACAATATTTCTCTCATCCCCCTCAATCCGGTGAAGAATATCATCATGGTGACAGCCAACCAGCAGGTTGCGGTAGATGGAAAACTGGGTTATATATTTGCCCGCGGGCAGGTGGAAAATTCGGCGGAAAAACAGATTGCCCGCCAGCTTGCAACCACCTGTTTTCAATTTGACCGCCGGGTCCGCTGGCAGGATCTTATTGACAGCTACGATTATGTAGTGGTGGCCGATGCCGGGGAAACCGCGGCCAAAGAACTGGCTTCCTGGCATGATATGCTGCGGGTGTCCATAATGGGCGGGGTGGTGCTCGGCAGTTTCGACGCCTGCACGCTGTATATGTGGCTCAACGAATCCTATGCCGGCAAGGGATGGGCCTACCTTGCCCCTTATAACAACCGGCGCGCCTCCCTGGTGCTTTCCGTGCCCAATGTGCGTCCGGAAGAGATGCGTTTGTACTGGGAAAAATTTTTTCAAACCGAAGGGTTTGATTTTACCGTGGCAGAAACATTTCAAACCACCCTGGCTGTGGGCGCAGTACAACCCTGCCGGGTGGGCAGGGTGTTTCTGACCGGAGTAGCCGGCGGGTTCATCGATCCCCTGCTTGGCATGGGAGTGCTTCCAGGTGTGGCCAGCGGCGTGCTCGCCGCCCGTTCCATTGTTCGGGGGTTGGATTATGAGAAAGAAACCGCTTTTTTGGTCAAGCTGATTAAAAAGGCCGATCATCTTCGCCGGACCCTGGACAAGCTGAACAATGCCGGCATGGACCGCCTGGTGGGCCTGTTGGGCTGTCCGCCGGTAAAATCGTTGATCTATCACACCAAACTGGATGTGGTTGATCTGGCCGAACTGGTGCTGAAGAGATTTTATTGAACAGTTACGGTGATAAAAAAAGCCGCCTCTGACGGCATAATAAATGAGGTCCTAAATTATATTCACCATATTTCCCGCCCGGCCGGCGAAACGCATGGCCTCAAAGAGCATTTTATCTTCCTTGGTGACGTTACGTCCGTACCTGGCCATCAAAACATTGGCCGGGTGTTCCAGAATATCCGGATCGTCAGTGGTCACCTTTTGCAGGCCGACCTTGCCGAAAAGCCTGGTCAGCATACGCTGGTAGTCCCAGACATCCAGGCCGGTGTCCTTCATGTCCCAATGCCAGCAATACTCGGTGGTGATCACGATAAAATCCTCCACCTTCGGATCCGCAAAAGCAACCCGGAGCAGGTTTTCCGCCACCCGGCAGCCGCGCCAGGCGGGGCTGACTTCAATGCCGCCCATTTCAAGCACCCGGGGATGTTTCGACCAGCGCGAATATCCATCCGGATGATGAAAAGTTACATATCCGATGATTGTATTGATTGCCCGGACCAGGTAAATCATGCCATCGGGCAGGTTGGTAATCTCCATCAACGCAACCTTCTGACGCCCGGGCGGGCGAAAATTGTGCAATCCTTCATCCATGGACAGGGACTCCAGATAATGGTCGCTTACCGGTCCTTCAATATTCAGCGACCCCTTACCAGTTTGCAGTGGAACTTGTTGCAACTGGCCCACCTCCCGTTCTCAGGCTTCCCCGGACAGGGCACCCATATCCTTATTATAGGGGACGCAATCCAGGTAACACAATATGACCTTGTGAAGTGATTATATTAAAAATTTTCACAAAAAAAGCATCTGCTGTCAAGAGAAATCTTAAGCAAAATACTAAAAATTTTTAGTCCGGCATTAAAACTATAAGTGAAAGGGAAACTCTTTTCTCACTATATATGTGTATGAGAAAAGATGATAAATGTTACGGTAAATATTTGACGATAAAGAGATAATAGGTTATAATATGGCAAAAGTAAAAATAAAGGAGAGATGAATACATGCCTTTTGAAATCTACAAACCCCGTGGTGAGAGGGCGGAAAAGGCGCCTATGGTTTCCTTCTCCAAGAGTTCGATTGTTCTTAATAATGTGGCCCGGGAAAAGCTTAAGGCCCAGCATGTGGAATTGGCCTATGACAAGGATGCCAATTTGGTTCGAATCAGGGCTGTCGACGATGGTGGCATGCAGATTAAAAAAACCAAGGTTTTCGGTAAAGGCTTTTTCAAGCACTTTGGGGTCAACCCCCGGGGAAAATATGAAGCCAGGTTTGATGAAGCTGATCAGTCTCTTTACGTTAAGATCAACAGTGACGGTCAGCATAGTTAAAGCCACCTGAATGGTCACAAGCCAGTTCACTGTAACCGCATCATCATTGCCAGGTAGGTTAAACCCGCCGTCGCGCGGGTTTAATTCATTCCTTGTTTTAACTGCAAAACTGGTTCCATTGCCAGCCTTTGCCGGGGAAGAGTTTATATTCCGGCCGGGAACATACAAGGAGGAAATGTTATGCCCGTCCATAACCGGTTGAAATATTGGCGGCATCAATTAAAAATCGAAGAACAGCTGGAGTTCGCCCGGTTACTTGATGTAAATCCCTGGTATATTGAACGCTGGGAAGAACAAAAAATTCAGCCCAGTCTGGAAACGTTCTGCAAAATCCGTGACCGGTTAAAAAGAGTGCTGCCGGAAATAACATTGGACGATTTGATTGATTACTTTCCGGATTAGAAATAGCTTTGAATCAAATAGCAACCTTGACTTGATAAATGCCCGCTTGTAGGGTTCCGGTGATCCGGAAATAACGGTGTATTCTTCCGGGAGGTGGTTTTGTGTCCGGGGAGCCGCTTGATTTGCAGGAAAAACGCTTGTTAAAAGCGTTGGAACATATCTACCGGCTGCAGAAGTGCCACTTTTTCGCCGAAGAGATAATGCCCGGGGTGATGAAAGAATTAAAACTGTCCGATACGGAAGCCATTGAGCTGGTCAAGGCGCTGATCGACAAGGGCTGGCTCAGCACAAAAGGATTCTTGCCCCGGTTGTTTTTCCGGCCGGAAAATATTGCCGGTTTCCCGGTGGTTGTATCGGCTGCCGGATTGGCCCGGCTCAGGAGAAAAAATTAGTTTTGCAAATTTTGTCAGCAAGGAAGGAGTTTATTCCCCGGTGTTGAATTATATTTTTACAAATCGGATTCAGTATGAACAACAAGGGGGTGCCGACGGTGGAAATCATGCAGAAACTCGGCGAAACAGCACGTGGGTTGGGTGAGCGGGCGAAGGACCTGGGCGGCAAAGCAAAAGATGTGACCAAACGTTCAGGCGAGTTGCTGGAGGTTGCCCGGTTAAAGTTCGATTTAAACAAACTGGAAAAAGAAATGGACAACAACCTGCAGGCGCTGGGCGAACTGGTCTTCCGGCGTGATAAGGGCGAGGAGGATCTGGACGGGGAAATCGACCGCCTGCTGCAAGGCACACGTAAGCTGGATGGAGAAGTAAAATCCCTGAACGAGCAAATCAAGAAACTGCAACCAAAGCCGCTGGTTTGTCCCCAATGTAAACTGGAATTGCCGGCGGGCGGAAGATTCTGCAGCTACTGCGGGAAACTGGTGACCGAGGAAAAAGAGGAACATAACGCGTAAGGTCGTATAATTATCAGGCGATGATCAAAACCGCAGCTTAGGCTGCGGTTTTTCCTGAATGTGTGGTTGAGCGGCAATATACACCGGGTTGCCGCTGTATAATGTTACTCCGGCGGCAACCGGTGATGCCGGTCAAACATAGTGGATCAAAGCGGCTTTGTCGTCAGCACGGGGGAGACACTTTCCGGTGGTTTTCCCGGCTGTCAAGTCAACGCGCTTTTTACCATGGACAGGATGATCTCCGTATCCCTACCGCTGTAAATGGCCTTGGCATGGCCGTATCCCTTCTGTCTGGCCTCATTCCGGGATATGGCCTTCAACCCGGGCCGGTTCAACTCCCGGGCTTTCAAGTTGGCACCGGAATAATAAAAGCAGGTTCTCGGCGGATCGGTGAGCTTGTTCACATTGCAGATGCGGCGATCGCCTAGATAATAGGAGACCAGGTAGTTATCCTCTTTTTTGCAAACGCCTGGTAATTCACCGGCAGTGATCAAGTTGTCGATATCAGCCACGATTTTCATAAAGAGGGTTTTCTTTTCCGCCGGCGCGGATTTAACAACGTCCACGCAAGCCGGTTTTCTTTCCTGACCTTTGAAACGGCTTAAGATGGAGGATAAAAAACTTGGCATCACATACACCCTTCCCAGTAAAATTATAGAATGATAAACATGATATACTTCTTCATTTGTCGAAATTTTTCCTGCCGGTGGAAACCGTTTGAGTAAAAATTCCCGGCTCGTCTAATGAAAATGGATATCAGGTACGGGGGTTTGGCTATGGAGTATCAAGAAAAAATCAGGATGCTGGCCGCACTTTTAAAAAGCCCCGGTCCCAACTTCGCCCTTACCGGGGCCGGGGTGAGCACGGAAAGCGGCATTCCGGACTTTCGCAGTCCGGGCACCGGTCTGTGGACCAAATATGATCCCATGCAGGTGGCCAGCCTGAGCTCGTTGCGCCGGGATCCGGCCGCCTTTTACGCCGTCAACCTGCCCCGCTGGCAAACCTTTGAAGGCGTGCAGCCCAACGACGCCCACCTGTCCCTGGCCCGCCTCGAGAAGCACGGCTACCTGGTGGGAGTGATCACACAGAATATTGACAGTCTGCACCGGATTGCCGGTTCCCGCCGGGTTTGGGAGGTGCACGGCCACCTGCGCACCTGCCATTGCATGGACTGTGAAAGGAGTTACCCCTTCCGGGAACTGACGGAACGGGCCGCCGCCCGCGGATTGCCCCGCTGCGCGGCCTGCAACGGAGTTTTGCGACCCGATGTGGTGCTGTTTGAAGATCAGATGAGCGATGATTTTTATAAAGCCACCCGGGCACTGACCGGCTGTCAGCTTTTACTGGTGGCGGGCAGCAGCTTGCAGGTTTACCCGGCGGCCGGCCTGCCGCAATATGCCCGCCGGGTGGTGATCATCAACCGGGAGGAAACCCCCTGGGACGAGCAGGCCGTCCTGGTCATTCATGCTTCCACCGGCCGGGTCTTCCGGGATCTGCTGGCTGAGATGAACGTGCCGGAAAATTAGGGGCGCTGTGATCCTTGAATGCAGACGGGCTTATCTTCAAGCAATTCCAGGGTTACAGCCAACGGCAGGTGATCCGAGGCCGCGGCGGGAATGGTTTTGACCGCAAGTACCCGCC
>NZ_LYVF01000055.1 GCF_001655685.1 Desulfotomaculum copahuensis
TAGGTCCCGCACCAGTTCCGATTGGGCGTCAGCCGGTTCTTTTTCGGCGATGGCCACTATTTCTACACCGCAATATTTCAGATGCCGTTCAATGTACGCATAACCGAAGCGGGCCAGCCGGTCCGGGTATTGATGAGCAGTTTCTTGTATTCGCCTTGTTCGGCCAGCTTAAGGGCGTTAGACCAACCCCGGCGTTTCTGGTTC
>NZ_LYVF01000056.1 GCF_001655685.1 Desulfotomaculum copahuensis
AACCCCGGCGTTTCTGGTTCAAGCCGGAAGCAAGATCGGTGAGTTCCGCCTTGACGGTAAAACCTTTTTCCCGGGCATATTGGCGCAGCCGTTCCATTTGCCGTTCCAAATTACCTGCGCCGGCCTGTTTTTTGGTCGATACCCGGGCGTAAAGCACAACTGCTTCCGGTTCCCCGGACAACTGACCGGAAGATAACAGCCGGTTTAATTCGTCCATGGAATACCGGCGCTGGCCGCCGGGCAAACGGAGTGGCTTGATTAAGCCGCGCTTTTCCCAGTTGCGCAGGCTGTTCGGGTGAACGCCCAACTTTTTTGCTGCCTTGCT
>NZ_LYVF01000057.1 GCF_001655685.1 Desulfotomaculum copahuensis
TTTAACGCGGAAGATGCCCGCGGTACGGCGGACGTGCTTGGTTACCGGCGGAAGGATGCCCGGGAGCGGTATAAGGAACCGGCTGGCCGGGGGTATGGTCTGGTCAGACCGGAGCAAGTGAGCCGGTTGGTGATCAGGGAGGTATGCAAAAACCCGGCCACATCTGGAAGAATACGGTTATCTGGAGCTATTTTGATTAGCGGATAAAGTGTAAAGAAAAAGTTTTTTTGGAACAGGGGGTTGTTAAAAAGGCCTCCTGTTTACTCTTTATAGGTTAAAGGGGTTGTTTTGTCTGGCGTGTTTTGACGGGGGGTGAATGCCTTGAAACGCCAACGGCTTTTGAAGTGTCTGCAGCATCTGCACGCTCTAATTATCGCCTATGCTGATTGTCTCGATGATTTTCCGGAGGGCATGCCGGAGCGCGAGTTGATTTTGGAGCTTTCGGTAAAAGCATCCGGGCAGGCCAGAGAAATCAGGGGTTTATTTTCGCGGCTATATGGCTATGATCCGTGAATGGCGCCGGGATTGATGCCGTCCAGGTGTGACGGCTGACAATGATTTGGAATTTATTTCGTATTTGGCTCGTCTATATATGTTAAACAAGGTAAATATGGGTGATAAAGGCAAACCCGTTGAAAAGCGGGGACGCAAAGCCATGGGGTCTAAGGTGTGTGATGCATTATGACAGCCCGGCCGCCGCCAGTATTTTTTTTGACCTGCCCGTTATTTGGTGGTGGGTCTTTTTTGTCTTTTCCGGGAGGTGATGACAATGCAGGACCTGTTCACTTATGCTTCGCTGGGTACCCTGGCCGGCGCGGTGGCCGCGACTGTCCTGGTGGTTGACTTCATCAAGGAACTCGGCTTTTTAAAGCGGTTTTCCACCCGTAGCCTGGTGGTGCTGGTAGCTGAAGGGATCGTCTTTTCGCCGATATTGCCGCCGGGAGCTTTATGGTAAAAAACATCCCGCTTTGTGTGCTCAACGGTTTGCTGGTGGCGGCCTCTGCCATGGGAAGCTGGCAGGTGGTTCATGACCGGTTGTTTGGTGGTTCCGAAAAAGCAAAGGGAGGATGATTGTCTTGCAGGAAAAGCCAGGGCTTCGGGTATTGGTGCTGCGGGCTAAAAACGGTGACAGGGAGGCTTTTGTCCAATTGATCCTATGCATTTATCCCTTGCTCAAAAAATACAGCCTTCAGCTTGGATACATCGGCGCATGCTCAGACTTGGTTTATTGGCTGTTGCACGCCATTGCCAATTATCAATCATGAATTTTAGCAGCGGTTATAAATTTTCCGGGTCGCTAGGGTTGTTAAAAAGGCCCTTAAATCACTCTTTATAGGGTAAGAGGGCAACTTAAATTCGACACAGGGGAGGTGATATGATGCGGTACACTTGACGATTATTTTCTGCCGGCTGGTTCCAATGCTTGTGTCCTTAACGCGGAAGACTCCCGGTTGCTGGTCTGGATAGAAACCGGTATACGCCGGGAAGCAGCCAGGTTGGCTAAAAA
>NZ_LYVF01000058.1 GCF_001655685.1 Desulfotomaculum copahuensis
CCGGCAGCCACAGTTTCCCTTCCACCCGGGGCGCTCTGGCCATGACCGGCCGCCCCAGGCTGTCTACTCCGGTTTGTACTGACAGGTGGGAGATGGTTACCGCCAGGGTGAACGCGCCGTTATGGTAACTTACCTTTATGTTCGGGTTGCCGCCTTTGGTTTCGTCCCCCCGGGCGTATAAGCGGTTCTGTCTAACGTTACGCCACTCTTCACAG
>NZ_LYVF01000059.1 GCF_001655685.1 Desulfotomaculum copahuensis
GCCAGTTTCTTGAGTAACTCCTGTTCCCTTTCCGGTGTCATGTTTGTGCAATCCCCTTTCTTTTATTTTGATGCTCCCGGCTCCGGCCGGGACAAATCGATCATTTGTTGCAATTTTTCAGCGGCCGTACATGACGGGGCGGGCTAACGCGCGGGCATGTTGCTTTTTTGCCTCCCGGCCTGGCGGGACGCCGGTCATATCCGGTCCGCTGAAAAGATGCCGGTGAAACCACGGGCCGCCGCGGCCCGTTCATCCTTTAGCGGTAAACGCCGTACGTGCGCACCGCCTGCATGATCGCCTCCATGTTCAGCAGGGAGCCGTTGGGCGGAAACTCACAGCCCGGCGCCAGCACGAAACCGCCGTCACAATCCTTGAAGGTTTCGATTTCCCGCCGGCACTCTTCGATTACCTGCTCCGGGGTCATGAACAGTCCCAGTTCCGAAGGCACCAGGTAGCCCATGGTGACCACCTTTTTACCCCATTTGGCGGCGTGTTCGGCCCAGTCCTTGCAGTCGTCCGACGGATAGGCGTGCGAGATCAACTTGGGCTGGAGCCATTCAGTCTGCACATCAAAATAGGTCGCCCCGCCACAGTTGTGCAACCCGAGGACAACACCCGACTCCCGGATCAAATCGCACAGTTTCTTGGCGTAAGGAGCCTCCATTTTTACCCACAGCTGTTTGCGCATAATGGTCACACTGGCATAGAGGGTATCCACGGCAATGGCATGCACGCCGGTTTCAATCATCGCCCGGGCGTATTCGCAAAGCACCTCGGTGACCACTTCCATGCCCGCCATGACCGCTTCCGGATGCTTGATGCAGTCTTTGAACAGGCGCTCATGGCCGCGCAGGTGGGAGAGCACACCCAGCGGACCGTAAATAAAGCCGCAGATCACTTTTTCCTGGCCCCGCGCCTTGTACACCCGGTCCATGGTTTCCAGCACCATTTTCATACGGGGGGTTTCCCGCGGATTGATCCGCTCCAACCGGTAATAATCGTCTATTTCTTTGATCAGCGGTTCACTGGTTTCCGTATAGGGAGTGCTGTGGGGCGGATAAATAATCTTCTGTCCCCAGTCGGCCGCTTCCACCGACAGGTCCACCAGCCCCACAATGGCGTCGTAGTCGAACAGGTCAACCGACTGGATAAAACCGTTGGCGCAGGCCTCGGCATCAGTGGCCCACTCCGGATAGGTGACGCCGTTGACCCGCCGGGAAGCGCCGCACAATAACGGGGCCACCGGTACCCGGTCCGGTTTTTGATAATTCAGCGCCGCCACCACGCGCTCGATTGAAGTCATCTGATCACCCTGGTATTTCATTGTTGAACAACCCTCCCCAATGGTTTTGTTTCACCTGAATAGCCCCGGCCGCCGGAGCCGGAACGTCCGTTATACGGTCAGCCTTTTATACAAATCCGGCAATTTGAGCGGCAAAAGCGTAACATCGTCTATGACCACATACCCGGCGTCGCCGAATATGTCTTCCAGGTAGTCAGTCCCCCGCCGGTCCACAGTGATGCAAAACGTGGTGATCCGTTTCATCCGCGCCTCCCGGAGCGCCATCCGGCAGTCCTCCCGGGCGTAAAAGGTGTCGTCGGCCTGCAGCCACCCGGCCGGACCGGCGCGGTTTTTCACCGGGTAATAATCGACGTCGTAGGGACGTCCGTCGCTTAAGATAAGCAGCAGTTTCACCGCCGCCTCCACTTTTTGCAGCTTGCCGGCGGTGTGGCGGATGGCCGCCCCCAGCCGGGTCAACCCGTCGCTGGCCAGGCCGCCAAAGCGCTGCCGGACGGTCATTCCGTAAGGTTCGTCAAATTCCTTGAGCACATGGAATTTCACGCCGTGCCGCCCTTCCCCGTTGAAGCCGTACAGGGCGTAACGGTCGCCGATTACTTCCAGCGCTTCGGCCATGATCACGACCGCTTCCCTTTCGATATCCAGGATCGTTTTGCCGTTGTCCAGCACCTGGTCGGTGGAGCCGCTCTGGTCCAACAGGAAGGCCACCGCCACTTCGCGCAGGCGCTTGTCCCGCCGGATCATGAAGCCGCTTGCCGGCATCCCGGCGCGCCGTCCGGACCAGGCCTCCACAATGGCGTCCAGGTCCTCCTGCTCTCCTTCCTCCTGCCGGCGGTAACGCCGGAAGCGATCGGGGCGCAGCAGGGCGAAATATCTTTTCAAGGTGCCGACCAGCCCGTAATATTCCTGCAGCGTCCGCTCAACAAGCCGCATGCTGCTGGGCGGCGGGATTATTTCCCCCACCCGGCACCAGTCCGGTTTATATCCATCCACCGTGTAGTCCCACTCGTCGTAATAGGAGACACTGTGCAATGAATCATTTTCTTCCTGCGCCATCTCCTGCAGCAGGCTCTTCAAGGCGCTGTAAAATTGCCGCGTCCGGTATGCTGTTGGCGTATCCGGCGCCCCCGGGCGCACCCGCAGGCGGCTGGCCGTCTCGCGCCGGCGCCCGCTCCGCCGCGGTTCTTCTTCCACCTCGGCATTCACAGCCGCCAGGTCCGGGCACAACCGGCCCCGGTAAAACACTGCGGACCGGGCTTCCAATTCGCCGGCGTCCACTTTCCCCTCAAGAATCCGGTACCAGGCCGCGGCCACCGCCAGGCTGTCCGTTACAGCGGCCCGCCGGTTGGCCAGGATTTTCTCCCGGAACAGGCGGCCGGGCGGCATGGCCAGGTCGGCCGGCAGCGGCCGGCCCAGGGACAGCCGGATCAGCGCGGCGGCCTCCCCGCCGGCCGGCGGCTGCACCGGGGCGCCAAACCGGGTGAAGTCTTTGCTCATCCCCGGATACTGCCTTTGCGTCCGGGCATCCACCCGGGCGTCTTCCACCAGTTCAAAAATGACGCGCATCAACGGATAATCGGGAAACAGATCCAGCCATTCCTCCAGACAGGATACTTCTCCGTATTCCGGCGCCGGCAGGCCTGTTTGCCGGGCCAGCCCGGCCAGTTCAACCGCCGTAATTTGGTACGTGCCGGCCGCCAGATGGGATATTTCGTGTACCAGCATCATTTTCAACAGGGCGTGGTTGTCTTCCCGGGCCGGAAATTCATCCACCAGTTCCGGCAGATAAATCCGCCGCCCGTCGGTGGTGGCGAACAGCCGTCTTTTGCCGGCCAACGCCGCAGGCAGAAGGGCGCTGCTTTTTAAATTTACCGGGCAGTCGAACAGCGCCGCCGCATACGCGGCCAGTCCGCGTTCTTCATCCACCAGGGCCACCCCCTGGCGCCGACCGGTCAGCACGGCCAGGCTTTCCCGGGTGCTTAAGGAAAGCGCTTCGCACAAACGGTCCGCATCCCCGGCCGTTGTCCGCATCAACCGGTCCACCCAGCCGCGCAGTTCCGGCCAGGTCACTTCCTGCAGGGCACGGGCGCTGTTTGCAAAGAACACCTGCGCGCACCCGCCGCCCCGGGCCAGCAGTTCCCGGCCGCAGTCCGCCCAGTCGGCGGGGCTGATTTCCCGGCCGGCACTGAAAACCGCGGGGCTGTTTGCCAGAAAGGAGACCGCCGCCGGCACATCCAGCACCGCCAGCTGCCTAGCCCGGTCCGCCCATTCATTCAGCCAGACGGTGGAGAAATTTTCTTTCAACGCGGCGGCCAGGGCGGCGCCGGCGGTGAAGTAGGCCCGGCCCGCGTCCGGATGAATGCCGGCCAGCTCTTTCCCCCGTTCCACCCAGGGGGCGAAGAATCCGTCGAAAGGGCGGTGCCGCCACAGTGTATAGGCGGAAAAGTAGGCGCGGCCCAGTTCCACCTCCCGTCCGGCCAGCAGCCGGCCTTCCGCCAGCCAGCGGGCGGCGGCTTTTTCGCCAATCCGGTCGAAAAGTTCGGGCAGGCCGGAGAAATAAACCATGGCCGCCGGCCAGTTGATTTCCGCCAGTTCCAGGCATCCGGCCAGCCACCGGTGCTGCAATCCGGCCGGCAATCGCCCCAGCGTATCCACCCCGGAGCGGATTATATCCACCGCCCCGGCCGGATTGTAGCGGGCCATCCGTGCCGCCAGCCGCGCCCAGGCAACCAGGCCGGCCGGCGCGACGCCGCCGCCGGATGACGGGCTGCGGCGCAGCCATTCCCAGGCCACTTCCCAGGGCGCCGCGGCCAGTTCCCGGGTGGCGGCCAGCCAGCAGCCGTAAAATTCGCCGGACGCCTCTTTTTTTAACGCCGCCAGCGCCTCCCGCCAGGCTTCGGCCAGAATCTTATGCCGGCTGAAAGCCGCCGCCAGCATTGCTTCCTCTCCGGCCGGCGGCCGGCCGCCGGCCGTGTCAGGCGCTTTCATGGTTCAATCCTCCGCCAGCAGAGTGGTGGCGATTTCAGTCAGGCTCTTCTGGATCACCTGATCATCGGTGACCGGTTTGATCATGGCCGTTATGATTGCCTCCTGCATATCCACACCCCGGTTGATCAGCACCGCCGCGTAAATGAGCAGCCTGGTGCTCACTCCTTCTTCCAGCCCACGGTTTTTCAGCGCCCGCATTCTCCCCGCCACCTGCACCAGTTTGGCCGCCCGTTCGGCGTCTATGCCGGTTTCCTTTTGTACAATGGCCGTTTCGTGTCCGGCCGGGGGAAAATCAAATTCCAGTGCGATGAACCGTTGTTTGGTGCTCTGTTTGAGATCCTTTAAAATCGTCTGGTAGCCCGGGTTGTAAGAAACAACCAGCATAAAGCTGTCCGGCGCCTCGAGCACCTCGCCTTTTTTCTCCAGCGGCAGCATACGCCGGTCGTCGGTCAGCGGGTGGATGACCACAATGGTGTCCTTGCGCGCTTCCACCACCTCGTCCAGGTAGCAGATCGCCCCTTTTTTCACGGCCGTCGCCAGCGGCCCGTCCACCCAGACCGTTTCGTCCCCTTTCAACAGGTAGCGCCCGACCAGATCGGCGGTGGTCAAATCCTCGTGACAGGCCACGGTGACCAGCGGCCGGCGCAGGCGGTGGGCCATATACTCCAGGAACCTGGTCTTGCCGCAGCCGGTGGGGCCTTTGAGCATCACCGGCAGGCGGCCGGCCGCCGCCGCTTCGAACAACTGCACTTCCGGACCCACCGGCAGGTAAAATGGCTCTTCGGCCTGCCGGTAGTCACCGATTTTCCATTCCACAACCGCTCCCATGCGGCGCCACCTCTTTTCCCGGCCTAAGCTTTCGCCCGGGCCAGCTCTGCTTCCAGCGCTTTTTTGTCAAAATCCTTGCCGATAAAAATGAACTTGTTTTCGCTTCCATCCTTCAGCGGTTTGAAGTTAACCTGCCCGTGCACCAGGTCGAAGTTGAAATAGCCCGCCGCGGTCTGAAAGATGCCTTTGGCCCGGTAAATTTGACCGTACTTCCCCGCACCCGCATCCCGCAGAATTTGTTCCACCGCCTCCCGCCGGTAAACACCTGCCGGCGTAACGGCCAGCGAGTCAAACTCGTGATCGAAATGCAGGTGCAGGTAATCAATACCGGCATGCGCTTCCATTTCCGGGATCTCGGTCTGACAATTCACCGTGTGCATGATGATCGCCGACTGGTTGTACTTGCGTATTTCTTCCTCCACTTTTTGCAGTGTTTCCGGCGGCACCAGATCCACCTTGTTGATCATGATAATATCGGAATTGGCCAGCTGGTCGGTATAAAAATCGCCGAACAGTCCGGACTCGATATTGGGCAGGAAGCCGTCGGCGTCTACAATGCCGATGATTGCCTCGATTTCCAGGCCGTATTTTTCTTTGACCGGTTCCAGCGCCTCCAGCACCCCCGAGGGCACCGCCAGGCCGGAAGGCTCGATGATCAGCCGTTCCGGATTGAGCCTTTTTTTGATTTCGCCGACCGCCTTGACCAGATCGTTGCGCAAAGTGCAGCAGATACAGCCGCTGGGCAGCTCGACCATATCCACCGCCTCACCGCGCTGGATCAGTTCGGCGTCGATGCCGATATCGCCGAATTCATTGACCAGCACGCCCGTCAGCCCCTGCCGGTTCTCCAGCATGTGGCAGATGCAGGTGGTTTTACCCGCCCCGAGAAAACCGCTGACAATTCTAATTTTCATCGCACCTGCTCCCAACCTGAAAATTTGCGCCGGCTGTTCACTTTGTCGGCCGGAGTTGCTCCACTACTAAACAAGAAGCAATTACATATTTTCTCTTTTACAAGTCGCGCAACGAACTGATCATATTGATGGCGTC
>NZ_LYVF01000060.1 GCF_001655685.1 Desulfotomaculum copahuensis
GGATCCACGGCGATGATGCCGACAGTTTGCCCCTGTTTGCGCAATTGCGATGTTAACCGGTCCACCAGGGAGCTTTTTCCGGCGCCCGGTGAACCGGTCAATCCGAGGATATAAGCCCGTCCGGTTAAAGGGTAAAGTTCCTTCATGATTTCTTCCGCACCGGCGGATTCATTTTCCAGGATTGAGATTACCCGGGCCAGCGCCCGGTGTTCGCCGGCACGGAATCTTTTGAGCAGTTCCTGCATAACCACCCCTCCCCTTTGATCAATTCGCTTGAAAAATGTTTTTATCCTGTCAGGTCCAAAAATTTTGACGCCCGGTTGCCGGAATGCCGTGAAAAGGACCCGGAATGGCGGCAAAATAAGGCGGGCGGCATTTGTTCAGTGTTAAGCGGTCATTAAAAAAGAAGCCGCCGGTTTCAGCATGCCGGCAGACACCAGAGCAGGAGCATATTCCGCTAAAGCAAAAAATACAACCGTTAACGGACCAGGACTTTCCCCGCCCGCCTGCTGCCGTTAAAATAGGTTCATAGGCTGACAACAACCTAATCTCCTCTCCCTTTCTCCGCTGTATCTTGAAAAAGATACAGCTATTTTTTTTGGGG
>NZ_LYVF01000061.1 GCF_001655685.1 Desulfotomaculum copahuensis
TTCAATTCCTCATAGGTAGGCTAACATCTTTCCCGGCCTTTCCAGCTGTTTATATCTACCCGGGTTTCAATTCCTCATAGGTAGGCTAACATCGGAGATTGTAGTTGCAGAGGCGGCTAGACCCCTGGTGTTTCAATTCCTCATAGGTAGGCTAACATCTAGTGATGGTACTGGAATTATTAGAGACACATTTTTGGTTTCAATTCCTCATAGGTAGGCTAACATC
>NZ_LYVF01000062.1 GCF_001655685.1 Desulfotomaculum copahuensis
CGGCGCACCTACCTGATTGGGGTATTGGCCAAAGTAGTAGTAGACATCGCCAAAACCCTGGGCAAACCGCTGGCGGTAGAAAAACTGGACTTCGGCAAAGACCGGCTGGACACGAATAAAAGATTCAACCGCATGGCGGCCAACTTCCCGTTCCAAAAGATGATCGCAGCCGTCATGCGTAAAGCGTTCAAAGAAGGCGTAGGCGTAAAGCAAGTCTGGCCGGCGCACACATCCACCATCGGTTACTGGAAATACATGCGGCGGTACGGAATAATCATCCACCACGCCGCCGCACTGGTCATCGCCCGCCGGGCGATTGGATGCAAAGAACGCATCACCAAAGAGTTGAGGCAAAAGATCCAAGCCGTAAGAGAAAAGCTGAACCAAAAGGCAAATTCCTTACCTGGGGAAGGAAAAGGGATGACCCGAAAGGTAAAGCGGCTCTTCAAGCAACTGGACGGAAAGATTCCCGTTTACAACGGTTTAACCCGTTTCCAACAGGAATCGTTTTATACCGTCTGGCACGACTTGAAGAAACTCGTTTTATTGAGTAGGTGACCTAAGTTTAGCCGGAGTACGGACAAACCGGTAGGCCGCATCTAACAGATCGCGGGAGGCAAAGCCAATGGCTTTCGCTTGACAGTCAACGCAGGATGGAAACCCTCGTGGTTTCACAAAAGGCCGCGTCCTGTGCCCGTCAAGTGCCGTTCTCCCGTCCGGGTGGGACTCCCGGGGCCGAGGCCCCCCTGTCGCAATGTTCGTCCCCCGGGGCGGATAAATCAAATCCGAAAGGAGCGAAAGCCTGGTCATGGGGGTGGCCGGCTGCACAAAAACCAACGCTTGTTAGGTATTGTGAGCTTTTTTGAACCAGGCAATTTTATTTTGATTGCCATCATTGATTACGGCATGGGCAACCTGCGCAGCGTGCAAAAGGGGTTCGAAAAGGCGGGCTGGCCGGCGGCGGTGGTTGACCGGCCGGAACAGCTGGCGGACGCCCGGGGGGTGGTGCTGCCCGGGGTGGGCGCCTTCAACGACGCCATGACCAGGCTGCGGGAAAGCGGCCTGGACCGGGCCGTGCACCGGGTGGTGGAGGCGGGCAAACCTCTTTTAGGCATCTGCCTGGGTTTTCAACTTTTTTTTGAATACAGCGAGGAGTGGGGCCCCACCCGCGGTTTGGGCATTTTCCCCGGCCGGGTGCGCCGGCTGACCGGCGGCGTGAAAATCCCGCATATGGGCTGGAATCAGGTGCGCCTGCTCAAACCGGGTCCGCTGACGGCCGGCATACCCGACCAGTCGGATTTTTATTTCGTTCATTCCTATTATGTCGACCCGGCCGATAAGGCGCTGGTCACCGGTGTGACTTCATACGGCATTGAATTTACGTCCATGGCGGAGCGGGACAATGTTTTCGGCATTCAGTTCCATCCAGAAAAAAGCAGTGTGCTGGGCCTGAAAATTTTGCATAACTTTGGGGGGTTGGCGGCCAAGTGTTAATCATACCGGCAATTGACCTGCGGGAGGGGAAATGTGTACGCCTGGTGGAAGGCCGGCTGGACAGGGAAACGGTCTATTCGGACGACCCGGTGGCGGTGGCCCGCTTGTGGGAGGAGCAGGGCGCCCGCTGGCTGCATGTGGTCGATCTGGACGGCGCCTTCTCCGGTTCACCCAAAAACCTGGACATGATCAGCAACATTCTGATGGCGGTGCGTATTCCCGTCCAGATCGGCGGCGGTATCCGGGACATGGCGGTGATTGAGGAATTGAAGGGCCTGGGGGTCGCCCGGGTGATCCTGGGCACGGCTGCCATTATCAACCCGTCGCTGGTCGCCGAGGCCTGCCGCTTTTTCGGCGAGTCCGTGGTGGTGGGCATTGATGCCCGCAACGGCAAGGTGGCGATCGAAGGCTGGGGGGTGACGGCGGAAAAGAACACCCTGGAACTGGCCGCCGAAATGAATTCCCTGGGCGTGAAACGGGTGGTGTTTACTGATATCTGGCGCGACGGCACTTTAAAAGGCCCCAATCTGGCCGCCATCGAGGAGGTGGCCCGCGCCACGGGAATGAAGATCATCGCCTCCGGCGGCATATCCACCGCGGCGGATCTGTTTGCATTAAAGGCGTTGGAACCCCTGGGGGTGGAGGCGGTGATCATGGGCAAATCACTGTATGCCGGCACGGTAACCATGCGCGAAGCGCTGGCCATCGCCCGCGGGGAAATGGGGGAACAGGTGTGCTGACCAAAAGGATTATCCCCTGTCTGGATGTTACCGACGGCCGGGTGGTGAAGGGAACAAACTTTATCCATCTGCGTGACGCCGGCGATCCGGTGGAACTGGCCGCCTTTTACGACCGGGAGGGCGCCGACGAACTGGTTTTCCTGGATATCACCGCATCCGCCCGGGGGCGCAAGACAGTGCTGGATATGGTCTACCGGACGGCCGGGGACGTATTCATCCCGTTTACCGTGGGCGGGGGCATCACTACGCTGGAGGACATCCGGGCCATATTATCGGCCGGCGCGGACAAGGTGTCCATCAACACGGCGGCGGTGCAAAATCCGCGGCTGGTGAGCGAGGGGGCGGAGCGCTTCGGCAGTCAGTGCATTGTGGTGGCCATCGACGCCCGCCAAAACGGCCCGGACAGCTGGGAGGTTTACGTGCACGGCGGGCGCACGCCCACCGGCATGGACGCCCTGGAGTGGGCCGGGCGGGCCGAAGCGCTGGGCGCCGGTGAAATCCTGCTCACCAGCATGGACCGGGACGGTACGAAGGACGGCTACGACCTGTCCCTGACCCGCGCCGTTTCCCGGGCGGTGCGTATTCCGGTGATTGCCTCGGGAGGGGCGGGCACGCTGGCGCATATCGCCGACGGGCTGACCGCCGGCGAGGCCGACGCCGCCCTGGCGGCCTCCATCTTTCACTTCGGCGAGTATTCCATCCGCCAGGTGAAGGAATACCTGCACGAAAGGGGAGTGCCGGTGAGGATCGGAGGCCGGTCGTCAGATGCCGGAGGCCGGTAAATGTCCAAGCTGGTTGGAGTGGAAAAACTCCGTCATGCTCAGGGGCGGAATTATGAGGGTGAATATTTCCTGGAAGGTGATGTTTTTGGCTTTTGACGTGGATAGTCTGAAATACGACGCGGCCGGGCTGATTCCGGCCGTGGTGCAGGATGTGCGGACCAATGCCGTGGTGATGGTGGCCTACATGAACAAGGAGGCGGTGAAACGCACGCTGGAAAGCGGCGAGACCTGGTTCTGGAGCCGCAGCCGGCAGCAGTTCTGGCACAAAGGGGAAACATCGGGCAACGTGCAAAAAATAAAGGAAATCTTTTACGACTGCGACCGGGACACGCTGCTGGTACGGGTGGAGCAGAAAGGCGCCGCCTGCCATGAAGGTTATTTCAGCTGCTTTCACTACCGCATTCTTCCGGACGGCGGGGTGCAGGTGGTTGGCGAACGGAAGTTTGATCCGGCAAAAGTTTACGGCAAAAACGGTATTTAAGTATCAAAACGTTTTCCTGGATCGCCCGGGCCGGCCGCCCGCCGGCATCCGGGTTTTTTTATATAAGCCGTCCGCCAACTACATGCCCGCCCGCCCCGGTTTTCCCGGAGTGTATCCGGGTTTTTTGTATAAACGGCCCGCCCCGCCGGGTGATAATCTCCAGTCAGCCGGCGCAGCCGTGCACGCTGATGCCTCCCGGCATCAGTTTACATATTTTTGTAACATGAATTACACAAAACCGTAACAATTTTAAGATTAAATTAAAAATTAGCCGGGTGTCCGGGGGCGAAAGGCAGAAAATTTAGAAAAAGGGGGTAAGAACCCCGGTTTGACCGCTCCCGGTCCGCCGCCGGCGTACCGCCGGGAGCTTTTGAGCCGGGTAGAAGCCTATGCAGACAGGTTTAAAACGGGAGCTCAACCTGCTTGATTTGACGATGCTCGGATTGGGCGCGATCATCGGTTCGGGATGGTTGTTTGCCTCCCAAAAGGCCGGCAATATGGCCGGTCCGGCCGCTATTTTGTCCTGGTTGATCGGAGGCATCGCGGTCATTTTTATTGCCCTGGTTTATGCCGAGTTGGGCTCTATGCTGCCCGAGGCGGGCGGGCTGGTGCGCTATCCCCAGTATTCGCACGGCACGTTTGTCGGTTACATCATGGGGTTTGCCTGTATCATCGCCTATTCCACGGTGATCTCCATCGAGGCGGAAGCGGTTGTTCAATACATGAGTTCGTACATCCCGGTTTTGTTTAACGGCAAAGTGATGACATTCAGCCGTTGGCTGGTTTCCCTCGTGCTCATTGTGCTGTTTTTCCTGCTAAATTACTATAGCGTCAGGCTGTTTGCCAAAGTAAACACGGTGATTACCCTGCTCAAGTTCATCACTCCCGTGCTCACCGTGATCGTCCTGTTGACCCAATTTCACGGCGCCAACCTGGTTTCCCGCGGCTTTGCCCCTTTCGGCCTGCCGGGCGTTTTATCCGCCGTCTCATCGGGCGGCATCGTCTTTGCCTTTCTCGGGTTCAGGCAGGCGGTGGATATGGCCGGCGAAGCTAAAAACCCGCAGCGGAACGTGCCCCTGGCCATCATCCTGGCCATCCTGCTGGGCGTGGTTTTATACGCCGTTTTGCAGACGACGTTTATCGGCGCCATTCCGGCGGCGAAAATGGCCGCCGGCTGGGGACAGATCAATTTCCGCTCGCCTTTCGCCGATCTGGCTTTGCTGCTCGGGTTCAACTGGCTGGCGACAATTTTGTTCGCCGACGCCATACTGTCCCCGGCCGGCACGGGCAACATTTATACCGCCTCCACCTCGCGGGTGGTGCTCGCCCAGGCCAATAACGGCTTCTGGTGGCGGATCTTCAAGAATGTCGACGGCGTTTCAGGCGTACCGCGCCCCGCGCTCTGGCTGACCTTGATTCTGGCCGTGATCTGGACCGCCCCCTTCCCGGCCTGGAACAAGCTGGTGGGCGTGGTTTCCGGCGCGGTGGTTTTCACCTACATGATCGGCCCGGTTTCCGCGCTCTCTTTGCGCCGGGTGGCGCCCGACCTGCACCGGCCGCTGCCCGTGAAAGGACTGCCGGTCATCGCCCTGCTCGCTTTTATCGTCGGCACGCTGCTGATTTACTGGAACGGCTGGTCCACCGACTGGGTGGTGGTGGTGGTCGACCTGCTCGGTTTGCTCCTTTATGCCGGATTTGTCATTGCACGCGCGGACCTGCGCACAGACCTGGCCAAAAATATCAAGGCCGGCATCTGGCTGGTGGTCTACATGTTCTTTTTGCTGGCTGTTTCATACGCCGGCAGCAAGCAGTTCGGCGGACACAACCTGATCAAGTATCCGGAAGACATGCTGGTGGTAATTATCGGAGCCATTGTATTTTTCTATTGGGGGAACGCCAGTGCCATGCGTACGGAGGAGATTGAGAACGCCGTGGCCGACCAAGTCAAGGCACAGGAATACCTGAATAAGGAGCTAACCCACAGCGCCTAGTTTCCTTCCGGGTTCCGTCAGACCCCCGGACATTCGGCATTGGACGGCGGGTCGGCGCGACCCGCTTTTTTTTGCCCCGGGGGACGGTTCCGGCGCTTACCGTGAAATCCCGCATTCAAGCCGGCGGGCTGCAGCGCGCCGCGGCGCTGTCACGCCCGCGCCGGGCCGGGAATTGTCCCGGCCGGATTCTGCTGCGGCCGCCGCGCCCGGACCTTGCGCCCCCGGGGCGGGGCCGGCTTTTCCACGGAACAACGGCCGGGCGCCTGTTCGCCCCAACGCGTTTTTGCGGGTAACCGCAGGCGTCCGTCGGCTCCACGCCGGCCGGTTATTCAGGTTTTCCCCGGCGGCAACGCCCGCCGCCAATCTTTTCCCCGCCGCAAGTGTCAAGGTTCGCGAAAATGTCAACGGCGACACTTTTTTCCCGTCGCAAGTACACTTCCAGCCGGTGCTGTGGTATAATGCGGATGTAATCATTCCCCTCAACCGGCTTTAAGGAAGTGAACCCGATGGATTTGCTGGCCAATCTGAATCCGGCGCAGACTGCGGCGGTGTGTCACGCAGAGGGTCCCCTGCTGGTGCTGGCGGGGGCGGGCAGCGGCAAGACGCGCGTGCTGACCACCCGCATCGCCTGGCTGCTGCAGCAGGGAGTGGCTCCCTATAGCATCCTGGCCATCACCTTCACCAACAAGGCGGCCCGGGAAATGAAAACACGCGTGGCGGATATGGTCTCCGGGGTGGCGAATGAGCTGTGGGTGTCCACCTTCCACGCCGCCTGCCTGCGTATTCTGCGCAGTCAGGCCCGCTTTTTGGGCTACGACGGCAACTTTGTGATTTATGACGACGCCGACCAGCAGACGGTGCTCAAGGACTGTATGAAAGAACTGAACCTGGACGAAAAAAAGTTTCCCGCCCGTTCCGTGCACGCGGCCATTTCCGGCGCCAAGAACGCTCTTGCCGGACCGGCGGAATTTGAACGGCAGGCCGGCGATTTTTTCACCCGGCAGGTGGCTCAAATTTACGGCCTTTACCAGCAAAAACTGGCCCGGAACAACGCCCTGGACTTCGACGACCTAATTATGCTCACCGTGCGCCTGTTCCGTGAAAACGGGTCCGTGCTGCGCTATTATCAGAACCGCTTCCGCCATGTGCTGGTGGACGAGTACCAGGATACCAACCGTGCCCAGTACGTGCTGGTCAACCTGCTGGCCAAAACTCACCGCAACCTGTGCGTGGTGGGGGACCCGGATCAGGGAATCTACAGCTGGCGCGGGGCCGATCTGCGGAACATCCTGGACTTTGAGCGGGACTATCCGGATGCCCGGGTGGTCAAACTGGAGCAGAACTACCGCTCCACTCAAACCATTCTGGATGCGGCCAACCAGGTGATCCGGCGCAACCGGGGGCGCAAGGAAAAACGGCTCTGGACGGCGGCCGGCCCGGGCGCTCCGGCGGTGGTTTTCCTGGCCCATGACGAGCGCGCCGAGGCGGAGTTTGTGGCCGACCGCATCGCCCGCCTGCACCACCACCGGCAGTTGCCCTACCGGGAACTGGCCGTGCTCTACCGCACACACGCCATGTCCCGGGTACTGGAGGAAGTGCTGCTGCACCGGGGCATTCCCTATACCATCATCGGCGGGCTTAAATTTTACGAACGCAAGGAAATCAAGGATCTGCTGGCCTATCTGCGCTTGGTGGTCAATCCGGCGGACACCGTCAGCCTGCGCCGGGTGATCAACACGCCCCGGCGGGGCATCGGCGAGGCCTCACTGCAAAAACTGCTCGGGCACGCCGCGGAAAGGGACATGCCCGTGCTGGAGGCGTTGGCCCATGCGGAGCAGGTGCCCGGACTGACCGGACGGGTGCGGGCGGCCTGCGCCGGGCTGGCCAATCTCTTCGGCTGGCTTTATGAGCATCAGGACGGCATGTCCGTCACCGAACTGGCCCGGCAGGTGCTGGAACGCAGCGGCTACTGGCAGGAACTGCAGGCGGAAAGCACGGTCGAATCCCGCACCAGGCAGGAGAACCTGAACGAGTTTCTCTCGGTGACCAAGGATTACGACCGTCAGGCGGTGGAAAACTCCCTGTCCGATTTTCTGGCCGGTCTGGCCCTGGTCACTGACGTGGACAAGTACGAACAGGACGCCGACCAGGTGGTGCTGATGACCCTGCACAGCGCCAAGGGCCTGGAGTTTCCGGTGGTTTTCCTGCCCGGCATGGAGGAGGGGGTCTTTCCCCACTCCCGCTCCCTGACCGAACCGGCCGAACTGGAAGAGGAAAGGCGCCTGTGCTACGTGGGCATTACGCGCGCCTGCCGGCAGCTCTACCTGACCCACACCTGGCAGCGCACGCTTTACGGCGCCACCCGCCACAACGATCCGTCGCGCTTTCTGAAGGAAATTCCGCCGCACCTGCTGACCACGGAGGATCCCCTGGACGCGGAAATCAAAGAAAGCCGGCCGGATTACGGCGGAGCGGGTTGCAAGCCGGCCGCCGGCGACACGCAATCCGGGCGGGCGCGCAAACCGGCTGCCGGTGCGGACACGGCGTATGGCCGGAGTGTCTCCGGCCGGGGGCAGGTTGTTTTTTTCAACCCCGGGGAGCGGGTGCGCCACCGCAAGTGGGGTGTGGGTACGGTGGTGCAGGTGCGCGGCCAGGGGGACGCGGCCGAGCTGCAGGTGGAATTCCCCGACCTGGGTACCAAAACCCTGCTCGCCCGTTACGCGCCGCTGGAAAGGGTGGAGTGACGGCTTTCTTCCGGGGGCGGGCGTATCCGCGGCCCGGCCGGCGGCAATAATGGTGATAATGTTTTGTGATCTGTGTGGTAAGCATGCGGAGGAATTATGTCCCGTTTATTGTTTGTAGCCATACTGACGGCCGTGATTCACGCGATCAATACGCTGATTTACTCCGTGCGCCTGTCCGGAGTGCGCACCCGGCGGCTGGCCACGGCGTTGTCCCTGTTTCAGGTGATTTTTCTGATCGCCAGCACGGCCAATTTGATTCAGGCCCCGTTGATGTCCTCCATTGTCGAACTGGCCATCAACAAGGGGTCGCAGCAGGCCGGCGGGCACGATCTGCTGTCCAGTCCGTATTACCAGGCACAGCTGGTTCATCTAAACAGCCAGATCCGGACGGTGATGCTGGCCGCCACCGCCGGCACATTGATCGGCGGGATGCTGATTCCTTCTTTCGTCAATATTTTCACCCGCGCGATTATGCTGCTGGAAGACTTCGGCAACGTGCCGCGCATGCTTTTGAAAATTTTCATCTCTCCGCGCCAGGTGGCGCGCCTGGCCGGACAGGTCAAACTGCCCGGGGTGGGGCGTTTTCGCACCGCGCTCGCCGCGCCGCTGCACATCCCGCGCTACTTTTTGGTGGCCAACATTATTATTACCGGCGTTTGGACCACGGGGGTGCTGTCAGCGCTTTACGCCGGGGCACTGATCCCGCATTTCCGCTCCACGGCCACGCTTACCTCGGGGATTGTCAACGGCGTGGCGGCGGTGCTGGCCGCCACGGTGGTGGATCCCACCGCCGCGCTGATCACCGACCAGGCCATGCGGGGCAAGCGGCCGGAGGAAGACGTGAAGCAGATGGCCGTCTACCTGGCCATCACCCGCCTGCTGGGCACACTGCTGGCGCAGGCCATCTTCATTCCCGGGGCGCTGGTGATCCGTTTCGTGGCCGCGCTGATCACCTAGCACGCGTTGCCCGGCGCCGCAAGCGCGCACTTTTCGGTTCAGGGGGTTGTAAAAAACTTTGGATACCGGCTTGGAAAAGGCCCGGGCGCGGGCGGAGGAACTGCGCCGGGAAATCGAACACCATGACTACCGCTATTATGTGCTGGACGATCCGGAGATTTCCGACGCCCGTTATGACGCCCTGATGCGTGAATTAACGGCGCTGGAAAAGGAATATCCGCAGTTGATTACGCCCGCCTCCCCCACCCGGCGGGTCGGCGGTCAGCCCCGGGAGGGCTTCGCCCCCGTGCGCCACCGGACGCCGCTGCTGAGCCTGGCCAACGCCTTCGATGAGGGGGAATTGTTTGATTTCGACCGCCGGGTACGCCAGGCGCTGTCCGGCGAGACGGTGGAGTACGTGGTGGAATTAAAAATAGACGGCCTGGCCGTCGCCCTGCGCTACGAAAACAGCCGGTTCGTCCAGGGCGCGACGCGCGGGGACGGGGAAACCGGAGAGGAGATCACCCCCAATCTGAAAACCGTCCGGGCGATGCCCCTGCGCCTGCGCCGGACGGTGCCCGTGCTCGAGGTGCGGGGGGAGGTTTACATGCCCAAGCGCTCTTTCGCCCGCCTGAACGAAGCCCGGGAGGAGGCCGGCGAGCCGCTGTTCGCCAACCCGCGCAACGCCGCCGCCGGCAGCCTGCGCCAGCTGGACCCGGCGGTGACCGCCGCGCGCCAGTTGAGCCTGTTCGTCTACGGAGTGGGCGAAGCCGGCGGCCTGGACCTGCAGTCCCACAGCCAAACCCTGGACGTCCTGGCCGAACTGGGTTTTCCCGTCAACCGGGAGCGCCGCCTCTTTGCGGATATGGAGGGGATCATCGATTACTGCCGCCGCTGGCAGCAGGCGCGTTTTGACCTGGCTTACGCCATTGACGGCCTGGTGATCAAAGTGAACTCCCTGGAACAGCAGGCGCGTCTGGGTGCAACCATGAAAAGCCCGCGCTGGGCGATTGCCTACAAGTTTCCCGCCGAGCAGGCCAAAAGCCGCGTGCTGGGTATTATGCTGCGGGTCGGCCGGACGGGCGTGCTGACACCGACGGCGATCCTGGAACCGGTGCATCTGGCCGGCACCACCGTCAGCCGGGCTACTTTACATAACGAAGACATCATCCGGGAACGGGACATCCGGATCGGGGATGCCGTACTGGTGCAGAAGGCGGGGGACATCATCCCGGAAGTGGTGGCCGCCGTTCCGGAAGACCGCACCGGCAAAGAGGAACCTTTTGTCATGCCGTCCGTCTGTCCGGCCTGCGGGGCGGCGGTGGTGCGCCCCCCGGGCGAGGCGGCCACCCGCTGCACCAACCTGGCCTGCCCGGCCCGGCGCCGGGAAGGGCTGATCCACTTTGTTTCCCGCCACGCCATGGATATCGGCGGCCTGGGACCGGCGGTGCTCGGCCAGTTGCTGGCGGCGGGACTGGTGCGTGATCCGGCCGATCTGTACACGCTGCGCCACGAAGACCTGGCTGCCCTGGAAAGGCTTGGCGACAAGTCGGCTGCCAACCTGCTGCAGGCGATAGCCAAAAGCAAGGCCAACCCGCTCCACCGGCTGATTTTCGCTCTCGGCATCCGCCACGTGGGCGAGCGGGCGGCGCGCATCCTGGCCGGTCATTTCGGTTCTTTGGACCGGCTGACCCGGGCCACCCGGGAGGAATTGCAGGCCATTCCGGAAATCGGACCGGCCATCGCCGACAGCGTGGTCAACTTCTTTGCCGGGGAACAGAACCGCCGGGTGCTGGAAAAGCTGGCCGCGGCCGGAGTGAATATGCGCCAGGAAGCGGAGGCACCGGCCGGCGGCCGGCCGCTGGCGGGCAAAGTATTCGTGCTCACCGGCACACTGGCCGGCTTCACCCGCCAGCAGGCGCAGGAGCTGATTGAGGGTCTGGGCGGCCGGGTGGCCTCCAGTGTGAGTAAAAAAACCAGCTATGTGGTGGCCGGGGAGGACCCGGGCGGCAAGTACGACCGCGCTCTGGCCCTGGGCGTGCCCGTCATGCGGGAGGATCAGTTCACCGCCCTGGTGGCCGGCGCCGGCGCCGAACAATCCGGCAACCGGCCGTCCGGCGGGCAGGCTGAAAACAGCCGCACTTGAAGGTTGTTCCGGGGAAAGCGGCTCCCGCTGTTCCGGAAACGAAGCCCGGCGGCGCTTACGGCGGGCGGACAGGCGGCGCAAATCACGCCGGGCATTGGAGCGCTCGAAGTAAGGCCGCCGGCTTTAACTTTTGCGGGTTGAGTTTAAAAAAAGATCTGCTTTCAAGGAAGGTGCTGGAAAATGATTACCATTCGGGATGTCGAGCACGTGGCCCTGCTGGCCCGGCTGGAGTTGAACGAAGAAGAGAAAAAGACTTACGCCCGGCAGCTCAACGCCATTTTAGAGTACGCCGGAATGCTCAATGAACTGGATACGGCGGACGTGCCGCCCACGGCGCACGTGCTGCCCCTGCAGAACGTCTTCCGGGAAGACCGGGTGGGCGCGCACATGCCGCCGGAAGAGGTGCTGGCCAACGCTCCGGAGCGCGAGGACCGCTACTTCAAGGTGCCGAAAATAATGTAAAGCGGACAGCGGCCTGGTTTTAAAAGAAAACTTTTTCGCCGGACCGGAACACCGGAGCGGCGGGGTACGGCCGCCGGCCTTTCAAAAAAACGTATTTTTCGGGGTGCGTGCCGGCCGGATATAGCGGGACGGCATACGTGCCCGGTGGAAAAGTGCAATCTTGGAGGGGATATTTTTGGAACTTCATTATCTGTCCGCGCATGAACTGCACGGCATGCTGGTGAAAAAAGAAATCAGCGCGGCGGAAATATGTGCGGATGTTTTCCAGCGTATCGACCGGACGGAAGAACGGATCAAGGCCTTTGTCACCCTGACCCGGGAGGAGGCGCTGGCCAGGGCGCGGGAAGTGGACAAAAAGATTGCCGCCGGGGAGGAGATCCACCCCCTGGCCGGCATACCGGTGGCGGTCAAGGACAACATGTGCACCCGCGGCGTCCGCACCACCTGCTCTTCCAAAATCCTGAGCAATTTCATCCCGCCGTACAACGCCACGGTGGTGGAGAAACTGATGCAGGCGGACGCGGTGATGGTGGGAAAAACCAATCTGGATGAATTCGCCATGGGTTCTTCCACTGAAAACTCGGGCTTTTTCACCACCGCCAACCCCTGGGACACGGAGAGGGTGCCGGGTGGTTCGAGCGGCGGTTCCGCGGCCGCGGTGGCCGCCGGCGAAGCCGTGCTGGCGCTGGGCTCGGATACGGGCGGCTCGATCCGCCAGCCGGCTGCCCTGTGCGGCGTGGTCGGGTTGAAGCCCACCTACGGGGCGGTGTCCCGCTACGGCCTGGTGGCCTTTGCCTCCTCCCTGGACCAGATCGGCCCCTTCACACGCGATGTGGAGGATTGCGCCCGGCTGTTCAACGCCATATGCGGTCACGACCCGCTGGATTCCACCTCGGCGCCGGGAAAACAGCCGGACTATACCGGCTTTCTGACGGATGACATCAAGGGGCTGAAAATCGGCGTGCCCGCCGAATACATGGGCGAGGGCATCGACCCGGCGGTGAAGGAAGTGATCGGGCGGGCCATGAAACAGCTGGCCGCGCTGGGGGTGGAAATTGAAGAAACCAGCCTGCCCCACAGCCGCTACGCCCTGCCCACCTATTATCTGATCGCGCCGGCCGAGGCCAGTTCCAACCTGGCCCGTTACGACGGGGTGCGTTACGGCTACCGGGCGGAAGACGCCGCCGACGTGGTGGACATGTTCATGAAAACACGCAGCCGCGGCTTCGGCACCGAGGTGAAAAGGCGCATCATGCTGGGCACCTACGCGCTGTCCGCCGGTTATTACGATGCCTACTACCTGAAGGCGTTGAAGGTGCGCACGCTGATCAAGCAGGATTTCGACCGCGCCTTTGAGCGTTTTGACGCCCTGCTTTCGCCCACGGCGCCCTCGCCGGCATTCAAGCGGGGTGAAAAGACGGATGATCCGCTGCAGATGTACATGTCCGACATCTGCACGCTGGCGGTGAACCTGGCCGGCGTGCCGGGCATTTCCCTGCCGGCCGGCTTTGTGGACGGCCTGCCTGTGGGTATGCAGCTGATCGGCAAACCTTTCGGCGAAGGTACCCTGCTGCGTCTGGCCTACGCTTTCGAACAGCACACGGATCACAAAAGCCGCCGGCCGGCGCTGTAAACATATCCATGGCCAAAAGCCATGCTCATAATCCATAAGAGGGCCTTAAGCATTCCTCCGGACAAACGCGCCGGCTTTTGGGCAAAGCTTTTACGTGTCACCGGAGGGTTGCCCGGTATGATTTTTTTGGCGCATTTTCCGCCAATGAGCGCAAGCTCCCGGAACCGGCCCGGTAAATTTCCTGGGAGGTATTGAATATGGCTGATTACGAAACGATCATCGGCCTGGAAGTGCACGTGGAATTAAAGACCAACAGCAAAATTTTCTGTCCGTCCACCACCGAATTCGGCGCCGGCCCGAATACGCACGTCTGTCCGGTCTGCCTGGGCCTGCCGGGCACGCTGCCGGTGCTGAACAAAAAAGTGCTGGCCTACGCCATCAAGGCGGCGCTTGCCCTAAACTGCCAGATCGCCGAATATTCCAAGTTCGACCGCAAAAATTACTACTATCCCGATCTGCCCAAGAACTACCAGATCTCACAGTACGACCTGCCGATCGCCGAACACGGTCACCTGGACATCGAAGTGGACGGGCGGGAAAAGCGCATCGGTATTACCCGCCTGCATATGGAAGAAGACGCGGGCAAACTGGTGCACCAGGGGAACATCACCACCTCGCCCTATTCCCTGGTGGACTACAACCGCACCGGGGTGCCCCTGATTGAGATTGTGTCCGAACCGGACATGCGCTCGCCGGAGGAGGCGCGCGCTTACCTGGACAAGCTGAAGGCGATAATCGCCTACACCGGCGTTTCCGATTGCAAGATGGAAGAGGGTTCCCTGCGCTGTGACGCCAATATTTCCGTGCGTCCGCGCGGGACGAAGGAATTCGGCACCAAATCGGAAATCAAGAACATGAACTCCTTCCGGGCGCTGCAGCGGGCGCTGGCCTACGAAGTGGAGCGGCAGATCGCCGTGCTGGAGGACGGCGGGCGCATAGTGCAGGAAACACGCACCTGGGATGAAGCACGGGGCGAAACCCGGTCCATGCGCAGCAAGGAGGAGGCGCACGACTACCGCTATTTCCCGGAGCCGGATCTGGTGCCGTTGGTCATCGACCGGCAGTGGGTGGAGGAGATCCGCGCCACCCTGCCCGAACTGCCCGACCAGCGCCGGCAGCGTTACATGCGGCTTTACGATCTGCCTTCCTACGATGCGGCGGTGCTCACCTCATCCCTGGAGATGGCTGAGTATTATGAAGCCTGTGTGGCCATGTACCCGAACGCCAAGGCGGTGAGCAACTGGATGATGGGCGATCTTTCCCGGCTGTTGAACGCCGCCAACATGGACATCACCGCCTGCCGGGTGCGTCCGGACAACCTGACCGGTATGCTCAAGCTGATCGATCAGGGTACAATCAGCGGTAAAATCGCCAAAACGGTGTTTGAAGAAATGTTCAACACCGGCAAGGATGCGGCGCAGGTGGTCAAAGAAAAAGGCCTGGTCCAGATCAGCGATGCCGGAGCGATCACCGCGGTGATCGACCAGGTATTGGCCGGCAACCCCAAGGTGGTGGAGGATTACCGGGCCGGCAAGGACAAGGCGCTGGGCTTTTTGGTCGGCCAGGTGATGAAGACCACCCGCGGCAAGGCCAATCCGGAACTGGTGAACAAACTGCTGCGAGAAAAGCTGCAGGCTTAAAAAAAGGGGGCAGGCATCAAACCTGTCCCCTTGCATTTATTGGCGCGGTTACGCTTTTACGACCGTATCTACAGGTTCGCTCCTGGGCGGTTTGGTGGCGAAGCTCAGGATAGCCGCCACCACCAGCAGGCCGGCGGAAATCAGGTAACTGGCGGTATAGCCGCCGGTGAGGTCGGCCGCCCGGCCGCCGATGATCGGGCCGATCAGTGCGCCGGCGCCCCAGGCGGTAAAGACCAGGCCGTAATTCACGCCGGCATTTTTCAAGCCGAAGAAGTCATAGGTGGCCGACGGGAACAGGGACAGCAGCGAGCCGTAGGCCAGACCGGTGAGGATGGAGCCGATCAGCAGCGCCCCCGGGCTGCGGTAGGAACTGAACAGAAGCATATTGGCGGCCTGTACGGCAAACACCAGCAGCATGGTATTGGTGCGGCCCAGGCGGTCGCTCAGCCAACCGGCCAGGATGCGTCCGCCGGCATTGGCCACGGCCAGCACGACCACCAGCACAAATCCCCAGTTGATGTTTCCCTGGATCTGGGATATTTTGGCCAGGTGGCCGATGATCAACAGACCGGCCGAAGCGGCAAAGCAGAACATGATCCAGAGCAGGTAAAACTGGGGCGTGGCCAGCATTTCAGAAGCGGTGAAGTCCCGCTTGGGCGCGGACAGGCTGGCCGCCCGGGCGGCCGGAGCGGGTGTGCCCTGGGGCACAAAACCGGCCGGCGGATAAGACAGTACCTGGGACAACAACACGGTCACGATCAGGAAGATAAACCCTTCTATATAGAAGGCGCGGATTACACCGAAGGACTTGATGAAGGCGTTGGTCATCGGGGCGATATAAACCGAGGCCAGGCCGAAACCGGCCACCACCAGGCCGGCAATCTGCCCCTTGCGGTGGGGCGGGAACCACTTGACCGCCGCCGGGGTGGGCGCCGCATAGCCAAAGCCCAGCCCGATGCCCACGATGACACCGAAAGTAACGGCCAGCGCCTGGAAGGAACCGGTCAAGCCGGACAGGATCATACCGCCGCCGGCAAAGATGCCGCCGATGGTGGCCACCCAGCGGGGACCGATGCGGTCCACCATCCGGCCGCCCGGCACCATGAAAATGGCGAAGACGACGCAGGCGATGGTATAGGGGATAGCCGACGCTGTTTTGCTCCAGTGCAACTGGTTGACCAAAGCGGCGGCGAATACGCTCCAGGTGTATAACACACCCAGACACAGGTTGACGCCGGTACCGGCGAAAGTAACCGCCCAGGCCCGTGCCGAACCGGGTTGACTCATCCTGATACACCTCCTGTAGGATTGACATATTCGTCGGATGGGATAAACAGATGTCGTATGAGTGCGAAAATTCTGACACATTAATCTGCACCGGCTCACTTGTGCATAAAACTTCTCACTTAATCCCCCCTTGTGAGCAAAATTCCCCCGCTGCCATCATTTTAATGGCAAACGCTTACCGGCAATATGTTTTTTCCGGCAATAGACAAAAACATCCACCAAATGGTTTAATGGTCCCAGGGGTTGTGAAAAAAGGCTGCGGAGCGGCTGCCGTTTTCCGTTCAAGGTGCAAAGACGACCGTTCGGAGCGCAAAACAAGCCGTCCAGGAAACAGAGGGAAGGGACGGCCCGGCGGGTGCGGAGCCGGGCCGTCCGGGAAACAACCGGCCGGTTTGTATACAGTATGATCATAATTTGTAGTTTTCAGTTGACTGATTTCGTGATATGATAGTTTAATAAATTGTACAACGGCTTTCAAGGGGGAAAGCTTGATTTTTTTTCGATGGAGAAAGCCTAATTTATCTTGCAAGGAGTGGAACAGGTGTGAGCGAAAGAAAAATTTTTATTGTGGACACCACCCTGCGGGATGGCGAGCAAACGGCCGGGGTCGTTTTCGCCAACCGGGAAAAAGTGCGCATCGCCAGGTTCCTGGATGAAATGGGGGTGCATCAAATCGAGGCCGGCGTCCCGGTGATGGGCGGGGACGAAAAGGAAGCGATCACAGCCATTTGCAAGGCCGGCTTGAAAGCCAGCATCATGGGCTGGAACCGTCCGGTGCAGAAGGACATTGAAGCCTCCCTGGCCTGCGGAGTGGATGCCGTGGCCATTTCCATTTCCACCTCGGACATTCATATCAAATACAAGCTGCAGACCACCCGGGAATGGGTGCTGGAACAGATGGTCAACGCCACCCGTTTCGCCAAGCAGGAAGGCATGTACATTTCCGTGAACGCCGAGGACGCTTCGCGTACCGATATGGATTTCCTGCTCCAGTTCGCCCGGGCGGCCAGGGAAGCCGGGGCCGACCGGCTGCGTTACTGCGATACGGTGGGTATCCTGGACCCGTTCACCACCTTTGAGCGCATCAAAACGATCCGGGAAAACGTGGACCTCGATATTGAGATGCACACCCACAATGACTTCGGCATGGCCACGGCCAACGCCCTGGCCGGTGTCAAGGCGGGCGCCAACCACATCGGCGTCACCGTAATCGGGTTGGGTGAACGCGCCGGCAACTCCGCCCTGGAAGAAGTGGTCATGTCCTTGAAGCACCTGGCGGGCGTCGACCTGGGCTTCCGCACGGAGATGTTCCGGGAAGTGGCCGAGTACGTGTCCCGCGCCTCCGGCCGGGAATTGCCGACCTGGAAGGCCATCGTCGGCTCGAACATGTTCGCCCATGAATCAGGCATTCATGCCGACGGGGCGCTGAAAAACCCGAAAACGTACGAAGCCTTCCAGCCCGAGGAAGTGGGCCTGGAGCGGCAGATTGTGATCGGCAAGCACTCGGGCACGGCGGCTTTAAAGGCCAAGTTCGCCGAATACGGCATCCATTTGAGCGAGTTCCGCGCCCAGGAAATGCTGGCCAAGGTGCGCTCCTACTGTGTTTCTCTGAAGCGGCCGCTTTTTGACAAGGAATTGATGTACATCTACGAAGACTATTTCGGAAAGTAGGGATCAGTCGTTGGGTCAGACGATCATTGAAAAGATTCTTTCCAGCCACTGCGGCCGGACGGCGCATGCCGGTGAAATCGTGGTCGCGCGGCTGGATTTCATCATGGGCCAGGACGGCACCTCCCCGCTGGCCATCCGGGCTTTTCAGGAGATGGACGGCCAGGCGGTTTTTGACCCGGACCGGGCGGCGCTGGTCATCGACCACAGCGCGCCCAGTCCGAACGAAGGGGTTTCGGCACTGCACAAGCTGATGCGGGAATTCGCCCGGGAAAAAGGCCTGCACCTTTTCGACATCGGCGAGGGGGTCTGCCACCAGCTGGTGCCGGAAAGCGGCCGGGTCGGTCCGGGATCGCTGGTCATCGGCGCCGATTCGCACACCTGCACCTACGGCGCCCTGAACGCCTTCTCCACCGGCGTCGGTTCCACCGATTTGGCCGCCGGGCTGATTTCCGGCCAAATGTGGTTCAAGGTGCCGGAGACGTTTAAATTCGTCTGCCGCGGCACACTGCCGCCCGGCGTTTACGCCAAGGACCTGATTCTCTTCCTGATCGGCGACGTTACTGCCGACGGGGTCACCTACATGTCCGCCGAGTACACCGGCGGGGCGGTAACCGCCCTGTCCATGGAAGGGCGCTTCACCATGGCCAACATGGCCATCGAAATGGGCGCCAAGGCCGGCCTGATGGAGGCGGACGACAAGACATTCGCCTGGCTGGGGCAGTTCACCCGCCGTCAGTTCACCCCGGTGAGCGCCGACCCGGACGCCCGCTACGCCAAAATCAAGGAGTACGACGTGTCGTCCCTGGCGCCGCAGGTGGCCCGTCCCCACCGGGTGGACAACGTCTGTCCGGTGGACGGGGTGGCCGGCACGCCCGTCCAGCAGGCGGTGCTCGGCACCTGCACCAACGGCCGCCTGGAGGACCTGCGCATTGCCGCCGGCATTCTGGCCGGCCGCCGGGTGCACCGGGACGTGCGGCTGATTGTGGCGCCGGCTTCCCGGCGCATCTTCCTGCAGGCCATGCGCGAGGGGATCATCCAGACCCTGGTGGAAAGCGGCGCGGCCGTGGTCACGCCGGGCTGCGGCCCCTGCGTGGGCACACACAATGGCGTGCCTTCCGACGGCGAAAATGTCATTTCCACCGCCAACCGCAACTTCAAGGGACGCATGGGCAACAGCAACGCCTTCATTTACCTGGCCTCGCCGGCCACGGTGGCCGCTTCGGCACTGACCGGGCAAATTACCGACCCGAGAGAATTTGTAAAGCAGGTGACGGCATGATCCTGGCGGGCAGAGCACATAAATTCAGCGATGATGTGAATACCGACTACATCATTTCAGGAAAATATAAATTTAAAACCCTGGATATGAAGGAACTGGCCAAACACGTGATGGAAGACCTGGATCCGGACTTTTACCGCAAGGTCGCCCCGGGCGACTTCATCGTGGCCGGCGCCAATTTCGGCTGCGGTTCCTCCCGGGAACAGGCGCCCCTGGCCATCAAGCACGCCAACGTAGCCGCCGTGCTGGCCAAGTCCTTTGCCCGCATTTTCTACCGCAACGCCATCAACACCGGCCTGCCGGTGCTGGAGTGCGACACGGACGGCATTGAGCCGGGAGACGAACTGACGGTGGATCCGGCCGCCGGGGTAATCACCAACCGGACCAAAGGCACTGTCATTCCGGCCAAGCCGCTGCCGCCGGTGATGATCAAAATCTTGAACGACGGCGGTTTGGCCGCCCATTTCCGCAAATACGGCGGATTCAATTTCGATTGAACCATCCGGCCGGACAGCGCCGGCGGCGGTCATCCCCCGCGTGTCCGGTTCCGGTCCGTATGCCATTGGACGTTGGTTCAGTCACGGCATACCGACGCTCGCGGCATCAACCGGCGGCGCCAAAGACCGGGAAGGCGCCGCCCCGGTGTGGCGGCGGGCAGATAGAGGATACAGGAGGAATAAAGCAGCAGTGACACACAATGTAACTTTAATCCCCGGCGACGGGGTCGGTCCGGAGATTGCCGCGGCCGCCAGGCGGGTGATTGACGCCTCCGGGGCGCGCATCGCCTGGGAAGTGGTGCAGGCGGGCGAAGCGGTGATGGCTGAATACGGCACGCCGTTGCCGGCTTACGTGCTGGATTCCATCCGCAAAAACAAGGTGGCTTTAAAAGGGCCGATCACCACGCCGGTGGGGAAGGGTTTCCGCAGTGTGAACGTCACCCTGCGCCAGGAACTGAACCTTTACGCCAATGTGCGCCCGGCGCGCACCCTGCCGGGAATCAAAACCCGCTACCAGAATGTGGACCTGATCATTGTGCGTGAAAACACGGAGGACCTGTACGCCGGCATTGAACACCGGGTAGGCGCGGACGCCGCCGAGAGCATCAAGATCATCACCCGGCCGGCCTCCGAACGCATCGCCCGCCACGCCTTCGACCTGGCCCGCCGCCAGGGGCGGCGCAAGGTGACCGCCGTGCACAAGGCCAACATCATGAAGCTCTCCGACGGTCTCTTTCTGGAATGCGCCCGCCGGGTGGCGGAGGAATACCCGGATATCGCCTTTGAGAACATGATTGTGGACGCCATGTGCATGAAGCTGGTGCAGACGCCGGAGAACTACGATGTGCTGGTACTGCCCAACCTGTACGGGGACATTGTAAGCGACCTTTGCGCCGGACTGGTGGGCGGTTTGGGTGTGGCGCCCGGAGCCAATACCGGCCTGGAGGCGGCCGTCTTTGAACCGGTGCACGGCAGCGCGCCCAAGCACGCCGGACAGAACCGGGTCAATCCCCTGGCCATCATCCTGTCCGGAGTGATGATGCTGCAGCACCTGGGCGAAAATGAAGCGGCAGACCGGATCATGCGGGCGGTGACAGCCGTGCTGTCCGAAGGCCGCAACCTGACCTACGACCTGGGCGGCTCCGCCGGCACCAGTGAAATGGCCGGAGCGATCATCGGGAAAATGCAAGGATAACCCCGCCCTTAAAACAGGCAGGCGGGCCGCCCCGTTCCGGGAACGGCCAGCAATCAAGTGCGGCGGACCGGACAGGCCGTCCGGCCGGAGGGATTCGCCCCGTCTGAAATATTATTCCGTCAAAAGGAACGGCTGGCCGCCGTTCTTTTTTTTTGCATAAAAAAAGGCTTTGCACATAATAATAACTTTGTGGCCCCGGTTATCTAAAAGCAGCTGAATAACAACAGGAGGTGAATGCAATTGGCCTACCCGAGCAACTTCGGGGAAGGGGACTACCGGCTGCAAGCCATGCATGAGGCCGGATTTCCCGGGGGAGTGGTGGTGGACCCGACACCGGTCACCGCATATGACGAAATAACGGTATTTTATAACGGACTGCTTGCCCGGAGCGGCGCCGGACAGGTTTACCTGCATGCCGGTTACGGCAACGCCCGTGACTGGCGCAATGTGCAGGACCTGCGCATGTCCCGCACCGGCTGGGGCTGGGTGAAAACGCTGCAAATGTCCGATGACACCCGTTTTAATTTTTGTTTCCGGGACAACGCCAACAACTGGGATAACAATAACGGGATCAACTGGAGTTTTGAAATTCATAACGGAAACCGCCCCATGTAGCCCCGGCTTGAAGGTTATTATGCCCCGTACGGAAAGCATAGAGATCGGGACTTGCCTTCAATCCCTACCGGAAGCGGTAGGGATTTTTGATTAGGATCTGTAACGCGCCGGCCGCTTCCGTCCGGCCGGGAATATGGTCCGCGGGCCGTTTTAAGGAGGATCTGTCGCTTGCGTGTGCTCATGTTGTCGTGGGAATACCCGCCCCGGGCAGTGGGCGGCCTGGCCCAGCATGTCTATGATTTGACCGGCGCCCTGGCCGCCGCCGGGGAGGAGGTGCACTTGATCACCTGTGGCGCCCCGGGTCTGGAAGAATACGAGGAAGTGAACGGCG
Organism: Desulfotomaculum copahuensis; assembly: GCF_001655685.1. GTDB lineage: Bacteria > Bacillota > Desulfotomaculia > Desulfotomaculales > Desulfovirgulaceae > Desulfotomaculum_G > Desulfotomaculum_G copahuensis. The sequence continues at coordinate 21,925 of NZ_LYVF01000062.1, forward strand.
TACATGTCCACCGGGTGGTGCCCTACCAGATATCGGCGCCCGGTTTTGTCACCTGGGTCGCCCAGTTGAATGTAGCCATGCTCGAAAGGGCCATTCCCATCGTCAATGAGTTGAATGTTCATTTGCTGCACGCTCACGACTGGCTGGTGGCCTATGCCGCCCGGGCGCTCAAGCACGCCTGCCGCCTGCCGCTGGTGGCCACCATCCATGCTACCGAATATGGACGGAATTACGGTTTGCATAATGACACCCAGCGGCATATCAGTGATATTGAGTGGTGGTTGACATTTGAAGCCTGGCGGGTGATCTGCTGCAGTCATTACATGCGCAACGAGGTGCGCCACGTTTTCCAGCTGCCGGACGACAAGGTGGGCGTGATCCCGAACGGAGTCAACCCGTCCGCCTTTGCCGCCCGGAATCCGCAGGCGGCACGTGACCATTACGCCGCCCCAGACGAACAGATTGTTTTTTACGTCGGACGGCTGGTGCGGGAAAAGGGAGTGCAGGTGCTGCTGGACGCGGTGCCGGAAGTGCTTTCCCGCCATCCGCGGACGAAGTTTGTTATTGCCGGCAAGGGTCCTTATGCCGCTCAACTGCACCAGCAGGCCGTTGATCTGGGTATCGCCAGCCGCGTTTATTTTACCGGCTATGTCGACGACAAGACACGCAATTCCCTCTACGGCTGGGCCGCCGCCGCCGTCTTCCCCAGCCTGTACGAGCCGTTCGGCATTGTCGCCCTGGAGGGTATGGCGGCCAGGGCGCCGGTAATTGTGGCCGATACCGGTGGTTTGAGTGAGATTGTGGAGCACGGAGTGGACGGTTTGAAATTTTACCCCGGTAACAGCCATTCCCTGGCCGATATGATCTGCTGGCTGCTGCAGGATGGACAACTGGCGGAAAAATTGCGCCAGCGCGCCTTCCGCAAGGTGCAGGAGCAATTCAACTGGCGGGACATCGCCCGGCAGACCGGCCGGGTCTACCGGGGGGTCTGGCAGGCTTACCGCGGCGCCACCTGGTACGATACTCCGCGAGCCGGACGTTTATTCAACCGGGTCACGCGCATGCTGGCCCGGGCTTGAAACCCGTGGTCAATTACACAGGAGGGATGAGATGAAAGCAGTGATTATGGCCGGCGGTGAAGGTTCGCGCCTGCGCCCACTGACCTGCGGCCGGCCCAAACCGATGGTGCCGGTGGCCAACCGTCCGGTAATGGAACACATCGTCGACCTGCTCAAAAAGCACGGTTTTACCGACCTGATGGCCACCCTGCAGTATATGCCCGCGGCCATCCGCGATCATTTCGGCAACGGCGCCTCCTTCGGCATTAATATGCACTATGCCGTTGAGGAGACACCGCTGGGCACGGCGGGCAGCGTGAAAAACACCGGGGATTTTCTGGATCAGACCTTCCTGGTAATCAGCGGCGACGCCCTCACCGATCTGGATCTGGGTGCGGCCGTCGACTTTCACCGCCGGCGGGGGGCCATGGCTACCCTGGTGCTGACCCGGGTCAGCTGCCCACTGGAATACGGCGTGGTGATCACCGGGCCGGACGGACGCATCACTCAGTTTTTGGAGAAACCGGCCTGGGGGGAAGTGTTCAGCGATACGGTGAATACCGGCATTTATGTGCTGGAACCGGAGGCGCTGGATTATATCGAGCCCGGGCGCATGTTTGACTTCAGCAAGGATCTTTTCCCCCTCCTCCTGCGGGAGAAAAAACCGCTTTTCGGTGTTGTTCTGCCGGGTTACTGGTGTGACATCGGCAACCTGCAGCAATATCTGCAGGCGCACCACGACATACTTTCCGGCCGGGTGAGCGTGAACCTGCCGGCCCGGGAGGTACAGCCCGGCCTCTGGCTGGGCCGGGACGTGCAATTGGGCGAGGATGTGCGCGTGCAGGGGCCGGTGCTGATTGGGGACGGCTGTCACCTGGGCGCCGGTGTGGAACTGGCTCCTTATACGGTGCTCGGGCCGGACTGCCGGATACAGGACCAGGTTTCAATCAAACGCAGCGTGCTCTGGAACAATGTCTATCTGGGCGCCGGCGCCGCCCTGCGGGGGGCGGTGCTGGGCAGCCGCGTGCAGGTTCAGACCGGCGCCTCCGTCTATGAGGGAGCGGTGGTGGGGAGCGATTCGGTGATTCAGGAACTGAGCGTGATCAAGCCCGACGTGAAATTGTGGCCGCATAAAATGGTGGAAGCGGGAACCGTGGTGCAGAACAGCCTGATCTGGGGCACGCGCACGCCGAAAAAAGTTTTCGGGCTGGAAGGTGTCTCCGGGCTGGTCAACGTGGAAGTAACCCCGGAATACGCCAGCCGGTTGGGGGCGGCTTTTGCCTCCGCCCTGGGCGGCGTCGGCACCGGCCTGGCGGTGAGTGCGGACCGTTACCCGGCCTGCGGCATGATCAAAAACGCCCTGGCCGGCGGTATGCAGTCGGTGGGCGCCCGGATTTGCGATCTGGGTACGGGCATCACTCCCATGCAGCGTTTCGGCGTGCGCAGCCTGGGGCTGGCCGGCGGCGTACACGTACGTGTCTCCGCCCGGCGCAGCGACCAGGTGACCATGATCTTCCTGAACGGCAACGGGGGCAATATTTCCCGCAGCCTGGAACGCAAGGTGGAAAACCTGTTCATGCGGGAAGACTTCCGCCGCGCGGAACCGGGACAGGTCAAACCGGCGGAATATGTTCCCGACATGCCCGGCACCTATCTGCGGGCGTTGACCCGCGAGTTGGACACCGGATTGATCCGGAAAAGCCGCTTTCACCTGATTACGGCCTATGACCACGCCAATCTGGATCCTTTTTTGCAGCCGCTGTGCGGCCTGTTGAATATTGAACTGGAAAACCTCGAACCGGACAATCCGGAACTGCCGCCGCGCAACTGGCCGTCCTACCAGGAGGTTCTGCCCCTTTTGGCCGGCCGGGTTAAGGAACGGGGCGCCTGCGCCGGGGTGATCATGGACCACAACGGGGACCGCCTGGTGCTTGTTGATGAGCGGGGGCGCCTGATTCAGGATAATCTGCTGACCGCGCTGATCGCCCTGATCATTCTCAAGTCCCAGGGCGGTCCGGTGGTGGTGCCCGTGACCGCCCCCCGGGTGATCGAAACGCTGGCCGAACGTTACCGGGGGCAGGTGGTGCGGACCAAAACGGCGGTGCAGGATTTTGTGGAAAAAGTGCTCGGTCAGGACGAAGCGCTGCGCCGGCAGGGCGGCAGGCGCGTTTCCCAGTTCCTGCTCAACTTTGACGCTCTCGGGGCGCTCACCCGTATCCTGGAGTTCGCTGCCGCCCACCGGCTCTCCCTGGGCGAACTGGTGGACGAAATACCGGCCTTCTTTGTCGACCGCAAGGAGGTGGCCGTACCCTGGGAGGCCAAGGGTACGGTGATCCGGCGGTTGATCGAGGAACCGCCGGCGAAGGAACTGGAACTGCTGGACGGTGTGAAGGTGTTTCACCCCCAGGGCTGGGCGCTGGTGCTGCCGGATCCCGAGGAGCCGGTCTGCCGGGTGTTCAGTGAAGGGGCGACCATGGAGATCGCCCAGTCCCTGACCGATTTCTACATCGACAAAATCAGCCGGATTGCCGGCGGGAAATAAATAGCGGTCTTCCGGCCGGCTTTGCAGTAGCGCCGGCCGGAAGACCTTTAATTTTCAAAGGCGTGATTCGCGCCGCCGGTTCGCTTACCGGCGGCGCGTGTCGTGGTTCGCTCCCGGACCTGCGCCAGACGCTCCGCCGGTCCGGGCACCACCTTCAAGAGCGGCTGTTTTTATGTTAATGGGACGCCGTGGTGGACGGCGGCGCCGGTTTGATCAGCGGCGCGCCCAAAGGCAGGATGGTGCGTCCGAATTCCGTGTTCAAGATCACGCCGGCGGCGGTATACAGGCCGAAGATGCCGGCGATGAGCAGGAATACGCCGGCAATGGGCACCGGTGTACGGGCAATGGCCCCCATGTCGGCCAGGGAAATAATCCACAACGCCGGGTCGAGGGCGACCACCACCGCGCAAAGGGTCAGCGGTGATTTGAAATAAGCCGGCGTCCAGGTGGTCAGGGCGATGGCCAGGGCCAGCCAGGCCCAGCCGTCGATCCGGGCGTCTATTTTCCAGCCGTTGGTGGCGGCAAAGAATTTTAAAATCAGTTCCAGACCGGTAACCAGCATGAAAAAGGCCGAAAAAAAGGTGAACACATTGCCGCCGGTGCTGTTGCCCTCTTTCAGTTCAATCAGTCCGACACACAGCTGCACCACGAAACCGCCCAGCAGCCAGATGCCCATCAGCGGCGATACCCCCGCCGTCACTTTGCCGGTCAGCAGGGCGTAAAAAACAAAGCATGCCATGGCCAGGGCGACCAATCCGGCGGGACCGGGATTTGCCCAATCGTGTCCTTTGGCCAATAATAACGCCTCCTTTTGTTTGGTTTTGTCTTCATCAATCAACAGTTGCTCAGCCCGGATCAATTCAAGCCGTTCTTGATCATCATCCCCTTTCCCGGATTTGTGGTTCCCGGGGAATTGTAAATGCAAGAACCATGTTAATATTCAGTAAAATTAAAAATTAGTTTTTTCTACCCGAATAGTGTGCACTTTTCCGCTCACCGCTTTTTCCGCAGTGTAAATTAAAACTTACACCGTCATTAAACAAAAGGGGACATACCCGCGTGCTCCGGGCATGTCCCCTTTTGTAAATCAAGGTTTACAGTGTATAGTATTGTCTAACCGGCCCGGGCGGCCTTTTCCCGGCTGCTGCGGTAGCAGGAATAATCCAGATCCGGAAAAATATTGTTTGTTTCTTCCAACCAGGCCAACCATCCCTCTTCCAGGCGGTGTTCCCGGATCTGTCTTTCCAGGCCGAGAAAATTCAATAAGTGTTTTTTGGTGCGCCGTACGGCATAATCGACCATAGTGCCGGTGTTCATGATGAACGCCCAGTCACTGCTCTGGGCGAGCAGCAGTTCCCTGGCCGCCTGGTTCAACGCCCGCCTCAGCAGGCCGCCGGCCGACGGATAATCGTCTGCCAGCCCGGTCATGCGCGCGGCGGCCAGGTGCAGGTGGCGGTAAATCCAGTCGTTGGCCCGGCACAGCCAAACTTCGTTGTAGCCCTTGTTCCCCCAACTGGAGGCGCAGGGGACGGCCACCTGGTTGCAGCGGAAACGCTCCAGGTAGTCGCCGGGGGTAATCAGTTCCACCGTATCCTGGTCGTAATGCATTTTCCGGATCAAAAACTCCAGCCATTGCGGTCCCTCAAACCACCAGTGGCCGAAAAGCTCGGCGTCGTACGGGGCGACGATGACCGGCGGCCGGTCCATGATCCCGCTCAGGTAATCCACCTGGAGCTGCCGGTTGAACATGAAGTTGGCCGCGTGTATTGCCGCCTTCTCCACCGCCCGGGCCGGCACGTAGGGTTCCTTGTGGTCGCCGGTACCGGTGATGCGGTAATATTTTATTCCCGTGTGCAGGCGGATGCCGTCGGGATGAATGTACGGCTTGATATAGCCGAAGTCCAGATCAAAGCCGATGTCCCGGTAGAATTCCCGGTAGTCGAAGTCGCCGGGATAGCCCTCCTTGGCGCTCCACACCTGCCGGGAAGATTCGGTGTCCCGTCCGAACACGGCCACCCCCGAGGGGCAGTAGAGCGGGGCGAAAACACCGTAACGGGGACGGTGGGAGGCGTAAAGCACACCGTGGGTGTCGGTGAAGAAAAACTTGATGCCGAATTCATTCAGAATCTGATCAACGCCCGGGGCGTAAGCGCATTCGGGCAGCCAGATGCCCCGCGGCGCCACGCCGAAATGCCGGCGGTGCAAATCCACCGCCACGGCAACCTGCGCCCGCACCGCTTCCGGGTTGACCATCAAAAGGGGCAGGAAGCCGTGAGTGGCCGCGCAGGTGGTGAGTTCCAGCCGGCCGGCGTCCTGAAACCGTCTGAATCCGCGCGCCAGATTGCGTCCGTAAGTATCGTGCCAGGTGCGCCGCGCCGCGTGAAAATTGTGTTGATACATCAGCGCCGTGTCGTGAAAAGGCGTGCCCCGGGTACGCTCCGCTTCCCGGTTGCTCAACTCGATCAACCGGTCCAGATGTTTGGTGTAACGCTCCTGGAGCAGGGGATCGGTAAACATGGACACCAGGGGGGGCGAGAGGGAAACAGTCAGGCGGAAGGGCACACCGTCCCGTTCCAGCCGTTCAAAAACCTGCAGCAGGGGGATGTAAGTCTCGGTGACGGCTTCATAAAACCATCTTTCTTCCAAAAAATGCTCATGCTCCGGATGCCGCACATAGGGCAGGTGGGCGTGCAGTACGAGAGCCAGATAGCCGCGGGCCAAATGAAACACTCCCATCGTATAATGTCCTGATTTTTTTAAACGGGCGGGCAATTGAAAAGGACCGGCGGCCGTATACCGCCCCCGGTGCCCAGGTCCGGCGGCGCCTCTGCCGGGCGGTCTTTCTTCAATTTATATCCTGATCAGCGCCCCGCCAGCCGGGCGAACTGATGCCCAGGGGCAGCACTCCGGCGCCGGCGCCCATTTCCTCCAGAATCAGGGGGGAGCTGATGCCATACTGCGGGCGGTAAGTGCGGTACAGGCCCTCGATCCACATCCACTGCTCATCCAGGCACTCGGACAGATCATCACGGGGTGTGGTCACCAAGTTTGAGCGAAGCAGGGTGACAAAACGGCCGTCCGGAAACCGGCGTCCCAGATCCAGGCAGAAGGAGCGGTTGGGCCGGCCGGCCGGAATATGCCAGTTGTCCGCCTGTTCATTTATGTTGATGTCAATATAGCTGTTGGCGTTTTGACCGTTGAACTCAATTCCCGTCACATCATAAACCCTGAGCACCGGACGGGTGGCCTGCCAGGCACTGACGCCGTAAGTACGATCAAACTCTTCCTGTTTGGTGGCTGTTATTTCCCAATAGGCGTAAAGCCAGTAGGGATCCCTGACCAGTAAAACCAGCCTGTCCAGTCCGTAGGCGGCAGGCAGCTCCAATGCCGGAACAGCCGGTTTTTTGGCCGGCGGCGGGGGCGGGACGGCCAGTTCGGCGGCCATTTCTTCATTAAACGCCGGGCCGGCGGTCTTTGCCATGCCGGCCGGACGCCTGAAAGGCCGTAAAAAAATGACCAGCAGTGCCGCTGCCAGCACAGCTCCCAAAAACAAGGACAATGAAATGGTCATAAGTTGCCCTCCTTTAAAACTGAGTTCTGTCTAATAACAATCGCACAATGGAGGCATAATGCTTTATATATCGTAGACAGGCTTATTATTGCCCGTCGGGCGAATCTTTTATTAAACAAAAAATAACCTTGGCCTGGAGGAATCAAGTTGCCCAGGGAAATTGTGCTTGGAAACGGCAAAATGCTGATTAATTTTGATCAAAGCGTGAATATGAGGGATTTGTATTATCCCTATGTCGGGATGGAAAACCATATCTGCGGCCACAAAAGCAGCCTCGGCGTGTGGGTTGACGGCTGTTTTTCCTGGCTGGACGGCGGGGAGTGGCAGATTACAAACGGCTACCGGCCGGCCAGCCTGGTCAGCCGGATCGAGGCGGTGAATCCCTGTTTGGGTATCAAGCTGGAGATCAACGGTGCGGTTCATTATGCCCGTGACCTGTACATCAAAAAAATCCGCCTGCAAAACATGCACAGCACCAGCCGGGAAGTACGCCTGTTCTTTCATCACGACTTTTCCCTGGGCGGTTCCGACGTGGGGGATACGGCCCTGTACGACCCGGATACGGGCGCGCTGATCCACTACAAGCGCCATTACTATTTTTTATTTAACGGGCGGGCGGAAGAGGCGGGATTTTTCCAGTTCACCACCGGCATCAAACGCTTCGCCGACCAGGAAGGCACCTGGCGGGACGCGGAAGACGGAAACCTGGTCAATCACCCGGTGGCCCAGGGATCGGTGGACAGCACGGCCAGCCTGCGCGTACGCCCCGGAGCGGGGGGGGAATCCGTGCTGTATTACTGGATTGCAGCCGGGGACAGCTTTGAAGACGTCAAGCAGGCAAACAGCTTTGTGCGGGAACAGGGTGTGGACGCACTGCTGGCCGAGGTGGAAAGCTACTGGCGCCATTGGGTGGATAAAATTCCGCGCTTCTTCGCCGGCCTGGATGAAACGGCGGTGGAACTGTTCAAAACCAGCCTGCTGGTGGTCAGGACGCAGTGCGATCAACGGGGGGCCATCCTGGCGGCCAACGATACGGATATCATGGCCACCAACCGGGACAACTACTCCTATCTCTGGCCGCGGGACGGGGCGCTGGTCGCACACGCGCTGGAACGGGCCGGTTATCCGGAAGTGAGCCGGCCGTTTTATTCTTTTTGCCGGGAGATCATCACCCCGGAAGGTTTTTTCTGGCCCAAATACAACGCCGACGGCTCGGTGGGCTCAAACTGGCACCCCTGGATCCGGGCCGGACAACTGCAGCTGCCCATTCAAGAGGACGAAACCGCCCTGGTGCTTTGGGCGCTCGGACATTATTTCGGGCGGTTCCGTGATTTTGAATTGATTAAGGATTTATACCCCGCTTTGATTAAACCGGCGGCCGGCTTTTTAACCCGTTACCGGGATCCGTCCACCGGGCTGCCGCTGGACAGCTACGACCTCTGGGAGGAAAGACGGGGGGTGTTCACTTTTACCGCCGCCGCTGTTTACGCCGGTTTGGCGGCGGCGGCGGATTGCGCCGCACTGGTCGGAGACAGCACAAACGCGGCGCAATGGCGGGAGGCGGCCCGGCAGGTACGCGCCGGCCTGCTTAAATATCTGTACAGTTATGAACTGGGGCGTTTTATCCGGGGCATCATCCATGTTCCCCGGGGTGAACCGGAAAAGGACTTTACTCTGGAAAGCAGTGTTTACGGTGTCTTCGGCTTCGGCGCGCTGCCGGCCGCCCATCCCCGGGTGGCCGGCACCATGCGCGCAATCCGGGAAGGGCTGCGGGTACGTACGGAGATCGGCGGCATCGCCCGCTACACCGGGGATTATTACTTCCGCCGCAGCGCCGATGTGCAAAATGTGCCGGGCAACCCCTGGTTTATCTGCACCCTCTGGATGGCCGAGTGGTATGCCGAAGCGGCACGGAACCCGTCCGGACTTGCTCCGGCGCGCGTGCTGCTGGAGTGGGCGGCGCTGCACCGGACCGCCGGGGGCATGCTGGCCGAACAGCTGCACCCCTATACCGGCGAACCCCTGTCCGTATCCCCGCTTACCTGGTCCCACGCCACCTATATTCTGGCAGTATTGAAATATATTGAAAAATACACCCGCCTGACCGCCCATTAGCCGCCGGGCGGGCCGTCCGGTAAATTGCGCGCAGGGGAAAAATTGCTTTTCCCCTTTTCTTCCGGCGCCGGGAATGTTAAGATGGGTATAAAGCCATTTCCAGGAGGTAGGACCTTGTTCAACAACCCGGAAGACAAAGCGCTCAAATCGCTTCTTTCCACTGCCCGTACCATTGCCGTGGTCGGACTGTCCGACAAGCCGCAGCGGGACAGCCACCGCGTGGCCAAATACCTGCAGGAGCAGGGCTACCGCATCATTCCCGTCAATCCTGTGCTCAAGGAGGTGTTGGGCGAGGCCGCATACCCGGATCTGGCCTCCGTGCCGGTACCGGTGGATATTGTAAACATCTTCCGGCGCAGCGAGGAAGTGCCGGGAGTGGTGGACGCCGCCCTGGCCAACACCCCGCCGGAGGCGATCTGGATGCAGCTGGGCGTGGTCAATGAAGAGGCGGCGAAGGCGGCCGTATCCCGGGGAGTGACAGTGGTCATGGACCGCTGTATCAAAGTGGAACACGGGCGCCTGCTCGGCGGCGCGCCCGGCGGGGAGCGGACGTGAAAACAGTCCGCCGGGTTCCGGCGGCCGGAGGGAAACGGCGCCGGGAAACAGCCGGGGAAGCTATGCCGCCGGGGCGGCCGGACGCCGGGACCGCCGCCTTTCCGGACCGGGAACCGGGTGCCGCGGCCGCTCTTCCGGCCCGGCCGGTTTCCGGAAACGTTCTTGTTCCGGGGCCGGAAAGCACGGCAGATACGGCCGGGCGCGCCCGAAAAATTCTGGCCGTGCTGGCCCGCACCTACCCGGAAGCGGATACGGCGCTGCATTTCGCCAGTCCGTTTCAACTGCTGGTGGCCGCCATGCTCTCGGCGCAAAGCACCGACCGGCAGGTGAATATAATAACCGCCGGCCTTTTTCAACGCTACCGCACCCCGGCCGACTTCGCCCGGCTGACGCCGGAGGAGTTGGCTGAAAAAATCAAGGGCTGCGGCCTGTACCACAACAAAAGCAAAAATATCATTGCCGCCAGCCGGATGCTGGTTGACAAATACGCCGGGGCGGTGCCGTCAACCCGGGAGGAACTGGAACGGCTGCCCGGGGTGGGACGCAAAACGGCCAACGTGGTGCTCAACGTAGCCTTCGGCCGGCCGGCGCTGCCGGTGGACACCCATGTTTTCCGGGTCAGCCACCGCCTGGGCCTGTCCAGTGCCCGCACGCCGGAACGGACGGAGGCGGATCTGCTCAAGTTGATTCCGGAGGCGCAGCGCCGTGACGCCCATCACCGCCTGATTGCACACGGCCGCCAGATCTGCCGCGCCCGCCGCCCCCGCTGTGCGGTTTGCCCTCTGGCGGCGCTCTGTCCTTCCCGGGACGCCGCGCCGTCCGGGTAGCAATGCCGGCAGGCCGGCGGCCGCGGTTGGCCGGACCGTTTTACACGTCCTGACGCCGCCCGGCCGCAAACCAACAGGTCAGGAAGGGAACAGTTTTGCACATCGTCCTGGTTGAACCGGAAATTCCCGCCAATACGGGCAATATTGTACGCACCTGCGCCGCCACGGGCAGCATCCTGCACCTGGTGCGTCCGCTGGGATTTTCCACCGATGACAAGTATTTGAAGCGGGCCGGCCTGGATTACTGGTATCTGGTGGAAATCCATTACCATGATTCCTTTCTGGAAGTAAGGCGGCTTTATCCAGGTCATCATTTTTACTTTCTGAGCACCCGGGGGGAAAAGTGCTACACGGGAATACGCTACGGTCCGGAGGACTTTCTGGTGTTCGGCAAGGAAACGCAGGGCCTGCCGGCAGCGCTGATCCGGGCCAACCGCGCGTGCTGCTTCCGCATCCCGATGGCCGCGGACGCCCGCTCCCTGAACCTGGCCAATTCAGTGGCCCTGGTGTTGTACGAGGCGCTGCGCCAGCAGAATTTCCCCGGGCTGTGCTAAAATCCAGAACATAACAATTTTAAAAAAATACGAATGGCAGGATGAGCGACAAACAGCGCGAATATTTTGTTTATAGAATTGTGGCAAGGAAAGGACGGGGCCGCATGAACCTGACCATAGAGCAACTGCACCGTTCCCTGGAGCTGGCGGACTACATCTGTGACGAGGAACTGGTGGTGACCGTATATCTGGCCTTGAAGCTTGGCCGCCCCCTGCTGGTCGAGGGAGCGCCGGGAGTGGGCAAAACCGAGGTGGCCAAGGCGCTGGCCCGGGTGCTGCAAACGGACCTGGTGCGCCTGCAGTGTTACGAGGGTTTGGACGAAAACCGCGCCCTCTATGAATGGAATTACCAGCGGCAGTTGTTAAAAATACAGATTGCCCGGAACAGTTGCAATGACGCGGAACTGGAAAAGAGCCTGTTCGACCCGGAATACTTGTTGGAACGCCCGCTGCTCAAAGCGATCCGGGCCGGCCGGCAGGTGGTGCTGTTGATTGACGAAATAGACAAGACCGATCCGGAGTTTGAAGCTTTCCTGTTTGAATTGTTATCCGACTTTCAGGTTTCCATTCCCGAACTGGGCACACTGAAGGCGGTGCACATTCCGGTGGTGGTACTCACCAGCAACGGCGACCGGGAGCTTTCCGACGGCCTGAAGCGCCGCTGCGTCTATTTGTATATCGACTATCCCGGAGTGGAAAAGGAAGTGCGCATCCTGCAGGTAAAAGTACCGGAGGCCGGAGAGACGCTGGTCCGGGAAGTGGCCCGGGCGGTGCACTACATCCGGGCCAACCTGGATTTGAAAAAACAGCCGTCCATCGCTGAAACCCTGGACTGGGCGCGGGCGCTGGTAGCGCTGCACGCCGGCGCCCTGACCCCGCAAAACATGGACCGGACTCTGAACCTGCTGCTCAAGAACCGTGACGATCAGCAGGCTGTCAGAACCGAACCCGGTTTGGAACAGCTGCTCTCCCGGAGCAGGGAGGCCGGGCCCGGCGGGGACGCCGCCTCCCGGTGCGCCTGCGGCCGGCACGGCGCATAGCGGGGTGAAGGCATGGAAGTGGACCGGGTAACCAGAGTGGTCGCCCGGGTGGAAGCGGAAGGCATGAATTCCCTGCACCACAATCTGGCCGGGTTCATTCATGTTCTGCGCCACCTGGGCTTGCGGGTGAGCGTCGCCGAAGCGTTGGACGCCTACCAAGCCCTGACGGCGGTGGACCTGATGCAGAAAGAGCGGGTCAAGGCCGCCCTGCAGGCAGTGCTGGTCAAGGACCGGGCCGGCCGCGCCCTTTTCGGACTGGCTTTTGACCGTTTCTTTGTCACCCCGGAGGAAAAAAGGCGGCGGCAGCAATTACGCCGGCAATGGGAGGAGGAACAGGCAATACAACAGCAGCAGGCGGCGGCGGAACTGCAGGAAGCGGTACGCCAGTGGCACCCGGATTACCAGTTCACCGGCGAGCAGGTGGCCACCTTTGCCCGGCTGCCCTCTGAACAGCGGCGCCGTTTCAAGGAAATCATGGGCCGGATGCGCGGCAATCCGGTCAACGATCCCCACGACCTGATCGCGCAGGTGATTCAGTCGTCTTTAAACTACTGGCGCTATTACCTGATGAAAAACCGGGTGGAAAACCAGCCGCCGGACGCGGTCCATACCGGCCGGGAGGATCTGGACGCAGTGATTGCCGGGGTGGCCGCCGACTTCTACCGGGATCCGGACGAACAAATTATGCATGCGGACATGCAGAATATCACCGGCCGGGATGTGGACCGGATGACCGCCTTGATTCAGCGACTGTCCGCCCAACTGGCCAGCCGTCTCTCCCGGCGTTACCGGCGCAGCAGACTGCACCGGCAGGTGGACATCCGGCGCACCATCCGGCGTAATTTACGTTACGGCGGCACACCCCTGGAGCTTTCCTACCGCGCCCGGCGCGCGCACAAGCCCCGGCTGCTGTTGATCTGCGATGTATCAGCTTCCATGGCCCGCTATGCCCGCTTTGTACTGCAGTTTGTTTACGGCCTGTCCAGCGCCGTGCAGGAAATCGAAAGTTTTGTTTTTTCCGAGGATCTGGAGCGGATCACTCCTTTTTTCAAACACGGACGCAATTTTACGGAAACCATGACCGGATTAATCAACGAGAGCCGCCAATGGGGCCAGACCACCAACCTGGGCGCCGCGCTGCAGACTTTTGAACGCCTCTACCGGCCGCTGCTGAAAAGTGACACCCATGTGCTAATCGTCAGTGACGCCAAGACCATCGCCCCGGAAAAGGCGGCCGGGCTGCTGGCCGTGGTGCGCCGGCAGGCCCGGGAAATCATCTGGCTGAATCCCGTACCGGAGCGGGAATGGCAGCACCTGCCCGGGTTGGCGGCGTTCCGGGAACAGGCCGGCATGTTTGAATGCTATACCCCGGCCCACCTGGAGGACATCCTGCGCCGGCAGTTGAAAAAAATCTAACCGGCAGGATTTTGCCCGCCCGGTGTGGAATACAGTCTTAAAAACGGACGTTTCCTGTAAAAAAGGGGGTGAGCTGTATGGTCCTGAACAAAAATTACCTGGAAAGCACCAGCTTTTTACAAGATGAACAGGCTATCTTCAATTCCGTACACAATATCGTCATGGCCATCGATTATCAAGGGCGGATCACCATCTTCAACCCCACTTCCGAACGGGTTTTCAACATTCCGGCGGAAAAGGCGCTGGGACACCTGATCAGCGAGGTGCTCCCGGGCACCGGCCTGCTCAAAGTGTTGAAAACAGGCAAGCCCCACATCGGACGTAAATTTGTGGCCGGCAACGCCCTCTGGGTGGTCAACCGGACGCCGGTGATCCAAAACGGCGCCATTGTGGGCGCCATCGGCGTGGCCCAGGAAGTTACCGAGCTGCAATATCTGGCTGAAGAACTGGAAGAAACAAACCGCATCCGGGGCACCCTGGAGACAATTTTCGACAGCGCGCGGGACGGCTATCTGGCCATAAACAATGAAGGCCGGGTGATCCTGATCAATGAGGCCATGGCCGGGCTGCTGGGCGTCACCGTGGCGGAGGCGACCGGCCGGCATGTGACTGAAATAGCTCCCGATACCGGCTTGCAATTGATTCCGCGCAACAGCAAGACGCAGATCGGCGAGGTGGCGCGCATCAACGGCCGGGACACGGTGGTCATGCGCTACCCGATCTACCAGCAGGGGAAAATCGCCGGCGCGGTAAGCAAGGTCATGTTCAACGATGTCGAACAGCTGATTGCCCTGGCCGGAAAACTCAACGCGCTGCGCCGGGAGCAGGGCGCGCAGCGCAAAGAGACGGAGCGGGTACCGGGGGCGCGCTTCCAGGTCAACGACATCATCGGCTCCTGCCCGTCCATGTCGAGGCTGAAGGAAACGATCCGGCGGGTGGCCCAAAGGCCGTCCACCGTGCTCATCCGCGGTGAAAGCGGCACGGGCAAGGAACTGGTCGCCCACGCCCTGCATACCGTATCTCCCCGCCGTAACGGGCCGTTTGTCAAGGTGAACTGCGCCGCCGTGCCGGAAAACCTGCTGGAGTCCGAGCTTTTCGGCTACCAGGAGGGAGCCTTTACCGGTGCGCGCAAAGGCGGCCAGACCGGTAAGTTCGAACAGGCCAACGGGGGCACCATCTTTCTGGACGAAATCGGGGATATGCCCCTGGCCATGCAGGCCAAGTTGCTGCGTGTTTTGCAGGACCGGGAAATTGAACGGCTGGGGGACAACCGGACGCGTCAGGTCGACGTCCGGGTGGTGGCGGCCACCAACCGTGATATTGAGGGACTGATTCGTCAGGGCCAGTTCCGGGAAGACCTTTATTACCGTCTGAATGTGATTTCACTGCACATCCCCCCGCTGCGGGAGCGGCTGCCGGATTTGCACGGGCTGGCGCATCACTTTATTGACAAGTTCAATCTGGAGTTCGGCCTGTCCATCCGGGACCTGTCCCCCGAGGTGTGGTCGCTGCTGCAGGAATACAATTGGCCGGGCAACGTGCGGGAATTGGAAAACGTCATTGAACGGGCGTTCAACCTGGTGGAGGGGGAAACGATCCAGACGGGCCACCTGCCGCAGTACCTGCTCAAGTTGCACCGGGAGGTCAGGCGGCCGGTGGCGGACAGGACACTGCCCGCACTGCTGGAGGAAGTGGAAAAAGAGGCCCTGATCGAAGCCCTGGCCACCTCCGGCGGCAACAAGATGCAGGCCGCGCGGGCGCTGGGCATCTCCCGGGCCTGGCTTTACAAGAAAATGAAACAATACGGCATACAGTTGTAAGGGGCGGGGGACGGCGCAACAGCGGCGGCATCCCGCAATGACGAAAAACGTAAGTCTCACAACGGGGAGTTGCTGCAAGGGGCTGAGAAAGGGCTGCAAGCACCTGACCCGCCAAACCTGCCCGGGGTAATGCCCGCGAAGGGATAGACGGCTTCACCGCCAGTCGTGCGGCGTACCCTGTCTTTTGCGGGTGCGCCGTTGTTTATGGCCGCCCGCGGCCCGGCCGAAGACGGATACAAGGCGGCCTTGTTTGAAAGCAGGCTCAGCGTCGGCGGCAATTGCCGCCGGTAATTTTCCACGGGGATATTGACATAGTGATATAAATAGGTTAATATAAATTTACAGATAAAGAGATTTATTATCGTTAGGTAGATTGGAAGTGGAGTGGAGGATGGGAAAAGTTACACGTATGACCAGGCAAAAAAAATTGGTGCTGGAGATCCTGCGCAGCACGACCTGCCACCCGACGGCGGACTGGGTCTACGAGCAGGCACGTAAAAAAATCCCGGACATCAGCCTGGGCACCATTTACCGCAACCTGAGCAATTTGAAAGAGGCCGGGGAGATTTTGGAGCTCAACTACGGCAGTACTTTCAGCCGCTTCGACGGCAACCCGCGCAACCACTACCATTTTGTCTGCGAGGAATGCAAGCGGGTTTTCGACCTGAATATGCCGCTCCTGGAGGGTCTGGAGGAACGGGTGGCCGGACAAACCGGCCTGTGCGTAAAATATTACCGCCTGGAGTTTTACGGCCGCTGCCGGGACTGCCGGGAACGGAAAAATGAAACGGGGTAGTTTCCTGACGGAAACCGCCCCTTTATTTTTTGTCGCCCGTATCCGGGCGGGGAGCCGGGGCGGCGGCCCTTCCCCGCACCAGGGAAGTGAGCACGCCCAGGGCGGCCAGGGAGGCCCCGACCAGATAGGCGTCCTGCATGGACATGGTAAAGGCCTGTGCCTGCAGGGCGGCGCCGTGACGGCCGAGCGCGCGCAGTACGGCGTCGTGCACGGGCAGGCGTCCGCTGAACACGGCGCCGCTCAAGGCAATCCCCAGCACCATGCCGATGTTGCGCATGCTGGCCAGGGTGCCGGAAGCGGTGCCCAGGCGTTGGCGCGGTACACTGCCCATGATCGCGCTGTTGTTGGGCGCCTGAAACAGGCCGGTGCCCAGGCCGAAAACAGCCATGCCGGCGACAATCACCGCATAGGGGGTGGCCACCCCCACCCGGCTCAGCCAGAACATGCCGGCGGCGGTGATGGCCATGCCCAGGGAACTGAGCAGGCGGGAACCGATGCGGTCGCTCAGCGCGCCGCTCAAGGGAGCGACAAAAAGAATCAAAAACGGCGGAGCGGAAAGCACCAGCCCGGCATGGGCGGGATTCAGGTGCCGCACCTGCTCCAGGTAAAAAGGAAGCAAAAAGGTAATCGAAAACTGGGCCATAAAGTTTAATAAAGATGTGGCGTTGGCGGCGGCAAACAGGCGTATACGGAAAAGGCGCAGGTCCATCATCGGCTCCGGACTGCGCAGTTCCAGGTAGATAAACAGGCCCAGAAACACCACCGCCGCGGCCAGGGAAAAGAGAACAGCCGGCGACGACCACCCCCACTCCCCGCCATGGCTCAAAGACAGCAGCAGAAACATCAGCCCGGCGAAAATGGTCACCGCCCCCGGAATATCAAAGCGGTGCCGGACCAGCCGTTCATCCCGGCGCAGGATGCGCACCGCCCAGAGGGTGCCGATGATGCCGATGGGCAGGTTGACGAAAAAAATGGACCGCCAGCCGAACTGGCTGAGCAAAAGCCCGCCGATGGCGGGACCGAAGGCCAGCGCCGAAGCCACCACCGAGCCGTTCATGCCGAGCGCGCGGCCGCGCAGGTGGGGTGGGAAGGTGCTGGTGACGATGGCCGGACCGATGGCCATCATCATGCCGGCGCCGACCGCCTGCAGCACCCGGGCGCCGATTAAAAAGCCGATTCCCGGGGAAAAACCGCACAGGGCCGAGCCCAGGGTGAAGATCACAAATCCGCCCAGGTAGATCGGCTTGTGCCCGTACATGTCGCCCAGCCGGCCATAAGTGAGCAGCAGGCTGGAGATCATCAGCAAGTAGGACATGACCACCCATTCCACCATGGCCAGGGAGGTATGAAAGTAACTGCTGATGCTGGGCAGGGCGATATTGACGATGCTGCCGTCCAGCGGACCCATGAATGTGCCCAGGGCAATGGACGCCAGCACCCACCATTTGTAACTTTCTTCTGAAACGTTAGGAATTTTCAAGGCCGGCTTCTCTCCCACATAAAAGTTAAACGGTTTAAGAATTAGGTATGTGGATCAAAAAATCCTGCCGCACAAAGAAAATTTCCGGCGGCAGGATTTTGCCCCCCGCAAAACGAATGACTGAAAACGAATGTACAGGACAGCCGGAAGATTGTTCCGGTGTTCATATTATACCGCCATCCCGCCGGGGATATCAGGAGTGTGCATCAAGCCATGTTTGTTCATCTGCACGTACATACGGAATACAGTCTTCTGGACGGGGCCTCCCGGATCAAGGAAGTGGTCAAAACGGCCCGGGAGTTGGGCATGCCCGCCCTGGCCATGACCGACCACGGGGTCATGTTCGGCGCGGTCGACTTCTACAAGGCCTGTCAAAAAGAAGGCATCAAGCCCATCCTGGGCTGCGAAGTTTACGTCGCCCCCCGGACCATGGCCGACCGCACCCCGCGGGTGGACGATCGTCCCTATCACCTGGTGCTGCTGGCCGAAAACCAGACCGGCTACCAAAACCTGCTTCAGCTGGTTTCCCTGGGCTTTACCGACGGCTTTTACTACAAGCCCCGGGTGGACCGGGACACCCTGGCCCGCTACAGCAAGGGACTGATTGCCTTGAGCGGCTGCATCGCCGGGGAGGTGGCCGCCCGCATTCTGGGCGGCGAGCCGGCCCGGGCCAGGGAGGCGGCCGGTGTCTACCGGGATATTTTCGGCCCGGACAACTACTTTCTGGAAATCCAGGATCACGGTTTTGAAGAACAGCATACGGCCAACCGGGAACTGCTCCGCATCCACAAGGAGCTGGGCATACCCCTGATCGCCACCAACGATGTGCATTATGTACGCCGGGAACACGCTGAAATGCAGGATGTGCTGTTGTGCATCCAGACCGGCAAAACAGTGGATGATCCCGCCCGCATGCGCTTTTCATCGCGCGAGCTGTATCTGAAAAGCGGGGAGGAAATGAATCTTTTGTTCGGTGAACTGCCGGAAGCGATGCAAAATACACTGGCCGTTGCCGAACGCTGCCGGGTGGAATTCACCTTCGGCAAGCTGCACCTGCCTCATTACCGGGTGCCGGAAGGCTACACGGTGGACAGCTACCTGGAGGAACTCTGCCGGCAGGGAGTGCGCCGGCGCTTCGGGGAGGCTGAAAACCCCCGGGTGAAACAACGGCTGGAATACGAACTTGGCGTAATCCGGCAGATGGGCTATTCGGGCTATTTCCTGATCGTCTGGGATTTTATTCATTTTGCCCGGCAAAACGGCATCCCGGTCGGTCCGGGCCGCGGTTCGGCGGCCGGCAGCCTGGTTTCCTACGTGCTCGGCATTACCAACCTGGATCCGCTGCGCTACGACCTGCTCTTTGAACGCTTCCTCAACCCGGAACGGGTATCCATGCCCGATGTGGACGTGGACATCTGCTACGAGCGGCGCGGCGAGGTGATCAACTATGTGGCCCGGCGGTACGGCGCCGACCGGGTGGCCCAGATCGCCACCTTCGGCACGATGGCCGCCCGGGCGGCCATCCGGGATGTGGGCCGCGCTTTGAGCATGTCCTACGGCGAGGTGGACCGGGTGGCCAAGCTGGTGCCGGCGGAACTGCACATCACCCTGGAAAAGGCGCTGCAGGATTCCAGCGAACTGCGGGAGCTCTACCAGCAGGATGCGCAGGTGAAGAAATTGATCGACATGGCCGCCCTGCTGGAAGGAATGCCCCGGCACGCTTCCACTCACGCCGCCGGGGTGGTGATCACCCGCGACCCCCTGATCCATTACGTCCCTTTGTATAAAGCCGCCGACGGGCCGCTGACCACCCAGTTCGCCAAGGACCAGGTGGAGGAGCTGGGCCTGCTGAAAATGGACCTGCTCGGACTGCGCACGCTGACTGTGATTGCCGACTCCCTGCGCCTGATCAAGGAAAGCACGGGCATAGATGTAGATATTGACAATATCCCCCTGGACGACCCGGCCGCTTTCGACCTGCTCTGCCGGGGCGAGGCCTGCGGTGTGTTCCAGTTGGAATCCAGCGGCATGCGCGCCATTTTAAAGGAACTGCGCCCGGAAGTGTTCGAGGACATCATCGCCCTGGTCGCCCTGTACCGGCCCGGTCCGCTGGGCAGCGGCATGGTCGAGGACTTCATCAAGAACAAGCACGGGGAAAGGCAGGTCACCTACCTGCACCCCAAACTGGAGCCAATTTTAAAGGACACCTACGGCGTAATTCTCTACCAGGAACAGGTGATGCGCATCGCCAGCGACCTGGCCGGTTTCACCCTCGGCGAGGCCGATCTGCTGCGGCGGGCGATGGGCAAGAAGAAACCGGAAATCATTGCCGGCCTGCGCTCCCAGTTTGTGGAGGGCGCGGTGAAAAACGGCGTGGACGGGGAGATCGCCGGCCAGATCTTCGACCTGATGGAATACTTCGCCGGTTACGGCTTCAACAAGTCGCACAGTGCGGCCTACGCCCTGGTTTCCTACCAGACGGCCTATTTAAAGGCCAATTTCCCGGCCCCGTACATGGCTGCGCTGCTCACCTCGGTGCGGGACAACACGGACAAAGTGGCCGTCTACGTGGAGGAATGCCGGCGCATGAAAATGGCGGTGCTGCCGCCGGACGTCAATGAAAGCCGGGAAAGCTTCACCGTGGCGGGCAACAATATCCGGTTTGGACTGGCTGCAATCAAAAACGTGGGCCTGGGGGCGGTGGAAGCAATCATCAAGACCCGGGAAGAAGGCGGCCCGTATACCTGTTTTGCCGACTTCTGCCGCCGCCTGGATACGCGGGTGATCAACCGGCGCGTGCTGGAGAACCTGATCAAATCCGGCGCCCTGGATTCCCTGGGTCACCACCGGGCGCAGCTGATGGCCGCCGTCGACGCCGGGCTGGCCCTGGCCCAGCAGTCCCAGCGCGAGCGCCGGGACGGACAGCTGTCCCTGCTGGATCTGTGGGGGGAGCAGGCGGAGGAAACGCTGGCCCTGTCCATGCCAGACGTCAAGCCCTATCCGCAGGGCGACTTGCTGGCGCTGGAAAAGGAAGCGCTCGGATTGTACATCAGCGGGCATCCTCTGCAGGAATACCGCCGGGCGCTGGCGGAGCGGGCCGGCGCCGTGGCGGCCGAACTGGCCGACCTGGAACCGGAAAGCGTGGTCACTCTGGGCGGCCTGTTGACGGCGTTGAAAAAAATCGCCACCCGCCGCGGCGAGCCGATGGCTTTCGGAACGCTGGAAGATCTGACGGGCAGCGTGGAGGTGGTTTTCTTTCCGCGCACCTACCAGCAGTACGGCGGGCTGATCGCTCCCGACCGGGTCATACTGGTGCGGGGAAAAGTAAACAATAGCGGGGAGGCGGTGAAAATTCTGGCGGACGAGGTGACGCCGCTGACGAAAACGGCCGGCGGCGATCTCTACCTGCAATTTCCCCGGCCCACCACAGAACTGATCACCCGGGTGCAGACGCTGTTGCGTGCTTTTCCCGGCCAGTGCCCGGTCTATCTATATTTTCCGCGCGACAAGAAGCTGGCCTGTACGCCCCGGGAATACTGGGTGGATCTTGCTTCGCCGGTGCTGACGGAACTGGGCGGGCTGCTCGGTGATGAAAACGTGAAGGTCAAACAGTGAAACCGGATTGAACTTGTCAATGGTATAACAATGTGCTATGATGGATTTGTTAAAACAGGAAAATTAAGGAGTGAAAGTTGTGCTCAATGAAGCGATTTGCGAAGTGAACGGTGAATATGTGGTGATCAAAGCGTTGGAAAACGGGGTGACCATCATTGGTTTGACCCGGGGCAAGGATACTAAGTTCCATCATTCGGAAAAACTGGATAAGGGTGAGATTATGATCGCCCAGTTTACCGAGCATACTTCGGCCATTAAAATCCGCGGACGGGTGGAACTGCTCACCAGGCACGGCCGGATGAGCAGCGAATAGGTGCAGTATCCGGGGTTGGTGCTCTGGATATACTTATTTATGTTCTTTACCCCGCTTTGCATATACAGTGTAAATCTGGAACGAGGGGGCGCATGGCGTGTGGGCCGTGGTTTACATCGCACCGAACCGGAAAGAGGCTGAAAGGATGAAGAAGGTCCTCTCCGACGAGGGGTTGCTGGTCAAGCTGCGGGAACTGGGCCAGTCCATCGCCGGACACAACTGCTCGGTGGAAGTGCTGGTGCCGGAATCAGAGGTGGATGAGGCGCTGGATATCATCAATGCCATATAAGGAGAGTTTGATTTAGTGCTGGAATTATTCAAAAAACAGAAGTATGTGACCGTGGCCTCAGACGCCGGACGGCGCGAAATGCCCGACGGGCTCTGGATCAAGTGCCCCCGCTGCAGCGAGATCCGTTTTGCCCGGGAATTGGAAAAAACATTGAAAGTATGCCAGAAGTGCGGGCATCACTTTCGCCTGACCGCCGGCGAGCGCATTCAGTTCACTTTGGACGAGGGTACTTTCACGGCCTACGATGCGGACCTGGAACCGGTAAACCCCTTTCATTCCACCGAATATGCGCAAAAACTGGCGGCCGCGCGGCAGGCCAGCGGACTGGCGGAGGCGGTGGTCGGCGGCGAAGGCGCCATTGACGGCCAGCGGGTGGTGGTTGTGATCATGGACGCGCAGTTTATGATGGCCAGCATGGGTACGGTGGCGGGGGAAAAAATAACCCGGGCGATTGAACGGGCCGCGGAAAAGGAGCTGCCTTTGATTATCTTTACCGCTTCCGGGGGCGCGCGCATGCAGGAGGGCGTGCTGTCCCTGATGCAGATGACCAAAACCGTGTCCGCCCTGTGCCGGCATTCCCGGCGGGGGCTGTTATACGTCACCGTGCTTACCGATCCCACCACGGGCGGGGTCAGCGCCAGCTTCGCCGCCCTGGGCGATATTATTCTGGCCGAACCGGACGCGCTGATCGGTTTTGCCGGACCGCGGGTGATTGAGCAGACCATCCGACAGAAGCTGCCGGAAGGTTTTCAGCGGGCGGAGTTTTTGCGTCAGCACGGTTTTGTCGATCTGGTCACGCCCCGGCCGCAATTGAAAGCCGTTTTAAGCCGGCTGCTGGATCTGCACAGGAGAGAACAATCATGACAGGCGCCATTTTGGAATTTGACCGGCCGATTGTGGAGCTGGAAGAAAAAATCAAAGAACTGCGGCAATTCGCCCGGGAAAAAGAGATCAACCTGGACGCTGAAATAGCCAATCTGGAAAAACGGGTGCAGGCGCTGAAGGAAAATATCTATCAAAACCTGGCTCCCTGGCAGAAGGTGCTGGTCGCCCGGCACCCCGAACGCCCGAACATGCTGGATTACATCAACCGGCTCTGCACTGATTTTGTCCAGCTGCACGGGGATCGTCTTTATGGCGACGATCCGGCGCTGGCGGGAGGGATCGCCCGTTTTGACGGGAGGCCGGTAACCGTGCTCGGCCAGATTAAGGGCCGGGACACCAGGGAGAATCTGGCCCGCAACTTCGGTATGGCCCATCCCGAAGGGTACCGCATGGCCATGCGCCTGATGCGTCAGGCGGAAAAATTCCACCGGCCGGTGCTGGCTTTCATCGACACGCCCGGCGCCTATCCGGGCATGGGGGCGGAAGAAAGGGGCATCTCCAACGCCATCGCCGAATGCATCCAGACCATGCTCATGCTGGAAGTGCCGGTGCTGTCGGTAATCATCGGCGAGGGAGGCAGCGGCGGCGCGCTGGCCCTGGCCAGCGGCGACTGTATCCTGATCCAGGAACACGCCGTTTTCTCCGTGATCTCGCCGGAGGCTTACGCCAGCATACTGTGGAAGGACTCCTCCCGGGCGCGGGAAGCGGCCGGGGTGATGAAGATCACCGCCGCCGATTTGGAGGCGCTGCATCTGGTGGACGAAGTGATTCCCGAACCCCTGGGCGGCGCCCACCACGATCCGGACGGGGCGGCGGAGCGGATCCGGGAGGTCCTGTCCAGACGGCTGCCGGAACTGGCCGCCCGGCCGGTGGGGCAGCTGCTGGCCGCACGCGGTGAAAAGTTCCGGCGCATTGGTGATCCCCGTATATATTTGACGGGTAATGACATAACTTAATACTGTCCGTTGAATAGGTCAGGGGGGGACAGTATTTGCAAAGAATCGGGGTGCTGACCAGCGGGGGGGACTCACCGGGCATGAACGCCGCCATCCGCGCGGTGGTGCGCAAGGCCATCTATCACGGACTGGAGGTAATCGGCATCCGCCGCGGATTCACCGGCTTTATTGAAGCGGATATGGAGCCGATGCGCCTGGGTTCGGTGGCTGACATTATTCACCGGGGCGGCACGGTTTTACATACGGCCCGCTCGGAAGAATTCAAATCGCCGGCCGGACGCGCCCGGGCCTGGGAAAACGTGAACCGTTTCGGTTTGCAGGGTCTGGTGGTCATCGGCGGCGACGGCTCCTTTCAGGGCGCGCAGGCTTTTTACCGGGAATACGGCCTGCCGGTGGCGGGCATTCCCGGCACCATTGACAACGACATCAGCGGTTCCGATTACTCAATCGGCTTTGATACGGCGGTGAACTCGGCGGTGGACGCAATCAACAAAATCCGGGACACCGCCACTTCACACGAACGCACCTTTATCATTGAAGTGATGGGCCGGGACACCGGTTTCATCGCGCTGGCCGCCGGGCTGGCCGGCGGCGCCGAATCCATTCTCATCCCCGAGCAGCCCTTCAGCATTGAAGACATCTGCGACAAGCTCTGCCGGGGTTACCGGCGGGGCAAGCTGCACAGCATCATCGTGGTGGCCGAGGGGGCGGCCGGCGGTTTGGAAATCGGCAAACAAATCAAACAGCGTACCGGCTTCGATACCAAGGTGACCATTCTGGGCCATCTGCAGCGGGGCGGCACACCCTCCGCCTTCGACCGCATCCTGGCCAGCCGCCTGGGGGCGAAGGCGGTGGAACTGCTGATGTCCGGCGCCACCGGTAAAATGGTGGGCATAAAAGCCGGCCGGATCGTGGACAGCGATCTGGACAAGGTGATTGCCTGCAAAAAGACCGTGGATCTGGACATGTTCCGCCTGGCCGGCATTCTGTCCATTTAACAGGGGGGCTAAAAGCATTGATGATCCGCCGCACCAAAATAGTCTGTACGATCGGGCCGGCCTGCGAAGATGTGGAAACGCTGACCAAAATGATCAAAGCAGGCATGAATGTGGCCCGGCTCAACTTTTCCCACGGCACACACGACGAGCACGCCCGGCGCGTGGCGGCCGTCCGCAAGGCGGCCGGCCGGGCGGGTAAAAACATCGCGCTGCTGCTGGACACCAAGGGGCCGGAAATCCGCCTCGGCTACCTGGAAAAGGAGCCGGTGGTTTTGGAAGCCGGCCGGCAGGTGACTTTAACCACGGAGGAAATCAAGGGCACCGCCGAACGGCTGCCAATCACCTACGCCGGACTGCCCCGCGATGTCAGGCCGGGCAACAGCATCCTTATCGCCGACGGCATGATCGAGCTGAAGGTGCTTTCGGCCACTCCGCGGGAAGTGGTCTGCCTGGTGGTGCACGGCGGCGAGCTGACCAGCCAGAAGGGAGTGAACCTGCCCGGGGTGCCGGTGAATCTGCCGGCCATCACGGACCGGGATGTCAGTGACATTGTCTTCGGCATTGAACAGGGCTTCGATCTGATTGCCGCTTCTTTTATCCGCAAGGCCGGCGATGTGCTGGCCATCCGGCAGATCCTGGAGGAGCACGGCGCCGAACTGGACATCATCGCCAAAATTGAAAGCCAGGAAGGCGTTAACAACCTGGATGAAATTATCAAGGTGGCTGATGGAATCATGGTCGCCCGGGGTGACCTGGGCGTGGGCATCCCGGTGGAAGAAGTGCCGCTGGTGCAAAAATCAATCATTCATAAATGTAACCGGGCCGGCAAGCCGGTGATTACCGCCACCCAGATGCTGGAGTCGATGATCCACAATCCCCGCCCCACCCGCGCCGAGGCCAGCGACGTGGCCAACGCCATTTTTGACGGCACCGACGCGATCATGCTTTCCGGGGAAACGGCCGCCGGCCAGTATCCGGTGGAGGCGGTGGAAACCATGGCCCGTATCGCCAGGCGGGCCGAGGCGGCGCTGCCCTATGATGAAATGCTGCAACACAGGGGACAGGCCCCGGCGCGCACCGTCACGGATGCGATCAGCCACGCCACCTGTGCCACGGCCCGGGATCTGGAGGCGGCCGCGATCATCACCTCCACCGAGAGCGGCCATACGGCCAAAATGGTCAGCAAATACCGGCCCAAGGCGCCGGTCATCGCCGTCACCACCCGGCCCGTGGTGCTGCGCAAGCTGGCCCTGGTCTGGGGGGTGCAGCCGCTTCTGGTCGGGCGTTCGGAAGATACGGACAGTATGATTTCCGCCGCCATCGAGGTTTCGCTGGCCGCGGAATTGATCAGTCCCGGCGACCTGGTGGTGATTACCGCCGGAGTGCCGGTGGGCGTGCACGGAACGACCAACCTGCTCAAAGTGCATACGGTGGGCGATATCCTGGCCCGGGGTACCGGCATCGGCGCCCGGGCGGTGACCGGACCGGTAAAGATATGCCGCACGGTAAAAGAGGCCCTGGGCAGAATGGAGCCGGGGGACATTCTGGTCACCCCGGCCACCGAACGGGATTACATCCCGGCCATGGAGAAGGCGGCGGCCGTAATCACCGAAACCGGCGGGCTGACCTCCCACGCCGCCATTGTCGGCCTGGAATTCGGCATCCCGGTGGTGGTGGGGGTGGAAGCGGCCACGGCCATTCTGACCGATGGAGAAACGGTAACTGTGGACGGCCAGCGGGGGCTGATCTACCGGGGCACGGCACGGGTGTTGTAGGCGGTGTTGCCGGACCCGGGTTGTTTTTAAAATGCCCCCGCCGGGCATCTTAACCGGGGGGGTTTATCTTGAAGGAATGGGTCATGCACTACCTGGGCGCCCTGGGCGCCGGCGGCATTCTGGCGGGAACGATTATTGAAGCGATGGGCATCCCCTTTCCCGGGGGGGTGATGGTAATAATTGCCGGCTTTTTGGTGGATCAGGACCGGTTGAATTTTTATCACGTCCTGCTGGCCGCAGTGGGCGGATTTGATTTGGGCGCCCTCATCGCCTACCTGATCGGCCGCCGGGTGGGCGAGCCGTTTTTCCAGCGCTACGGAAACTACCTGCACATCACCCCGCAGAAATTTGAGCGGGCGCAGTCCTGGCTGACCCGGTCGGCGGCCGCCTTTATCATCGTCGGCCGCTTTGTGCCCATGATCAGCAATCTGACCCCTTACATGGCCGGGGTGAGCAAACTTTCCCCGGCCAGGTTTTTGTTTTACAACTCCATCTTTGCCGTCATCTGGGCCTCTTTCAACCTGGCGGTGGGTATTGTTTTCGGCCAGAACTGGGAGCGGATTTCCCGTTTGACCCGCTCCTGGCTGCCCCTGGGAGCGGCTGTGCTGCTGCTGCTTTATCTAGTCTACCTGTACCTGCGCCATCAGAAAAAAACCGCCGGGAAAATTTGAGCAAGGCATTGGCGCCAAAGGATCAGCTCCGTAAAAATCCCGGCAATGTGTCTTCCGGGGCAGGAAATGATCGCTTTGTGTCGAAGAAAACCCCTGTGCAATAAGGCGTCCTCAGGAAACGGGGTATGGACTTGCGTAAAATACCGGTTGGTGCTTTAAAACCCGGCCTGAAAACCGGCCGCCCGGTTTACAACGGCAACGGCCAGGTGCTGCTGAACAGCGGCGTGATATTGACGCCAAGGTTTATCCACCGTTTGAAACTTTTGGGCATCCCGGCCGTATATGTTGATGACGGTTTTCTGCCGGATATCGAGATCAGCGACGTTATTTCGGAAGAAACCAGGGTGCGGGCGGTTGCCAAAGTAAAGGCGCTGCTCGCCGAGCAAAGCGAACAGCGTTCCCTGGTTGGGCGGGCGATCATCAGTGTGAAGGAAATGTATGCCACTGTTTACGAAATAATTGACGAACTGATGAGCAACCATTCCCTGATGGTTAATATGATTGACATCCGCTGCCTGGATGAATACACCTTCGGCCATTCGGTCAATGTCTGCGTGCTGGCCGTGCTCACCGGCATAACCATGGGCTTCGGCCGGAACAAGCTTTTTCACCTGGGCATGAGTGCTTTGTTGCATGACATCGGCAAAACAAAAATCCCCCTGGAATTATTGAACAAGGACGGGCCGTTGACCAGGCCGGAATTTGAAACGATCAAGAAGCATTGCTTTTACGGCGCGGAAATACTGGCCGGGGATCCTTACGCCGGACCGCTTTGCCGCCTGGTGGCGCTGCAGCATCATGAACGTTATAACGGCACCGGTTACCCGGGCGGTCTGGCCGGGGGTGAAATTCACCTCTTTGCCCGTATCACCGGCCTGGCGGATACATATGACGCCATGACCGCCGACCGGGTCTACCGCCGCGCCTACCCGCCGCACGAGGCCTACGAAATGATTGCCGGTTCGGGTGACTACCTGTTTGATTTTGAAATTGTGCAGTCGTTTTTATACAATGTGGCCGCTTATCCGTTGGGCAGCCTGCTGCGCCTGAGCAACGGCGAGACCGGCGTGGTGGTGGAAACCATGCGCGGTTTTTCCCTCTACCCGCGGGTGCGCATTCTATTTGCCGCCGACGGTGCGCCTCTAACCTCGCCCTACGAAGTCTGGCTCGGCGAAAACAGGCAGCTGGCCGTGACGGAAGTAATCCGGGACTACTGGGAACTGGGAAGCGGCAAGCAGGACAGCAGCCGCAGCGAGTGACTCCCCCGAAAAATTGTTTCTTGTTTTTAAAAAAATAATTTGTTTCCTGTGCACTGTCCGGCAGGACTTTTTACTTAAACGGAGAATTTTTAGAATATTTGACTGTGGAGTGCAAATTTTTAGTATTTTGAAAACAATCCCGCACAATGCGCCCGGCGCCGGTAATCAAAGCCGGTTGCCACCCGGCGGACGGGCGCCCGCGCACCGAGCACACACTTGTGTAAATGAGAAAGGGAGGTTTTTCATGACCCAGCGCACCACTTATTATGAACCTTTGAGCCCGTTGAGCTTTTTGAAACGGAGCGCCTTCGTCTATCCGGACAAGACAGCCGTGGTTTACAAGGACAAACGGTATACCTACAGCGAGTTTTACCAGCGGGTGAACCGCCTGGCCAGCGCACTGAGCCGGGTTGGCGTGGGCAAGGGGGACAAGGTGGCTTTTATCTGCCCCAACACGCCGCCCATGCTGGAGGCGCATTACGCCGTACCCATGCTCGGAGCGGCGCTGGTCAGTGTAAACATCCGCCTGTCCCCGGCGGAAGTAGCCTACATCCTCAACCACTCGGACAGCAAGGCCGTTTTTGTAGATAACGAGTTTGCCCACATTGTTGCGGCAATCAAGGATCAGCTGCCCAACATCAAGACATTTGTCAACATCTGCGACGTGGATGACAGCCGTCCCCTGGACGGGCTGGAATACGAAGAGTTTCTGGCCACCGGCTCCCCCGATCCGCGGCCCAATGTAATTGAAGACGAAATGGAGAACATCACCATCAACTACACCAGCGGCACCACCGGCCTGCCCAAAGGCGTCATGTACCACCACCGGGGCGCCTACATGAATGCCCTCGGCGAGGCGCTGGAACATTTGATGAGTGCCAACTCGGTCTATCTGTGGACACTGCCCATGTTCCACTGCAACGGCTGGTGCTATACCTGGGGCGTGACGGCGGTGGGTGCCACCCACGTCTGTCTGCGCAAAGTGGTGCCGGAGGAGATCTACCGCCTGGTGGAAGAGGAAGGGGTCACCCACCTGTGCGCCGCTCCCACCGTGCTGGTGTCCATGGCCAATTACCCCAAGGCCAGGGAATGCAAGATGAAAACAAAACTGAAAGTGATCACCGCCGGCGCGCCGCCCGCCCCCACGGTGATCAAAAACATGGAGGCGATCGGGGCGGAAGTGACCCAGGTATACGGGCTGACCGAAGTTTACGGCCCGCATACCATCTGCGAATGGCGTCCGGAATGGAACGCACTGCCGGTGGACGAGCGTGCCGCAATCAAGGCCAGACAGGGTGTGGCTTATATCACCTCCGAATTTGTCAAGGTGGTGGACGTCAGCAACATGGAGGAAGTGCCGTATGACGGGCAGACGCTGGGCGAAATCGTCATGCGGGGGAACAACGTGATGCTGGGCTACTACAAGCAGCCCGAGGACACCGAACGCGCCTTCCGGGGCGGCTGGTTCCACAGCGGCGACCTGGCCGTGGTCCACCCCAACGGCTATATCGAAATCAAGGACCGCATCAAGGACATCATCATCAGCGGCGGGGAGAACATTTCCACAGTGGAAGTGGAAAACTGCATCTACCAGCATCCGGATGTGCTGGAAGTGGCCGTAATCGCCGTTCCGGATCCCAAGTGGGGCGAGGTGCCCAAGGCTTTCGTGGTGCCCAAGCCCGGCACCAATCCCACGGTGGAGGAGATCATCAATTTCTGCCGGGAGCGCATCGCCCGCTTCAAGGTGCCCAAGGCCATCGAGTTCGGCGAACTGCCCAAAACTTCCACCGGTAAAATCATGAAATACCGGCTGCGGGAAAAAGAATGGAGCGGACACGAAAAACGGGTCAACTAGCCGGACGCAGACCGCCGGAACATCTTACCAGTCAGTATGAAAATGGCAGCTTTTGAAGCTGGTGGCCGTACCGGCGCGTTGGAGCGGCAAGGTACGGCCATCAGTCTTTTCATTCGTTATTTGATGGTTTGTTCAAGGGTTTGTTCAAATGAAGGGTTTTGTTCAAAAATGACAGCTGCCGGCTTGTGCGGCGGCACCGGTAAATAAACCCCCGCGCAGGGGTTATTTTTAATCAAAAGTTAAATTGTTCTTCCCGGAATTTTAATCTTCAACCGGTATAATGCCTCTAGTTCTAATGAAAGGGTGACTTTTGATGCCGGCCGCAAAAAATTCTGCCAGCCAGCACAGCCGCAAGCCTTCCAGAGAAGGGTGTTTAACCCTGCAGCAGCAGTTCGCCAGCCCGATCATCCGGGTGGAAGTAACCACGGGCAAGGTGTTGATTGACGCCGTAAAAGACTTTTGGGACCGTGAAGTGGTCGAATCATCGACACGCACGGCGGAATAACGCTCAACCGGCTGGTACCAGTTTGACCCGGCCCCAGGCAGCCAGTTTGTCGCCGCAGATAACCACCACGCCCGCTATACCGGGTATGGCTGCGGCCAAACCGGCTGCCTTTTGCACATCATCCGGTGACTGTACCAGGTTGCCGGCCGCGGTGGCTGCCGCGTCGGCCAGGGCGGGGCTGGCAGACAGTACCACCACCGCGTCGGCACAGCCGTACGAAAGGGAATGGCCCACCGTGCCCGAGGACGTACAAATGCCCAACGGGGTGTCCTCCGGCCTGATTTCCAGGGCCAGACGGCCGGTAAAGGCCGATTGACCGGCAAAAATGCCGATGCGCCGCAAACAGGCGCTGCGCAGAAAAATGTCGCCGCCGTTTTCCACAATCACATCCCGGCTGCGGCGGCAAAGTGCTTTACCCACCTGTCCGGCCACGGCGCCGGCCACTGCGGCCATCGGGCCGACCCCGGCCCGGCGGCCGGCGTCCGCCATTTCCACGGCGATGGCCGGCGCACCGGGCAATGGTTGATAAGGGGTATGCGCCTTCAAGAAGGCGGGATCGCGCCGGACATATTCCTCCAGCGGACCCCGCACATCCCGGACCAGTTTTTCCACCCACTGCACCAGTTCGGGGGAATAGCGCTCCCGCCGGATGCCGATATCCAGATCGGTTTCCTTACAGACAACCTGAAAATGGATTAAATCCTCCTGACGGTGCCACTGCCGGTATGTGCGGCGGATAAAAGACAATTACAACCTGACCTCCATCGCCCGGACCGGGCAGGCTTTGACACAAAGCTGGCAGACCACACAATTATCCCCGTCGAAGCGAACTTCCATACCGGGCCGCTCGATAAAAAGCGCGCCGGTGGG
Organism: Desulfotomaculum copahuensis; assembly: GCF_001655685.1. Classification (GTDB taxonomy): domain Bacteria; phylum Bacillota; class Desulfotomaculia; order Desulfotomaculales; family Desulfovirgulaceae; genus Desulfotomaculum_G; species Desulfotomaculum_G copahuensis. The sequence goes on from NZ_LYVF01000062.1 coordinate 53,690, forward strand.
ACAAATGGCCGTGCAGGCGCCGCACATGGTACAGCGGTCCCCGTTGCGCACCACTTCCCGGGTCAACGCCTGCACCGACACACCCTGGCGGCGCAGGAACTCCAGGCCCTGGTCGTATTTTTCCCCGGTTAATTCCAGCACCAGCGTGCCTTCTTTTTGTGGATTGACATTGGCTTTGACAATATTGACCATCAGATCGTAATCCTTGACCAGCCGGTAGATTACCGGATTACCGGAAATGTCCGCACCGAAGCGCAGGACGATTTTTTTCGGCGCCATGCGAAAACCTCCCTGATATTCAAAATTGCTCCGGGTCTAACCGTTCAGCGGCTTGCCGCTGAGCCCGTCGGCCGGTGAGGGCAGCAACTGTACAGGTTCGGTGAGCAGGAATTTGCCTGTGCCGATCCACTGTTTGAGCGTAGCGGCGATTTCCCGTGCCCGCGGATAGCTGGACAGGGGCGCGGTGGGCACTTCCCGGCCGTTGACGGTGATTTTGCCGGATTTCAGCTGGGCGTAGCTGACGAAGCCGAGGTTGCCCGGCTGCCGCTCGGGGTAAGTTGTGCCGTAGTCGACGACCGGCGCGTAAAGTTCCGCGTCGCTGGCTGCAGCGTAGCGGGCGATTTCCTCATTTAAAACGGGAATCGGGATGCCGATGCCCACACTCAAAGTGGCGCCGTAGCCCAGATAACTGGTGCCCATCAGCCAGCGCGGGCTCATTTGTTTCAGATCCCCGATCACCGCCAGCGTGCCGCCGTTGGCGCCCAGTTCCCGTCCCTGCGCATCCGTCTGGATGGCCGGGAAGTGCTGGGTGCCGTGCCAGGCTACATAGCCTACACCGCCGCCCAGGAAGATCCGGGTACCGATGCCGGTGGTTTTGAAGTGCGGATCCTTCAACAGCGGGCTCAACTGCCCGGAGGTGGAATAATGGGCGTTGCCCAGACGGGGCTTGAGCGTGCCCATGTAAGTATAGATGGTGCGGTCGGTGGTGTTCACCGCGCAGTTATAGTTCTGGTAAGCGTTGCGCGGGTTGAACAAGAAGGCGTCATTGATATCGTTTAGTGTAATGGTGGTTTCGATTTCCCGCCGCGGGTAGCAATCGGTGCCATAGGACAGCGCCTTCAACCTGACGGGCCGGCCGGCCACCAGGTCTTCAATCACGTGCCCGCCGCCGTAACGGAATTCGCCCGGATAATTATTGTTCAGGGGATCATCCTCGGGCACCTCGGTGGCCCCGATGTAGGCATCCACCGCCGCGATGCCCGCGTAAGCCGGCACATTGTTCAGCCAGACCCGGCTCATTCTCATGCGCGGAGCCGAATGGCCGAAATTAAGAAAGGCGCCGGAGGAGCACATGGGAGCAAAAGTGCCGGTGGTCACCACATCCACCTGGCGGGACGCCTCCGTCAGTCCTTTTTCGTTAACCAGGTCGATCAATTCTTCCGCCGTTAGCACCACCGCTTTGCCGGCTTTAATCCGTTCGTTGATTTCCGCGTAAGTCTTTTCCGCGCTCATTTGAACTACATCTCCTCCTCGTGCTCTGCTCCAGACGTAAACAGGCCTCTTCCCAACAGAAGAGGCCCGCAAACGATCTTTGCCATCCTCTTATCTGTCAGAAGATAAATCTTCTGCAGGAATTGGCACCATACCTTCCTTTGTACCGGGCTTTGCGCCGGGGCCGCAAAGCCTTGAAGGAAAGCGGTTGCCGGGTTTCATCGGGCCAGTCCCTCCACCACTCTGGATAAGAGCACCAGATTTATATTTACTTAATCACTGAACATATTAGCAGAGCAACCGGCCGATGTCAAGCGTTTTTCGCCGGGAAGGTGATTTTTGCCGGAAGCAGGCGGCGTATCCCGGCTGTTTCATCGTCCCGCCGGCAAGGCAAATTGTTCCGTCAGCCGGTGCAGGGCGCGCTTTTCAATCCGCGAGACATAGGAACGGGAGATGCCCAGGCGGCGGGCGATTTCCCGCTGGGTGCGCCGGGCGCCGTCTTTCAGTCCGAAACGCAGCACCAGCACCTTGCGCTCCTGGGGCGGCAATTGTTCCAGCTGACGCCACAAATGATCCTGTTCCAGATGCCCGGCCACCGTGTCGCAAACCACTTCCGCATCGGTGCCCAGCACATCGATGAAACTGATCTCATTCCCTTCCTTATCCATGCCGATCGGATCATACAGGGACATTTCCGTGCGCACTTTCTTGCGCGCCCGCAGATGCATCAGGATCTCGTTTTCAATGCACCGCGAGGCGTAGGTGGCCAGACGGGTGGCCTTGACGGGGTTATAGGTGTCCACCGCCTTGATCAGCCCGATGGTGCCGATTGAAATAAGGTCGTCAAAATCCTCGCCGGTCCGGTCGAATTTTTTAATGATGTGCGCCACCAGACGCAGGTTGTGCTCGATCAGTTTGCGCCGGGCCGTTTCGTCGCCGGCCAGCATTTTTTCCAGAAAAACCGCTTCCTCCTCCTCCGATAATGGTTTGGGGAAACTGTTGCCGGCCACGTGGCAGATCAGGATGACCAGTCCGTTTACCACCGACAGTGCCGCCAGGATGCACAGACCGGGCAGCATGCAAATCACCCCTTGAAAAGAAATAGGTTATATATCATATGGGCAAAAGGTGGCGGAGGTGACAGGAAGCGAAAATTTTTTGCAAAGTGGACCCGGGTGGTTATCCGGTGCAGACGGCCAGCGTTATTGCGGAGCATATCAACAAAAAACGCGCCGGGTTGGGGCTGCAATGAAAAAATCCGGTCCTTTTACCAAAAATTAAAGTGCGGTTAATATGCTACTAACAATAATCTGGGAGAATAGGAACAAGCAAGGACAGGCATCAAAATCAAATGAACGCACTGTAGTGTGCCGCCCGCATTTTGGGCGGCACATATGCTGCCGGGCTGCTGTCCAGACATCCGGACCGGACGGGAAGTTGCAGCGCACTATTTCTTTTCCGGCGGCGCTCACGGGAGGGTTGGCACGGTGATTGACAAGGAAAGCGGTATTCCGTACTACCGTCAACTGATGAACATAATCCGGCAGCAGATTGCATCCGGTACGCTTAAAGAAGGCCAGCAACTGCCGCCTGAAATGGAACTGGGCGCCATCTACCGGGTAAACCGGCACACCGTGCGTCAGGCGGTGGGCGAATTGTGCCTGCAGGGACTGCTTTATAAAATCAAAGGCCGGGGTACTTTTGTGGCCAACCATTGTCCGGAATGCCTGGAATACAGGCTGACACCCCAAAACCGGTTTACGGAAAACATCCGCCAGGCCGGCAAAATGCCCGCCAGCAGGGTTCTGCAGGCGGTAAAGACGGCGGCCCCCGGCGCAGTGGCCGGCATACTGGGCATAAAACCGCTGGCGCCGGTTTATCTGCTGGAAATTCTCCGCCTGGTGGACGGCCTGCCCTTTCTTGTAGCGACCAATTTTTTACCTGCTCAACATCTGCCCGGTTTTCTGGAACACGTGGTTGACTTTTCTTCTTTATTTGCCATTTACGAGCAATTTTACGGGATCAAACCTTCCCGGGTAAAATCAAACTTTCAGGCCGTCCTGCCCTCCCCCAAAGAAGCCATGGTCTTGAAGATTCCCGCCGGCACGCCGGTACTCAAGGTGGACAGCCTGTTAAAGACCCAGGATGACATCCTGATCCAATACACGGTTACCTGTTACCGCGGCGATCTGGCCAGGATTACAGTCGACTGGTAAAGGAGGGAGGGAAAAGGCTGCATCAATGCTCAATGAGCAGGGACGGTTCCATTGCCGGGCACGTGCCGGAACCGGTAAACAACAGGCCAACTGCGCAGTTCAGCGAAGATAATCCAGATGTTTGACTGAAAGGAGAATTTACATGCGGAAACTGTATTTCCCCGGGCTGATTATTGCTCTTGCGGTGTTTCTTTTAGCCGGCTGCGGCTCTTCATCCAATGCTCCGTCCAACTCCGCAACCGTTAAGGAGCCCGACACCATTACCATTGCCTGGCTGCCGAACAACTCGGGGGAAAATGAAAAGGAGTTGCGCGCGGAAATTGACAATGTGATTGCGAAAGCCACAGGTAAAAAAGTGGAAGATAAATTAACCACGGACTACGCCATTGCCATTGCCGCCCTGGAAAACGGCGATGCCCAACTGGGCTGGTTCGGGCCGAACGAATACCTGGTCTCTCACGCCAAAAACCCCAAGATCATTCCCCTGGTGGTGGAGAGCGGTGACTCGGGAACCTTGAAGGACGCCCTTTATCACAGCCGTTTCCTGGTCAAGAAGGGGAACGAAGCGCAGTACAAGTCCGGTGACAGTTATGGCATTGACAACATCACAGGCAAAAGAATATCCTTCGTTTCAACCAGTTCGACATCCGGATTCAACATGCCGGCGGCGGCAATCATGAGCTATTTCTCCAAGCAGGACAAATGGAAGCACCTGACCAAGGACGATCTGGCCCAGGGCGGCAGCGGCAAGTTTTTCAGTCAGGTCATTTTTGCCGGTTCCCATCAGTTGTCCCTGGTCAGCCTGCTGACGGACAAGGTTGACGTCGCGGCGGTGGACGATATAGATGTATCCCAGTATGTGGAACTTGCGCAGGGAAGCGACAACGCGCCGGGAGCCGTCTATACCGTAAAGAAGGATGCCGCCGCACCGTTTAACAACCTGGCGGGCAAGCAATTCGTGGTCATTAAATCAATACCGGTACTTAACACGCCGATCGAAGCCAACAGCGCGGTGCTTAGCCAGAAAACCCTTGATGCCATTACACAAGCGCTTACTTCCGATCAGGTAACCAATGATCCCAAAATATTCGCCCCCAAGGGTGCCAAGGGTGCCGTATTCGTACAGCCGCACCGTTTTGTCAAGGTGGACGATGCCTGGTATGATCCGATGAGAAAGGTTCTCGGTATTGGAGCTTGAATTGTTAATCACTATCTGTTTTTAATACCAAAAATTTTAAGTGGCATGCATAATTTATCCTAAATAGCTGCCCTGACATTACCTGGTGCAGAAGTTGAGTATGACGGGCGTTGGAAATCAATCATATCATGATGCAAACAAAAAATGGTTGCTTCCACGCCCCTTACTCACTTGTACCGGCGGGAGGTGGAATTATTGGCCTTGTTGGAATTGAAAAATGTCACCAAATATTATGCCGGTCCCACACCGGCTCTTGCCGGCGTCAGTTTTACCGTCAAGGAAGGCGAGTTTGTTTCCGTAATCGGTCCTTCCGGAGCGGGAAAATCGACACTTTTGCGCTGCATTAACCGGATGATTGAGGTGACCGGCGGTGAAATTTTATTCGGTGATCTTGCCGTATCAAAGTTAAAGCGCAGGGATTTACGAAAACTAAGAACAGGAATCGGGATGATCTTTCAGCATTACAATCTGGTCGACCGCCTGACTGTTATTGAGAATGTCCTTCACGGCAGGCTCGGCTACAAGTCGACACTGGCCGGTGTGCTGGGGCTGTACAGCCGGGAAGAAAAAATGCAGGCTTTCAATATAATCAAGATCCTGGGTTTGGGAGAGCAGGTTTATCAACGTTGCGATCAATTAAGCGGAGGACAAAAACAGCGTGTCGGGATCGCCAGGGCGCTGGTGCAGAATCCTAAAATGATTTTATGTGACGAACCGATTGCTTCGTTGGACCCCAACGCTTCCAAAATTATCATGGATTACCTGAAAAAAATCGCCAACGGTATGGGCATAACCTTGATTTGTAATTTGCATCAGGTAAACGTTGCCTTAGCTTACTCGGATAGAATTATCGGCATCAATAAAGGGAAAGTGGTTTATGACGGCCCGCCGGGCAAACTTACTGCTGATCTGACCTCGGAAATCTACGGTACGGAGTCCGGGGAGCTGATTGTTGATTGGGGAGAGCGGTATGCAAGCTGATATCTTTACCAGACGCAGAAATGGCGGCCTGTTGTTCTTCACGCTGTTAACTGTTTTAACAACGGGCTCGATCGTCATTACCCGGTATGATGTGCTGAAGGGATTCACCAGTATTTTCAGGGCTTTTGCCTGGGGAGCGGCCAATTTTTATCCGGATGCCGGGGCGATGACAAAACTGCCTGATATCTTGCTCAAATTAAAAGAAACTGTGCTGATGTCCGTTGCTTCAACCACTGTGGCTGCCATTTTTGCCATGTTTCTGGCCCTGGCCGGTTCCAGCACGACCGGGCTGTGCAGTTTGTCCGGCATAATCACCCGGGGGGTGGCCTCAATCTTCCGGAACATTCCGCTGGTGGCCTGGGCCATGGTTTTGATGCTGGCCTTCAGTCAAAGTGAGCTGACCGGTTACCTGGCCCTGTTTTTTGGTTCGCTCGGGTTTCTTACCCGGGCATTCATAGAAACAATAGACGAGGTGAGCAACAAGCCGGTTGAGGCACTGCAGGCTACTGGTGCCAGTTATTTCCAGGTTGTATTCCAGGCGGTTTTGCCCGCCGGTATGCCTCAACTGAGCAGTTGGCTGCTGTTTATGGTTGACACCAATATCCGCGACGCCACCCTGGTTGGCCTGCTGACCGGTACGGGGATCGGATTTTCCTTTGATTTGTACTATAAAAGTATGAATTTCCATGCCGCCAGCCTGGTGGTAATCCTGATCGTAATCACGGTTATTGTGGTTGAAATGATTTCAAATTACGTCAGGCGGGTGATTATGTGATCAAGTTCGAGGAACCAATCGATATATGGGGTCAAATCAGTCCGGAGCACGGGTACACTGTACACGGAGCAGCAGGTGCGCTCCCGTTCAAGCCCCTGAACAGGCAGGCCCTGGCCATGCGCATATTTTTACTGGTTATCTCGTTACTGACCATCTATGCCCTGCTCACAATCGACTACCGGAGCGTCGATGTGGCCAAAGCGGCGGCCGACACCTTGAACAATTTAAAGATCATCTTTTTGCAGCCGGATACGCACCGTCTCAGCTTGCGGGACGCTTTCTACGAAGTTGTCATCACAATGGGTCTGGCCTTTTTGACCACCCTGTTCGGTGGCGTGATAGCCTTCTTTTTGGGTTTGCTGGGCGCCCGGAATCTGGCCCCCAAACAAGTGACCAACATTGTCAAGGGCTTTGTTGCTTTTATCCGGGCTGTTCCGACCATTTTATGGGTCTTGATTTTTGCCGTGGCCGCCGGTTTGGGCAGTGCGGCGGCAGTGATTGGAATGACTTTTCATTCGGTCAGCTATTTGACCAAAGCCTATGCGGAGTCTTTTGAAGAGCTGGACCGGAGCGTTATTGAAGCTTTGTCGGCCAGCGGCGCCAACTGGTGGCAGATAGTTTTCCAGGCGGTTATACCATCGGCAGCGACCAGTATATTGTCCTGGACCTTTTTGAGATACGAAATCAATTTCGCCAATGCGGTCGCCATGGGCGCCGCCGCCGGCGCGGCGGGGATCGGTTTTGATCTGTTCATGGCCGGCGGATATTATTTCGACCTGCGTGAAGTCGGATTGATCACCTATATTATTTTGGCCTTCGCCATGGCCCTTGAGGCGGTTGCCACCGGCCTGAAGGGCCGGATCCGGCAAAACCCCCGGTGAGCCGGCCGGCATAAAGCAGGCCGGCCGCCACCTTGAAAAAACGGCTGTATTTTTGAATTAAATCACAAAGGTGGGACAGGCAAAAATGCAACTGGATGTGCAGGCCATTCTGGCCGAAGGCGATCTGGAGCGCTGGCGGGAAACGGCGGAGCGGGTTGCCGCCGGGCATGACATAGCTGTGCTTCAGGCGCCCGAAACCGGTCTGGTGATGGTGCGGGCCACCGACAGCGTGGAGCAGGTTCCGTTTTGCCTCGGCGAGGTGTTGATTACCGAAGCGGCGGTATCCCTGGCAGGCGTAACCGGCTACGGTTTCGCCCTGGGTGACGAACCGGTGCGGGCGCTGTGTCTGGCCATAATCAACGCCGCTCTGGACGCCCATGTGCCGGAGGAGGAAGGGATCAGGCGGGTCATCGCCGCCGAAGGCAGGCGGCTGCAGGCTTTAAAACAAAGGGAAGACAATCTGGTGGCCGGCACCCGGGTGCGCTTCGCCACCATGGAGGGATGAAAATGCACCAGGCACTGGAACCGTCCTTTGACCGGGTATTCGATACGCAGCGGATTTTCCGCCTGCTGCTGGATGTCATGGCCCGGCCGGGAAAAATCTGCCGCCTGCCGGCGCTGAAACTGCAGCCGCCCGCGGAGTTGAATCTATTCGCCGCCGGTATAGCCCTTACCCTGCTGGACAGTGAAACTTCTTTCGCCGTATTGCCGGAAAACGCTTCCGTGCAAACCTACCTCCACATGAATACCGGCGCGCGGCTGGAAGACGCCTCCCGGGCTGCGTTCGTTCTTTTCAACGGACGGGAGGACCGGCCGGAACTGGCCGGGGTCGAGCGCGGCCACCTGCTGGCGCCGGAAAAGGGAGCCACACTGGTGGCGGCGGTGACCGCCCTGTCCGGAAGCGGCGGCGGGGAAATGGAAATCGCCCTGCGCGGTCCCGGAGTCGGGGGCACAAGCACTATTGCGGTATCCGGCCTGCATCAGGACAATTTGAAACGGATTATCCATCTGAACCGCGAGTTTCCGCTCGGGGTGGACCTCATCCTGGCCGATTGCGGCGGGTCGCTGGCGGCCGTGCCCCGTTCCAGCACCATCAGGCGGGAGGTGAACGGCTGTGGGCTATGAAGCGGTGGCCGGCGGGGAGGAGGCTATCAAGAACGCCGCGGACTTGCTCCGTTACTTCCGCACCCGCGGCGGTTCCCCGCCCCTCACAGTCCGGCAGTTGATGGACCAGCAGCGCCTGGCGGTGGACAGGGTGATGGGCGAAGGTTCCCTGTACGCCCCGGTCATTGCCGCCCTGGCCCTGAAGGAGGCCGAGGGCGACGCCGTGGAAGCCGCATTCATTGTGCGCGCCTACCGGGCCACCCAACCGCGGCGTTACTACTCGCTGCCGGTGGACAGCACGCGCATGCAGATCATCAGACGCATTTCCGGCACCTTTCAGGACATACCGGGCGGGCAGATTCTGGGACCGGCCCGGGACTATACGCAGCGCCTGGTGGATTTCAGTTTGCTGGAGGAGAACGAAAACACGGTCAGAAACTTTTTAGCCGGCCTGGGTGTACAGACGTCCGGACAGGAGGAACTGCCCGCTTCTTTTCCCAAAGTCGTGGACCGGCTGCGCGCGGATGGCCTGCTGGCGGAAGCGGGCGAAACAGACCGCCGACTGTTTGATATCACCCGGAAAAGCATTACCTTTCCCTGTCCCCGCTCGGCCCGGCTGCAAAGCCTGGCCCGGGGCGAAACGGGGGCGATGATGGCTCTGGCCTACAGCTCCATACGTGGTTATGGCGATATACACCCCTTTCTGGCCGAACTGCGGGTGGGCTACATCCCGCTGTATATCAGACACCATGGGCGGACCGGACCGGTCTACATGGGTAAAATCCCGGTTACCGAGGCCGAAATCATCGCCCAATACGCTGAAGGGGAAAAAGGCACCAGGCCGAAACTCACCCTCGGGTACGGGTTGTGTTTCGGTCACAATGAAGTCAAGGCCATCGCCATGGGCATTCTGGACCGGGCCATGCGCAGCAGATCTTCCCGCAAGGCGCCGGCCGAAGATGAGGAATTCGTGCTTTACCACATTGACGGCATCGAATCTTCCGGGTTTGTCGCCCACTGGAAGCTGCCCCATTATGTGACCTTTCAATCCACCCTGGACCGTCTGCGCAAATCGCAGCTGATTCAAGAGGAGGCCGGCCATGCTGGACATAAATACGGTTAAACCGTCCCGGGGGTATAATTTTGCCTTTTTGGACGAGAACACCAAACGGGAAGTGCGCCGTAAAATTTTAAAAGCCGTGGCCATACCGGGTTACCAGGTGCCCTTCGCCTCGCCGGAACTGCCTATTGCCCGCGGCTGGGGCACCGGCGGACTGCAGGTGACCATGTCCATCATCGGTCCGGATGACGTGCTCAAGGTAATCGACCAGGGCTGCGACGGCGGGGTGAACGCCGTCAATATACGCAACCTGCTGGTCAAAACCACCGGAGTGCGGACCACCTTCGACACCCGGGCGGCCAGTATCATCCAGACCCGCCACCGTATTCCGGAGGAAAAAATGCGGGCGGACCAAATTCTCGTCCTGCAGGTACCGATACCGGACCCGCTGCGTTTTGTGGAACCGAGCATGGCCAGAACGGCTGAAATGCACGCCGAAATGGATTACAGCCGGATGCTGGTGTTTTTATACGAGGATATCGTCAAATGGGGGGAAATCACCATCGGCGCGCGCTACCCTTCCCTGGTCAACGACCGTTACCTGATCGACCCGTCGCCCATCCCGCGCTGGGATGTGCCCAAATTGAACCGGGCGGAAACATTGTATCTCTTCGGGGCCGGGCGGGAAAAACGCATTTACGCCGTCCCGCCCCATACACCGGTGCAGCCCCTGGAATTCGAGGACTTCAAATTCCGGGTGGAAGATTTCAGCGGCCGTTCCTGCATCCGCTGCGGGGCGAAGGACACCTATCTGAATGAGCTGTTTGACGCCGTCAGCGGGGCAAAAGTCTACGTTTGCTCGGACAGCGGCTATTGCGACAAGCGCCGGGCGGCGGGGAAAAGGGGGCCGGTTTGATGGATGCGGATGAAAACGTTATTCTCACGGTGCGCAATCTGACCAAACGTTACGGTCCCGGCTGTCCGGATTGCCTCACTCTTACCGGCCTGGCGCCGGGCGGCAACATCTGCCCGAAATGCCAAAGCGTGGTCGCCTGCGGGGAAATCAATCTCACCCTGGAGCAGGGTGAGATCCTGGGCCTGGTCGGGGAAAGCGGTTCCGGCAAAAGCACACTGGTGCGCTGTCTTTACTTTGACGAGACGGTCACGGCGGGGGAGGGCTATCTGGCCGCCTTTGACGGCGGCGGGAGCAACATATTTGCCGCCACCGCCCAGCGCAAGCGCTACATCCGCAACCACCTGATGGGCATGGTATACCAGAACCCGCTGCTGGGTATCAAGCCCCATTTTACCGCCGGCGGTAACGTGGCTGAAAAACTGCTTACCGCCGGGGTATACAACGTGGCCGTGATCCGGAAACGGGCCGCCGCCCTGCTGTCCCGGACGGAGGTGCCGCTTGACCGGATGGACGACTTTCCGGCCCGTTTCAGCGGCGGCATGCAGCAGCGGGTGCAAATCGCCAAGGCGTTGGCCAACAATCCGCCGCTTTTGTTCCTGGACGAGGTGACCACCGGCCTGGATGTTTCCGTACAGGCGCGGGTGCTGGATTTGATCAAGGAAATCCAGCGGGAACTGGGTATCGCCATGCTGGTGGTTTCACACGACCTGGGGGTGGTCCGGATCCTGGCCGACCGGACCATGGTGATGAAAAACGGACGCATCGTGGAATCCGGGCTCACCGATCAGATCCTCGAAGATCCCCGGCATCCCTATACTCAACTGCTGGTTCATTCCATGTTGTAAAAAGGAGAATGTCATGCGCAATATCATCCTGGCGGTCAATGAGTTATCCAAACACTTTGTCCTGCACATCCTGGACGGAAAGGTGATTACCGGCTGCGCAGGGGTCAGCTTCTCCCTGCAGCAGGGGGAATTCCTGGGCATTGCCGGTCCCAGCGGTGCGGGCAAATCCACGGTGATCAAGTGCATTTACCGCACGTACCTGCCTTCGGGGGGAAATGTACTCTACCGCACCGCCGGCGGCCGGGAGGTGGATCTCGCCCGGGCGCCGGAAAGAGAGGTGATCCGGCTGCGGCGTCTGGAAATCGGTTATGCCAGCCAGTTTCTCAAAGTCATGCCGCGGGTGCCGGCCGTGGATGTGCTGGCCGGAGAACTGAGGCGCAAAGGGTGGGATATGGAGCGCGCCCGGGCGAGGGCCAGGGAATACCTGGCGATCATGAACATCGACCGTCCCCTTTGGGACGCCTATCCTTCAACCTTCAGCGGCGGCGAGCAGCAGCGGATCAATCTGGCCCGCGCGCTGATCACCGCGCCGCGGCTGCTCCTGCTGGATGAGCCTACCGCCTCCCTGGATCCGGAAACAAAAAAAATCGTGATCCGCATACTCAGGGATGTCAAAGAGCAGGGGACGGGCATAATCGGAATTTTTCACGATTATGACGTCATGCGGCGCCTGGTGGACCGGGTCTTCACCATGCAGTCGGGCCGGTGCAGCCAGGCCGGCGACAGACGGGAGGGGTTGATGTGAACCGGACGCTGCTGATCACCAACGGCCGGCTGGTTTTGCCGGACCGGGTTTTATCCGGGGGTGAAATCCGGATTGAAAACGGCATCATCAGCCGGGTGGGCAAACAAGGCCAGCACCGGGGAAAGCCGCCGGAAAGCCTTCTGGATGCCGAAGGGGGCTATGTGCTGCCCGGATTGATCGACCTGCATTGCGATGCCATTGAAAAAGAACTGGAACCGCGGCCGGAAGCTTTTTTCGACCCCGTGCTGGCTTTCAGCGAACTGGAAAAAAAGCTGGCCGGACAGGGCATTACCACCATGTATCACTCCTTTTCCTTTGCCGGCGCGGAATGGGGTGTACGCAACGACGCCCGGGCGGCCGCCGCCATCCGCCAATTGGCGGACCTGACCGGATACCGGTCCCTGATCCGCAACCGCGTGCACCTGCGTTTTGAAATCACCAACCGCACCGGCGTGGATACCGCCGTATCCCTGCTGCAGGAGAATTTGGTCCACCTGCTCTCTTTTATGGATCATACCCCGGGGCAGGGTCAATACCCCACGCTGGAAGATTACCGCCGGTATATGGAAAAAACATATCACCTGCCTTTTGATGCAGTTGAAACCATCATTGCCGGCAAAGAAAGGGGACGGCTCAAGGCGGATGAAAGCATCGGCATGCTGAGTGCGGCCGCCCGGACCGCCGGCATTCCCCTGGCTTCGCATGATGACGACAGCATGGAACGGGTGACCTTATACCGCCGGTACGGGGCGACGATCAGCGAGTTCCCGGTCAACCCGGCCGCCGCCCGGGCCGCCAGCCGGTACGGCAACCACGTATGCGTGGGCGCACCCAATATCGTCCGGGGCGGTTCCACGGGCAAGGGCATGCCGGCGGTCGACGCCGTTGCCGCCGGCGATGCGCGGATCATCTGTTCCGACTATTACCCGCCGGCCATGCTCCAGGCCGTTTTCAAGCTGGCGGAAGCGGTGATGTCCCTGCCCGAAGCGGTCCGCCTGGCCACCCTGGAACCCGCCCGGGCGGCGGGCTTGCAACATCTGGGCAGCCTGGCGGAAGGCCGGCGGGGGGATGTCATAGTCGTCAACACCCGGGGACGGGTGCCGGTGGTCACGCATACGGTGGTGGGCGGTGTCCTGGTTTACAGTATCAACTACCGCCACAGTAAAATAGACAATCTGACGCCGGAAGAACAAACCACCGGACTGGCCGGAAACGGAATCTGAACAAAACCGGCTGACCAATGAAAAACACGCAGTAAACCGGCTGCCGGACGGGTGTGTGCTTTCCGTATACGGGCCGGGAATGAGCTTGAAAAATAAAACGGGGGAGTGGAAAATGCACATTGACGGTTTCGCCATCAACGCCGACGCCGCCGGGTTGGACGGCAACCTGACGGTATTGCGGGAGGAACTGGATTATTATGCCGGGCTGGGCTTCACGCACGTGGAAATCGCCCCTCACGGCGCCGGCGTCATGTATCACGGCAGCCTGCACCGGGAGAAACTGGCGGAACTCCTGAAGCTGCTCGCCGGTTATCCCTTTCAATATACCGTGCACGGTCCCAATCCCATGAACCTGATGAACCGGGACGAGTTGGCCGCGGAAGAAGGCATGTTCAAGGCCAGTCTAGAGTTCACCGCCGCTGTGGGGGCGGGTGTGATGGTCTACCACGCCGGCCGTTACCGGCCGGAGGAAAAATTCCTGCTGCCCGGGCAGGAAATACCCGGCCCGGAAGATAAAAAAGAAATGTGGGCGCTGGAAGTTTCCCTGCTGCGGAAAATGGGGGACGCTGCCGCCCGGTACGGGGTGACCGTCGCCGTGGAAAACGCCCGCCCCTACCTGGACGGCAGCCCCTATTGCTACGGGGAGTTTCTCGACCAGCTGGCGGACATGATCCGGACGGTGGATCATCCGTATATCGGTATCACCCTGGATCTGGGACACGCCTATCTGGCCGCCCGCCATCACAACTACGATCTCCTGGCCGGCGTGGAAGCCGTCGCCCCCTATGTCAGGCATATTCACCTGCACGACAACTTCGGACGCAGTTGCGCCTCCTACGAAAAAAAGCAGTGTGAACTGGCCGCCAGCGGACGCGGCGATCTGCACCTGCCCATCGGCTGGGGAGGCGTCCCGGCACGGGATATTCTCGCCCGTCTCGGCAGTTACCGGGGGGTAATCACGCTGGAGATGCGCCCGCGCTACCGCGCCTACTTCGGCCGGGCGCTGGGCAACGCCAGGGCGTTGTTGAATGCTTGAAAAATCCCCTTGTATGTGCCAGTAAAAGACAATTTGACGTGCTCTAAAAGCCCTGTGCTATGTTGCCTGAACATATGTGATGTATGATATTATAAGAACGAATTTGGGCCTGCGCTCCGGGGAAAATGGGTTGTTAACCTGCCGGCTGCAATCAATCGAAAAGGGGATTAACGGTGGATAATGGCATAGTCAGCAACCTGGTAATCAGACCGGCGGTCAAGACGGACATCCCGGCAATCCTGGCGCTTTACCGCGAGCTGGAGGACGCCTATCCGGTTGAAACCGGAACGGCGGACGAAGAAGTAAACCATGATGTCCTCTGGCGGAACGTGGCCGCCGACAGCCGGCAGCAGATCCTGGTGGGCGAACAAAACGGCCGGATTGTGGGCACAGTGACGGTTATCATCGTCCCCAATCTGGGGCACCGGGGCAGTCCCTGGGCGGCAGTGGAAAACGTGGTGGTCGCCCGGGACTGCCGCGGCCGGGGCGCCGGCACGGCACTGATGACCGCAGCCGGGGAAATCGCCCGCCGGCACGGTTGTTACAAAATCGTGCTCTCAAGCAATCTCAGCCGCCGGGAGGCGCACGACTTTTATCACCGCCTGGGCTGGCGGCAGACACACGCCGGTTTTTCACTCATGCTATGAAAGGCTTATGCTGGCGGGCCATGTTCGCTTTCTGGCGCAAAAATGTCCTTCCGCCGCCCGTAAGGTTAAAAATGATTTGATGGACTCTATCCGCTCTCTTTGCCAAATGCCGGAACGTTTTCCGTTTCTGGAGGCCGCATTTATCCCGTCGAATAAATATCATAAAATGTTCGTAGAAAAATGGTATCTTATTCTGTATCAGATCAGGGATCAGACAGTGTATGTTGATTATATCGTGGATTGCCGGCAGGATTATAGCTGGCTGTTGCGCTAACGCGTGTCCCGGTTTAATGATTTAAAGAGGTCTTTTGCCGCGTGCCCCGGCGCCGCCTGTGCATCTGAAGATAGGCCGCGCTCAGCGGGTATGGCCCCCGCTCATAAAGCGGACAGGGAAATTCCGGACAGTCCCGGGAACAGTATTCAATTTCCCTGCCCACGGCACAGGCCAGCACCGGACAGCGGAAACCCAACCGTTCCTGGGCGGCCAGTTTGGCCCGCGCTTCAATACTGGTGCCCGAACCACATGAACTGCATTTACCCCGGTGAAAAAGCCCGCAGGCATGGCAGGAGAGTCCACAAACGCCGGTTCCGGTCATTTTTCGCGCCTCCTTGCAATCTTCGCCTGAAGATACGGTGAGTATTGCTTCTTGCTATTATATTAACTTTAGACAATACCTTGACTTCTCCTGCCCGATGCGGTAAAATTAAGTTTGCCGAAAAGAAAAACGCCGGGGCGTAGCTCAGTTTGGCTAGAGCGCTACCTTGGGGTGGTAGAGGCCGCTGGTTCAAGTCCAGTCGCTCCGACCAGTAAAATCAAGAGGGTTGCTGTTCAGCAACCCTCTTGATTTTCTATTTTCAGGGCGTTTGTACCACAATTGGAGTTCTGTCTAATGCAGCATTACCCGGCTCCGGACGTTCCCGGAGCTTTTTCATGTCACGGTGGTACAGGAGAAATAATTCCCCTCCGGCATAATTTAAAACAAAAACCGGGGGAATGAAAATGTCGAAAAGGAATGCCGCCTGGGAAGGCCGGGTCGATCGTGGTCCGGTGCTAGTGGGCAGCGGCCGGGTAACCGGACCGGAAGATGTGGCGGCAGCAACCGGACGGACGGTTAAAGTTTATGTCCCGCAAGATGCCGCTTACAATCTGTTAACCACCATCAACGCCCCCACAGAAATTCTCAGCCTGACGGTTGGTTTGCATTATGCCACCAACGATCTGATCATTGCCGGAACCGGGGATCAGATTTTAACCTGGTCCGGCCGGCAGGGAGCCATTGTTCCTTTCGGGCAGACACCGCCCGAACCGCAGGCCCGCTTTGTCAGTCTGGCCACCGGCGACCTGGAAATCAGCGGCGGACGGAATATTATCACCGCGGCCGCAGGCAAGCAAGCGCTCTATGTTTATCAAGCGGCAAAAGCGGGCCTCGATCTGGTCGATATCCGCCTGATACCCGGCACTCCGGAAAAGGTGGCCGTGGTGGAAAGACCCCCGGGCACACGTCCGCTGGTGGCCGTGGCCGTGCAGGCCTGGAGCCGCTGGAGCATCCTTACGCTCACCCTGACCGAACGCGGTTTTGAACCCGGCCCCGCGCTGGCAACGCTGCCGGCCGCCCTTACCACCCTGGTGGCGGGCGACTTTACAGCCGCTGCCGGAAAGGAACTTGCCTGGGGCGGAAATGACGGTCATGTGAGCATAGTGGAGGCGGGGGAAACGTTGAAAACGGTGCTTGCCACCGTCAACCTGGGCAGCTCTGTTTCCGCCCTGGCGGCGGGTAAGTGGTCCGGCGGGTCCGCACTGGCGGCCGGCACACCCGAGGGGTACATTTTTATTTATTCCACTCCGGTCACATCGGCCCGGCCGCAACAAGTCCGTTATGCCGGAGCAGGCGTGCACAGCCTGGCCTTTACACCCGGCGGCAGGCTCATAGCCGGTACGGTTGACGGGCTGGTGCAGGCATTCACCGGCACTTCCTTTGTCAGCCACCGGGTCCGTCCCGGAGACACGCTCTGGCTTTTGGCCCGGGAATACAACACCACTGTAACCGCCATCGCCGGAGCCAACGGATTGAATGTATCCGGAGCCATTTACCCCGGCCAGATATTGAAAATACTTAAAGAGTGACCCGTTTCACAAAACCCTTTTTCACCACTGACAACGCTCCGAAGTCCCGTCCGTAAAGCGTAAAAACGTCCTTGGAATGAGGTGTGCCGTTTCCAACACGGTTCCTTGGGCTTTGTCAAACGGCATTGGTAATCCCTCTTCCGGGTTTACCGCGCAAGTTAGGGTGTCCAGCGACTCAACTATCTCCCTGTTGAATGCCCCCTATTTTAAAAGTTTACCTTGTCGATTCCCTTCAACCCCAGGATTTGCCTGGCTTCATCGGGAGTTGCCGGCTCCCGGCCCAGTTCCCTGGCGATGCGCACGATCTTGGCCACCTGTTCGGCGTTGCTCCCGGCCATGACTCCCTTTTCCAGGTAAAGGTTATCTTCCAGTCCCACCCGGACGTTGCCGCCCAGCAGCAAGGAAGCGGTGCACATATTGATCTGGTGGCGGCCGGCTGCGCAGACCGACCAGGTGAAATCACCGAGGGTGTCCCGGGCGGTCCGGTAGAAGAACAGGAGGTTTTCCAGGGTGGCCGGCGCGGCCCCCAGGATTCCCATCACGAACTGGAGGTAGACCGGTTTTTTCAAAAAACCTCTTTTCAGCATGAAAGCCACGTTATTGATCATGCCCAGGTCGTAAATCTCCAGTTCGGGTTTGGTGTCATTTTCATTGAAGTACTGGCAGTATTCCCGCATGGTCTTGAAGGTATTGGGAAAAATGTAATCCTCGGTCATGCCCAGATACTGTTTTTCCCACTCGAATTTAAATTGCAGGTTCTTATTGGCCAGCACATGAAACAGGGCGAAGTTGATGGACCCGAAATTAAACGAAGCCAGTTCCGGTTTAAAAGCGGGTACCACGGCCACCCGTTGGGCAGTGGTGGCGCCCAGGCTGCCCCCGGTGGTCAGGCAGAGAATGATGTTGCAGCGGCTTTTCACCCCGGTGACCACCTCTTTGAACAGTTCCAGGTCAGACACGGGCAGACCGTCTTCCGGGTTGCGGACGTGGATGTGGGCCACTGCCGCACCCTCTTCCCAGGCCCGGACCGCTTCGTCGGCAATCTGTTTGGGCGTGATGGGCAGGTGGGGGCTCATGGACGGCGTGTGGATGGCGCCGGTGATGGCGGCGGTGACAATAACCTTGTCGGACATTATTTCCGAACTCCTTTCGGATTAATTTTTTACTGAACGGTATAACATTAGGCATAGGCAGGCGAGCGATCCGGCTATTTTATGGAAAAGTGGAGCAGGCAATTTTCAGCCCCCTAATCCAGGATCGCTACCGGGCGGACCCAGCCGGCGCTGGCAGACTTGATTTTGACCGGGAAACAGACCACCTTGAACCCGCTGGGGGGCAGTTTTTCTAAGCTGCAAAGTTTCTCCAGGTGGCAGTATCCCTTTTCAATGCTGGCAAAGTGCCCTTACCAGATAATGGAGGAATCACCTGTTTGCTCAAATTCTTTAGCGATCAGGCTAAGCGGCCGGTCCCAACTCCAGGCGTCGGTGCCGGTGATTTTTACTCCCCGGTCTAAAAGCCATAAGGTAGCCTCCCGGCCCATACCGCACCCCTTTAACAGGTATTCCGGCCTGCCCCATGCCTTTGACGCGCCTGTGTAGATTAGAACAATATCCAGGGGCTTTATGTTGTAATTAATTTTTTTAACGGCTTCTTCCATGTCAGCCGCCCGGACCAGGTAACCATCGGGCTTATCGCTCAAATCCAGCATCACCCCGTCACTGTAGCACCATTCCAAAGGAATCTGGTCGATGGTCAGCGCCGGGGTATCGTTTCCGTCCATGGTGGGATGGTAGTGCCACGGCGCATCCAGATGAGTCCCGCTGTGGGTGGAAAGACGCAGGAACTCTACTGCCCACCCCAGTCCCTTGGGCAGGTTTTGCTCCGTTGCCGTGGGGAAAAAGGTGATCATGCTTTCAGCGCCTTTTTTGTGGCCCCAATATTCAATCCGGGGAATCATAAACTCTGGGTCGCTGGGCAAACCATCCTCAATGGTAACCGAAAGATCAATCATTTTAGTCATACTTTTTGCCTCCTGTCTTTAATTTTTTCTTTCATACCTTTGAAAATATGCTAAATCCGAACTGCAGGGGGGCTGACAGCTTGACCATATTTTAACATAACATCCCTCCGGTTGCATATTCAATGTAGACAAGCAGTCGAAGATGGGACATAATAGAATATAATCAAACTATGTAAAAACGAGGGGGATATTGGCATGGAACAAAACAAGGGACATAGCGGCACAAATGTTCCCGCCGCCAAGGTATTGGCACTGCCCGGCCTGCTCAATTACCAGGAAGGCGCCGTGGTCAGCCGGACGGTAATCGATCAGAAAACAGGAACAGTAACCCTGTTCGCTTTTGACGAGGGGCAGGGTTTGAGCGAACATACGGCCCCGTACGACGCCATGGTTTACCTGCTGGACGGGGAGGCGGAAGTGACCATTGCCGGTCAACCCCTGCATTTGAAAACGGGTGAAATGGTAATCATGCCGGCCAACCAGCCCCATGCTTTAAGGGCCATAAGAAAGTTTAAAATGCTCTTGATCATGATCCGTTATGCCATGTGAAACAGGTGACACCCGGGAACGCCGGAATGCTTTCCGGTGCCGGCCGCTAGCCGGTGCGCCAGGTCACCGGCCCCCCGGGGCCGGTGTATTGAATGTAAAAGTATTTTGTTTTTGCATTCACCCTGAACACAAGGTATTTTTCCCCGGAAACCGGTGCCGGGGGTTGCTCCAGCAAGGGGTTGCGGTCAACCGCTTTAAGCGGCCGGAAGACCGTACCCTGCCCGTCAATGAGCCGCCAACCGGCCTGATTGACAGCCGCCCCGGTTGCGCGCACCGCCACCACGGCAAATAATTCGTCAGGACCGGCCATGACTGTATTCACGCCAAAATACAATGTCCGGGCCAGGTATCCGGCGCCGGCCGGACCGGCCTGCAGAGTGGCGTTTCCGGCTTTTACCACCGTGCCGGCGGAATAAAAGTGCCGTGGCGGCGGCACCTGCGGAATCTTGCCCGGGCCGCCGGTCCGGCCGGCAAACCAGTAAAAAATAAAAATTACAGCCGGCGCCAGAAGCATAATCAATGTCCAGCGCCTGATGGCGCCGGCCGGGTTGTCCGCCGGCGCACGCGCCGGCCGGTGTTTTTTTGCGGTCATGGCCCCAATCACTCCTTATCATGTGCACTGAAACGGTTTTTCCCAAATGCCGCCGGCGCTCCCCGGCAAATTTTACCGTATGCTTGCAAAGTATCCAATAATATATTTTAAATCCCTTTCGAGCCTTGTCGAGCATAATTTTGCCGTAGCCGGGCAAAAAATATTATTGCCCGGCCGGCTTTCAAGCCAAATAATTTACGGAGGCGGTTAACATGCGTGTGACGGTGGATCAGGATTTATGCATCAGCTGTGGTTCCTGCGTAGACACCTGTCCCGAAGTATTCGACTGGAACGGGGATGACAAGGCGCAGGCCATTGTGGACGAAGTTCCGGGAGAGTTGGAGGACCAGGCGCATGAAGCGGTTGAAAACTGCCCGGTCAATGCCATTGCGGAAAAATAACCATGAATAAGAAGAAAAAAATAAGTATTAATGCCAACCCGGCCGGGGCGCTGGAGGTAGGCGAGTATTTCAACCGGCTGGCGCAAAATACGAATAAAACGGTTGCGGGAAACAGGGAAAGAACAGGGGAAAAGCGAGGTAAAAAATAACGCACGGTAGCTTGACCGTGCTTGTTATTTTTAGCCGGCAAGCAGGTAAATGACACGGCATCGCGAATAGTATAGGTGCCTGGCATATCTGGTAACAATAAGATCGGCTGCCAGTTAAACCGCCCGTTAAAGGGGATGAGCGGGATGAAATACAATGTACTGCATGTGATCCGTCCGGCGGCGGGAGGCATGAAAAACCACCTCTTATCGCTGCTGGATCACACCAACCGGGAATTGTTCGAGCCTGCCGTGGCCTGCCCGCCGGGCAGTATGGCAGCCGAAATCTGCCGGCGGGGCGTGCCGGTTTTTCCAATTCCCCTGCGGGGTGAGCTTTCCCCCCGGGCAGACCTGGCAGCCGTTTCCCTTTTGACAAAAATCCTGCGCGAGGGCAATTTTACTTTCATGCACGCCCACAGCTCCAAAGCCGGGCTGATCGGGCGCCTGGCCGCCTGCCGGGCCGGCACGCCGGTGATTTTTTTCACCGCTCATAATTCCATTTTTTATGAACAGTGGCCGGCCTGGAAGAAATGGCTCTTTGCTACCGCAGAAAGTATTTTGGGCCGCTATACCCACCGTATTTTCACTGTTTCCGAAGCACTGCGCAAGGAATTGCTGGCCCGGGAGCACCTGGAACCGAAACGGGTGATGACGGTTTACAACGGCATCGACGCAGCGCGCTTCCAGCAGCCGGGCGACCGCCGGGCGATTCTGCGCGCCCTCGGTCTGCCGCAACTGGGGCAGGTGGTGGGCACCGTGGCCCGCCTGGCCCCGCAAAAAGGGGTCTCTTATTTCCTGCAGGCCGCATCCATGCTGATCAAGGACTACCAGGTCAATTTCGTGGTGGTGGGCGACGGACCGTTGCGCCGGGAACTGGAAGCGCAGGCGGCTGAGCTGGGCTTAAAGCAGCGTGTCTTTTTTACCGGTGAACGCCGGGATATTCCAGATGTTCTGGCCGCGCTGGATCTCTTCGTCCTGCCTTCCGTCACCGAAGGCCTCCCCCTGACCATCCTGGAGGCCATGGCGGCCGGCAAGCCGGTGGTGGCCACCACGGCCGGCGGTATTCCGGAAATAGTGATTGACCAGCGCACCGGCCTGCTGGTCCCGCCCCGGGACGCGCAGGCGCTGGCCTGGGCCATCGCCACCCTGCTGGTGGAACGCGGTCAGGCCGCCCAATTCGGCCGGGCTGGACAGCAACGGGTGGCGGAACGCTTTACAATTGAGACGATGGTACGCAAAATTGAAGATGAATACCGTACCCTGCTGGTGGAGCGGGGTATGCTGCCCGGCGAGCCGGCGGCATTTTCCACCGGCAAACCCGACGGAGCCAACCACCGGAAAGCCGGCCAATAGCATTTTCCATGAGGAGATTCAAAAACCATGCACCTGAAATCTGTCAAGGTCCTGATCGTCTTGTTTGTTGCGGCGATACAGGTATTTTCTTTTTTCATTTCCGTTCCGCCCGCCCGGGCCGGCACGGGCCTTCAACCGGCGTTGCAGGCGGCCATGCCGCCGGTGACCGGCAACCGTCCGGCGGACATTCAACCGGCGGCTGAACGCGGCCGGGTGGTCATGGTTATTATCGACCGGCTCAGCATAGGCGATCTCGCCGCCGCGTCCATGCCCCATTACAAGGCGCTGTTGCAACGGGGAGCGCTGGGCTTGATGAACGGCAACACCGCCGGCGGCCAGACGCCGGAAAACACCTGCGCCACCATTGGCGCCGGCGCCCATATTGCTGCTCCGGGCGCGGCCGCCCTGGGGTTTGACGCCGGCGAAACAATGCCGGACGGCCGGACGGCCGCCAAAGCATACCGGGGCTATACGGGCCGTCCGGCTCCGGCCGGTTCCCTGGTTGAGCTGGGCATCGGCCGGATGCTGCATTTCAATCAGAAACTGCCTTACCCCAATCAGCCCGGAGCAACCGGTGCGGCTCTACATGCAGCCGGTCTGAAGACGGCCGCCCTGGGTAATGCGGACACCCCGGCCGGACTGCAGCGCCAGGTGGTGCTGACAGCAATGGATGATAAGGGACTGGTTGACTACGGCGATGTAAGCGCTGATCTGCTTGTCCGGGATCCCGCCTTTCCCGGCGGCATGCGTACGGATTACGACAAGTTGCTGTCCCGCTTCGCGGCACTGCCCCCGGACACGGCTTTAACCGTTATTGAAACAGGTGATTTATCCCGCCTGGAGGATATGCGCCAGGATATCACGGATGCCGTGCTCTCAGCCCGGCGGCAGCAGTCCCTGCAGCGGGTGGACAATTTTTTGGGCCGCCTGTCCGGTCAGCTGGATTTTCACCGCGACCTGCTGCTGGTCTTGGCGCCAACGCCGGGCGGCAATACAATCACCGGAGTCAACTATTTGACCCCGGTGCTGGCCGTGGGGGCGGGGGTGGAACCCGGGCTGCTCACTTCCTCCACCACCAAACGACCGGGGATCATCATGAGTACCGACCTGGCCCCCACAATATTCCGTTTTTTCGGACTGCCGGTAAATATCAACCTGACCGGCCAGCCCCTGCAGGTCTTTCCGTCCGCCCACCGGATACAGGCGCTGCAGGCCATGCAGAATCAACTGGCCATAACCTATACCGCGCGACCGGTGCTGCAGAAGGGGTATATATTTTACCAGTTCATCCTGCTGCTTTTCTCGCTCTACTGCATCTTCTGGCGGCGCGCACACGCCGGCCAGGTGCTGGCGCCCTTTCTGCTGTCGGTTATGGTGGTGCCGCTGGTTTACCTGCTGCTGCCCTTGCTGCCGCAACCCGGTGCTGTTGCCACCGGTCTGGAATTGCTGCTGTTGACTGTAATGATCACGGTGCTGACTGTTTATGCACAGCGGTTCTGGCGCCTGGATCCATTCATCCTGCTCTGCTTTGCCAACGCGTTCTTGATCCTTGGTGACGCCCTGTGCGGTTCACCTTTACAAAAAAACGCCATCCTGGGTTACGATCCAATCGTGGGCGCCCGATTTTACGGCATTGGCAATGAGTATATGGGCATTTTGATCGGTTCGATTTTGATTGGCACCACGGCGCTGCTCACCCGCCTGCCCCACCGGCGCCGGGTGCTGCTGCCCCTTACCGGCCTGTTTTATCTGATCAGCATCTACATCCTGTCCGCTCCTTTTCTGGGCACCAAGGTCGGCGGCGCCATCGTCATGACCGGCGCTTTTCTGACCACCTTTCTACTCCTGCTGGGCGTACGTTTCAACTGGCGTACCGTTTTGCTGATCGCCGGCGGCGTTATCGTAGTACTGGGCGGCTTTATGCTCTATGATTTGCACCGCCCGCTGCAATTGCAGTCGCATATCGGACGCAATACGGCACTGGTATTGCAGGGCGGCTGGCCGGTAATCCTGGATATCATCCGGCGCAAGTCGGAAATGAACATCCGGCTGGTGCGTTACACTATTTGGAGCCGCATCTTGCTGGCCAGCATAGGCAGCCTGGCCATATTATTCTACCGCCCGGTGGGGGTGATGGCCGCCATCCGGAACAAGTATCCGGATTTGTACAAGGGTTTTATCGGTGTCACCCTGGGCAGTATCCTGGCCTTTATTTTCAATGACTCCGGCGTGGTGGCGGCCGCCACGACCATGGTTTTCGGCGCCCCGCCGATGGTTTACCTGGTGCTGCAGGAACAGCGGGCGGCAAACGGGAAAGCACGCTCCTGACGGCGGATGCATTTTTTCAGTCCAAACCGGGCAAGGCTGTTCATTATTGTCACCCGGGTGCCGCCGGACGGAATATTATGGATGTGGAAAGCATTGACCGCCGGAAGAAATGGCGCCTCCCGCGGAGCCGCCCGGCCGGTGTTGAAGCGGAAAAACGGGCCGCTTTTGCGGGTTGCTTCAAAATAAATGCCGTTTAAAGCAGCAAACCACCTTGAGCACGGGAGGGAAGAACATGAAAATCTGCCGTTTTACGCCGGGAGGGGTGATCCCCCGTTGGGGGGTGGTGGAGGGGGAGACGGTTTACGAAGTTTCCTACAACCACGGGGGTCCTCTGATCGCCCACGACCTGTCCGAAATCAACCTGCTGCCCCCGGTTATGCCGGGCAAGGTGATCTGCGTGGGTTTGAACTACCGGGATCACGCGGAGGAAATGCGGCAGGACCTGCCGGAGGAGCCGGTTCTGTTCCTGAAACCGCCCAGTGCGGTGATTGGTCCCGGCAAGCCGGTAATTTGCCCGCAAACAAGCCGCCGGGTGGATTACGAAGCCGAACTGGCCGTGGTTATGAGCAAAACAGCCCGCTGTATTCCGGCTGCCGACGCCTGCCGGTACATTCTGGGTTACACCTGCGCCAACGATATCACCGCGCGCGATTTGCAGGCCAAAGACGGCCAGTGGACACGCGCCAAGTCCTTCGACACCTTTTTGCCCCTCGGGCCTTATCTGGTCAGCGGACTGGATCCGGATAATCTGGACATTTCTCTTTATTTGAACGGGGAACGGAAACAACATTCGAATACGTCCCGGCTCATTTTCACCGTTCCCCGACTGATCAACTTTATATCCAGCGTAATGACCCTGGAACCGGGGGACGTTATTCTCACCGGTACTCCCGCCGGGGTGGGGCGGCTCAATCGCGGGGACACCGTGGAGGTGGTCATCGAGGGGGTGGGCCGCCTGATCAATCCGGTAAAATAGCGCCACGACGGGAACAATTAAAATTTTATTTGACAACCGGCTAACTTATGCTAAAATGTAATTTGATTGGAATTGGCCAATCCTGACAAATGTCGCGTTTGTGGGGTTGATTGATTCCAATACTTCTTTGTTATAAGGGGGAAGATAGCTAAGATGAAACATCTGGGCCGCCATGTTCTGGCTGAAATTTATGGTTGCGGGTTTGACATTCTCAATGACATCCGGAAGGTAGAAGAAATCATGGTCAACGCTGCATTGGAAGCGGGGGCCGAGGTAAGAGAATGTGTCTTCCATAAATTCAGCCCACAGGGGGTCAGCGGCGTCGTGGTTATCTCCGAGTCCCACCTGGCCATTCATACCTGGCCGGAACTGGGTTATGCAGCGGTGGATGTTTTTACCTGCGGTGAACGAGTGGATCCATGGGATGCCTGCAACTACCTGACCAGCCATTTCTGTGCACAGCACATGACCGCCAGGGAAACCAAACGGGGCATAATACCCTTTGCCGGCCAGGTAGCCGTAAATCAATAGGGGGGATTTTTATTAGTACCCGCTTGAATAAAGGTTAGTGAGCCTTGCGATTCGAACGAATGGCAGGGCTCACTGCTTTTTAGCGGCAAATTTCAATGCCGGGAAGGAAAAATCAGCGCGGCCGCGAATAAACAATAAGTTAGGGCAAAAGGAGGTCAGTCATGCTAAGCAGGATTTTATCCCCGATTCAAAACGAGTTGTTCCAGGTAGAGGGCATCCTGGAAAAATCCTTTCAGATTAAAACCGGCCATTTAAGTTCATTTGCCCATCTGCAGGCCGGAACGGTCAATGCAGTGATCAGACCGGCGCTGGTACTGCTTTCCGCCGGCATGTACGGCCCGCTCACCTCCCCGGTGATTGCCCTGGCGGCGGTGGTGCAGTTCATTTACCTGGCTGCCATGATACACGGCCGGATCAACGAGGAAGATCCCCGGCACGCAACGGCGGACCGGCGGGACGGTTACCAGTTTCCCGTCCTGGTGGGGGACTATCTTTACGGCCGCTTTTTCACCTCCCTTTGTGACGCCGGCATCGTCCGCTATCTTGAACCGCTTTCCGAAACCATCTGCCGGATGAACGAAGGCAGTATTTTACGGCTCAAAAACAGCGTTTCCGGCAAAAATAATCCCGGCCTGTGGTTGAAAATAATCCGGCTTGAAACGGCCTCCCTGACTGCCGCAGCCTGCTCCCTGGGCTGCCGCCTGACCGGGGCGCCACCAGAAGAAGCGGAAATCTGGAACCGTTTCGGACGGCATTTCGGGACGGCGCTCGCCCTGCTGGAGGACCAGGCGCCGGGCCTGAACGGCGGGGATTATCTCGCCCTGGCGGCGGAAGAATTGTCCCTGTTACCGCCGGGGGAAACGCAGAACATATGCAAGCTTTTACTGAACTATTTTCAGGATGAGGCGGCTGCTTTGTCGCGCCAGGTGGTTTGATCCGGAAAGGGGCAAACAGATGGTCCAAATTCCCGCACGCTACCGGAATAAAGAAGAATACGTACACGATATATTCTCCACCATCGCCCGCCGTTACGATCTGTTGAATACCACCTTGAGCTTCAACCAGGACAAGTACTGGCGCCGTTTCGCCGTTACCTGCACCGGCTTGCAGCCGGGCGGGCGCGGTCTGGACGTCTGCTGCGGCACGGCCATGCTCACCATTGAACAGGCCAGGGCGGCCGGCCCGGCCGGACGGATCACCGGACTGGATTTCTGCGCCAATATGCTGGCGAAAGCGCGGGAAAATATCGCCCGGACTCCTTACCAGGGAAATATCGAGCTGGTGCAGGGCAATGCCATGGCGCTGCCCTTTGCCGACAATAGTTTTGACTGTGCCACCATCGGTTTCGCCCTGCGCAACGTGCCGGACATCCGACGGGTAATCCGCGAAATGGCCCGGGTAGTGCGTCCGGGCGGTAAAGTGGTTTCCCTGGAATTATCCAAACCGGGCGCACCGTTTTTCAAGCAGGCTTATTACCTTTACTTCAACCATTTGGTGCCCGTTTTGGGCCGCCTGGGCATCGGCATGAACGGTCCGTACAGTTATCTGCCCAATTCGCTGAAGGATTTTCCCCACCAAAGTAAGATCCGGGATCTTTTCACCGAACAGGGTCTGACCGGCGCCTGTTATCATGAATTGACCGGCGGCATTGTTTCGGTGCATGTGGGCACCGTGGTTTGACAGCGAGGTGTTGATCATGGCATATCAAGATTTACGCGCCTTCATCACGGCGCTGGAACAGCGGGGCTGGCTGAAGCGGATTACCACCGGAGTGGATGCCCGGTTGGAAATTGCCGAAATCACCGACCGGGTATGCAAGGCCGGCGGGCCGGCGCTGCTTTTTGAAAATGTGCGTGGATACAATATACCGGTGCTTACCAACGCCTTCGGCTCTCCCGAACGCATGCAGCTGGCACTGGAAACGGCGGATTTGGACCATATCGGTGAAGAATTAATCAATATTTTACAACCGCCGGAATTGCCGGTCACTTTGTTTGAAAAGCTGAAAACACTGCCCAAGCTGGCCCGGTTGTCCTCATTTATTCCCCGGAACGTAAAAAGCGGGCCATGCCAGGAGGTGGTGGTCAAGGACAATCCTTCCCTGGACGTTTTCCCCGTGCTAACGTGCTGGCCGGGGGACGGCGGACCGTTTATCACCCTGCCCCTGGTGTTCACCCGGGATCCGCAAACCGGACGGCGCAACGTGGGCATGTACCGGATGCAGGTGTACGACAGCCGGACCACGGGCATGCACTGGCACATCCACAAGGATGCCGCGGCGCATTACCGCCGGGTGCGCGAACCCCTGCCGGTGGCCGTGGCCATCGGCGCCGATCCGGCGGTGATCTACGCCGCCACCGCCCCGCTGCCCGCCGGCATCGACGAAATGTTGTTCGCCGGTTTTTTGCGCAAGGAGCCGGTGGAACTGGTGCGCTGCGTGACAGTGGATCTGGAAGTGCCGGCCCGGGCGGAAATTGTGCTCGAAGGATATGTAGATCCGGAGGAGACGCGGCTGGAAGGTCCCTTCGGGGATCATACCGGCTATTATTCGCTGGCCGATCAGTATCCGGTTTTCCACCTGACCTGCGTCACACACCGGAAAGATCCCGTTTACCCGGCCACCATCGTCGGCCGGCCACCGATGGAGGACGCCTACCTGGGCAAAGCCACCGAACGCATCTTTTTACCGCTGATGCGCCTGCAACTGCCGGAAATTGTAGACATGAACATGCCTTTTGAAGGAGTCTTCCACAACTGCGTCATCGTGTCGATCAAAAAAAGCTATCCCGGCCAGGCCAAAAAGGTCATGTGCGCCCTGTGGGGAATGGGGCTGATGATGCTGGCCAAACTGATCATTGTGGTCGATGCGGAAGTTGACGTGCAGAATGTGTCTGAAGTGATGTGGCGGGTTTTCAATAACATCGATGCACGCCGGGATGCATTGATCGTGGACGGCCCCCTGGACGCCCTCGATCATTCCTCTCCGCTGCCCCACTACGGCGGCAAACTGGGTCTGGACGCCACCCGCAAATGGCCGGAGGAGGGGCATAACCGGGAATGGCCGGCCGACATAAAAATGAGCACGGACATCAAGGAGCTTGTTGACAGGAAGTGGCAGAGCTATGGTTTTTAAGAAGTTTAAAGTCTTTCTGGAAATGATCAAATTTGAACACACCCTGTTCGCCCTGCCCTTTGCTTATGTCGGCGCATTGCTGGTACAGAAAGACATTCCCCCCGTTCATACCCTGCTCTGGATCACCCTGGCCATGGTGGGCGCCCGCACGGCGGCAATGTCATTAAACCGTATCATCGACCGGCATATTGATGCCAGAAACCCGCGCACGGCCGGCCGGGCGCTGCCCCGCGGACTGTTGTCCGTGGGCGAGGTCTGGGTTTACGTGTTTCTTTCCTTTGCCCTGCTGCTGGTTTCCGCCGCCCAACTCAGCCCCCTGGCCTTCAAACTGTCCCCGGTGGCGGTGTTTGTGCTTTCATTTTATTCATTCATCAAACGTTTTTCCTGGACCTGCCACTTTTTTCTCGGGCTGGCGCTGGGCCTGGCCCCTTTGGGCGCCTGGATCGCCATCGCCGGCCGGTTTGCCCTTGCCCCCGTCCTGCTCGCCCTGGGGGTGCTTTTCTGGGTGGCCGGCTTTGACATTATTTACGCCTGTGACGACTATCACTTTGATGTGGGAGAAGGCATCTATTCCATCCCGGCCTGTTTCGGCCTGCCGCGCGCGCTCACCATTTCCGCGCTGCTGCACATAATCGCTCCGGCGCTGTTCATTGCCGCCGGCATAATCCTGCACCTGGGCGTTTTTTACCTGGCCGGGGTGATTATCGCCGTGGTCTTGCTTTTCAAGCAGCACCGCCTGGTGTCGCCCGGGGATCTTTCCCGGGCCGGGGTGGCCTTTTTCAACCTGAACGGCACATTAAGCGTGCTGATGCTGGTTTTCACCCTGCTGGACATTGTTTTCCCCCTGCATGTCTTTTAACAGACTGAGCAAAGAGAGAGGTAATTTAAAATGGACAAGCTTTTTGCCGGCAGTGAACTGGCGGACATTGCCGCCCGGGTGGAAGCGGGCGAAAGACTGAGTTTCGAGGACGGACTGCGCCTGTATCAATCAACGGACCTGCTGACCGTCGGCCACCTGGCCGATCTGGTGCGCCGGCGCAAGAACGGAGACCGGGTTTACTTTATTGTCAACCGCCACATCAACCACACCAATATCTGTATAAACCGCTGCAAGTTATGCGCTTTCGGCCGGGAGAAAGATGATCCGGGCGCCTACCGGCTTTCTCTGGACGAGGTGGAGGCCAAGGCGCGGCAGTGCCGGGGCAATACCATTTCGGAAATCCACATTGTGGGCGGACTCAACCCCGAATTGAAACTGGACTATTACCTGGAAATGCTGCAGCGGGTGCGTAAGGCGGCTCCGGGAGTGATCATCCAGTCCTTTACGGCGGTGGAAGTGGATTACCTGGCCCGCATTCACGATCTGCCGGTTCAGGAAGTGCTGCGGCGCCTGCAGGAAGCGGGCCTGGATTCTTTACCCGGCGGCGGAGCGGAAATCTTCGCCCGGCGGGTACGGGACCGTATTTGCGAGCAAAAAATCAGCGGCGAACGCTGGCTGGAAGTGCACGAGGCCGCCCACCGCATCGGCATGCGCACCAATGCCACCATGCTTTACGGGCATATTGAGACCATAGAGGAACGGCTGGAACACCTGATCCAGTTGCGCGAACTGCAAGATCGCACCGGCGGTTTCCTCACTTTCATCACTTTCCCGTTCCTGCCCAAGAACACGGGGATGGAGGACTGGCCGCTTTCCCGCACCACCGGTTACGACGATTTGAAGACGCTGGCCATTTCCCGGCTGATGCTGGATAATTTCGATCATATCAAGGCCTTCTGGATTATGCTCACCCCCAAGATTGCCCAAATTTCCCTCTCCTTCGGCGTGGACGATCTGGACGGCACGGTGGTGGAGGAGCAGATCATGCACGACGCCGGGGCTGAAACGGACCAGTACATGCCGGTGGCGCAAATGGTCCGTCTGATCAAGGATGCCGGACGGATTCCCGTCCAGCGGGACACACTGTATAACGTGGTCAGGGAGGGATTCTGATGACCAGGTTGCGCCTGGGCCAGGTGGAATATTTAAACTGTCTGCCGGTCTACCATGCGCTGGAAGAGGGGTTGCTGCCCCTGGACGCCGAACTGATCAAAGGCCCGCCGACCCGCTTGAACCGCATGTTTCTGGAAGGCGGGCTGGACATCACGCCGATCTCGTCCATTGAGTACGCCCGGCACACTGGACAGTGCCTGATTCTGCCCGGGCTGTCCATCGCCGCCGACGGCCGGGTGGCCAGCATACTTTTTTTCAGCCGCCGGCCGGTAACCGAACTGGAAGGCAAAAAGGTGCTGGTCACCACCTCGTCGGCTACTTCCGTGGTTTTATTGCGGGTGCTGATGGAACACTATTTTCACGTGGATGTGGAATTCTGCCCCTGCGCCCCCGACCTGAACGGCATGATGTCCCGGGGCGACGGCGCATTATTGATCGGCGACGATGCCATGCTGGCCCACCGGCAGGTGATCGAGCAGGAGCTGCCGTTGATTGTCACCGATCTGGGCCAGGCCTGGAAGGACTTTACCGGGGAAAAGATGGTTTACGCCCTGTGGGTGATCCGGCGGGAATTCGCCGCCGCCCATCCCGGGGAAACCGCCGCCATCGCCGCCTTGTTTCAGCGTTCCCGGGAAATGGGCATGGCCGACGTACCCGCGCTGATTAAAAAGGCCTTCCGGCGCACCGGCCTGCCCCGGCCGGTACTGGATGACTATTTCACCATCATCCGCCATGATTTTGATCAAGATTACCGCCATGCCCTGCTTACCTATTATGATTACGCCTATAAAAGCGGGCTGCTGGAAGAAAGAGTGAAGCTGCAGGTCTGGGGAGAGGAGTAGCGGAAGCAACGGAGCCGGCTGCATCCCGTCTCTCAATACCCCGCTCCGGTGAAACTCCGGCGGGGAGTTACTGGGCATGTTGTATCCTAAAAATCACGGTTTCCGGAGTGAAAAAATTGGAACATACCAAAGCCATACTCGAAAAATCAGTGGCCGGGGAAAGGCTGTCCCTGGAGGAAGGGGTAAAACTGCTTGCCGGCGCCGACTTGCTGCACCTGGGACGGGCCGCCGGATTAATTTGCCGGCGTTTGCATCCGGAAGGCCGGGTTACTTTCATCATTGACCGGAATATCAATTACACCAACGTTTGTCAGTGCGGCTGCCGTTTCTGCGCCTTTTACCGCCGTCCCGGCGACCCGGACGCCTATGTGCTGGAACAGGAGGAACTTTTCCGCAAAATTGAGGAAACGGTGGCCGCCGGCGGCACCGAACTGCTCATCCAGGGCGGCCTGCACCCCGGCCTGGGGCTGGACTACTGCCTGGACATGCTCCGCTCCATCAAGGAGCGTTTTAATTTGCACATTCATTCCTTTTCACCGCCGGAGATCGTGCATTTCACCCGCCTTTCCGGCCTGACGGTGCGTGCGGTGCTGACCCGTCTACGCGACGCCGGGCTGGATTCGCTGCCCGGCGGCGGGGCGGAGATTCTGGTCAACCGGGTGCGCCGCCTGATCAGTCCGCACAAGATCACCTGGCAGGAGTGGATGGAAGTAATGCGCCAGGCGCACCAACTGGGCATGAAAACCACCGCCACCATGATGTTCGGCCACCTGGAAACGCAGGCGGAACGGGTGCTGCACATGGTCCGGGTGCGGGAACTGCAGGACGAAACGGGCGGATTCACCGCCTTCATCCCCTGGAGCTTTCAGCCGAAAAACACCGCCCTGGGCGGCCGGACCGCCGGCGCGCTGGACTACCTGCGCACACTGGCGGTGTCCCGGCTGATGCTGGACAACGTGCCCAATATCCAGGCTTCCTGGGTCACCCAGGGGGCGAAGGTGGCCCAGATCACCCTTTCCTTCGGCGCCAACGATTTCGGCAGCACCATGCTGGAGGAAAACGTGGTCCGGGCGGCCGGTGTGACCTACCGGGTCCCCCTGGCGGAAATCATCCGCTGCATCAAAAACGCCGGCTTCATACCGGCGCAGCGCACCACCGGTTATGAAATCATCCGGGAATTTACCGGCGGGGACGCCGCTTGAACAAGTGCAGCCGCATACCGTCACCGTGCCTGATGCAACGTCACCGGCATGCTTTCCGGAAGCATGCCTTTTTTCTGCCGGCGGAAAATTGAAGAATCGTAGCGGACGGGAAAAAACAACATATACATAGCAGGAGCAGGGCAGGCGCACGTCGAAAATAAATGAATGCTCATTCATGATAACGGGAGGCTCAAATATGACCAACATATCATTTACGGCCGATCTGGAACCGCTCTTCAATCCCCGTTCGATTGCCATCATCGGCGCCTCGTCGGACGCCGCCAAGCCCGGCGGTCAGCCTTTGATGTCGCTGCTCAAGAACAAGTATCAGGGACTGGTATTTCCAGTCAACCCCAAGTACGGGCAGCTGTTCGGGGTAAAATGCTACCCGGATCTGGCCGCTGTGCCCGGCGACGTGGACATGGCCATCATCGCCGTGCCGGCGGCGCATGTACTGGATGCATTGAAACAGTGTACGGACAAGGGCGTCCGGGTGGCCGTCATTTTCACTTCCGGTTTTGCCGAAGTGGGCGGCCGGGGGGCTGAAATGCAGGCCGCCATGACCGGCCTGGCCCGGCAAAGCGGCATGCGTATCTGCGGCCCCAATTGCATGGGCGTTTTCAGCGCCCGTAATGCGCTTTTCGCCAACTTTTTCATCACCGACCTGCCCGAAAACGTCCTGCTGCCCGATTTTTTGGGTTTCATCAGCCAAAGCGGCGGTTTGGGCTCATCCATTTTCGAGATGATCAAGGATCAGGGTATCGGTTTCACTTACTTTGTAAGCACAGGCAACGAGGCCGATCTGGATTTCGCCGACTACATGGCTTACATGGCCGCGGACGAGCGTACCAAAGTGATCGGCGGTTATATGGAAGGAGTGAGAGACGGCGCCAGGCTGGCCCGGGCGGCCGGACTGGCGCGTGAAAAGGGCAAGCCGGTGCTTCTGCTCAAAACCGGCCGTCATGCCGCCGCGGCCAAAGCGGCCGCTTCCCATACCGGCGCACTGGCCGGTTCGGACCGGGTGTTCGACGCCTTCTTCCGGCAGCACAATATTATCCGGGCGGACAGTGTGGAGCACATGATGGCCGTATTGACCATTCTGGCTGGCGGCAAGCTGCCGCCGGGCAATCGTCTGTGCATTCTGGCCGGCTCCGGCGGCACCGGCGTGCTGATGGCCGATATTTGCGCCTCGCACGGTTTGGAGATGGTGCCCCTGGCCGGCGAAACCAGTACTGCGCTGAGCCGGCTGCTGCCTTCTTTTGCTTCCGCCGCCAATCCGGTGGATCTGACCTCCCAGGTGATCACCCATCCGGCGCTCCTGCTGGAAAGCGGCCGGCTGGTCCTGGCCGATTCCAATGTGGATATGCTGCTGATCTGCTACTGGTCCGAGCAAAAATACGATCCGCTGCTGGATCAACTGGTGGCAATCGCCCGCAGTACTGAAAAAACGGTGCTTGTGCTGGTATTGGGGGCGGAAGAGGATGCCCGCCGGGCGGCCCACTACCTGTACCGTCACCGGGTGCCGGCCGTGCTGAACAGTGAACTGGCCGCCCGGGCGCTGGCCGCTGTGGCCCGTTACACCGCCCGTCAGCACCGGCCGGCGCCGGCAACACCGCCTGTGTTGCCGGCGGGAGCGCAGGAAGAAGTAAAGAAACTCCTGGCCGGTTGCAAACCGGGAGCCGCCCTGGACGAGCACCGCTCCAAACTGGTGCTGCGGGCGTACGGCATCCCGGTGACAGCGGAAGAAGCCGCCGCCACCCCGGAACAGGCCGTGGCGGCAGCGGCGCGTCTGGGCTATCCGGTGGCGCTGAAAATTCTCTCACCGGATATAACCCACAAAACCGAGGCCGGCGGGGTTAGGCTGAACTTGAAAGAGCCCGGCCAGGTAAGAAGGGCTTTCGAGGAAATAGTCGGCGCCGCCGGCCGTTATAAACCGGATGCCCGGATCGATGGTGTGCTGGTGCAGGAAATGCTGCCGGAGGGGGTGGAGATGATCGCCGGCACCGGCCGGGACGCTGTTTTCGGCCCGACGGTGCTTTTCGGCCTGGGCGGCATTTTTGTGGAGGCATTGCAGGATATTGCCCTGCGGGTGGCACCTCTTTCCCCCGCCGATGCCCGGGAAATGCTGGATGAGATCCAGGGCCGGCGGGTGCTGGACGGATTGCGGGGGAAACCGCCGGTGGACAAGGGGGCGGTTGCGGACGTATTGCTGCGCCTTTCCCGGCTGGCTCTGGATTTTCCCCAAATTGCCGAACTGGACATCAACCCGCTGCTCTGCCATCCGGGGGGAATAAAGGCCGCCGACGCATTGATCGTGCTCTAAAGTCCGCTGATCAGCAAACAACCCGCCCGGCGTAAAAAATGCCGTCCGTAAGGGCTGTGCAAGGGCGCCTGCACTCCGCCGTGCAATTTCCTTGCTTTCAGCAGGCTTGATCACCTATAATGTTTTTGACAGAACATAAAGGATGGATCAAGATGGAGGAAAAATCAGTCCTGCTCAGGCAACTGCCCTCTGTGGACGAAGTTTTGCATTCCCCCGGGCTGGCCGGCCACCTGGCCGGCCAGCCGCGCAGCCTGGTGGTGGATGCTGTGCGGGGGGTGCTTGAGCGCCGGCGGCAATCAATACTGACCGGGGCGAATACGGCGTTGCCCTCCCGGGAAGACTTGCTGGCGTCGGTGGTGGCCGAAACCGGCAAAACACTTGACCGTCAGTCCAGGCCGAACCTGCGCCGGGTGATCAACGCCACCGGCGTGGTGCTGCATACCAACCTGGGCCGGGCGCTACTCGGACCGGAGGCGCAGCAGGCCATCCAGATGGCCGCCGCCGGCTACACCAACCTGGAACTGGATTTGGACAGCGGCCGGCGCGGTTCCCGTTACGCCCCGCTGGAAGGGCTGCTCACCCGCCTGACCGGGGCGGAAGCGGCTCTGGTGGTGAACAACAATGCGGCGGCGGTACTGCTCGCACTGAGCACACTGGCCCGGGACCGGGAAGTAATCGTCTCCCGCGGCCAGTTGGTGGAAATCGGCGGCTCCTTCCGCATTCCCGAGGTAATGGCCCAGAGCGGAGCTCTATTGAGGGAAGTGGGGGCCACCAACAAAACCCACCCGGAAGACTACCGGCGGGCTGTCAATGAAAAAACGGCCCTGCTGTTGCATGTACATACCAGCAATTACCGCATCATCGGCTTCACCCGGGAAACCAGCGTGGCCGAACTGGCCGCTCTGGGCCGGGAATACCACCTGCCGGTGATGAGCGACCTGGGCAGCGGCTTCCTGGTGGATCTGCGCCCCTACGGCCTGCCCGCAGAACCGACGGTACAGCAGGTGGTGGCGGCCGGCGCGGATGTGGTCACCTTTTCCGGGGACAAGCTTCTGGGCGGTCCTCAGGCGGGAATTATTGCCGGACGGCGGGAGTTACTGGACAAAATGAAGAAAAACCCCCTCACCCGGGCGGTGCGCATCGATAAGCTGACTGTATCCGCCCTGGAGGCCACGCTGCGATGCTATCTGGATCCGGAGGAAGCGACCGGACGCATTCCCACCCTGAAAATGCTCACCCTGAACCGTGACCGGCTGGAGGGGAAAGCCGGCGCCCTGGCGGAGGACCTGCGCCGCCGGGCCGGCGCGCTGGCGGAAATAGCCGTTGAATCCGTCTTTTCCCGGGTCGGGGGGGGAGCCATGCCCGACGCGGACATGCCTTCCCTGGCCGTGTGTGTAAAACCGCGGCCCTTCACGGCCGAACGGCTGGCGGCCGCTTTGCGGGCCGGCGATCCGGCGGTGATCGGCCGGGTACAGGAAGACCGGCTGCTTCTGGACGTACGCACGGTCCAGGACGGCGAGCGGGAAATACTGGCCGGCGCCGTGACGGCCGCCCTGCAGGAAGGGGTGACGTCATGAACCACTTGATCATCGGTACCGCCGGGCACGTGGATCACGGCAAGACCATGCTGGTCAAGGCACTGACCGGGGTGGACACGGATCGCCTGAAAGAGGAAAAGGACCGGGGCATTTCCATCGAGCTTGGTTTTGCCTCCTTGAAGCTGCCCGGCGGCAGGCTGGCCGGGATCGTGGATGTACCCGGCCACGAGCGTTTCATCAAAAATATGCTGGCCGGCGCCGGCGGCATGGATCTGGTCTTGCTGGTCATCGCCGCTGATGAAGGTGTGATGCCGCAAACCAGGGAACATATGGATATCATCCAGCTGCTCCAGATCAACCGGGGCGTGGTGGTGCTGACCAAAGTGGATCTGGTGGATGAGGAATGGCTGGCCATGGTACGCGACGACGTAAAGAGCTTCCTGCAGGGGACCGTTTTGGAAAACGCCCCGCTGGTGGAAGTATCGGCCGCCACCGGGCAGGGAATTGGCGAACTGCTGCGGGTAATTGACGAGCAGGCCGGCCGGGTGATGGAAAGGCCGGCCGCCGGCCGGGTACGCCTGCCGGTGGACCGGGCGTTCTCCGTCACCGGTTTCGGCACGGTGGTCACCGGCACCCTGTGGAGCGGCGAGCTTCACCTGGGGGATACCATGGAACTCATGCCGCGGGGGTTGACCACCCGGGTACGCTCGCTGCAGGTGCACGGCAAAAAAGTGGACACCGCCCGGGCCGGTCAGCGGGTAGCAGCCAACCTGACCGGCCTGGAAGTGGAACAGGTGTCCCGGGGCAGCGTGCTGGCCGCTCCGGGCAGCCTGACCCCCTCCTACCGGCTGGACGTGCGCCTGCTGCTGCTTAAGAGCGCAGCCAAAGCGCTGAAAAACCGGGCGCGCATCCGCCTGTACCTGGGTACGGCGGAAACGCTGGGCCGGGTGATCCTGCTGGACCGGGAGGAAATGGCACCGGGGGAAACGGCCCTGGCCCAGCTGGAATTGGAAGAAGTGGCGGTGGCGCAGCGGGGCGACCGTTTTGTGATCCGCTCCTATTCGCCCATGCGTACCATCGGCGGCGGAGCGGTAATCGACCCCGTCCCGCACAAACATAAACGCCTGCGGGAGGAGGTTTTAAATGGCCTGGCCACCCGGGAACGGGGCACCCCGGCGGAACTGGTGGAACAACAGCTCCCGGACCGCCCGGCCCTGCCGACCGGCGACGAAATAGCCGCTGCGGCCGGACTGACGGCGGAGGAAGCCGGTACGGCCCTGAACCGGTTGATTGAAGAGGGCCGGGCGGTCCGGATTCCGGCCGAGACATCGGATTACTATGCCGCCCGGGACGCTTATGCCCGCTGGGCAAAGGAATTACAGGCCACCCTGTCCGCCTACCACCGCGGGCACCCCCTGCGGGACGGCTACCCGCGGGAAGAACTGCGCTCCCGCCAATTTCCCGGCTTGAACAGCAAACAACTGCAGTTCCTGCTTCAGTGCATGGAAAAAGACGGCCTGGTGCAGCTGAACGCGCAAAGTGTCGCCCGATCCGGTTTCACTCCGCATCTGGAACCGGCGCTGCAGAAAACAAGCGACCAGCTGGAAAAAACC
Source organism: Desulfotomaculum copahuensis (assembly GCF_001655685.1). GTDB lineage: Bacteria > Bacillota > Desulfotomaculia > Desulfotomaculales > Desulfovirgulaceae > Desulfotomaculum_G > Desulfotomaculum_G copahuensis. Next base: position 92,473 of record NZ_LYVF01000062.1, read on the forward strand.
TTCCGGGACGCCGGTTTCCAACCGCCCGCCTGGACCGGGGAGGCCCGCCGGGCCGGGCTTGACGCTGATCAGGCGCGGGAACTGCTGGCCTACCTGTTGCGCCGGGGAATATTGATCAAGGTGGCTGATGATCTTTACTTCCACCGGGCGGACCTGGAACGGGCCAAAGAGCTGCTGCTGGCCCACCTGGCTGCCAAAGGCAATATCACCGTCGGTGAGGCCAGGGATTTGTGGCAGACTACCCGTAAATACGCCCTGCCCCTGCTGGAATACTTTGACCGGGAACGGATTACGCGGCGGGTGGGGGACAACCGGGTGGCCGGCAGGGCGCAGTAAGCCGGCAAAGTGACAGCCGGGCGGTCCGGGAAGCGAACCGCCGCCGGGATATGCCCGGCGGCTTCCTGGTACAGGTTTTTCATGTCATCGGAATGCGTCACGTTGAAGGGCGGGTCTTGCGCTTTCCGCGTGAGGCGGATTTTCCACAGGCGGCCCGGTAAAAAACCGGCCGGGTGGCCGGCGCGGCGCATAGGAAGCATGGGAGCACAAGCTTACTTTTTATTGTGATCCGGCCAGAGGTAAAGTCCGGTCGGTTGATCCAAAACACGTTCAAAGATGCCACCGTGCCCCTGGATATATTCGGTAATCACATATTCGCAGGCAAAAACAATGGTTTTTTCCGCCAGATGGCCGCCCACCAGACGGCCATCCGCACCCATCAGGGCCACGTGGGCGTGCACGAAGGGCCGGCCGTCTTTGAGGGAGACATTGCCCTGCAAGGCGATAATTTCATGAGGGGCGGGAAAATCAAGGTAGGTGTAGGTCATCTCCGCCTGCCGGTAGTAGCCCACCCGGGCGCTGCTCACGGCGCCGATGGCCTGGATGGCCGCGAGTTCAATATTTTCATGCCGGCAAATCTGCTCCAGCGCCGGCAAAAGATCGACCCCTTTTTCCAGGCGCCCAGTGAGTACCCGTCCCCGGTTGACCGTTTGAGAAACCATTATGTAGCTCACTCCTTTTTTGTTTTTAAACGCAAAACAAGGAGGACGCGGGAAACCCGTGTCCTCCAGCGGCGGTGCGGTTACTTCAGTTGCTGCTGCTGAAAAACCTTGTACTGGGGTTCCTGCTGCTCAATGTAGTTGACCCGCCCCTTCAACCCCTGGCTGATGCTTTCCAGCTGGTTGGCATAATTGGAAAACATCTGCTTGGCCGTTTTGTCCTGGGTATCAAGGGCAAAGCTTTTCAGGTTTGCCGACGCGCTTTCCAGAGTGGTCAGTGTCTGATGCATTTTTTCGCCGATGGTCATGGCAAAACCTCCTTTTTGCTATCGCTTTTTGCGACAATTTTATTTTGGACTTTTGGCGGCAGGTTTACACAAGATCTTTATGGCAGATGGCAATACTTTTTCCGGGGTGAACAGAATGTCTGAAAAAGTGAATAAACTTGCCGAAATTATTATGAATGAAATTAAAATAAACGGGCCGTTGACATTTGCCCGCTTTATGGAAATGGCCCTGTATTATCCCGGACTTGGCTATTACACCGCACCCGGCGAAAAAATAGGCACCGCCGGCGATTATTACACCAGTTCCGACGTACACCCCGTTTTCGGCGCCATGCTGGCCCGGCAGTTCACCCAAATGTGGCCGTTTCTGCCCGTACACCCGGCGGACCGCTTGCTGGTGGAATATGGCGCCGGTAAGGGCCTGCTGGCCAGGGACATCCTGACCGCGCTGCGGGAACAAAGCCCGGAAATTTGCCCGTCGCTCACCTACTGGATCATTGAGCGCAGCCCGGTGCTGGCCGCCCGTCAGCGGGAAACATTGTCCGGCACGGATCTTGCCGGTGCCAGGGTGCGCTGGGCCGAAAACCTGTCCGCAACCGGCGGCCGGATAACGGGGTGCATTTTTTCCAACGAGGTGGTGGATGCCTTCCCGGTGCACCGGATACGGCAAACCGCGGCCGGCTTGAAAGAAATTTACGTCACCTGCCGGGACGGACGGCTGCAGGAAATAGAAAGCGATCCGTCCACCCCCCTGCTGGCCGCCTGCCTGCAGGCCCAGGGCACGTCCCTGGAAACCGGCCAAACCGCCGAGATCAACCTGGCCGCGCGGCACTGGCTGGCTGAAATCGCCTCCCGGCTGGCCTGCGGTTTCCTGCTGACCATCGATTATGGACAGGAGGCGCGGGAATTATATCATCCTTCCCGTTTTGACGGCACAATGCGCTGTTATCACCGGCACAAACTGATTGCCAACCCGTATGAGCATGTGGGCGAGCAGGATATTACCGCCAATGTCAACTTTACCCAGCTGCGTCAGTGGGGTGAAGAGATGGGCCTGCGCACAGCCGGGTTCACCACGCAAATGAATTTCCTGCTCAACCTGGGAATCCTGGAAACAGTGAAACCAGCCGTCAGCTATGTTTTTGACCCGGAAATCTTGCGCGCCACCATGGCTATAAAAAAACTGATCATGCCCGAAGGGATGGGCCGGGACTTCAAGATACTGTGCCAGTACAAGGGACTGACACAGTTTCCGGAACTGGCCGGTTTTAACGGAAAATTCGGCCGATCCGGCCGGTGAAGGCATTAAGGAGGGCGGTTATGCCGGATATGCTGTCTTTTCAAGCCGGGGAGGGAAAATACCGGGTACAGCTGACCGTGACACTGACCGGTGACGGCATTATATTGCAGTTACTAGGCGGCGAGAAGCCCCACCTGGGCGCGGTGGTCCTCAGCGTCCCCCGGCCGAGTCTGGCCGTTCATGCGGGGATCAGCTGCAACTCCACGGTGGTCCCCCGGCTGGGCCACAAGGACGATGAAGTAGCCAAACCGGTGGCGGAAATGGTGGCCGTGGCCACCGGACAACCGGTGTCCGTAAGCGCCGGGCTGCATATCGAAAAGGCCACGGAGCGGGAAATCAACCTTTTGCGGGAAAATTGCCGGCGTGTTGCGGCACAGTTGCTTGAATTTTTACGCCGGACGGAATAATGTAAATCCAGAATACAGCACTGCGACCATTGATTTTTATCCGGCGCCGGTTTTTTTTCCGTCCTGCGGCGGACACAATAAAACCAGGAGGTGATCAGCGAGTGGCCAAGGATAAGACAAAACGTCCGGCCAAGGACCAAACCACCCGCACCGCCGATACCAGCCTGGTATCCGGCGCCTGCGACGGCACAGCGGCCGGTGACGCTTGCAGCAGCGACAGCAGCTGCGCCACCTGTCCGGCGAATGATGAATGTTAGGTAACCGGGTGAGCGAAACCGGGACGGGGAAGTTCCCCGTCCCTTTTAAAATCATGTTGACAATCTTTATCATTCCATTGTAAAATACTTCTGGAATGATAATCGTTCTCATAGTTGTGACCAGATGTTGATAATGAATTTCATAATCATTTGGGGGGGATGAGGCTTATGCCCGCCAGTCCGCGTAAATGCATAGACAATCCGCAGAAATCCTGGCCACGCCGGATACTCGGTCTTTTATTCCAGACGGACAGCTGCCGTTGCGGCGAAGGGAACGCCGGACCAGGCAAGGAATGTTCCTGCACCTGCAACAAAAATCATCTGTGCGCCACCCGGGAATGGATGGTGGAACAAAGCAGTGCCGGAGTGCCGGACGGCCTCACCTTGAACACCCTGCCGGCGGGGGGTAAGGCACGTATCGAACAGTTATACCTGCCGCCGGCGCTGAAAAAACGCCTGCTTTCCATGGGCCTGACCGGCGGCACGGAAATCGCGGTGATCAACAAAGAGGGCGGACGCATGATCATCGCCGTGCGGGACAGCCGGTTGGGCTTGAGCCCGGAAATGGCGGCCAGGATTACATGCAAACCGGCGTAAGGAGGTGTTTGTCATGGCGGTGATTGCTTTAACCGGACAGCCTAATGTGGGAAAGTCTTCCGTGTTCAACGCATTGACCAAATTGCGTCAGCACGTGGGCAACTGGCCTGGTAAAACAGTGGAAAAAAAGGAGGGCGTTTTCACACTGCCCGACGGTCGGCAAGTCAGCCTGATTGATCTGCCGGGCACCTACAGCCTTACTTCCCATACTATTGAAGAGATTGTAACCCGTGACTTTGTATTGGAAAACAAACCCGATGCCATTATCAACGTGGTGGACGCCTCCAACCTGGAGCGCAATCTGTACCTGACCACGGAAATTCTGGAACTGGGCCGGCCGGTGGTGGTGGTTCTGAACATGATGGACCTGGCCGGGCAAAAAGGCTACCGGATCGATTTGCAGGCACTGGCCGGGGCGCTGGGACTGCCGGTGGTGCCGGTGGTGGCCACCCGGAAAACGGGTTTGGAAGAACTTTATAAATTAATTGAGCAATCAATCGACGGTAAAAACCAAAACCGGGGGAATTTTCATTTTTCACCGCCGGTGGAAGAGTTAATCCGGAAAATCACCGCCCGGCTGCAGGGCTATTATTTTCACAACTATCCGTACCGCTGGCTGGCCATCAAATTGCTCGAAGATGATCCGCAGGCACGAGAACTGGTTGCCGCTACTGTCAGCGCCGCCGACCTGACTGCATTGCAGGAGGAAGCCGGTCAGTTGCCGGACCGGGCCACCCGCCTGGCCGAAGAGCGCTACCGCTGGATCAACGGCGTGCTGGACAGCGCCGTGCGCCGGGAAAGGCTGGGCGAACTGTCCCCCAGCGACCGGGTGGATCTGGTGCTGACCAGCCGTTGGCTGGGCGTGCCCATTCTGCTGGCTATACTGGCCGGCGCCTTTTCTTTGATTTTCAAACTGTCGCCGCCACTGGAAAACCTTATCGGCAACGGCTTTGCCTGGTTGAGCAGGTTGCTGGAAAGCAGCCTGGGGCCGGTGCTGCCGGGTTGGCCGGTCCACCTGCTCACCGACGGCGTACTGGCCGGGGTGGGTACGGCGATGAGTTTTGTCCCCCTGATCTTTATTACTTTTACTGTCTTCGGCCTGCTGGAAGACGTGGGCTACTTCGCCCGGGCCGCTTTTGTCATGGACCGCCTGCTCGGGCCGCTGGGCCTGCCCGGCAAGTCTTTCATCAGCCTGCTAATGGGTTACGGGTGCAACGTACCGGCGATCATGGCCGCGCGCACCGCCGATAACAGCCGGGACCGCCTGTTGACGATCATGGTCACCCCCTTGACCATCTGTTCGGCCCGGCAGGTGGTGGCGGTAGCCTTGATCGGCGCCTTCTTCCAGCCGCGGGTGGCTCCCTGGGTCATGCTGGGGCTCTACCTGCTCGGTTTTGTGTTAATCAGCCTGGTCAGCATTATATTAAAAACTACGGTGTTGAAAACAGAGAAGAACCCTTTCTTCATCGAGCTGCCTATGTACCGGTGGCCCAACTGGTCCAACATCGTCACCTACGCCTGGCACAAGACCAAGAGCTATTTCCGGCGGGCGGCCACCTACATTGCGGTGGTCAGCGCCCTGCTCTGGATATTGGCCAACTTTCCGGGCGGTTCGATCAATCACAGCATTCTGGGTGTCCTGGGACAGTGGATGCAGCCCCTGGGGCATCCCTTCGGTTTTGACTGGCGTCTGATTGTCGCCCTGATGGCCGGCTTTGCCGCCAAGGAGACAACCCTGGCCACCCTGGGCGTGCTTTACCACGCCAACGAAGCCAACATCGGCGCGGTATTGACGGCCAGCATCCCCTTCGCTTCCGGGCTATCGTTCTTTGTCTTTTCCATGTTTTATATCCCCTGCCTGGTCACCACCCTGACCATCCGCAATGAAAGCGGTTCATGGAAATGGACGCTTTTTTCCGTGGTCTACACCTTGCTGCTGGCGGCACTGCTTTCCCTGGCCGCCTACCACCTGGCGCTTGCCCTGGCTTAAAAATGCGCCGGGAAACAGGCCGCGGGGAAAACCCGGGCCGGGCCTGGTATATATTACCTGGCCCGGCCCGGGTTTTTTCGTGACCGGTCCGGTAAATTAGCAGGCGGCAAAAGCATAGATTTCGTTAAGAGGGCCGGGGGGAGGGCGGACGGAATGGCCTGCTTGTTGATTTCCTGTTTCTTCTTCGCCGCCGGACTGGCCGCCACCATGACACCGGTACTACCCGGCGTGCCCTTGATCTGGTTGGGAATGGCGGTTTATGGCCTGTCCAACGGCTTCACCGTACCGGGACGCTTTTTTTATCTGACGGTGACCGTGGCGGCATTCTGTTTTACGCTGCCGGCCATTGGCGGCCGCCGGAGGGCATTCCGGCGCGACCTGTCCGGGGAGGCGGTTTGGGGCGGTATGCTGGGCGTACTGGCCGGCGTGCTGTCCCTCGGAGCGGCGGGCATGTTCTGGGGACCGCCGGTCGGGGCGGTCTTCGCCGAACTGCTTGCCGGCAAACCATTGAACCGTGCCGTGCCCCTGGCTTTCGGCACACTGGCCGGCCTGGCCGGAAACAAACCGCTGAAAATGTTGTTGCAACTGACGTTGATCGGCTGGTTTTTTTACCGTACCGGTATGCGTTAATCTTCCGGAACGCTTTTTTCCAGAAACTCCTCGTCCAGCGGACCGCCGGCGGAGTTCAGCTGAAATTGCGCCACCCGTGCCGCCGGTCCTGGCACGGCGGCCGCGGTTTCTTCGCCGGTGTTTTCTCCACTAACCTGCATATTGACCTGACTGATGTTCTTTTTCTTTTTCACCCGGTGCAAAGTAGGACCCCCTTTTTACACTTGTTCTCCACCGTCTTGTTAAGGACCATGTCTTTTGAACATAAAAGCCGGCGGCCGCACCTCGCCGCTGCAATGCACCAGTCCTTCCCCAAAATCAAGCATGTTTATGCTTCAAGATCTTAACCGCCGCTACGCACATACGCTTCATCTTCAGCCAGCGACCGCCCCCGGCCTGCTTCCACCGCCAACCGGTCGCAGCGGTTGTTGTACTCATTGGCGGCATGTCCTTTTACCCAGATCCAGTTGATCCGGTGGACGGCCGCCAGCTCAAGAATGCGCCGCCACAAATCGGGGTTTTTGGCCGGTTCCCCGCTGGAGCGCCGCCAGCCGTTGGTCTGCCAGTTCCGCGCCCAGCCTTTGGTCATGGCGTCGACGATATACCGGCTGTCAGTATAAAGGTTAACCCGGCAGGGCCTTTTTAATGCTTCCAAAGCTTTGATCACCGCCATCAATTCCATACGGTTGTTGGTGGTGCAGCGGTAACCGCCGGACAATTCCTTCACGTGATCACCATACCGGAGCATCGCCCCGAAGCCGCCCGGACCGGGATTGCCGCTGCAGGCGCCGTCGGTATACACGTCCACCACATTCATTTTTTCGCTCATCGCATATCCTCCGTCCAGGGCAGGTTACCAATAATTTTACCATAATTTCAGGCTGCTAAAATTTTAAATTAAGTCTGAAAAAGGTATTGACTTCCTTTGTGAAAAGTGTATCATTTAATTAAAGAATTGTGAATGTAAGCACATAAAAAGGAGGGTTGCTTATGTATCATAAGATTCTTGTCCCGGTGGACGGCTCATACCGGGCGGTTGAAGCGGCGGAATACGGCATTGAGCTGGCGACGCAGGTGAAGGGACAGGTCACCCTTTGCCATGTCATTCCGGCCACCACTCCCTTTGTAAGCAAAAAGAACGGGGGGCGGATCACGGAAAATTTCAAACAAATTCAGTCGGAACTGCATAAGAACGGCCGCAGTCTGCTGGAAAGAATGCATGACGTATTGCTCAGGGACGGTATCAATCTGGACACCGTACTCCTGCAGGGCAACGAGGCCTATGAAATCTGCCGGCAGGCCAGGGAGGGAAAGTACGATCTGGTGATCATGGTCGGACAGGCGAGCGGATATCTTGCCGGCGCACTGACCAACCGGGTCACCCAGAACGCCCCCTGCCCGGTACTGGTAGTGCGTTAAATTTAAATAACAATATGTGAAAGCGAATACTATTACCTTGGGAGGTCGCGTCATGGCTTATAAAAAAATTCTTGTCCCGGTGGACGGCTCCAGCCGGGCAGACACAGCCGCCCGGCACGCCGCCGAACTGGCGAGCAAAATGGATGCCGCGCTGGTTTTGTTTCACGTTGTTCCGATCATGCCTGTTTATACCGGCCGGTACGGACAAGTCAGCGATGCCTACAGCCTGATCAATGATCAGCTGGAAGAAAGCGGCAAGGAAATTCTGGAGCGCACGGAAAAAGGAATCGCACCTTATCAGATCAAAGTGGAAACCAAAATGGTACGCGGCATTCCGGCTCAGGAAATCTGCCAGGAAGCCGGCGACGGCGGTTATGATTTGCTGGTCATGGGCAGCCGGGGGCTGAGCGATATCAAGGGCTACCTGATGGGCAGCGTAAGCAACCGGGTCAGCCGGCACGCCCCTTGTCCGGTGCTGATTGTACGTTAGAAGGCCGGTTCCCCGTATACCAAACCGTCATTATTTTTATACCAGGATTCCGGCCGGGCAGCCCGAAATAAGAATTCGCCGTGATTTCCTTTTCTCCTGCCGCCCGGCCGGACCGTCACCGGTCCGGAAAACACCGGCGGCGATGTGCCGCTGTTTTGTCCGCGTATTTTTACGGGTATTTGCCGGCATGCCCGGACTCTATTGAATTCATTCAGGACAGTTGTATTTTTCGCCCGGATATACTACAATCTGTTTTGGAGTGCTACTCCTGGCGGCGACAGCCGGCCGGGATATTTTCTTTTTCCGGTTGTAATGATTGCACGGGAGGTGTGTGATTGTTTCATGGGCATAACCACAGTCAGGGTGACCAACCGTCCCGGGCTGCGCGACCCGGCCGGGGAAGACGTGCTGTACGAAATCCGGCACGCCCTGGGCATTGCGCCGGTGGAGCACGTGCGCACCGCACGCGTCTACCGTTTTGAAGGGATCAGCGAAAAGGACGCCCGCCTGCTGGCGGAAAAACTGCTGGCCGAAGACGTTTTTGAGGTTTATACCATAAACAAACCGGTGATTACTGATGCCGCGTCGGTGGTCGAGGTGGCCTACCGGCCGGGGGTGATGAACCCGGAAGCCGCCTCCTTAAGCAAGTCGGCCCGTGATCTGGGCGTCACCGGCCTTGCGGCCGCCGCCTCGAGCCGCGAATACGCCTTTTACGGAGGCGGCGTGACAGCCGCGGATATTGAAACCATCCTCGACCGGCTGCTGGTCAACCCGACGGTGGAAACAGTAATGCGGGCGGAGCCGGACACGCTTTTAATATCCGGCCGGCCGGGGGAAACAAAAATCATCCCGATCCGCCAGATGGACGACGCCGCGCTGATGGATCTGAGCCGGGACAAGCTTTTTCTCAACCTGGAGGAAATGCGCCTGATCCGGGACTATTTCATTTCCCGCCGGCGCGACGCCACCGACTGTGAAATTGAAACCCTGGCCCAGACATGGTCTGAACACTGCGGACACAAAACATTCAAGGCCGAACTGGTGGTCAACGGGCGAAAAAAGGAGCCCCTGCTGAAAAGGCTGCAGCAGGCCACCGCCCGGGCCGGTCACCCGCTGGTGCTTTCCGCTTTCGTGGATAACTCCGGCGTGATGGAGTTTTACCACGGATGGGCGGTTTGCGGCAAGGTGGAAACCCATAACTCGCCCTCGGCCATCGAACCTTACGGCGGCGCCATGACCGGCAGCGGCGGCGTGTTCCGGGATATCATGGGCACCGGACAGGGGGCCAAAGTGATCGCCTCCACGGACATGTTTTGTTTTGCCCCGCCGGACATCAAACCGGAAGCAATCCCCCCCGGATGCCTGCACCCGCACTACCTGCTGCGCCGGGTGGTGGCCGGGGTGCGGGATTACGGCAACCGCATGGGCATCCCGACCAACAACGGCTCCGTGCATTTTCACCGTGATTTCCGGGCCAAACCGACGGTAATCGTGGGCGCCTACGGCCTGTTACCCGTTTCCCGCGCTCAAAAAGGCCGGGCGCAGCCGGGGGATCTGGTGGTGGTCATTGGCGGCCGCACCGGCCGGGACGGCATCCACGGGGCTACCTTCTCCAGCGGGGAAATGACTCACCGCACTACGGAAGTGAACGCCAGCGCGGTGCAGATCGGCCACCCGATTGAAGAAAAACGTACGCTCGATGCTTTGCTCGCGGCGGCGGAAGAAGGGTTGATCCGCGCCGTCACCGACTGTGGCGCCGGCGGCTTCGCCTCGGCCGTCGGGGAAATGGGAGCGGAGACCGGGGTTGAAGTCCGTTTGGAACAGGCGCCCTTGAAATACCAGGGCTTGAGTCCCTGGGAAATCTGGCTGTCGGAAAGTCAGGAACGGATGGTGCTGGCCGTGGCGCCGGAGAACCTGGACCGGGTGCTGGCCATCTGCCGCGGGCTGAACGTGGAGGCCACCGTGCTCGGTGCATTCGCCGCACACAGGCGCCTGCTGGTAACCTGGCACGGGACGGTGGTGTGTGATCTGGAAATGGAATTCCTGCACCACGGCCTGCCCCGGCGGCGGATGGAAGCATGCTGGCAGCCGCCGGAAGAAGCTGCCGCGCCGCTGACAACGCTCCCGGCGAACTGGACGGAAGCATACGGCCGGGTAATGGCGCACTTGAATGTCTGTTCAAAGGAACCGATCGTGCGCATGTACGACCACGGCGTGCAGGGAACGAACGGGCTGCCGCCATTTTCCGGCCTGCACGGGGATGGACCGAACGACGCCGTGCTGCTCACACCGCTGCCGGGACGGCCGGAGGCGGTGGTGATCAGCCACGGACTGAACCCGGTGCTGAACCGGAGCGACCCCTATTACGGCGGCCTCTGGGCGGCCGCGGAGGCCGTGTCAAACGCCGTGGCCGCCGGGGCCAACCCGGAGGAAATGGTCCTGATTGACAATTTCATCTGGCCCTTCCCCGATCCGGAGTCACTGGGCGCCCTGGACCGGGCGGTGGACGCCTGCGTGGATTTTGTGGACACCACGGGCATGCCCTTCATTTCCGGCAAGGACAGCCTGTCCAGCACCTACCGGGGTGCGGACGGCACAGTGATTAAAATCCCGCCGGTACTGTGTGTTTCCGCCTTCGGCCGGGTACCCGACATCAACCGAACCGTTTCCGCCGATTTCAAAGGGGCGGGCAACAAGATCACCCTGGTCGGCAAGCGCACCGTCAGTGAAATGGGCGGCTCGGTATACTGCGATTTGTACGGGCAACCGGGCGGCAGCCCGCCGCGTATCGATCTGTCCGTGCTGACCGGGGTGCTGACGGCCGTGCACCGGGCGATCGCCGCGGGCAAAGTATTGGCCTGTCACGACATCAGCGAGGGTGGCCTGGCGGCCGCGCTGGCCGAAATGTGCTTCGGCGGCGGACTGGGGGCGGCAATCAGCATACCGGCGGCGGAAAACCCGGTCCATTTCCTGTTCAACGAAACAGCCGGCTGTTTTCTGGTGGAAACCGCTCCGGATACTGATCCGGCGGCATTGTTCGCCGGGGTACCCCATCAGATGCTGGGGACCACCGTGGCCGGGGACCGAATCTCGGCGGCCGGTTTGTTCTCCGTCTCATTAACCGCCTTGAAACGGGCCTGGCAGGAACCGATGGCCCGGATCTTCGGCAGCATGCGGGCCGGAAACGAAGGGAGGGGCGAATGATGAAAAAGCCCCGCGTTTGCGTTCTGCGCACCGACGGCACCAACTGTGACCGGGAAACCGCCCGCGCTTTCGACCTGGCCGGCGGCGCGCCGCAGATGGTGCATGTCAACCAGCTGCGCACCGGGGAGGAAAAACTGGCCGCTTATCAGATCATGGTCATCCCGGGCGGGTTTTCCTACGGTGACGATGTCCACTCGGGCAAGGTGCTGGCTGTGGAGCTGACCTCCTTTTTAAAAGAACAGCTGCAGGAATTTGTGACCGCCGGCAAGCCGCTGCTCGGTATTTGCAACGGCTTCCAGGTGCTGGTGCGCACCGGCCTTCTGCCGGGCGGGCGGACGGATGAAATCAGCGCGGCATTGATGGCCAACGACAGCGGCCGTTTTGAATGCCGCTGGATTGAATTGCTGGTGGAAAACAACCACTGCCTTTTCACCCGCGGTCTGGCCGGGCGGGTATTGAGTTTTCAAGCCGCCCACGGTGAGGGCAAATTTTTTGCCCGGGAAGACACCCTGGCGGCCATCGAGCAGGCCGGCCAGGTGGTTTTCCGGTATGCCGGCGCCGGCGGCGGGCCGGCCGGAAATTACCCGGACAATCCCAACGGTTCGCTGCATGCCATCGCCGGCATCTGTAACCCCGGCGGCACGGTGCTCGGCCTGATGCCCCACCCGGAACGCTTTGTCGAACGCACCCAGCACCCGAACTGGCGCCGCGGAGAAACAGGGGAGCCGCACGGCCTGGCCATTTTCCGCAATGCGGTGCACTATGCCCGTGAAATCTAGTTACCGGCTTTTTCCGGCTGCGTGGTTGCTTTTTACCGTGAAATACAACGCACCCTCCGGCCGCCGGAACTGGAAGCGGCCGCAGAAAAGCACTATAAACTATAACCGTGAAAACACCTGGTCCTCTCTTTTGCGGGGTGCGCGTTGCCGGTGCGCGGTCGCCGGCAGGCTTGAAACATTAAGATTGTTTATCCGCAAGATAATCAATCTTAATGTCCACCGCTGGGAAAAACGGGTTATAATAATAATTGCGAAGCAACCGGGAATGTCCACGATGGATTTACAGGTGCAATCCGGACTAAAAAGTTTTTACCGGGAGGTGGCGGGTCCGGAAGCAGGCGGACCCACAGGACATGAAAGCATTGTTTCACATTGATGAAGATGAACGCTGGCCACGGGTGCTGTTGAACGTTAAAAATTTCATCAAGGACACCGGGCCGGGCGGGGCGGTGATCGAAGTGGTGGCCAACGGCGCCGGCGTGCTGGCCTACGCCGGCGGAGGCACGGAAATACTGGCGCAAATGGCGGAACTGGCCCGTGCGGGAGTATTTTTCGCCGCCTGCCGCAATGCCTTGAATATGAACAATATTGCCGAAAACAGGCTGCCCGGGTTCGTCACCGTGGTGCCGGCCGGGATCACTGAAATCGTCAAAAAGCAGGGCGAAGGATACGCCTATATCAAACCCTGACCAGGATATCCACGCCCACGGCCGGTGGCAGGCCGCCGGCCGTACCCGCATCACACCATGACCGGCCGGGGTAAAGTTTGGGGAAACCGCCGGCATCGCAAGTTTGGATGAACTGCCGGCATCTTGATGTTCGCCTGATGCCGGCATATATTTCAAGCCCGGTAAAAACCGGGCTTTCACATTCCACAGGGCGGGTTTATAATGAAAAGAAAAGCTGCCGGGAGTTGAACAATGCAAAACACACGCCTGGCCCTGGTGCAAATGCGGGCCAAGACCGGTCTGGTCAAGGAAAACCTGGATAAAATCGAACATTTTGTTGCGCTGGCGGCCCGGGAGAAGGCGGATTTGATCTGTTTCCCCGAGTTATGTGTGCCCGGTTACCACCGGGAACTGGCCCGGCAGTATACGGAAGTTATACCCGGTCCCGGTGCGGACCGGCTTTCCCGTCTGGCCCGGGATACTGGTGTAACCGTGCTGGCCGGCCTGGCCGAACAATCGGAGTGCGACCGCCCCTACATCACCCACCTGGTCGCCCATCCCGACGGGCGGGTGCAAAAATACCGCAAGACCCACCTGGGTAAAAGTGAATGCCCGCATTTTACCGCCGGAAACGAACTGCCGGTTTTTCAAACGGAAAAAACTGTTTTCGGCGTGGAAATATGCTGGGACCTGCACTTTCCGGAGGTCACCACCGTGCTTTCCCTGCGCGGGGCGGAGATTATTTTCGCCCCCCATGCCTCGCCGGTAATTGTAGGGGACCGGCGGGCGATCTGGCTGAAATACCTGGCCGCACGCGCCTATGACAACGCGGTTTTTGTGGCGGCCTGCAACCTGGTCGGACGGGCTTCGGAAAAGCAGGAATTTTGCGGCGGGGCGATGGTGCTCGACCCGCGCGGGGATGTGCTGGCCGAGGACTTCAGCCGGCGGGAGGGCATGCTCCTGGCCGACCTGGATGCCACGCTGATCAACACCATCCGCCGCAACCGCGCCCGCTCCATGCGTTATCACTTTTATTTGAATTTCCGCCGGCCGGAACTTTACCGGGAACTGCTGCGCGGCGCGCCGGACCCCCCGCCGGCCGAAGAAAACAAAACCGCCGGCGGTGAGCAAGGCTGACCCCCGGCAGGCAAAAGAACGCAAAAAGGCCGGGCCATGTTTCTACCCGGCTTTTTTAACATCATGATAACGATAAGTCTTTGCACACTTTTGCTCATAAAAGCCCGCCGGGCAAGCGGAGTTGAGCAACCCGGCTTGATGACCGGGCACCGGCCTGTGAAATGTGCCCGGCTAATTCTTGAGCTGCCCGGCCAATTCCGCCTGTTTGGCCCGGAAGGCTTCTTCCCGGATCAACAGGCTGTCCCCTTGGGCCAGGCCGAAACGCAGCCATTTCAGGGCAAACTTCATCAATTCCACATCATCTTCCTTGATCCGCTCCACCAGTTCCGGATGCACGACAAACTTGTCCAAAAAACTGCTTTCGAAGACAAAGCGCCGGAATTTATCCAGGTTGTAGCAGCTCATGTAAAACATGTCCACCAGCTGCCGGTTTTTTACCGGACCTTCCAGTCTGATGCCGCTGGTCACATCCTGGAAGTAGCGTTCCATTTCCTCGTACAGGTAGATGCCCTGGTCCTCCTTGTAGTCATCCACGGTCAATTCCACATCCTCATTGAACCCCAGGCAGCGGGGGGGCGAGGCGATAAACCGGTATTCCTCCTCTTCCCGGTTGTCGCTGCGGTCCAGCGGAAAAATGCGGCAGGCCCAGGGCCGGTCCTGGTAGATCTGACATCCGTTGGCGGTAACAAAGGGGCAGCGCTTGCTTCCGTCTTCCGTCATCTTCAGCACCAGTACCGGCAGCCCGGTTTTTTCCGGAATCAGACAGACAGTGTATTGAGCCAGGAATTCCTCCGAGGAAATGCCCAGCGCCTTCTTCATGCGCAGCACGTCATACGGGGTAAGGAAAATGTTCACATCCCGGCAGCACCGGCCAAAGCATTCCAGACCGGGACGGCAGGAAAATTTGAATTTGCTGTCGATGGTCAGGTTTTCGTCCATTTTTATCCCTCTTCCCTAATCAATTATCCACTCAAACGACTTCATTATAAACGTTATTACGGTCAGAAGCAAGGTAAAAGGGCGGCAGGAAAGGGAAAAGCTGCATACCGCCCCCAACGGCCATGATTTATTGAACACAACCCACAAATGAAAAAGGTGATGGTCGCAACTCTGGCACGACCATCACCTTGAGAAAACGACTTTTTCACATTAGAGTACGTATATTTAGGCGGTGTAAATGGCCTCCTGGGGACAATGAGCCGCACAAACACCGCATTTTAAACACTTCTGCCGGTCGATGAAATAGGGCCGTCCTTTTTTCTCGCCGTTGATCGCCCGGGCCACGCAGTTTTTGGCGCACAGGCCGCAGGAAACGCATTTTTCCTCATCAATGACATAATCGAGCAGGGCGCGGCAGACTCCGGCCGGACAGCGCTTGTCCCGGATATGGGCTTCATATTCGTCGCGAAAATATTGCAACGTGGAAAGCACCGGGTTGGGAGCGGTCTGGCCCAGTCCGCACAGGGAGGCGTCCTTCACCTCCCGGGCCAGGTCCGCCAGTTCGTCCAGGTCGGACATCTCCCCTTTGCCTTCCGTAATCCGTTCCAGGATTTCCGTCATCCGCTTGACGCCCACCCGGCAGGGGGTGCACTGGCCGCAGGATTCGTCCTGGCTGAACTGCAGATAGAATTTGGCGATATCCACCATGCAGTCGCTCTCGTCCATCACGATCAATCCGCCGGAACCCATCATGGAGCCAATCCGGCGCAGGGAATCATAGTCCACCGGTGTATCCAGACCGGCTTCGGGGATGCACCCGCCGGAAGGCCCGCCGGTCTGCACGGCTTTAAATTTGCGTCCATGCGGAATGCCGCCGCCGATATTGAAAACTATGGTCCGCAAAGTGGTGCCCATGGGCACCTCAATCAAACCGGTATTCATGATTTTGCCGGCCAGGGAAAAAACCTTCGTCCCCTTGCTGTTTTCCGTACCCATGGAAGCAAACCAGTCCGCGCCCCGGCTGATGATTGCCGGCACATTGGCGTAAGTTTCCACATTGTTCAGCAGGGTCGGCTTGCCCCACAGGCCGCACTGGGCGGGATAGGGCGGGCGGGGGCGGGGTTCGCCCCGTTGACCGGTGGCCGAACGCAGCAGCGCCGTCTCCTCGCCGCAGACAAAGGCACCCGCTCCCAGGCGCAGATCGATGTCGAAGTCAAACCCGGTATTGAACAGGCGCCGGCCCAGCAAGCCCTGCTCCCGGGCCTGGCGGATGGCGCGTTCCAGCCGCTCCACGGCAATCGGGTATTCGGCGCGTACATAAATATAGCCCTCGGCAGCCCCGATAGCATAGCCGGCGATGGCCATGGCCTCCAGCACGCTGTGCGGATCGCCTTCCAGGATGCTGCGGTCCATGAAGGCGCCGGGATCTCCCTCGTCGGCGTTGCAAACCACATATTTTTCAGCTCCGGGCGCGGCGGCCGCCATCTCCCATTTTTTGCCGGTAGGGAAACCACCTCCGCCACGGCCGCGCAGGCCAGATTTTTTAACCGTTTCAATCACCTGCGCCGGCGTCTGGTGCAGCAACACATCGGCCAATGCGAAATAACCGCCGCAGGCGATGTATTCGGTAACATCCTCCGGATTGATCAAGCCGCAGTGGCGCAGGGCCACCCTCTGCTGCGCCTGGAAGAAATGCACATCGTGCAGGCGCAGTTTCTTTTCCCCGGTGGCCGGTTCCCGGTAGAGCAGGCGTTCCACCACTTTGCCGCCGGCAAAGTGCCGCTCCACCATCTCCCGTACATCCGGCACGCCCACCCGGCAGTACAGGATCTGTCCCGGATAAACCACCACCAGCGGTCCCAGTTTGCAAAAACCGAAACAGCCGGTTTTAAACACGCGCACCCGGGAAGACAACCCGCGGGCTTTGATTTCACGTCTTAAGGCTTCGCGCAGCTGATGGCTGGCGGAAGATGTGCATCCCGTACCACCGCAGACCAGCACCTGCAGGCACGGGGCGGCGCCGTCCTTACCCAGGCGGGCGTTAAGGTCCGGGAGGCGCTCCCGCTTGATCTGCTGCAGGTCGCTCCACTGGTTGATCATCCCTTTTCACCTCCGTCCGCCGCCGGCAGGCACGCAGCAGTTTGCCCACGTCCTGACGCTTGAATTCCCCGTGTACTTCCTGGTTGACGGTCAACACCGGCGACAGTCCGCAGGCGCCCAGGCAGCGGGTGCTTTTCACCGTAAACAGTCCGTCGGCGCTGGTATCGCTCTCATTCAGACCAAGCTGGTGGCGGAACTCGGCCAGAATATCCCGGGAACCCTGCACATAACAGGCCGTGCCCAGACAGACATTGATTTTGTATTTGCCCTGCGGTTCGGTGTGAAACAGGCTGTAAAAGGTGACCACGCCGTTGACCTCGCTCACCGGCATATCCAGCCTGCCGGCGATGTATGTCTGCACTTCTTCGGGCAAATAACCGAAAATTTCCTGCGCCTGCTGCAGGATGCGGATCAACTGCCCCGGCTGCTGTCCGTAGTGCTCGATTACTTCATTCAGCTGCCGGTATTTTTCCGTCAGTTCCTTTTCTTGTTCATTCAGGGCTGCATCGCCTCCCCCACGCCGGCCCGTTTCTTTTTTAGTTTGTCATGGGGAAATGAATAAAATTCTTTTTGCTTAGTGACATAATACGGACCAGTAATGGTAATAATTACATATGGAAATATTCCGTACGCAAACGGGGAGTGAACGTAATATGTCAGTTGTACAGTTTCCGGGCAGGCTTTTGAAACTGGCCCTGGCGTCATGGCAAAAACGCCGCCGGGCTGGTGAATTGAAGCGCTATTATGTCAAACCGCGGGCGGATCAGCGCAACATCATGGCCCGCCGGCTGGACTTCTACGGTACATTGTTGTTGCTATGGCTGATTCTGCTCGTTTTCCTGGCGGCCATCCGGCCACTGCCCACAGCCCTGGCCGCCGCCTCGGCGATCAGCTTGTTTGCCGGTTGGCTGGCCGGCAAAATGCAGAAAAAGCGGCTGTTGCTGGAAAGGCATTACCAGCAGGTTTGGACGGCGGCCAGCCGGTTCCGGGAAAAGTTGAAACAGGCCGGCAGCCGGGAGGAGCTGGCCGCCCTGGTGTTTCCCCTGCTCAAAACCCTGCCGCGTTTCGAGGAAGTAACAGACAAGAAAAAAGGAGCGGCGTCCCCCTTTTCCCGGGCCAGGTACCTGGGAATACCGGTCAGCGTACATTATCTGCCGGCCGGTGAAACCCCCGCCGGCAGCGCGGCCGTGCAGTCCCTGCTGGCAACGCTGCCAGCGGGAAAAACCAATAACGCCATTTTCGCAGCTGCCGGCGAATTCACCCCGGACGCCGTCCGGCTGGTCAATAGTGTCAAAAGCCGCTTCAATATCGCCCTGCTGGATGAGCGCCAACTGGTCGCTCTGGCCGGACGGGCCAGGCAATTGGAAGGGCGGGCGAAAGCGGAAACGCAGGTCGCAACACCGGACGGAACGGAGTATACGGGCCAGGCATTTGCCGGCTGGAAGCAGGTTTTTTTCAGACCGCGCAAGTCACGCGGCTACCTGTTCACAGGCGCCCTGCTGCTGGCCGCCTATGCCTGGCTGGCGCGCTTCACGCCTTACGCCGGTCTTTATCTGGCTTTCGGCCTGGTCAACCTGGTCCTGGCCGTGGCCTGCCTGGCCGTGGGCAGGATGGAAACAGCGCCCGGATTGGACGACTGGCAGCCCCGGGTCTGAAAAAGAATTGTGAGACCACCCGGCCCGAATCGGAAAAGACAGACCCGGACTGGAAAAATAACTCCGGGTACCATGCCGGGCACACCCGGGCTAAACGGTCTCCGGTTATAACCATGGCTTTCCCGGCTTTGCAAAGAACCACCCGCACTATTGGCTGGTGGTTCTTTGTGATCCGGGGGAAAAAATATTATCGCCATTGTTGATGATGAACCGGAGAGCGTAGCAGTTTACAATATTTTGATGGTATGGAGCCGGAATTGTCAGCCGCTGATTCCAGGCCAGAGCCTTCGAGCCGGCAAGGTGACAACAGCTATTAAAGCGCAAGCCACGCACCGGTACCCGGCAACCGACGACTATACCCGGCGGGTGAGAACCGGACGGATGTATATTTAAAACGGACGAACTTAAAATATATGCTGGTATCAATTTGCCTTCAGCCATTTCAAGCCGGACCGTCGAGGTATCCGCCGTGTATGAAGAACAGGGGAGAATTTCAGATTTGCAGGCCATATTCCTGCTTATCGGCACAGTGGCCGCCACCGCCATTGTCTTCCTGCCCGGGCTCACCGCCGCTACCACCGGACGGGATTCATGGCTGACCGCCCTTCTGGCCGCCATACCGGGACTTTATGTGGCTTTTCTGGTGAGTGCCCTGGGACGCCTGTTTCCCGGACAGACCCTCGTCCAGTACCTGGAACAGATCCTGGGCGGTCCGGCCGGAAAGGCCGCCGGTCTGTATTATTTATTCTTTTTTTTACAAACCAACGCCATCATCGTACGTGAACTGGGTGAATTGATTGCCACGGCGATCATGCCCCGCACCCCCCAGGTGGTTTTTGCCATCCTCATGGTCGCCGTCTGCGCCTACGGCGTCAGTCAGGGACTGGAAGTGATCGCCCGGGTGATGGAATTAACCTATCCGTTGATCCTCGCCCTTTTCGGCCTTATGCTCATCCTGGTGTCCGGACACATGCAGTTTTCCCGCCTGCTCCCCGTCCTGGAGCACGGCATCAGGCCGGTACTGCTGGCCAGCCTGGACCCTTTTGCCTGGCGGGGGGAAATCATCGTCCTGGCCATGTTCCTGCCCTATCTGGCCCGTCCCGCCCGGGGGCGGCGCAATGCCATCATCGCCGTCTTGCTCACCAGTCTCCTGCTTGTACTAGACGCCCTGGCCAGCACCACCGTATTCGGTGTGACCACGGCCCGGCTCAATTATCCCACTTTTGAACTGGTCCGCCTGGCCGGAATCGGCCAGTTTTTAACCCGTCTGGACGCCGTCTGGATCGTCATCTGGCTTTTCGGCATGTTCGGCAAGGTGGGTATCTTTCTTTATGCCACCGTGATGGCCGCCACCCATTTATTCAAGCTGCGGGAAGCACGGCCGCTGATTGCCCCGCTGAGCATCCTGACCATTGCCCTGTCTCTAAGCCAGTTCGCAAACAACCCGCAGATGATCGCCTTTTTAACCGGTCCTTTTGTTGCCTATTCCTTTAGCGTGGAATGGTTCATTCCCACCATCCTGCTGCTCACCGCCCGGCTCAGGGGGATAAGCACCCCCAAAAAATAATCCGGCCGGAATGGATTTCCGGTCCGGATTGGCTGTTGCTGGCGGGAGTGTGTGAGAATCGAACTCACCCGGGACGGGTTTGCCGCCCCACGACTGGTTTTGAAGACCAGGAGAGCCACCAGGCCCCATCCACCCCCGTATTGAAGCCGCGGTAACGCCGGCCAAAAACATATGCATTATGTATTATAGCATAACCGGAATAAAAGACAAGCTATTTTCCCCGGCACCAGACACTCCCATTGATTTTTTCGCCAAAATATAATACCCTAGAAAGAGGATTGTCCGCAATAGCGGCAAGGTATGATTTACCACCCCGGATGATTGAACTTTCAGGCGGGCCAACTTTTGGGGGAGGATTTTTCCAGCCGGCTGTTGAATAGGTTAAGCCGGGCAAAAAGCTTGATCAAAACGGGCGGGTGGGCAGGTAAAATGCTGCGATTTTTTGATGAAATAAAAGATGAGCTTGACACTGTAGAACGGGAATTGCACAAAGCCGTTAAAACACCTGATCCACTGATGACCGAGTCATCCACGCACCTGCTCAAGGCGGGGGGGAAACGGCTGCGCCCCGCCTTGAGCTTGCTGGGCGGAAAATGCGATCCGCATTTCGAGCTGGAAAAAGTACTGCCCCTGGCTGTGGCGCTGGAAATGATCCACATGGCCACGCTGGTGCATGACGATGTGGTGGACGCCTCGTTAACCAGGCGGGGGAAACCAACCGTGAAGGCAAGGTGGGGAAACCGCCTGTCTACACATCTGGGCGACTATCTTTTCGCCCGCGCGCTCATTTTGGTTTCCACCTGCGGACAGCCGCTGGTTCCCCGTGTGCTGGCCGATACCAGCGTAAAAATGTGCGAGGGGGAAATCGAACAAATTTCCACCTGCTTTGATACCGGGCAGACGGTGAAGGATTATTTTTACCGTATCAACCGCAAAACCGCATTGTTGATCGCGGCCAGTTGCCAGTTGGGGGCGGCGGCCTGCGGCGCCCCGGCGAAGGTTCACCAGGCGCTGCGCCGTTTCGGGCATTATATCGGTATGGCTTTCCAAATCACCGACGACGTACTGGATCTGGTGGCCGACCAGCAGCAACTGGGCAAGCCCGTGGGCAGCGACCTGCGTCAGGGCATCATCACCCTGCCGGTGATTTATGCTCTGGAAAACAGCCCCCGGCAGGACTGTTTAAGGCAGCTGGTATTCGCCCCGGTAAAGGATGAAGACCTGGTTTACCGGACTATTGGCTTGATCGGCGAATGCGGCGGCATAGCATATTCCGTGCGCATTGCGCAACAATATATTCATAAGGCCAAGCGGGAACTTCAGTTTCTGCCCGACCGCCCGGCCAGAAAAACCCTGTCTTTGATTGCCGATTTCGTCAGCCGGAGAAACTTTTAAAAGGGTTGATTGACGTGAGTGGATGCTATCCCATTTCTTTGCATCTGGCCGGACGCAGATGCCTGGTGGTGGGCGGCGGCAGCGTGGCGGAACGCAAGGTGCTGTCCCTGCTTGCCTGCGACGCCCGGGTAACGGTGGTCAGCCCGCGGGTTTGCCCCGGTTTGCGGAAAATGGCCGCCGCCGGACGGATTGACTGGCACTGCGGGGAATATCACAATACCGTCCTGGACGGGATCTTTTTAGTCATCGCCGCCACCGATCAAGATGCGGTCAACCGCCTGGTGTCAAAGGAATGCCTGGAACGCAACCTGCTGGTCAATGTGGTGGACGATCCGCCCCACGGCAACTTTTATGTGCCGGCGGTGATGCGCCGGGGACCGCTGCAGATCGCCGTTTCCACCGGCGGTCACAGTCCCCTGCTGGCCAGGAAGATAAAGGAGGAACTGGCGCGGCGGTACGGCCCGGAATACGGCGAATTTGCCGTCTGGCTGGGCGAAATACGTACCCGCCTGCTTGAAAATATTTCCGATCCGGAAAAAAGACACCGGATCCTGGCCTCCCTGGTGGACGACCAGGTGCTGTTGCTGTTGGCCGAAGGACGGCTGACGCAAGCAAAGGAGCGTGTAGAGCAATGCTTATCATCGTAGTTGGTGTGAATCACCGGACGGCGCCGGTGCAGGTACGGGAAAAGCTGTCCTTTTCCGGACATTCCCTGGGGGATGCCCTGATCAGGTTGAACGCCGCCCCGGCCATCGAGGGCTGTGTAATCCTGTCCACCTGCAACCGGACGGAGATTTACGCCGCAACCAGGGAAATGGACGAGGGATTGAGCGCCGTGCGGGATTTTCTTGCCCGCAAGTCCGGCGCGGATATTTCCGAAATTAAAAACTACACTTATGCCCATACCCTCTATGATACCATCCGTCACCTTTTCCGGGTGACGGCCGGCCTGGATTCCATGATCCTGGGTGAAACCCAGATCCTGGGCCAGGTGCGGGACGCCTATCAGGCGGCCTGCCGGCACGGAACAACCAACCGGGTGCTCAATGTGCTCTTTCAGCAGGCGCTGACCGTGGGCAAGCGGGTGCGCACCGAAACCGGCATTGACCGCAATGCCGTGTCCATCAGTTATGCCGCGGTGGAACTGGCCAGGCAGTACATCGGCGACCTGACCGGCCGCTCGGTGCTGGTGATCGGCGCCGGCAAAATGAGTGAACTGACGGCCCGCCACCTGGTGGCCAACGGTGTGTCGGGAGTGATTGTCTCCAACCGCTCCTATCAGCGGGCGGTGGATCTGGCCGCCCAGTTCGACGGCCGGGCGGTAAGGTTTGACCGGTTGTTTGATTATATGGCCAGCGCGGATATTGTGATCAGCTGCACGGCAGCCTCGCATTATGTGGTGCGTTATTCCGACATGGCGGCGGTAATGGCAGGGCGGCCGGGCGGCAAACTGATGATGATCGACATTGCCGTACCGCGGGATATCGACCCGGCCTGCGGCAACCTGCCGGGAGTGACTCTTTATGATGTGGACGCCCTGCAGCACGTGGTGGATCAGAACCTTGCCCAGCGTAAACAGGCCGCGGTTACGGGGGAAGCGATCATTGAAGAGGAACTGGACCAGTTCATGCAGTGGCTGGGCACCCAGTTTGTGGTGCCGACCATCGCTGCTTTAAAGCAGTGGGGCGAGGAGATTAAACAGAACGAATTGCGCCGGGCGCTGAACCGTCTGGGTGAAATTTCGGACCACGACCGCAAAGTGGTCGCCTCCCTGGCCAACTCCATTGTCAACCAGCTGTTGCATGTGCCGATCAGCCGCTTGAAAGCCTATGCCCTGACACCGGAGGGACACCTGTACACAGAAATTTTGCAGAACCTGTTTGACCTGGAGGTGGCCGGACAGGAACGCAAAACCGGTTGCGATCCGGCCAGCGCGGCTGCCGGACGGTAAGACCGGCGGCCTGAACGTCCGGCGGTTGCACAGCCGGAAAGAACCGTTCCGGTTGCTTAAAATGGTCCGGACGGGGGAAAGCTTCCACCATTGAGGGGCGAAGGAACGGAAAATCGATCGGAGGGGCCATGAACAAGGAAATCGTAATCGGCACCAGGGAAAGCAGGCTGGCCCTGTGGCAGGCCCGCTGGGTGGCGGAACAGCTGCAGTCCCGTCATCCGGGGGTGAATTTCCGCCTGCAGGGCATGAAGACCCACGGTGACAAT
This sequence comes from Desulfotomaculum copahuensis, assembly GCF_001655685.1. GTDB lineage: Bacteria > Bacillota > Desulfotomaculia > Desulfotomaculales > Desulfovirgulaceae > Desulfotomaculum_G > Desulfotomaculum_G copahuensis. The sequence goes on from NZ_LYVF01000062.1 coordinate 116,485, forward strand.
ATTTTGGATGTGGCCCTGGCAAAAATCGGCGACAAGGGGCTATTTACCAAGGAACTGGAACTGGCCCTGCTCAAAGGGAAAATCGATTTGGCGGTACACAGCATGAAGGATTTACCCACCGAACTGCCGCCGGGCCTGAGCATCGGAGCCATTTGCCGCCGGGAATACCCCGGGGATGTGCTCATATCCCGGCGCGGGCTGAAACTGGCGGAATTGCCGTCCGGCGCCCGGGTGGGCACCAGCAGTTTGCGCCGCACCGCCCAGCTTTTGCGTTTCCGTCCGGATCTGCAAATATCCACCATGCGGGGCAACCTGACCACCCGCCTGCGCAAACTGACGGAGCAAAACCTGGACGCCCTGGTGCTGGCCTATGCCGGCGTCCACCGGCTGGGGCTGGCGGAGCAAATCACCCAGCGCATCCCGTTTGACATCTGCCTGCCGGCGGTGGGACAGGGAGCAATCGGGGTGGAGATACGCTCCGGGGATGAGCGAATCCAGTCCCTGATTGACAGTCTGAACGACCGGGAAACACAAGCCGCCGTCACCGCCGAACGGGCGCTGATGAAAGAGCTGGAAGGCGGTTGCCAGGTGCCCGTGGGCGCTTTGGGCCGGGTGGACGGCGAAATGATCACCCTGGAGGGGATTGTGGCCAGTCTGGACGGCCGGCGGGCGGTGCGGGACGCCGTCACCGGACCGGTTGCGGAGGCGTCCGCCCTGGGGCGGACGCTGGCCCGCCGGATGCTGGCCGCCGGAGCGGCGGAAATATTAAACGCGGCGAGACAGGAGTTTGATCTGCATGCCTGAGGGAATTGTATATCTGGTTGGAGCGGGGCCGGGGGATCCCGGCTTGATCACTGTCAAGGGACTGCACTGCATCAAAAGGGCCGAAGTACTGGTTTACGACCGCCTGGCCCCGTCCCGCCTGCTGGCCGCGGCGCCGCCGTCCGCGGAACGGATTTATGTGGGCAAAAGCCCGGCCGGACACGCCATGACCCAGGAAGAAATCAACCGGCTGCTGGTGGAACGGGCCGGCCGCGGCCAGGTGGTGGTGCGGTTGAAGGGCGGCGATCCCTTCGTCTTCGGCCGGGGCGGCGAGGAGGCGGCGGCACTGGCCGCGGCCGGACTGCCTTTTGAAGTGGTGCCCGGCGTCACCTCCGCCGTGGCGGCCCCGGCTTACGCCGGCATCCCGGTCACCCACCGGGATCTCACCTCCACCCTGGCCATCATCACCGGCAACGAGAACCCGGCCAAGCCGGAATCAAACATCCATTGGGACAAGCTGGCCACCGGCGCCGGCACGCTGGTCTTCCTGATGGGCATGGCCCATCTGGAACAGATCACCCGGCAGCTGCTTATCCACGGCCGCCCAGCTGATACGCCGGTGGCCCTGGTGCGCTGGGGCACCCGTCCGGAACAGCAAACGCTGACCGGCACACTGGCGGACATCGCACACACCGCTGCTGAGGCGGGCTTTGCCAATCCGGCGGTAATCGTGGTCGGCGAAGTGGTCAAACTGCGGGAGCAGTTGCAGTGGTTTGAACGAAAACCACTCTCCGGCTGCCGGGTGCTGGTCACCAGGGCACGGGAGCAGGCCAGCGGACTGGCCCGGGCCATTGAGGAACTGGGCGGCGAGGCGGTGGAGTACCCGACCATCCAGGTGGTGGCGGCAGAGGACTACACCCCCCTGGATACGGCTATCGGCCGCCTGCCGGAATATCAGTGGCTGATTTTCACCAGTGTCAACGGTGTGGCCTTCTTTTTCCGCCGCCTGCTGTTAGCGGGCCGGGACATCCGCGATTTGAAGGGTTTGAAAATATGCGCCATCGGCCCCAAAACCAGACAGGCACTAAGCAGGTATTGCTTGCGCGTGGATTATGTGCCCGACGAATACCGGGCGGAAAGCATCATCAGCGGTTTAAAGGACAAAATCCGGCCCGGTGACCGGGTGCTGCTGCCCCGGGCGGACATTGCCCGCAAAATACTGCCTGAAGCGCTGACCGGACTGGGTGCCCGGGTGGATGATGCGGCGGCATACCGCACCGTACCGGGCGGCGGCAATACGGAGGAAATTCGCCGTTTGCTGGCGGAAAAACGCATCCAGGTGATCACTTTCACCAGTTCTTCCACCGTACGCAATTTCGTCACGCTGTTGAACGAACCCCGCCTGCCGGAATTGCTCGCCGGCGTGACCGTGGCCTGCATCGGACCGGTCACCGCCCGCACGGCCCGTGAACTGGGCCTGCCGGTGGCTGTCGAGGCAAAGGAGTACACTATTGAAGGACTGCTCAAAGCGATTGTGGAAGCCAGGGGCTGCGGACGGCGGGCCTAAGGCCGGACGCATCACGCCCGGCCGTTTGCGCGCTGCAATTCCATGCCTGCGGGCGGCCGGCCGGACCGCAATGACAGCACATGCCGGGCTGTGTACAGACACCCGCGTCCGGGACTTTGGGCGGAGCAATGGTCTTTATCAGGGGGAGATTGAGCATGATCAGCATCAGCAAACTTTTATGCGACACCGGAAACTATGGCGACAATTTGCGCTACAGTGAGCTCTCCCGCCATCAGATGCACGGAACCACGGCCGGCCTTGGTCCGGTGGTGGTGTGGAATATGACCCGCGCCTGCAACCTAAGCTGCCGGCATTGTTACGCCAGCGCCGGCGGGCAAAGGCAACCGGACGAATTGAACACCGCGGAAGCGCGGCGGTTCATCGACAGCCTGGCCGGCTTCAAAGTGCCGGTAATTCTTTTTTCCGGCGGCGAACCGCTGATGCGGGAGGATTTCTTCCCGCTGGCCGCCCGCGCCCGGGAACGGGGCATCCGGGTCACAGTATCCACCAACGGTACGTTGATCACCCCGGAAACAGCCCACCGCTTGAAGGAAATTGGAGCCGGCTACGTAGGCGTCAGTCTGGACGGCATGGAAGCGGTCAACGACCGCTTCCGGGGCCGGCCGGGAGCCTTCCGGGACGCCCTGGCCGGCATCCGCAACTGTTTGGCCGCCGGTCAGCGGGTGGGACTGCGCTTCACCATCAACCGCCATAACCTGGCCGAACTGCCGGCCATATTTGATTTGATTGAAAGGGAGAATATCCCCCGTGCCTGCTTCTACCACCTGGTCTACAGCGGCCGGGGCAGCGGCATGCGGGACGAGGACATCAGCCCGGCGGAAACCAGGGCCGCCCTGGACCTGATCATGGAGCGCACACTTGACTTTCACCGCCGGGGACTGGACAAGGAAATCCTTACGGTGGACAACCACGCCGACGCCGTCTACCTTTACCTGAAACTGCGCCGGCGGGACCCGGCCCGGGCGGAAAAGGTCTACCACCTGCTGGAGCTGAACGGGGGCAACCGCACGGGCATGGCCATCGGCGCGGTGGACTGGGCCGGCAACGTACACCCGGATCAGTTCACCCGGCATTACACCTTCGGCAACGTGCGGGAAAAAAGCTTCGCTGCCATCTGGACGGATCTTTCCCAGCCGGTGCTGGCCGGCTTGAAGAACCGCCGCCCCTTGTTGAAAGGCCGCTGCGCCCGCTGCCGCTGGCTGGACATCTGCAACGGCAATTTCCGTGCCCGTGCCGAGGCGGTTTACGGCGACTTCTGGGCGCCGGATCCGGCCTGTTATTTGAGCGACGCGGAGATAGACCCGACCGGCGAAATTTAGTCGCGTGCATACCTCCATTGCGTACCCGTTCCGCTCCGGAAAATGAATGGTAACGGCAATGACAGTGTGCTATCGCGTTTTTCCAGATTCCTCTATGATGGAAACCATACCCGGCCCCGGCAACCGTTGTGCAATGTGGCTGCGTGCGCGTGAGCCGGCAGCGCTGTCTTCATGAACAGTCAATGTCACGGGAGGTGTATTGTGATCATGCCTTTTCCAGTCATCCGGCCGCGCCGGCTGCGGGCAAACCCGGCCATGCGCCGGCTGGTGCGGGAAACCGTACTTGCAGTGGACGATCTGCTTTACCCCGTTTTTGTCACTTACGGCCGGGACGTGCGCAAACCGGTGGAAGCCATGCCCGGAGTGTATAATTTCTCGGTGGACACACTGTTGGAGGAACTGGGACCGGTAAATGAGCTGGGCATCCCCGGCATCATGCTTTTCGGCATCCCGGAAACAAAGGATGAACTGGCCGGCGGGGCTTACGACGACGAAGGCGTAGTACAGCAGGCCATTCGTGCCGTCAAGGAGGAATTCCCGGATCTGCTGGTGATCACCGATGTCTGCCTGTGCGAATACACCAGCCACGGCCATTGCGGGGTGATTAAAAACGGCTGCGTGCTGAATGATCCAACCCTGGACCTGCTCGCGCGCACCGCGCTTTCCCACGCCCGCGCCGGCGCGGACATGGTCGCCCCCTCGGACATGATGGACGGGCGGGTGGCCGCCATCCGCCGCGCACTGGATGAACACGGTTACCAAAACGTGCCCATTATGGCCTACGCGGCCAAATACGCTTCCGCTTACTACGGACCATTCCGGGAGGCGGCCAGCTCGGCGCCGCAGTTCGGCGACCGCCGCTCCTACCAGATGGACCCGCCCAACGCCCGCGAGGCGCTGCGGGAAGTGCGCCTGGACATAGATGAGGGAGCGGATATTGTCATGGTCAAGCCGGCGCTGGCCTACCTGGATGTCATCCAGCGGGTGCGGCAGGCCTTCGATCACCCGCTGGCCGCCTACAATGTGAGCGGAGAATACGCCATGGTCAAGGCCGCGGCACAAAAGGGCTGGATCGATGAACGGCGCGTGGTGCTGGAAACGCTCACCGGCATCAAACGGGCCGGCGCGGAGATCATTCTCACCTATCACGCCCCGGATGCAGCCCGCTGGCTACAGGAAGGGGAATAGAAAGGGGGGCGTTGCCGTGCTGGTTTCCTGGAACACGACCAACGCCTGCAATTTGACCTGCCGCCACTGCTACCGGGACGCCGGCGCCAGGGCGGACGAAGAACTGAGCACCGGCGAGGGAATTGCACTGATTGAGGAAATTGCCCGGGCCGGGTTTAAAATCATGATTTTCAGCGGCGGCGAACCCCTGATGCGGCCGGACATCTACGATCTGGCCGCTTATGCCGCCCGCACCGGACTGCGGCCCGTTTTCGGCACCAACGGCACGCTGCTCACCGGCGCGACGGCCGAAAAACTGAAAAAAAGCGGCGCCATGGCCATGGGCATCAGCCTGGACAGCACCGACCCGGAGCAGCATGACCGCTTCCGCGGCGTACCGGGCGCCTGGCAGGCGGCGGTGGAAGGCATGCGCGCCTGCCGCCGGGCCGGACTACCCTTTCAGGTGCATACTACGGTGATGGACTGGAATTATGATCAGGTGGAGGCGCTCACCGACCTGGCTGTAAAAGAAGGGGCGATGGCCCATCATGTTTTCTTTCTGGTACCCGCCGGCCGGGCGGTGAACATGGAAGCGGAGTCGTTGCGCGCCCGGCAGTACGAAAACCTGCTGCGCCGGCTGATGGAAAAGCAAAAAACGGTGGACATCGAGGTCAAGCCCACCTGTGCCCCCCAGTTTATGCGCATCGCCCGGCAAATGGGTTTAAAGCTGCGCTTTCAAAAGGGGTGCCTGGCCGGTGTGGCCTACTGCATCATCAGCCCGCGTGGCGTGGTGCAGCCCTGCGCCTATCTGGACATTCCCGCCGGCAATGTACGCGAAACGCCTTTCAGCCGGATCTGGCAGGACAACCCGGTGTTCAACCGCCTGCGCAGCGGGGAATACGGAGGCGGCTGCGGTATCTGTGAATACCGGAGGATCTGCGGCGGCTGCCGCGCCCGGGCCTATTTCTACCACGGCGATTACATGGCTGAAGAGCCCTGGTGCCTGTACCGGGAAGAGCGGGAAACCGCGGTCGCGGACGTCTAGAAAGCGCTTGTTTGGAAAAGGCACCCCGGGCGGAAGTGAACCTCCTTCGGGACAAGCCCGCGGGTTTTCAGGGGCAAAGTTCTATAAAAGTACCGGCGGCAGGGGGAAAACCGGTCGGATTAAGCGCACCGGGACGGACATGTGCGTTTTTTAAGTAACTGGTTTTTCACCTGTATGGGGGGGAACGGGATGAGTCTGGACAGTACGGACAAACAGTTGCTGAACATGGTGCAGGCCGGCCTGCCCCTGGTGCCGGAACCCTACCGGGAACTGGCGGACAAATTGGGCATCAGCGAAAAAGAAACCCTGAGCCGTTTGAAACGGCTGTGCGACACGGGGGTAATCCGGCGCCTGGGGGCCATCTTCGACTCCCGCCGGGTGGGTTACAGCGGCACATTGTGCGCCCTGAAGGTACCCGTGGAGCGTATAAACGAAGTGGCCGCCGTAGTCAACTCCTTCCCCGGGGTCACCCACAACTACCTGCGGGAACATGATTACAATATGTGGTTCACCCTGCTGGTGCCGTCACCGGAAAAGCTGCACCGGACTATCGAAGAGATCAAGTCACGCACGGGCATCAGCGACCTGCTGATGCTGCCCGCCACCAGAATCTTCAAGATCCGGGTGAATTTCGACCTGGCGGAGGAATAATATGCTTAGCGAACTGGACAAGCGGATCATCCGGGAACTGCAGGAGGGCCTGCCTCTGGTCAGCCGCCCTTACCAGGCGCTGGCCGATAGACTCAACCTGGGGGAAGATGAGCTCCTGGCCCGGATCAAGGATTTCATCGACCGGGGGGTGATCCGGCGCTTCGGGGCGGCGGTGCGCCATCAGGATCTGGGCTTTGTGGCCAACGCCATGGTGGTCTGGCCGGTGCCGGAGGAACGCCTGGAGGAAGTGGGCACGCTGCTGGCCGGCTTCGATAAAGTCTCCCATTGCTATGCCCGCCCGGCACATCCGCCCGGATGGCCCTACAACCTGTTTACCATGATTCACGGCCAGACGGAACAGGAATGCCGCCGGATCGCCGCCCGGCTGGCGGCCGCCTGCGGAGTTGAAAACTACCGGCTGCTTTTCAGCTCGGCCGAGTTAAAGAAAAGCAGTATGAAATATTTTTTGGGGGAATGAACAATGCCGGCAGTAACCGTCACAATGCGCACCCGCAGCATTGAATCAAGGAAACGTATCGCCAGGCGGATCACGGATATACTTGTGGAAGAAACAGGTGTGGACCCGGAATGGGTTACCGTCCAGTTTGTAGAGACCAGCGAAGACAGAATTGCCCGGGGTGGCGTGCTTTTATCCGAAAGAATGGATAAGTCACGGGACGGGGAGTGATCACTTTGTCTTATACCATTAAAAAATCGGAAGAGCTGTTCGCCGCAGCCCGCAAGTATATGCCCGGCGGAGTGAACAGCCCGGTGCGCGCCTTTCAAGCCGTAGGCGGGCAACCGGTGTTCATCGCCCGGGGTGAGGGGGCCTGGCTGTACGATGTGGACGGCAACCGGTACATAGACTATGTTGGCTCCTGGGGGCCGCTGATCCTGGGCCACCGGCACCCGGAGGTGATCGCCGCCTTGCGGGACTGTCTGGAGACGGGCACCAGTTTTGGCGCTCCCACCGCACTGGAGACGGAACTGGCCAGAGAGATCGTCAGTGCCATTCCCTCCGTGGAAATGGTGCGCCTGGTCAATTCAGGCACCGAGGCCACCATGAGCGCCCTGCGCCTGGCCCGGGGATACACGGGCCGGAACAGGATCGTCAAATTCGAGGGTTGCTATCACGGCCACGCTGATTTTCTCTTGATCAAAGCCGGCTCGGGTGCGCTGACCCTGGGCGTGCCCACCAGCCCGGGCGTGCCGGCGGACACGGCGGCCAATACAATTAATGCCCCCTACAATGACCCGGACACGCTGGAGCAAATCTTTGCCGCCCATGGGCAGGACATCGCCGCTGTAATCGTCGAGCCGGTGGCCGGCAACATGGGCGTGGTGCCGCCGCAAGAAGGATTTTTGTCCTTTTTGCGGGAAATCACCCGCCGCTACGGCGCGCTGCTCATTTTTGACGAAGTGATGACCGGTTTCCGGGTAGCCTACGGCGGCGCCCAGGAGCGCTTCGGGATCAATCCCGACCTGACCTGTCTGGGCAAGATCATCGGCGGCGGCCTGCCGGTGGGCGCCTACGGCGGGAAAAGGGAAATCATGGAACGGGTGGCCCCGGCCGGTCCGGTCTACCAGGCCGGTACACTGTCCGGCAACCCCCTGGCGGTCACCGCCGGCCTGGCCACGCTGCGGATACTGCAGCACCCGGGGACATACGCAGAACTTGAGCGCAAATCCGCCCGGCTGGCTGACGGGCTGGCCCGGGCGGCGGCAGATGCCGGCGTACCGGTGACCTTGAACCGGGTGGGGGCGATGCTCTGCCTTTTCTTCACCGATCATCCGGTAACCGATTATGAAAGCGCCTGCCGGTCCAACACGGCCCGTTTCGCCGCCTTTTTCCGGACCATGCTGTCCGGAGGCGTTTACCTGGCCCCTTCACAGTTCGAGGCTGTATTCATCAGCCTGGCCCATAGCGGGGAACAAATCGACCGGACTGTGGAAGCGGCGCACAAGGCTTTTGCCGCCGCGGGGCGGATCGAATGATGATCTCCATTCCGTATGCGCCAAGTTGCGCTGCTGGAATCATTTTACCCTCTCATGGAAAAGCCTTTTAAAGCAGTTTTTAAACATCATCATAAAACATCTTGCTAAATAATGATAAATAATTTATAATCACAAGTAAAGATTTAGCAACTGTAGATTCCTGAGGGCAAGGGATACCTTTTCCTGCCGGAGGGATGTAAAAATTCATAGCCGGTCCTGCGCAGAAGGGTTTTTCCTGCCGGCAAGGGGCGCTCCGGGCATGACCAGGGCAAAGTCTGCTTTCGCGCGCCGGAAAGCGGACTTTTTCTTTACTCCTTATCGTCCCCGGAAAACGTAGGCGACAGCCGGCAGTCCAGTGCAAATGAAAAAACTTGAAACTTTTTTGGCAGAGGTGCAAGTATGGAAAGACGGATTGGGGTAATCGGTATTGCGGTGGAAAACAGGGAGCAGTCGGCCGCCCGGATCAATCAGATTTTAAGCGAATACGGCGCTCTGATCGTGGGCCGGATGGGTATCCCTTACCGGGAAAAGAACCTGTCCGTAATCGCTCTGATTGTGGACGGCAGCACGGACGAAATCGGCGCCTTGACCGGTAAAATCGGCAACATCCGGGGCGTGCAGGTGAAAACCGCCCTGGTTGCGAAGGGGTGAGCGGCATGTCATCAGCTACGCCGGAATACCATCCGCACGAAACGGCCGGGCCGTCCGGACCGGAAAAGTTCCCCGGTGAAACGGCTGCCCCGGCCCGCCCGGAGAAAGGCCACCCGGGCGAAATGCCCGCGCCTGTCCTTCCGGAAAAGGACGCCCTGGAGGAAACAACCGCGCCCGTCCGCCTGGAAAGGGACGCCCTGGGTGAACTGTCCGTCCCCGCCGGCGCCTACTACGGCATTCACAGCCTGCGTGCCGCCCGGAACTTCCCCGTATCGGGCCTTCCCGTGCACCCGGCGCTGCTCCGCGCCCTGGCCCTGGTCAAGCAGGCCGCTGCGGCGGCCAACGTTCACGCCGGCCTGCTGGACCCGGAAACCGCCGCCGCCATCGGCCGGGCGGCGGCCGAAGTGGCCGCCGGGAAATGGCTGGACCAGTTTATTGTGGACGCCCTGCAGGGCGGCGCCGGCACCTCCACCAACATGAACATGAACGAGGTGCTGGCCAACCGCGCGATTGAAATCCTGGGCGGGAACAAGGGAGATTACCGCCTGGTGCACCCAATCAACCATGTCAATCTGTCCCAGTCCACCAATGATGTTTATCCCACCGCCCTGAAGGTGGCCGCCATCCGCCTGGTGCTGGCCCTGAGTGAAGAACTGGCCCGCCTGCAGGGGGCGCTGCAGGCCAGGGAGGCCGAATTTGCCGGTGTGCTCAAGCTCGGACGTACCGAATTGCAGGACGCCGTACCGGTCACTCTGGGACAGGAATGCGGCGCCTGGGCGGAAGCGGTGGCCCGTGACCGCTGGCGCCTGTACAAGGTGGAAGAAAGGCTGCGCCAGGTCAATCTGGGCGGGACGGCGGTGGGCACCGGCCTGAACGCGCGCAAAAAGTATATTTTCCGGGTGGTCGAAGAACTGCGCACGCTTACCGGACTGGGACTGGCCCGGGCGGAAAATATGATCGACGCCACCCAGAACGCCGATGTTTTCGTGGAGGTGTCGGGTCTGGTCAAGGCTGCGGCGGTCAACCTGGCCAAAATCGCCGGCGACCTGCGCCTGCTCTCTTCCGGGCCGGCCGGCGGTCTGGGGGAAATCAACCTGCCTGCTGTGCAGGCCGGCTCTTCAATCATGCCCGGTAAAATCAACCCGGTGATCACGGAAATGGTCACCCAGGTAAGCTTCCAGGTGATCTGCTCCGATCAGGCGGTGACCCTGGCCGCCGCCTCCGGGCAACTGGAACTGAATGCCTTCCTGCCCCTGGTGGCGCACAACCTGCTTTCCGGCCTGGAGATGCTCGCCAACGCCGTTGCCATTTTCAACCGCCGCTGTATCGCCGGCATCACCGCCAACGAAGAAAACTGCCGGCGCTGGCTGCGGCAAAGCCGCTGTGAAGCAACCGCGCTGGTGCCGTACATCGGCTATGAACAGGCCGGCCGGCTGGTCGAAGCGGCGGCGGGAAAAAACCGGGACATCCGGGAAGCGGCGCTGGCGGCCGGCCTGTTTACAGCGGAAGAACTGGCGGCCGTCTTCGCGCCGGCCGAACTGACCCGGCCGGGTATCGCCGGCTCCCGCCGGCTGAAACATCGCCTGCCAACTCTTTGAAGAAAGGAAATACCGCCATGACGGAAACTGACGTATCCTTACCGGAAAAAGACGCCTTGAACCGCACCCCCCGGGGCGACCGCCTGCACATCGCCCTGTTCGGCCGGCGCAACGCCGGCAAATCAAGCCTGATCAACGCCCTGACCAGGCAGAATATCGCCATTGTTTCCGGCGTGCCGGGAACCACCACCGACCCGGTTTACAAATCGATGGAGATTCTGCCCATCGGACCGGTGGTGATCATCGACACGGCCGGCATTGACGACACGGGCGAACTGGGAGGGCTGCGCATTCAGAAAACACTGGCCGTGCTGGCCAAAACCGATATTTTGCTGCTCGTGCTGGATCCCTCCGGCGATATCGGCTCCTACGAACGGGAACTGATCACCCGGGCCGGAGAAAACAATGTGCCCGTGCTGGGAGTGATCAATAAGACCGATCTCCACCCGGAAGCGGCCCGGGACAGCCGGGCGGCCGCCCTGGGCATACCCCTGACGGCCGTCAGCGCACGTACGGGGGAGGGTATTGAGCAGCTGAAACAGGAGCTCATCCGGCATGCCCCCCGGGACTGGACCGCCCCCACCATCGCCGGCGATCTGGTTGACCCCGGGGACACGGTGGTGCTGGTGGTGCCCATTGACCTGGCCGCGCCCAAAGGCAGACTGATCCTGCCCCAGGTGCAGACCATCCGGGATCTTCTGGATCACGACGCCTGCGCCCTGGTGGTCAAGGAACGGGAATTGAAAAAGGCGCTGGCCGGGTTGAGCCGGCCGCCCCGACTGGTGATCACCGACTCCCAGGCCTTCTTGAAAGTGGATGCCGATACGCCGCCGGGGGTGCTGATGACTTCATTCTCCATACTTTTTGCCCGCTACAAGGGGGATCTGGAAATCCTGACGGCCGGGGCGCTGGCTGTGGACAGCCTGCACCCGGGGGACCGGGTGCTCATTTCCGAAGCCTGCACCCACCACCGGGTGGAAGATGACATCGGAACGGTGAAAATCCCCCGCTGGCTCCGGCAGCGGGTGGGCGGACAGCTGGAGTTCAACTGGGTGAGCGGCCTGGAACTGCCGGCGGATCTGGACGGTTACAAACTAATCGTGCACTGCGGCGCCTGCATGATCAACCGCAAGGAAATGCTGCACCGGTTGATGCAGGCCAACCGGGCCGGAGTACCGGTGGTCAACTACGGAGTGTTGATCGCCTATCTGCACGGCATTTTGCCCCGGGCGCTGGAACCATTCCCGGCCGCCCGGCAGCTACTGGAGGAAGGGGACGGCCTGTGAGCGAGCGTACCGGCTGCCGGACAACTACAACTGCCGCCCCGGCCGAACCGGAAGTGGCTGCCGTACTGTCCGGAGCACTGACAGACAGCAGCACGCTTTCCCGCGACGGTGTGCTCACCCTGCTGCAGGCCGGCCCGGCGGAGACACAGGCGCTTTTTGCCGCCGCCGATCTGGTCCGCGGCCGCAACCTGGGCGGGGAAGTGCACCTGCGCGGGATAATCGAGTTTTCCAACTGCTGTGTAAATAACTGCCGTTACTGCGGACTGCGCCGGGACAACGGAAAAGTGGCACGCTACCGGCTGGAGCCGGCGGAAATCCTGGCCGCCGCCCGGGAGGCGGCCGCCCTGGGCGTACAAACCATCGTCCTGCAGTCGGGGGAAGATCCCTGTTACACCGCGGATATGCTGGCCGGCATCATTCAGCGGCTGAAAGAAGAACTGGCGGTGGCCGTGACCCTCTCCGTGGGCGACCGCTCAAAGGATGATTACCGCCTGTTGCGCCGGGCCGGGGCGGACCGCTACTTGTTAAAGCACGAAACCGCCGCTCCTGGACTGTTCGCCCGGCTGCGTCCGGGCACCACCCTGACGGGCCGGCTCAAACACCTGCACTGGCTGAAAGAATTGGGCTACCAGGTGGGATCTGGCAACATGGTCGGCCTGCCGGGGCAGACACTGTCTATTCTGGCTGAAGATATCATGCTGCTAAAAGAACTGGGGGTGGAGATGGCCGGCATCGGCCCGTTCATTCCCCACCCGGATACGCCGCTGGCCGGTCACCCGGCGGGCGATCTGGACCTGACACTCAAGGCGCTGGCGGTAACCCGGCTGCTGCTGCCGCAAACCCACCTGCCGGCCACCACCGCCCTGGGCAGCATTCACCCGGATGGACGGCGGCGGGGACTCTTGTGCGGCGCCAATGTGATCATGCCCAATGTGACGCCGCTGGCCTACCGCGCACGCTACCAGATTTACCCCGGCAAAACCGGCCTGCATACACCGCCGTTGGAATCCGTAAACGCCGCCAAAACACTGATACAATCCCTGGACCGGCAGGTGGGCGCCGGCTACGGTCATGCTTGCGCCGTTAAACCGGGGACAAATAAAAAATGCCGGCTCGACGGCCCCGGGGAAAGAGCGCCGGGCGGCCGGGAAAACTTGTGATCTCCCGCTCATCCCGGCTCCGCCCGGATTCAATTTTCCGGAACCGCCAATTGCATAGCGAACAAGATGGCACCAGGGGCACGCTCCGGCGCCGCTTTGTCCGGCCGGGTTGGTCCGGACGCTGCTATTTTTCATTTCCCAACAAAAAGTTGTTTGACAGACCGCCAAGATAAATGATATAACATAAATAGCATGTGAATTTTATAACATTACCACAAGGAACAATGTAAACTTTATCGCATAGATTCCGCAACCAAAGGAGGCGAACTTGGTGAAAACTCTACGTGTGCCGGAAGCCACCGTCACCAGGTTGTCCGTATATTCCCGTTTTCTGGAACGGCTGGACCGCAACGGCATCACCACCGTTTCATCAGGCGAAATCGCTGAAGGGGTGGGGGTCAGCCCGGCCCAGGTACGCAAGGACCTGGCTTACTTCGGTGAATTCGGTACCCGGGGTGTGGGCTATAACGTCAAGGACTTGATGCGTTATACCAAAAAAATCCTGGGCCTGGATCAAAAATGGGGCTTGATTCTGGTGGGTGCCGGGAACCTCGGTTTTGCGCTGTGCACCTACAAGGGCTTTAACAGCCGCGGATTCAGCATTGTCGGGGTATTCGACAACGATTTAACCAAAATCGGCAAAAAAATTGCCGAACTGGAAGTGCTGCCCACGGAAAAAATGCCCGAGATCATCAACAAATACAACGCGCGCATCGGCATCATCGCCGTACCGCCCCGGGCGGCCCAGGAAGTGGCCGATTTGATGGTGAAAAACGGCATGGAAGCCATCCTCAATTTTGCCCCGGTGGCCCTGAACCTGCCGGAGGGTATTGAACTGCGCAATGTGGACCTGTCGGTGAAACTGGAAATCCTCACTTTCAATCTGGGCTTCCGCTCGGCACAGAGCCTGTAAGAGGTGAACGCTGGATGGACACGCTGACAACCTTGACTGTAAACACCGGCGGACGCGCTGAGCTGGTGGATATCACGGCGCAGGTGCGGCAGGCGGTTGCCGGCCGTGATGTCCGGGAGGGTGTTTGTCACCTTTTCGTCCCCCATACCACCGCCGGCATCACGATCAACGAACACACCGATCCTACCGTGGCCCGGGACATCCTGGCCGCCCTGGAAAAGCTGGTTCCCTGGACGGGTGATTACCATCACGGGGAAGGGAATTCGGCCGCCCACATCAAGGCCGGCCTGACCGGTTCCGGCCTGACGGTGCCAATCAGCGGCGGACGGCTGGTCCTGGGCACCTGGCAGGGCATTTTCCTGTGCGAATTCGACGGACCCCGGCAGCGCCGGGTAATCGTGAAAATAATAGCCGCTTAAAAGTCAAAACGGGACAAATCTCTTTCGCCCGACAGCCCACCCGGTTCCTCATCCACCACCGCAAGCTCTTTCCCGGCCGGCTTTTCCCGTCTTCCGGCCGGCGTTTCAGCTTCCGGCGGCTTTTCCCGCGGCAGCAGGCCGGCCAGTTTTTCCCCCACCAGTTCCACATCCTGCTGGTATTTCAAAAGTATATCCAGCGTACCGGCCACCACCGCCGGATCCAGTTGCTCCGCCCCCAGCAGCAACAGGGCGTGCGCCCAGTCCAGGGTTTCGGCAATGCTGGGTCCTTTTTTGAGCGGCAAACGGCGCAGGGTATGAACAAACTCAACCGCCTGCGCGGCCAGACGGCGGTCAAGGCCGGGCACTTTCAGGGCGATGATGGCCTGTTCCTGTTCTTCGCCGGGGTAGGGCAGATAGAGGTGCAGACAGCGCCGCTTCAAGGCATCGCTCAATTCCCGGCTGTTGTTGCTGGTCAGCACGGTGAGGGGTATGTGCCCGGCATGCACGGTACCCAGCTCGGGTATGGACAACTGGAAATCGGACAACGCTTCCAGTAAAAAGCTTTCCAGTTCCTCATCGCTTTTGTCCACCTCATCGATCAACAGCACCACCGGCCTTCCGGCCAGAAAGGCGCGCAGCACCGGCCGGCCAAGCAGGAATTCCGGCGTATAGATATCCTGCCGGATTTTCTCCCAGCCGGCTTTTTCCCCGGCCCGGGACTGGATGTAAAGCAGCTGCTTTTGATAATTCCACTCGTAAAGCGCCCGGGCCTCATCCAGCCCGGGATAACACTGCAAGCGCACCAACTCCGTATTTAACGCCCCGGCAAGCGCCCGGGCCAATCCGGTTTTCCCCGCCCCGGCCGGCCCTTCCACCAGCAGGGGCTTGCCCAGACGGACGGCCAGGAAGACGGTGGTGGCGGACGCCCGGCTGATCAAATATTGCTGTTTCACCAACGCGCTGATTATGCTTTCTATGCTCTTGAAAACGTCCATGAATACGCCCATCCTTTGCCATTTCAAACCGGCGCCAACCGGCCCGTTTCACCGCCACAAAACGGTTTGCCCTTCTTTGCGCCGTTATCACCCCGGACACGCCTTCCGCCAACAATCTTTTTTGATTACTGTCACACCGCCGCAAGCGGAACTTTTCACACCGTCCGGAGCTGGCACCGGGCCTTTATGGTCACCGGCCAAATCAAAAGCAGGCCCGGATCCGCTTATATCTTACCACAAAAAATAATTTCCCGGCAGACGATCCGCTTTTTACAAGTTGAAGTTATGGAGCCGGAATCCGTGCTGTGATACAATGAAAGCAGCAAAAATAACGGAGGGCCGCACGTGCGCATTGAAATTTTAACCCGGCAAATGGAGAAAAAGGCTGCATTGCTCACTTTATGGGCTGCCGAGCCGTCTTTTTACGCCGCCGGCGATAAAATCACACTGCCCGGAATGGAAGTGGATGCCGGACCGGATTACCTGCTTTTAACCACGGATCGCTGGGAAATGGCTGAACAAGCGGTGCCGCTGCTTTTTTCCATCGCCCCCGCCGCTTACGCTCCGGCCTTGTCCGAACTGTCAACCGACCTGAAAATACTGGTCACCGCCGCCGCCCGCCCCCTGCCTGAAATCATCCAGTGCCTGGACGTGCTGGAACATCTGGATGTGGAAAGGGGGGAACTGGCCGGTCATTACAGGCGCCAATGGCATTCGCGCGACGTCTCCGTTACCGCACCGGTTTCACTGATGGTGCAGGGCGGTGTGGCGGTGGCCAAAATCAAATTCAGCACCCATTTCCGGGACAGTGAACACCACTGCCGGCAGTTGCTGGAGCAGGTTTCCCTGCGCCGGCTGCTGACTGTTTTCACCACCGAAACAAGCCGGCGGCAACCTCCGCGAACCGCTCCCCCGGCCATAACAAACCGGGTGCCGGTCACGCCGGAAAACTGCAGCCGCTTTTTAAACTGCTGCCCGGGAACCGTGCGCTATCTGGCGGAGCCGGAAGCCTACCGGGTGCAGTTTGACGGCCAAAACCATCTCACTTTTCAGTCCGGCCGGGATAAAGAGATACTGCTGGATATATATCTGGAAGATCCGGACTGCCTGACCGTCAAACTGGTGGAACAGTTGAAAAGCATATTACAGGTGAAAGAATTGACCCTGCAATGTGTGGTTTCAGGTTTAACCCTTGAGCCGCAACAGCTGCTGGGCAAGCTGAAATTTCAAAAAGAGCCGGAATACTATCTGTTCAGCCGGCGGGATGATTTTTTAGCCCGCTACGATATTAAAAAGCGTGAAATGACGCTCACGGCTGTGGTCGCTTTATCCCCGGAGAACGTAACCGGCCGGTTGAAACAGCTATACCGCGCCATGGAACAACTCACCGGGGAGGTCCTGGCCTGTGGCGCCTGAGATCTTTCCCGCCCGGCCCCGTTCTGTTTTTATTGACATTGTGGGCCTCCGCTCCGGACGGTTTGCCGCCACGCAAACGGCTAATTGTTCAGCGTACATGACGCAGCGGGCAAAGGCGCAAGACACAGACCCCGTCCGGGATGGCGGCCGGTATTCCGCAGCCTGCGCCGGGACGGGCGTTAATCCAAAGGACGGATGATTTCTAATGATAAAGGATCTGACATCTTTTGTCCGCTTGCTGCGCCGGGCCGGTTTGCCGGTGTCCCCGGGGGAACTGCTGGATTTATGCCGGGCACTGGAATTGCTGACGCCGTCACGGGAAAACATGCTGCTGGCCATGCAGGCCACGCTGGTCAAGGAAGCCGGCCGGCAGGCGACGCTGGAAAAGCTTTTCGACTATTACTTTTCCGCCCCGGACCGGGGCGGAATGGAGGCAGTCAACCAGCCGGCGGGCGGAATGCCGGGTGAACCGGCACCGTTGTCCGGACCGCGCCGTTATACAAATACACCCTGCCCGCCCCGCGGACAGGGCATGCCTTCCGCCGCCGGCATACCACCGGTGGACCGCCGGCCCCGTCTTTCCGGGGATGAATTCAACGCCCGCCTGGCCGGCATGAAGGATTGGCTGCGCCGGGAAACAGCCCGGCCGCCGTTACCCGGTGCAGGCAACTGTGCCGGCGGGCCGGGGCGGGGCGGCGGGGCGGGCGCCGGACGCACCGGCGCATCCCGGGGCCGTGCGAACCCGGCGGCGGAAGAGCGCGGTTCCTGCGCCTGGTTGGCACAAGGCCTGCCGGCCATGCTCCAGCGGGGCGAACCGGATGAAATGGCCGCCCTGGCCGGCGAAGCGCTGAAATTTCTGAATACGGCGGAGAGCGGGGAGGAGAACCTGGCGGCAGCCTTGTGCCGGGTGAAGGTTCACCTTAACTGGGCGCAAGTTGAAGACATGCTCGCCCGGGGAACGGGGATGAGGGAAGCGCAGCAACTGCGCGGCCGGGAAAATCTGGCCCGGTTGGAAGCCCTGCTGCGGCGGCAACTGGAAAAGGAATGGTTGCATCGCCACGGTTCGGCACTGGAAGCAGTCGCCGAACGGGAAAACCTGTCCGCACTGGATTTCGCCCGTCTGGACAACAGCCGGCTAAACGAGATGAGACGACTGCTGGTGCGCCTGGGCCGCCGTCTGGCCACCCGCCCGGGTTACCGCCGCGCACCATCCCGCCGCGGACCGGTGGATATGCGCCGCACCGTGCGCCTGGCCGTTGCCACTGCGGGCGTACCGCTGATTCTTTACTGTCAGAAGCGCCTGCCGCAGCGTCCGGAACTAATCGTGTTGTGCGATTTTTCCGGTTCCGTGGCCCCTTACAGCCGGTTCATGCTATTGCTCATCTACGCCATGCAGCACAAATTCCGCCCGGTGCGTACTTTTGCCTTTGTGGATGCCGTGGCCGAAATTACCGCTCATCTAAAGGAACCCGATCAGGACCGGGCCGTACGCAATATTATCCGCCGCACGGGCATCTGGCAAACGGGATTTTCCGATTACGGCGCGGTGTGGGAACAATTTCTGCGCTTTTATGCCGGTGCTGTCAACAACAAAACCACCCTGCTGGTGCTGGGGGACGCCCGCAATAATTATAAACCGCCTGGCACGGAAAACTTCCGGGAAATCTGCCGGCGCGCCCGGCGGGTGATCTGGCTCAACCCGGCACCGGAGGAAAAGTGGGAGCGGGAAGACAGCGTCCTGAGTCTTTACGCCCCTTATTGCCGGCGTGTTTACCCCTGCCGCAACCTCGCCCAGCTGACGCGCATCGCCCGGGATGCATTCTGAGCGATAGCTTTTTCCGCCGGATTTCTCAAAATTACAGCTTGACAGACCGGTACGCATGGTGTATATTAATTAACTGTAACGGCGGTTTGCGCACCGCCGGGCAAGCGGAAGGCAGGAAAAAAACCTTGCCAGACAGCCGGATAAATGCTATAATAACAATTGCCATTAAAAATTGAACAGCTTGCGGCAGTGGCGGAATTGGCAGACGCGTAAGATTCAGGTTCTTATGGGCGTAACGCCCGTGGAGGTTCAAGTCCTCTCTGCCGCACCAAACCTGAAAAGCCAAGCCCGGCAAGGTTTCTTAAAACAAGAGGAAATCCTGCCGGGCTGATTTATTTTTTACTCCATGTGACGGTTATCTTATGGAGCAGAAAAAATGGAAACAGAAGGCCGGATTGGGCATGCGCCGGACGGCCGGTTTTTTCCCTTGAACAACTGGCCGGGGAAAGCAATCTGTTGTATAATACATCCGTATATTTTATACCAGGGAGTGTGTACGTGCATGAAAATACTCGTTCCGGTCGATGGTTCGGCAAGCTCCATGCGGGCGGCGGAACATGTGCTCCAGATGGCCCGAAACCACCCGGAGGCGGAAGTGACGCTGCTTGCCGTGGCCTGTAGTTTTGACGCGATATATTTTGCGGGTGAGATGATCAGCGAAACCTGGCTAAGCGAGGAATGCCGCAAACGCTTCGCCCAGAAACTGAACCAGGCCGCCAAAATATTCAGCGATGCCGGGCTGCCGGTAAAAACAGTATTGCTCACCGGCAACCCGGGCAGTGAAATTGTCAAATACATTCAGGACGAAGGCATGGACGAAGTGGTGATGGGCAGTCGCGGTCACAACCCGCTTGCCGCCATGGCGCTGGGCAGCGTGACATACAAAGTGCTTCATCATGTCAAAATTCCGGTTACCGTGATTAAATAGTTGTGCAGGGAAATGTCAAAACGGCATACCATAAATGGAAATGTGATTGAGAACCGCCGCTGATGTTGGCGGCAAGGTTACCCTGGTCTAGTTAGCAGTTGACTGATTCGTTAAACAATGCTAAACTTTCATCATGAAGGATCAACTGGAAAATTACCTTCCAATGCGTAAAGCATGTGAAATTCTCGGCGTGGTGCCGATGACCCTGCGCCGGTGGGAAAAAGCCGGCAAAATCCAATGCATCCGCACACCCTCCGGTCAGCGCCGGTATCCGCGCAGCGAGATCTTGCGCCTTTTGGGCGAAAACCAGCCCCGGGGCAACCGGGTGGTTATCTACGTAATGAAAAACGCAAAGGTCTGGACCGCATATTCAAAATGGCCCGCGAAGGCAAAATCGATCTGGTAATCATTGAGTTTAAAGACAGACTGGCCAGGTTCGGCTACAAT
>NZ_LYVF01000063.1 GCF_001655685.1 Desulfotomaculum copahuensis
TGCTGTCTTAATTTATGGGTGCTTATGATATTATGGAGATTGGCATTCTTTCCAAATGCGTCGTATGGCGCGCGGGTTCTTAAAAACAGATATGGGTTATCGCTGACAGGCCTGCCATTTTTCAAACAGTCCAACATCGTTTAAAATGGGAAACGACACATCAGTGCCTGTTTTCTGTTGAGTGAAATGAATTCTATTTTCATGCCAATCCAGATGGGAAAGCTTCAAGCCTTTGATGTCACCAACGCGGATGCCAAGTTTTGCTACAAGAAGAAGTATTGCATAATCACGTTTTCCAGTAGGGTTACCCCGGTCGATTGCGTCAAGCATTCTTTTTACGTCGTCTGGCTTCCATATACTAGGAACTGCCGGGTACCAGTATTTTGTATACTTTGGGACCGATAAAGACAAATCGGTTTTTGTTGAGCCGTTCGTGTATAGATACCTTAGAAAAACACGTAACGTTGTCAATATCGACGACATGCTTTTCTCGTGATGATGGAAGATCGTCTTTACATAGTCGGATATAACTTCGGGCGTAATGTTGTTCACATCCATGATTTTTCGCAGATTGATATAGTCGATAAAAAAGAATAGACGATGCAAACGCGTTCGCATGCCCCTTTTTGAGTATTGGTTGTTCTCGCACTCAATTTCGTAATCCGTCAGCACTTTTTCAAATTGCGGAGGCTTAACATAGTTTTTCTTTTTGATGATCCTGCGTATGACGACCTCATGTAATTGGTAGTCACCGAGCAATCGAACTTGACGCATTGCGGTTTTTGCGTTCCGTGGACATGCTTCCGAATAATAGTCTACATTACAATCGTAACGCTCCAAAAGATACTGCCTGCCAAGATCTTCGTTGAAATAGCGCTCCCCCTTTTCTTCGGCAAATGCTTGTATCCTTCTTAACGCAGCACGGAAGTTGCATATTGAGTGATACGAATAGTTAAGCCTCTGTAGCTCTTCCAATACTTTTTCGGATAATTCCTTGGTTATCAAATGTGCCATTTTGATAACCTCCAGAATAGATTTATTAATTCTATCCTGAATATTATCACAAGAAATTAAGTTTATAACAGTTCAATCAAGCGCAAAACAGAATATTTTTTTCGATAAGGAAGTACTTTCGATAATTCCCGACACCCGGAGGGCCAAGCATAACTAGATTCTCCGCCCTGTCAATGAAGGAGTATGTAGCCAGTTCGCGGATGATCTTCGGATCGATGGACGGCTGGAATGAAAAATCGAACGACTCCAGGGTCTTGATGTAGGGAAACTTGGCTAAGGCAGTATTCAGGGATACCTGTTTCTCCTGCTTGAGGGAGATCTCTTCCTCCAGCAGCCTGTCCAAAAAGTCGGAGTAGCTAACCTCATTCTTTGCTCGCTTCCTGGAGCAGCATTTCGAGTTGCTGACCGGTCCGGTTTAGTTTCAATAATTTGAGGTTTTCTTGGATTCTGAGAAGTTGCGGGTTATCCAATGAGAGCACCTCCCTCGGCCAGCGATGCGTAAACATCCAGACTCCTGACCTCGACCTCCGGCAGAGGAGCAGCTATTCTCTTGGCATCATGTTTACCTGTTAGGCCCCGGTAGTGCTCCATATCCATAATCACCTGGTACTTGCCCTCCGCTTTGCGGTGGGTGGCGATCAGCACTCCCTGATGGTATATAGATATCAGGCCGCCCTGTTCCTGCAACTCGACGGTCTGATGCACGTACCTCCAGGGCACCGAGTAACGGATGGATGCGTAGGAGACCAGGCAGTCGGTGGCCACCCTGCGCGTCTGCCAGACCTGTAAAACATATGGCGGCCTGCTGGTAAAGGGACGGAGGTTTTCCCGCTGGAAGCGCACCGCCGGCTGCTCGTGGGTAGTGCCGTGAATCCGCTGGTCAGCAACCTCCCTAACCCAGGCTAGGGTCTGCTCGTTGGCAAAGGCCAGTGAAGGAAATTCCTCGCCGGCCAGGAATGATCTCTTGACATATTTCACACCTGATTCAACTTTTCCCTTTGTTTTTCATTTTGCTTGGCCTCCTTTACCGATGATCGCGAGGAAAATCTCCTCTAGTGTTGGCTGTTTTTCGATATATTCTTTTTTTGCGGGCTGGAACAGCTTTTTGAGTTCTTCAAGCGTCCCGTTAGCGATGACTTTGCCCTCGTTCAGGATCGCGATTTTGTCGGCAAGCTGTTCCGCTTCATCCAGATACTGCGTTGTGAGCAGAATTGTCACGCCGCTGCCGGCAAGCTCCTTAACGGTTTTCCAGACCTCAAGCCGCCCCTCCGGGTCAAGCCCGGTTGTCGGCTCGTCAAGAAAGATGACGGCAGGCGCTCCCACAAGGCTCATCGCTATATCCAGCCTGCGCTTCATGCCTCCGGAATACATACCTGCCCGTTTGTTTGCCGCGTCAGTAAGCCCAAAGCGCTTGAGCAGGCCGTCGGCAACTTGGGCTGGTTTAGGAACACTCCTTAGCTTTGCGATCAGTAAAATATTTTCCCGTCCGGTCAATATCTCGTCCACAGCGGCGAACTGCCCGGTCAGGCTGATATTTTCGCGCACCTTTTCCGGCTGACGCGAAACGTCAAAGCCGCAGACGCTCGCGGTTCCTCCGTCAGATTTCAGAAGTGTGGAAAGGATGTTGACCGTCGTGGTCTTGCCCGCGCCGTTGGAGCCGAGTAAGGCGAAAATCTCGCCTCGCTTTACTTCAAAATCGACGCCCTTTAGGACTTCTGTGTCCTGGAAAGACTTTCGCAGTCCTTTCGCTTCAATTGCTTTTGCCACCCCGATATCCCCCTATCCCTTTGTTTGTTTTATCCATAAACTTTTTCATGGCCTTGCTAACTTCCTGGTCAACAGATTCTTGACAGGTGTCAGCGTAGGTTCTTGAATCCTTGATTAGATCGTCGCAGAAAGCCGCTACGTCATTACCCGTCACTTCAAGCACGCCTTTCCCCGAGGCCGCGCCCTCTTCAAAAAGATCGACAATCCCCGGGAGCAAACCCATCCCCTCGACACATAGCAGTGCGATTGTCTATAGGTTTATTTTTGACTCGAGTTTGAAACTTTTCAAGGAATTCTGGCATGACGCCGACCGCTACATTGTCTGCTACAACCCGGTGCAGGCCGAATATGACAAGCACGCCTGTGACTGGAATGCACTGGCAGATTCTTTTTTTCTGTAACGGTCAATAATTTTGGTGCAGGGTAATAAACAATATTTGGAGGATGAACAGCTGGAATAAGCTATTGACTGCCCGCATGTATTGTATTATATTATTAGTACAATAGGTGTAACATCCTGGTTGTGTATTAACCGGGGGGTGATGGTCATTTACCCTTTACAATAAAAACAGACAGCGGCATTCCCATTTATGTGCAACTCAAAGAACAAATCAGGTACGCCGTGGCTACGGGGCGACTTAAGCCGGGTGACCGGCTGCCCACGGTACGTCAGCTGGCCGTTGAATTAAGAATAAACCCGAATACCGTCAGCCGGGTTTACTCGGAACTGGAAAAAGAAGGCCTGCTGGCCACACGCCAGGGCAAAGGGACTTTTGTGCGCAGCACGGCAAATGATACACCATCCCTTGATGTACTGGCCAAGCTGGTTGACCGGTTGCTGGTGGAAGCGGCCGGTTTGGGTTTTACCGTGCGGGATGTGATGATGTTGCTGGAAAGAAAATTAAAGGAGGCTGGACAGGATGGCCGATGAAAAGCAAACTGCCAAAAAGGAAAAGCAGGAGAAGAAAACCGTCCGCCGGGAACCGTCGCATACAAACAGCCTGTCAGTGGTCATTTTTCTCTTGCTTGCCGGGCTGGGCATCTGGTGGGGAATTGGCGCTGAAAGTCCCGCCCCGGCCATAATTTTGATCATAATTGCCCTTTTCGTTGCCTCGGCCGTAAAAATTGCCCGCCAGTGGGAAAAAGCCTTGGTATTGCGTCTGGAGAAGTTCCACCGTCTGGCCGGCCCGGGCTTTTTCCTGATTGTCCCCGTCATTGACACCGTGCCCACCTGGGTTGACCAGCGGGTGATTGCCTCCCCTTTTAACGCGGAGCAGACTTTGACCAAGGATACTGTGCCGGTAGACGTGGATGCGGTTCTCTTCTGGGTGGTTTGGGATGCCCAGAAAGCCGCCCTGGAGGTGGAGAATTACCGGGAGGCCGTGGCCTGGGCGGCGCAAACCGCGCTGCGGGATATCATCGGCAAGACACTGCTTTCAGAAATGCTGGCCGGTCGGGATAGGATTGACGAGGAACTGCGCAAGGTGATCGATCAGCGGACCGAGCCCTGGGGCGTAGCGGTGCAATCGGTGGAGATCCGGGACGTAATCATTCCGGATAATCTGCAGGACGCCATGTCCCGGGAAGCCCAGGCGGAAAGGGAGCGCAAGGCGCGGATTATCCTGGGTACGGCGGAAACGGAAATTGCCCAAAAGTTTGCCGAAGCAGCGCAGGCCTATCAGGACAACCCGGTGGCCATGCACCTGCGGGCGATGAACATGTTGTACGAAGGGTTGAAAGAAAAAGGCGCTTTGATCGTGGTGCCCAGCACGGCGGTGGAGACGATGGGACTGGGTACCATTACCGGATTGGCTTCCATCAGTCAAGGCAGCCCGGAAAAGGTAACCGGAAAAGAACCGGCAGGGGAAGATTAAGCAGTAGAATAAGCTTCTGTCGTGCGAATTCCCTAATAAATATTTACCAATAATAAATTAGGAACTGATCCATATTGGAGTCACGGTCGAAAAATAGTTTTTCCCAGGACTTTTTTCGACCGTCCCTTATATTCAAATTATAACTAGACATGACCTTATATGCGCGCGAAATAGCGTCATTATTCGATTATGCGACTCGTAAAGAAACATAGGATTTCGATAAAGCCAGGGATTCGAATTTTTAAAACCTGGCGAAGATTTTCATTTGGAATAGAGAGAAAGGTTAACATATGTCTAATATTTCACCAAATAGATCGTCAGAACGCCTATTTTTCGTCGATAACTTGCGTATTGTGCTTTCCGTTTTAGTCGTTCTGTATCATTTGGCTGTAATCTATGCAGCAAATACTGCATTCTACTACCTGGAACCATCGAAAGACTTAGCGGCAAAGACTATTTTAGTGATATTCCAACTGCTCAATCAGGCATATTTTATGGGCTTTTTCTTTTTACTTTCGGGCCATTTTACGCCTCGATCATTTGATCGTAAAGGAAAAATTACGTTTCTAAAAGACAGGTTACTGCGTCTGGGCGTCCCATTGCTTCTCTTTTATTTCCTCCTTAGCCCTCTTTCTTGGTTTCTCGCACAGAATACGCCTTCCTCTCAATATAAATTGACAACGCCATTTACGATGGGGCCCCTCTGGTTTGTTGCTATGCTCCTTATCTTTGATTTATGTTATGTGCTGTTCCGCCTATTTATAAAAAATAAGACTGCTTATCCAGCGAAAGAATGCAAACCACCGAAATTACGCTTCATTGTAGTCTTCATCCTTGGGTTGGCAATCATCAGCTATCTTTTGCGGATTATTATACCATTTGGCATGCCGATACTTGGCTTCCCATCATTGGCTTATCTCCCGCAATACCTTAGTTTTTTCATGGTCGGTATAATTGCATCCCGGCGCAACTGGTTTAAAACTATTCCGAGCAAGCTCGGAATAGTAGGTTTCATTCTTGCAATTGTTTCCACGATCATTCTATTTCCTCTTGCACTTAGCGGCAAAAGCGCTTTCCTTGGCGGCGGGCATTGGCAATCAGGGGTTTATGCGCTATGGGATTCCATATTCTCGGTTGGAATCAGTCTTTGCCTCTTGACTTTTTTCCGGCACTTTTTCAATCATCAAAGAGGATTCGCACAGTTTTTGTCCAAACATTCTTTCACAGTATATGTTATTCATGTTCCAATCATCGTCTTTATTGCCATTTCACTACGCGGTATCCACCCGGAGCAGTTACTGAAATATGGTTTGGCGGCGTTAATCGGAATCCCGGTCTGTTTCGCAGTTGCTTATCTTATATGCAAGATACCATTTGCAGATAGAGTACTATAAAGTGAAAGAATGAAACGAGGAAAGTAAATCATGGCAGGCTGTCACTGTAGATGGCCATAGCCCGCCGCATGAACTCCGCCATCCCCGGGCGCATCCGTTCGTAAAATGCAGTGAAGCGACTGTCGGCCACATACATTTCCCCCAGACCCCGGAAGATCTGCGGGGTGCAGGTGTAGTACCGCTCGTTGATCTCCCGGTAGCGTTCCCCGATGGCTTCCTGCACTTCAGTGTCCGCCGGGCCCTTACCCGCATCCATGGCGGCCGCCACCCGCCGGTAAATGCTCATTTCCTGCACATGGATGGCCCGCCAGTCCGCTTCCGTGTAACGCGACTTTCCAACTTCATCCCGGTTAAAATTACAGTTGATCATATCAAAAACATTTGATATGATCAATCCATGGTTGATAATATTAAAATCACTAAGGCTTTAAGCGACCCCATCCGCTATAAAATCATGCAGATGCTTGCCCGGAGCGGGGAGGGGTGTTGCCCCCTGCCCGGCGAAGGTGAATACCGGCCGGGCCTGTGCAACTGTGAACT
>NZ_LYVF01000064.1 GCF_001655685.1 Desulfotomaculum copahuensis
TTCAATTCCTCATAGGTAGGCTAACATCGGGCAAAACCTGCTCAATACCCTGCGGTATGTAGTGTTTCAATTCCTCATAGGTAGGCTAACATCTTGTAATACATCTTGCACCGGATGCTCCGGAACTTGGTTTCAATTCCTCATAGGTAGGCTAACATCACGTGCCAACCTAAGAATGTATGTCATCACGTCCTGTTTCAATTCCTCATAGGTAGGCTAACATCATGAATGGGGAGAGTTTATTGGCGCTTCCCTTGAGTTGTTTCAATTCCTCATAGGTAGGCTAACATCATGCCGCTTCCGTCAAGAAATACGGTTTACGCCCCAGTTTCAATTCCTCATAGGTAGGCTAACATCATCATATGTCAGGTTGATGTCTACCCACTGACTGGGTTTCAATTCCTCATAGGTAGGCTAACATCGTTGGATGTCCTGAAAGGCTTGGCAGGAACAACCATGTTTCAATTCCTCATAGGTAGGCTAACATCTCCCTCAGGGTAATAGGTCCGTCATCGCCCGTACGGTTTCAATTCCTCATAGGTAGGCTAACATCTTTTCTCCTTTTCCTATGTTTCAATTCCCGATTTGGGTTTCAATTCCTCATAGGTAGGCTAACATCAAT
>NZ_LYVF01000065.1 GCF_001655685.1 Desulfotomaculum copahuensis
AAGCTCTGAACTTAAGCCCCAGTAAACGGCGGCCGTAACTATAACGGTCCTAAGGTAGCGAAATTCCTTGTCGGGTAAGTTCCGACCTGCACGAAAGGCGTAACGACTTGGGCGCTGTCTTGAAGGGGGACCCGGTGAAATTGTAGTACTCGTGAAGATGCGAGTTACCCGCGACAGGACAGAAAGACCCCATGGAGCTTTACTGCAGCTTGTCACTGAATTTTAGTAATATCTGTACAGGATAGGTGGGAGGCGGAGAAATATGGGCGCCAGCCTATATGGAGCCAACGTTGGGATACCACCCTGATATTACCGAAATTCTAACATAGGAGCCGTAAACCGGCATATGGACACTGACAGGCGGGCAGTTTGACTGGGGCGGTCGCCTCCTAAAAAGTAACGGAGGCGTCCAAAGGTTACCTCAGCGCGGAAGGAAATCGCGCGAAAGAGTGCAAAGGCAGAAGGTAGCCTAACTGCGAGAAAGACAATTCGAGCAGGGACGAAAGTCGGGCTTAGTGATCCGGCGGTAGAGAATGGGATTGCCGTCGCTCAACGGATAAAAGCTACCCTGGGGATAACAGGCTGATCTCCCCCAAGAGTCCACATCGACGGGGAGGTTTGGCACCTCGATGTCGGCTCATCGCATCCTGGGGCTGAAGTAGGTCCCAAGGGTTGGGCTGTTCGCCCATTAAAGCGGTACGCGAGCTGGGTTCAGAACGTCGTGAGACAGTTCGGTCCCTATCCGTCGCGGGCGCAGGAAATTTGAGAGGATCTGCCCTTAGTACGAGAGGACCGGGGTGGACAAACCGATGGTGTACCAGTTGCAAAGCCTTTTGCACAGCTGGGTAGCCAAGTTTGGAAGGGATAAACGCTGAAAGCATCTAAGCGTGAAACCCACCTCAAGATAAGATTTCCCATCCGAAAGGAGTAAGACACCTTGAAGAAGACGAGGTAGATAGGCCGGAGGTGTAAGAGTAGAAATACTTTCAGCTGACCGGTACTAATAAGTCGAGGACTTGACC
>NZ_LYVF01000066.1 GCF_001655685.1 Desulfotomaculum copahuensis
AACTTTTTTGCTGCCTTGCTGATGGTTAATAGTTCCATAATTTTATGATAGTCTTATCGACCTGTCTGTAGCTGCTTCTTACCTCCATTTAACCTTTGCGCGGGGCAGAGATTTCTTATTCACTTTTCAGATTGCGCTATACTTCTTTCAATGGCCAAAGGGATCGTCCGGCCCGCCGCCGTCCGGTTTCGGCCTGTAGGTGACGGTAACCAGTTCATATTCGAGCGACCCCGGGCCGGGACCGGCGGCAGCCCGTACTTACTGATAAGGATCTTTGCCGTGTTTGAGCGGCGGGGATATAACCGCTCACATTGTGCCAATCATTGACATGCAACTGACAGAATGATATTCTGGGCATGAATAAGTTTTTGCTTATTGAAGACATGTTGAATGCTGTCCAGCACGCCACAGGAGGGGCCGAAAGCCCGTTAAGGCTGGCCCAGTAGCCCACACTGGTGGAAACGGCGATAACAGGCTGCCCGGCAAGCCCTCCGGCCACGCCGGCCAAAGCTCCTCCTTCCATGCCCGCCACCACAATGATCACATGCGTCCGGCGGATCAGGTCCAGTTTGTCCAGAAGCCGGTGAATACCGGCCACTCCCGCATTATAAGCCTTGCGCACATCATTGCCCATATTTTCCGCGGTAATGCCGCTTCTTCGGCCACCGGCAGGTCGGCGGTCCCGGCACTCAACGCGCCAGGGGATATTGACCTTATTATGCGGTGCCTACCCGCGCCGGACCACGATCGTTCCAGCCAGCCGGTTGTATTCCGCTACTTTCTACGATGTAAACAATACCGGTAACCCGGTGGATACCGGTTCCCGGCCGCTCAACCGGGCCAGCACCGCTTCGAGCACGCCGCCTCCGACGGCTCTTGCCTTTTCAGATATCGTACAGCACATGTCCCGGTCGCCGCGCGGGTCGATGTCTCCCACTTTCAGCCCGGGGCTTACTTCCAGCCCCGGGTGAAGCATTCCCCGCACCAGGCCGTCGATGGCAGCTATGACCGGCTTTTGATCGCACCGGGCGACCAGCTGCCCCGCTTTTACCTGCGCGCCAATCTCCACCAGCGGCTGAAAGGTGCCCGCTCCAGTGGCCCGCAGTACCCGCTCGCCCGACCGGCCGGCGATTTCTCCCGGCACGCCGGTATTGGGCAGGGCGGCACCGGCATAAATCGTCCGGCCCAGAAAATGTCCGCGGGCTGTTTCTATTACCACGTGCACGTCTTCCCCGGCCGTAAAACCCGGTCCCAGACCGATGACCAGTTCCGCTTCGTCCCGGCTGGTGCCCGGGTTGACTTTGGCCAGACGGGCATCCACCACACACCAGGGACGCAGGCTGCGCACCAGTTCGCCCGCCGGGTCAATCACGACCGGGATTTCCCCGCCGGCCTGGACGGCGGTTATTTCTTCCGCTTTCACCAGTACGGCACGCACTCCTTCCACCGCCAGGCGGCCGGTATAGACCGCCTGGGCGAAGGAAACCGTGCGCCGTATGCAAAGGGGCCGGGGCAGTTCGGTCATCACAACGTCAAACCCTGCCCGCCACAGCCGGTAGGCGCAACCGGTGGCCATCTCGCCGGCTCCTTTGATTAAAACAAGAATTTTTGGTGGGATTTTCTCAAAACTCAACTGGGGAGCCCCCTTTTTTAAGCGCGAGCTGTTAGTTACCGTATAGTAAAATGAATTCCCTTCTTGCGAGCCGTAAGTCCGTCCGGCATTGTCGTAACCCTGGTCCTGGAAAAGCTATTGGCAAGGGAACGGGAAAGCATTACCGCCGGGTCAACTCCGGGACACATGCCGCGGAACGGTCGAAGCGGTTGAATAAATAGGACACGACTGCTGCCAGCGGCTGTTGGAAAATCATGGCCAGAGTGACCGGCACGGCCACAGCGGCCGGGAAATAGGCCACCGCCAGCACCGCACCAAAGCTGATGTTGCGCATGCCCACGTTGTAAATCATGGCCGCCACCGTATCCCGCCGGCGCTCATTCAAAACAAAGGAACCGGCGTAACCGATGTAATACCCGCTCATAACCAACAGCAGAATAACCAACAGCAATTTTAACAGCGAAGCGTTCCAGTTGATTTCCGGCGCCACCGCGCCGGCGTTGATGAACACCACCAGAAACAAAGCCACCTTGGAGGTGAAGCCGCCCACGGAATGCGAAAAACCAGTCAACCGCCGGCGGGTGAGATCATTCACCGCCATGCCGGCAAGGCTGGGGATGGTCACCATCCACAACAAACCGACCAGCAGGCGGACATAATCCACATGCACTTCCCGGCCGGCCACCAGGGCGATGAAAGCCGGCAGCAGCAGCGGACTGACCAGCGTATCCAGGGTGACCGCCACCAGTGCCAGGGCCACATCCCCGCGTACCACCGAAGTCCAGATTATGGAAGTCACCCCGATCGGAATGGCGGCGCCGATTAAAAAGCCCAGCCGCGTCAGCGGGGCATGCGGGTAAAACAATAGACCGGCGCCCCAGGCCACCAGGGGCATCACCACGTGAATCAAGAGCAGCATCCAAATAGTAATCCACGGCCGGGCCAGCACGTGAAAAAAATCCCTAAAACCGGTGTCCAGGGCGGTAATGAAAGTCATATAGGCAAACAGGGCCACCGCAGTCGTAGCCAGTACCGGCGAGTGGGGCAACGGCATGAGAAAACCGGCCAGCAATGCGGACAAAACCACAAAAAACATGCGCCGTCCCAGCCACTGGTTCCAGCAGGCGAAATAATCGAGCATAACCAAACCTCATTTACGACAAAATCTAAGGATGCTTTAATTATAAACATCCCCGCGGCGGAACTCAACCGCCCGGATCTAAAAATGTCACCGGATCTAAAACAATGCCGGCCCGTCAAAATTATGACCCTGCCGTTAAAAGGCTGGGATATGTTATTTATGTTCCACGGTAATGCTTAAGTTAATTTCCTACACAAGATGTGCCCGAAAAATAACCCGGAAAGCCGGTTCCCGGGTCGGTTGCATACCGGCGGACGGTTAGCCGCCGGTATGCGCCTTTTCTCATAACTACGGGAAGTGCAATCCCGCCCCGGTTAAAATCTTACCGGACTGTTGGGTATGACTTCCGCCGCTGTGAGCACCGCCGGAGCGCTGGTGATGCCGCCGCCGGCCGGTGCGGTGAGCACACGCGCCTGCAATTTATAGAGCACCGGCGTAAATGGAGCGGTAAACGGCGTTTGTGCGGCGGGAACAGGCGTGGTATCCACATGCTGCAAGTGCGCCTGGTTGTATACAATAAAACCGCCTACTGTAACCACGGAAACAATAGACTGCATGGCCGAGTAAATCACCGTATCTCCGCGCAGGACTTCAAATAAAACACTGGCCGTACCCGAACCGCCGGCAAAAGAATATGACCAGTCAACTGTACCGTTCAACCACACCCGGTTATTTGCATTGTTAACCAGCACCACTGTAGAGGCCAGCAACACCGGGGCGGTGGAGATGCCGTAGGTGCTGGTGACAATGTTATAGTCAAACTCCGTCAACTTCCCCTGTTCCGGGAAGGGAAATTCGGAGGCATTTGCTTGACTGCTCATTCCACATGCTCCTTTCTCTTTGGGATCGCATATTGCCTCAAACGGCATCCATAATATTACGCGGTTGTTTCCGGCGGCGGAGAATAGTCCCCGGTTCCTCCTTTTAGATTAAAGCACGGCATTGGGTTCAATTTCCGCCGCTGTCAAAGTAACCGGGCCGCTGGTAAAAGCCCCGGCGGCGCTGGCCTGCGCTTGCAGGGTATAAGTAACGTTACCGGGAGCGGTAACCGGCGTGTCGTCGATATGTTCGAGATTGGCGATATTATACACCAGGGCCGGCGGTGGTGCGGGAATGGCGGTCGATGAGGTGATGGCCTGCCGGATTTGATAAACCACCGTTGTTCCGCGTAGAATCTGAAAGGTCGCCTCCACCGTCCCGACGGCCGTAAAACTGGCATACCAGCCCACTGTGCCGTTCAACCACACCCGGTCGGTGGTGTCGTCCACGAAAATGGTCACCGTGGCCAGGGTGGTAAAGGCCGGCGCCACCGGAAAAGCCATGGGCGGCGTTATGGTTCCGAACTTAGCCGCCGGTTCGGTTACCTGCAACCCGGTCAATCTGCCCCGCTCCATCAACTGGGCAGCTTGCACATCAGACATACCTGCATCCCCTTTCGATAAAATTAATAATCTCCCGGCCGTTCCGGTCCGGGTCAGGTTTAGAATCTAACCAACCGCTTCTAAATCGATTAATGTGGTCAAAATGCCCCGGCCGGTGGGAATCGATTCTGTTTTGGCTAAAAGTTAACAATTCAATCCGCCTGCTCAATCCGTCTGCAGTTTAAAAAATGCCCGGCCGGTTGGGTTCAATTTCGGCCACGGAAAGTGTGAACGGACCGGTGCTGAAGGCCACCGCTGTGGCAGTGGTAACATATAAAGAATAGGTTACCGGAGTGAGAGTGGGTTTGCTTACGCCGGCCAGGGGCAGATCAACATACTGCAGCCTGGCTATGTTGGATACAGTGGCGCCGGCTGCCACGGGATTGGCCACTGACTGGGTGATGGAATAAATGGGTGTACCGTCCCGGACAATGGAAAAGATCACATCTACCGAACCGGCGGCCGTAAAGGTGGCATACCAGCTCATGGTTGCATTGATCCAAACCAGGTCACCCGGATCGTCCACCAGGATAAAGGTGGTGGCAAAGGTTGCACTGGCCAGGTTGCCGGCCGGCGCGGACGGAGTAGCATAGGGCTCGTTAAAACGGAATTCCGTCAACTTCCCCGTCGCTCCGGTAAAAAATCCGGAGGCTTGCGCATCTTCTCCCGCCGCGGATAAATCCGCTGCCGGCAAATCCTGGATCAACTTGTCTTCCCCGGACATGCTCATGACTCCCTTCCCTGGGTTTATTCTATTCCATATTACTCCTTGAGCTATAAAATGGTTCCAAATCAGGAATAATAAGTGCGCCATTCCGGAAATCACCTGTCCCCCGGAATGCATCATGCACCGTGACGGTTAAACCCTGCAACATTCAATATTTAACATGCAGCCATATTTTAGATGATCTCCGTACCCCAACGCACCAATGCTCCGGTTCGGACGCCTTTTTTCATTTGTTGATGCACTTAAAAAATTCATACCTGTTAGGAAGGGTTTTACTGATCCGCCAAGAAGCTTAAAAATAGCCATATGTCTCCTTTGGGGATAAAAAGAAGGGTTGACATGTTATTCTTTGCTCTAAGAAACGTCTGGCGGAAAAAGGGCATCTCCCTGCTGGCCATTTTAGGCGTGGGGCTGGGATGCGCGCTGATGACCTTTTTGTTCGCTATTTCCGCCGGGCTAAACGCCCGCCTGGAAAAAACCTTTTCCGGCCTGGCCGGCCGGGTGGTGGTCTCCCCCCGGGACGCCATTTTCGGCGGCATGTTCTTTAGCAGCGGCACGCCGTTGCCGGCGGGCTACCTGGATGCGATCAGACAAATGCCCGGCGTGTTGCACGCATATGGCCGGGTGGCGGCCAGCTTGCGGCCGGCTGACGACCCCAACCTGATCTTGCCGTTCAACGGTTACACCGGTGAAGAAACCGCCCGTCCCGGTTCGCCATTCAAAAAAATAATTGCCGGTCGCGCCCCGGTAAAGAACAATGAAATTATCATCGGCAAAAGGCTGCAGGATTCTCTGGGTTTTATCAACGGAAAAATGACCGCCGGTCATTCATACCGGTTCATCGTTCCGGACGGTCCCCGGCTGGAACAACTCACCTTGACGGTAACCGGCGTTTTTGAAACGGGCAATGAAATCAGCGACACCTCGTTTTGTGGTCCGGCGGACCTGGCACGCAAAATCGCCCGTTTTCCACCGGACAAGTATTCCAGCATCGATGTGCAGGTGGACAGTCCGGAGCGGATTCCGGCGGTGGAAAAGGAAATCACCGCTCATTTCAGGCAGGGCAACCCGCCCGTACAGGTGGTGATCCCACGGGACCTGCTCAATCCGCTGCGGGAAACCCTGGACACCGTGAACAAGTTCCTTACAGCCGTTTCGCTGGTGGCCGCTTTGGCGGGCGGCCTGTCCATCGCCATTATCATGTCCGCGTCGGTACTGGAACGGATGCGGGAATTTGCCGTCCTCAAGGCGGTGGGCTGGCGGGGGCGGCACATCGTCATGCTGGTGCTCATGGAATCACTCATCCTCAGCCTGTGCGGCGCGGCGCTGGGTCTTGGACTGGGCGGGGCGGGCGCCGTCCTGGTCCGGCGCTATGTATTCCCGGACATGATCGTGCTCAACCGGTCATTAATGGCCGCGGTGGCCGCCGCCGGAATAATCACCGGCACCTTCGGCGGCCTGTATCCGGCCTGGCGGGCAAAACAGGCCGCTCCGGCCGATATCTTCCGCCAGGGCTGAAGAATGCGGGCGTCCCCGGCCGGTATCTTCCACCGGAGGTTACAGGCGATCTCACGCCGGCAGCGCAAACGGCCGGTCAAGTTGACCGGAAAAGTGTCTATGCAATATAATTATTCACGATAATAGCGGAGCTTCCCGGCCGCTCACCGGGGACAAGTGGAAACAGCCCCTTTTTTGCCGGCTTCCGGAAACCGTCAACACATTCATCGGGAGATGCTGATATGATTTTGATCCATATAGAGCGCTTGAGTAAAACCTACGGCCGGGGCCGGCTGGCCGTAAACGCCCTGCACGGCCTGAACCTGGACATAAAAAAAGGAGCCCTCTGGGCTGTAATGGGTCCTTCCGGCTGCGGTAAAACAACACTGCTTAATATCCTTGGCGGGCTGGACCGTCCCACCACCGGCAGGGTTATCCTGGACGGCGTGGATCTGTTCACCCTTTCAGAATCCGCCCTATATAACATCAGGAGGCATAAAACCGGTTTTGTGTTTCAATCCTACCACCTGCTGCCCAACCTGAACGCCCAGGAAAACGTACTGGTACCGGCCATTCCCCGACCTGGGGAAGCGCGCCGGCTACGCGCGCGGGCCCGGGAGTTGCTGGCTTTGGTCGGCTTGTCCGGCAAAGAAAAAAACCGGCCCGGGCAGCTTTCCGGCGGCGAACAGCAGCGGGTGGCCGTCGCCCGGGCATTAATCATGGATCCGCCGGTAATCCTGGCCGATGAACCCACCGGTAATCTGGACCGGCCAAACGGCCAAAAAATCGTCGCCCTGCTGCAAAAACTAAACCGGGAAACGGGCAAAACCATCCTGATCACCACCCACGACCCGGCCGTCGCCGCCCACTGCCAGCGGACAATCACCCTGGACAACGGACATCTTGCCGGACGGGGGCTTTAATACCCTACAGGCCCAGGGCGCGGGACAAAAGCTGGCGTTTGCGGGCGGCCTTGGCTTGTTCATAGGCCTGCTGGGCCTGGATGGCTGTATCCAGGGGCAGGTTGTTCCGGCTCAATTCCGCTTTGAACTGATCCAATACGGTGTAAAACTGCGCGTCACACTGGGCTTCCAAATCGTTGCCGGCCGGAATGTACTTGCCGGCCAGGGCCAGCACGGATACCTTCTTCCCCTGCTTCCGGTCAGAAATATATTCATTCCAGGCCGCCCCCACCAGACCGTTCAAACGCCCCTGAAAGCCGCCGGCCACGGACTGCAGCCGGGCAATGTATTTGGCCTCAATGCGGCTCTGCAGCCCGCTTTTCCCCATTGTAGAAACCGGGCTGCCGTTCAACAGCGCTTGCGGATCCACGGTGGACGGACCACTTTCTCCGGCGCCGGATATACCGGCGGTTCCACCCGGGACCGCCC
>NZ_LYVF01000067.1 GCF_001655685.1 Desulfotomaculum copahuensis
TTCTTAAACTCGCGGTGTTGTAATGCTGTGTACTCCAACAACCGTCCGGGCATGTTCCGGTCAACGTGCGTCTGGGCCTCAATAGCCATCAAATATTCATAGCCTTCTTCGGTAACCTTAAAAAGTATATCCGATTCCCGCTTAACAGCAACGGCCTCTTTTTCCAGGCGCTCCACCTTATCGGCAGGTACACCGCGCACCAGTTGAACGAAGTGGGCCGGGTATCGTTCGGCCAGGGCCTTAATGACCAAATCAAATTCTTGGGCCATGAATACATCTCAACTTTCTGCCGGTTCTGGCTTTAGTTTACACTAAAGCAGTGCGCTTTTCAATAATTATTC
>NZ_LYVF01000068.1 GCF_001655685.1 Desulfotomaculum copahuensis
TAGGTCAAGTTAGAAAGGGCGTATGGTGGATGCCCAGGCACTTAGAGCCGAAGAAGGACGCAGCAAGCGGCGAAACGCTCCGGGGAGTCGCAAGCAGACGCAGATCCGGAGATCTCCGAATGGGGAAACCCGCTTAAGGTAATACTTAAGCATCCCATGGTGAACACATAGCCATGAGGAAGGGACACCGCGTGAACTGAAACATCTAAGTAGCGCGAGGA